>NZ_JBSHXH010000004.1:0-932500 GCF_053613775.1 Desulfoprunum sp.
AGTCGAAATCATTCTCCGGCCGGCCGTGTTTTGCGCTGTCTCGCCGAACGGTGGATTTTTTTCGTCCTGCCCGCCGCCAGCACCTCCGGGAGGAGGTCGGGATGCTGGTCGAGCAACTTCAACAGCAGGACGGTCGATTTGGCCGGTTGCCTGACGCCGCGCTCGTATTCGGAAAAGGCATTGACCCCGCCGCCAATCATTTCGAAATGTGGACCTGCAGCTTCATACCACAGGCCTCGGCGTATTTCCGTAGCGTGGCAATGGATGGAGAGTGTTTGGCACTCGACACCCCGGAGAGCATGCGCGACAACGCCGGTGGCTTGGTTCCCATGCGTCGGGCAATCTCGGCCTGTGACAAGCCGGAGGCCTCGCGAGCGCGGAGAAGTTCATCAAGCAGCAAAAATTCCGGCTCAAGTTGATCATACTCTTTTTTTACTTCCGGATCGGAAAGGAGTTTTTTCTTAAAATCTTCATGGCTTAACATGGCACACCTCTTTCATTCGACGCTCGGCGACGGCAAGTTCCGCACTCGGCGTTCGGTTGGTCTTTTTGACAAAACTATGCAATATGACAACGCGATGTCCCGCTGCTGTACAGTAAAAAACTCTTGCTATTCCCTCTGCGCCCATAAGGCGCAGTTCAAACAAGCCGCCTTTCATGGCTCGGCTGTGTGGCATTCCCAAGTCAGGACCGAAGACCATCATTCGCTCGGCAAGTCTGAGGTAGCGGGCAACCAAGGTTTTCGGCATCTTGGCTATTTCTTCCTGTACCTTTTCGCTATAATATTCGATCTCGTATCCCATGCGCATACGTTAACAAATAAGTTAACGATTGTCAAATTCCCTTTACCCTTTGCCGGCGCCCATAACCGGAGATGATGTTCCGTTTTGAAAATTGAGAGATAATTCCCGGTAGGGTGAAGGCCATGATATTGCCCCCTCAGTCATTTTTTTTCTGTGATTTCGAGCTTTCCTGCTGTCATTTCGTTTTTTCCTTTGTCATTTCGAAGCGAAGCGAGAAATCTTATAATTCCCGTTAGGGCCAAGTCCACGCTCCCACCCCCGCAGTCATTCCGAGCGCAGCGAGAATTCTCACCCTTCCCGATAGGACAACGAGGAACCAAGCATCGGCGCTACCATCCGCCGGATCCGGGAACTGTACCCGGATTTCGAGATCCTGGTAGTCGACGACGGCTCGACCGACACCACCCTGCAGAAGGCGATGGAGGCCGGCGCCAATGTCTGGCCCCATCCCTACAATATCGGCAACGGGGCGGCGATCAAGTCGGGATTGCGGGCGGCCCAGGGCGAATGGGTGGTGATGATGGATGCCGATGGCCAGCACGCCCCGGAGGATATCGCCCGCCTCCTCGAGCAGAAGGACAGGTTCGACATGGTGGTGGGGGCGCGGAGCAGCACCTCCGAGACGGCGATGCACCGCGATATCGCCAACACCGTCTACAACTGGTTCGCCTCCTACGTGACAAAATTCAAGGCGGAGGACCTGACCTCGGGTTTCAGGCTGGTCCGGCTGTCGACGGCCCGCCAGTTCATTTCACTGCCTAAGTTCGTAGCAGCATGTATGAGTGGTTGATTTTCAACCACCAGATGGTTAATATCCAACCATGTTCCCAAGAAATATCACCCTGAAAATTATTGAAGCTCTTGCCGACACCCCTGTCGTCATGCTCAACGGAGCACGGCAGACCGGCAAGAGCACATTGGCCGAATCCTTGATAAGCGAAAGTCATATCGAACGATATGTCACTCTGGATGATGCCACTGTCCTTGCTGCGGCAAAACACGATCCTGTAGGATTCATTTCAGGCCTGGGTGGGTCAACGGTAATTGATGAGATTCAACGTGCTCCAGATCTTTTTTTAGCTATCAAGGCAGATGTGGATCGAAATCGCAAGCCAGGTCGCTATCTGCTTACCGGTTCTGCAAATGTACTTCTCCTGCCACGTCTTTCCGAGTCATTGGCAGGTAGAATGGAAATTTTCACATTATGGCCCCTCTCTCAAGGCGAGTTTGCCGGGACCAAGGAGCGATTCATTGAAATTCTATTCTCTGAAAATTTCTCTCCCAAGGCCACAACAACTGTTGACACTGGAAAAACCGTTCTAGAAAGAGCAATTAGGGGAGGATACCCGGAGGCTGCTGCAAGAGGTTCCGAATCAAGGCGTCGCGCCTGGTTCGGTTCGTATATCACCACTATTTTGCAGCGTGATGTGCGTGATATAGCCAATATTGATGGTCTTACTGCAATGCCCCGCCTCCTTTCCATGCTTGCCACCAGATCCCCATCGCTACTCAATTATTCGGAACTTTCCCGAACAACAGGCCTCCCCCAAAGTACCTTGAAGCGATACATGGCGCTTTTTGAGACGATATTTCTGATTGATCACCTCCCTGCCTGGTATTCAAACCTTGGGAAAAGGCTCGTCAAGACTGCCAAATTGGTGATGAATGATACCGGGCTAATGGCGACACTCCTTGCTGTTGATGCTGCACGGCTTGAAAATACGCCATTATGCGGCGCGGTTATTGAAAATTTTGTCATAACAGAGCTTAAAAAACAGATTTCCTGGAGCGATATTAAACCGGCCATGCTCCATTACCGGACGCAGACAGGCCAGGAGGTGGATGTGGTTTTGGAAGATACCGCCGGCCGGATAGTAGGAATTGAGATAAAATCGGCCAAAAGCGTTGGCGGGCAGGATTTTCGCGGGCTACAATCTCTTGCGGAGGCTTCGGGAAATAGTTTCAGCAAAGGTGTTGTTCTTTACGGAGGCAATGATATCGTCTCTTTTGGTAACAATCTCTTCGCGATGCCCATAGATTCTTTATGGAATCTGGACTATTCGGCATGGGCTCCAGAGACGGAGTCATCGACACCTACACCCTGATGGACAGAAACTCTTGCTGTTCCCGTTAGGGCCAAACCCATACTCCCACCCCCGCTGTCATTCCGAGCGAAGCGAGAAATCTCATCATTCCCGATAGGGCCAAGCCCACACTCCCGCCCCCACTGTCATTTCGAAGCGAAGCGAGAAATCTTGCTTTTCCCACCTCAAATTCCATCTCAACCACCGAAATCAAACAACACCCCAACATAAATTTTGCAAAAGCCTCCCCAATATGTTTATCCTTCGTGAATCGTTACAAAAGTTGTATAAGACCACAATCTCGGATACATTTCCCGGAGCACGCCAACCGGGAACAAAACGCAGTAAAGAAAATCCTGTAAGGAGAGGGAAAAAAGAGTGGACGAGAAGAAAAAGAAAGTCCCAGTCACCATCCTGCTACCTGCATACAACGAAGAACTCAGCATCGGCACCACCGTCCGCCGGATACGGGAACTATACCCAAATTTCGAGATCCTGGTAGTCGACGACGGCTCGACCGACACCACCCTGCAGAAGGCAATGGAGGCCGGCGCCAATGTCTGGCCCCATCCCTACAATATCGGCAACGGGGCGGCGATCAAGTCAGGCTTGCGGGCGGCCCAGGGCGAATGGGTGGTGATGATGGATGCCGATGGCCAGCACGCCCCGGAGGATATCGCCCGCCTCCTCGACCACAAAGACACCTTCGACATGGTAGTGGGGGCGCGGAGCAGCAACTCCGAGACGGCGATGCACCGCGATATCGCCAACACCGTCTACAACTGGTTCGCCTCCTATGTGACCAAATTCAAGGTGGAGGACCTGACCTCGGGATTCAGGCTGGTCCGGCTGTCCACGGCCCGGCAGTTCATCTACCTGCTGCCCAACACCTTTTCCTACCCGTCCACCCTGACGATGGCCTACCTGCGCAGCGGTCGCAGCGTCAAATACGTGCCGATCGAAACGAAATACCGCATCGGCAAGAGTAAAATAAAACTGTTCCAGGATGGCACCCGGTTTTTCCTCATCATCACCAAGATCGCGACCCTGTTCTCGCCGCTACGGGTGTTTCTGCCGATAAGTGCCGCTTTTTTTGCATTTGCACTCGCTTACTATTTATATACGTTTGTGACGATGGGAAGATTTACCAATATGTCGGCTATGCTGTTTAACAGTTCGATCATCATTTTCATGATTGGGTTGGTGGCGGAACAGATCAGCCAGATGCGGTATGACAGGGTGGAGTAAGAGTGAAAAGTGGTTTAAAGGTTAAACTCTAAAATCACTATGGGAAATGTTAGATGAATTGAAGCAGTATGCTATTTCTTCTGAAGATGGTTTTTTTCTAAATCAGGATGAGACGTTATGCAATAGGATGAGGTGGTTGTTTTCTCATTAATGCAAGAATCAATGCATTCAATGGAGTTAATTTTCTGTATCGGATGGAGCGAGTTAAAGCCCGCAATGGCAGGCTGATCGCTCGTCCTAAAAGCAGTATAACCCGATCCAAAGGTCCTCTAGCCAATTTGTGCGCCAACAGTATATGACCCCTGGCTACGTGATATTCATAGAATAGGCTCCCGTGACGAGATGTGGCGTTACCTGCATGTTCATATTTAACGTCGGAATTCAACAGCGCTACCCCAGATTGAGCTAGTCTCCAGGATAACTCTACATCTTCTCCATACATGAAGAAATCGGGATCAAAAAGGAATGGTTGTACTAAAGTTGTTGGCACTAAAAGACAAGCACCCGTCAAATATGGAAATGAACCTGGAATAGGTCGAGTGAGTAGTAAGGCGAATAAACGGTGATACCAGAGCATCGATGGCATTGCACCTTCAGTTGTTTCACGGGGTGCGATTAATGATGCTTTCCCATACTTGTTCATTTCTGAGACCATTTGATCAACCATTCCGGCGCTGGCTATCGCATCATTGTTTATGAGAAGTATCAACTTATGTTCGTCGTTTGATAAAGCATGATCTATCCCAACCTGTACGCCTTTGGCAAATCCTAGATTTTCCCCTGAATTAAGAATTTCCACATTAAATCCTTGTTGTACAGCAGGGAGGGTGGCTATATTTTCAGCAAGTACCTTGCTTTGGTTTTCGTCTTGCGAATTATCGACGACCCATATTCGTGTAACTTGATCAACCAAGCTTTCTATGCAGCGTGCGGTTAATTCTCCACGGCGATAATTAAGGATGATTGCTTCAATGTTTTTCTTATTTTCCATAGAAATAATTCTCTGGCATTTTTCCTAATTGATCCATTTCTCCGTCAAGGATGGCACGTTTTATCAAACAAAAACGTTTAAAACGGTTATATCGAATAGCGACTATCCAAGATGTTAATAAATACGCAGATCGATTTAAAAAATAGACGATGCGGTTCCCTGGAAAATAATGGCGTGCGATCCATGTCCGGTTTCGCACCTCATAATAAACTCTAAATGCTTCCAGATCACTTATGCGTCGGCGAAGATTAGACCCTTTACTTCCTGTCATATTCCAACTGGGAAAAAGATCGACAATTTCTGCATCAGGACAGGGGATGATCCGACCGCCACTAATTATAATCCTTCTGGTCCATTCGAGATCATCTCCATAAAGAAAAAAATCTGATCTTGGCAATCCGATCTGTCTGACAAGCAAAGTTGGTATCAAAAGACCCCCATAGACAGACCATGGTAGACATGTTGGCGAATTGTTATCTTTAATTATCCTTAATGAAATTAGGTTGAGTATATGAAAACCAATACAAGTTCCGTTTATCGGCAATCCTCCAACCCAACCATCGAGAGGGTCTTCGTGTTCTAGAAGTGTCTTTCTGCGTGTGGCGACTGCTGTGTTTGGATCGGAGGAATTGTTATGCCAACATTCTAATAATGTGTCCAGCGTTTCTTCATTTGGGCAATTGTCATCATCGAGAAGCCATAGAAGATCGCATTCAGTAAAATTGAGAGCTGATTCAATACCGATTGCATATCCCCCGGCTGATCCTACATTTATTGTTGAGAATACAATTGAATATTTACCGTTGAAGGTTGCAGTTCGACGTTCAATCTCATCTCTGACCCTTAAAGAAACAGCATTGCCGACGAGAATGATTCGTCCAGGGTTATTGTTTTCAATGGAATCAAGTGTCTTGATTAAACATTCTAGCCTGTCGCCATAACAAAGAACAACTACACTAACGTTGCTTTGGATTATATTTGTCATTTTGTTTTATTAGCGATCACTACCAAATCACTGCTTTGTCTTGGGTACATCCAAGACCAGAGTTCAAACAGAAAATTACGAAGCGGATGACGCATTAAGTTTTTATGGATTGCGATATTTTTTTGCCCAACATATCCATGCCGCAACGTATCTGATTCAGAGACTATGTGCGTTTCATAATAGCCTCTACTCAGAAGACTGCCGGTCAGGCCGTAGTCGCTCATAAGTCTCAATAAGGCTTTTGGCGATAATATTGTGAGATGTTGAGGCGGATGCAAGCCTATCCAATGTATCCCAAAAAATTTTCTAGACATACTGTTGATATTCGGGGTTCCTAACCAAAGACGGCCGTCAGGTTTTAGCCAAGATGCCAATTGTGCTATGAATGCATGGACATCGTGAACATGTTCGATAACTTGGTGGCATGTGATAACGTCGAATGAGTTTTTCCCAAATGGGTCGTTCCTATAATCACCAACCCATACATCAATTCCTTGTGAACTTGCCAATGAGGCTGCTTGCATATCGAACTCTAGGCCTTGGGCTTGCCAACCGAGTTGTCTCGCTCGGATTAGAAATGAACCATTACCGCATCCGACATCCAAGAGTTTGTTTCTATCTGCTAATGGGGCGGGCAGATGTCTTGCGTAATGATCCCATTCATAACGCAGTGGAGGCGGAAGCATATACATGGCAATATTCCCCCAAAACGCAGATGGTTCAAAACGGTAACCGTATTTATGATTCAGGTAGCTATTGCGCATTATGACTCGTATGCGCTTAATCATGTTAGCGTTATTTATATTTGTAAGCTTTTCCGGTTCGTGAGTAATGTAATTTTCATACGCCAGAGAAATTGTTTTTTCATTAGGCCGTGGATCAAGATAACCACTTTGACATCCTCTACAGCGATACATAGTCCATCGCCCTGGTGCGCCGAAAAGGCGGTCCGTGAGATTATCATAAAGAAGATCGCGACTTGTTTCTCCGCAAACAGGACAACAACCAAGGGTTTCGAGCCCGTCTTTGGGCCAATCATTTTGGGTCATAATATCGATTTTAATTGAAGTGAGTGTAGGTAGTGTTTGTTAAGATATTCTTTGTAATTATTTGTAATTCTAGCGTCTTTGAGCAAGATAAAGCAAAAACAAGGCCATCGCCATTTCGGCGGCGTAGGTCGAAATAATCGCCCCCCGCCAGTTCATCGATGGAATCAAGAGAAAATTGAGCATAATATTAAAAACTGATCCGGAGAATAGGATTACGACTACTGCGCGCTGAAGATTTCCTGTGATGAGTTTGGTTTGTAGAAAAAGGCGAGGTAAAGAAACAAGTGGCAGCCAGGCAAGCCATTGAATGGCGGAAACGGCTGATTCAAAACTATTTCCAAGAACGACAGGCAACAACTCCGCAGTAAAATAGAGAAATAGACCAACAAAAACAGTATAGCAAATTGGTGCTGGTAGCAGTTTCCATGGGATAAGAGAAGTTGTTTGCTCATCCTGTCCACTGCTTCGAAAAAAACGTGGCAGACTGGTGGTAAGGAGGGCAATGATGGGGATGGAAGCCATCTCCATTACCCTGTATGCGGCAGAATAAAGGCCCGCAGCCTCTAGGTTGGCAAGGCGTGCGAGCATGGTTTTATCAATATCGGCGTAAAGTTTGAGTGCAGCACCCCCAAAGGCAAAGATTAAGCCTTCGCGCAAGCCGATGAAAATCTTTTTTAAATCAGGCCATCGGGGCAAACCTAGATCGTGATTTACCCGGTAAATCGAATAAAAAGCGGCGAGAATGGATGTCAAAATGTAAAGCACTGCCCACGATTCTAAAGGAGGGGTTTGTGGTAACAGTCTTATGATTGCAATCAGTGCCGAGGCGCCTGCCAACTTGGAGAGAACTGGAGTCAGCACTAGCCATGCCGCATCCCCCATTTCTTCGTGGCCTTGATAGGCGTTGACCCCAGCCAGAGCCATTGGTGTAAAAACGATTTCGGCCAACCCGATACAGGTAACCACACCCCAGGATATGCCGGAAGGCAGGATCGCCCAGGTAGTCAACAGGTACAATCCTATCAATACAGGCGAACTAATGCATATAACCGCCAGGGTATGTCCCCATGCCGAAGCGAAACAGGCCGGGGCGCGGGAAACATCACGGAGCATTATGGTTTGAATGCCGAGCCCTCCGAAGCAACCTAGCGTTCCTGCCAGAGCCAGAACAGCGGTGTAAGCTCCGTAAGCTTCAACGCCAAGGATCCGGGCTACAATTATAAAAACAGCTGCTTGCCCTACCGTTCGAAGTCCAATGCCTAATGTCATCACCAAGGTGCCTCTGGCGAGTTTACCTGGCTGCCAGGAAAATAAAGCACGTATCTGTCGGCGGTGATCGGCGTTAATCATGTTGCGGAGGATATGCAGCATATTCCGCTTAAACACTCAGGTTTCGATATATCTGCATATATGTATTTATTGATTCGTCTTCGTTGAACTTAGATTGAACCTGCAGACTAGCAGCCTGGCACATTGAACGCCATAAGTTAATATTGTTGCTTAACTTTCGAGCCGCGTTTGCGAAAGCCTCAACGTCATCTTGCGGACAAAGCAGGCCGGTTACGCCATTTTGCACGACCTCAGGCAAGGATGACCCGTTGGTGGCAATCACCGGAATACCGCAAGATTGTGCTTCTAAAGCTACAAGCCCAAAACCCTCCAGCCTTGACGGAAACAGAAGGGCATCGCTTGTTCGATACGTGTCGGCAAGTTCTTGTACGGTGTCCATACGCCCTAAAGCGATGACATTGGGGATATGAGCAAGCCGGTGGGGGAGTGCTTTCCGGTCACAGACGCACCTGAGTTCGTAATCGGAACCAAGCGATATCATAATCTGGTCTAACAAATCAGATCCTTTCCTTGTATTCATGCTCCCGACGAACAAAAGACGGAATGGAGAATGAGGATGCTTTGATTCACGAGGAGAGAAAACGTTTGGATCAACCCAATTATAAATCGGGAGAATTTTTGGACAGGAAAAAGTAAACTCTGCCATTCGACTTGTGTAATGGCTTACAGTTGTTAGAACATCGGCACGGTGGATTGCCGTTGACTCGCATCTCCATACCCAAAATTTGTGGTAAAGTCTTTGCGCGGAGCTTTTGAATGTATTTAAGGCTGGGTCATGGATGCAATGGTGAATGGTCACGACCAATGGCATATGACTGGGAATAAATCGCTCCGGCATCCATGAGTTTATGTGAACTACTGTTGCCCATTCTGGTGGATTAGGGATCGGCACAATCCAAGGAAGATATTCGGCATGGTGCGGGAGCCATGTAATCTGAGTTCGGATTCCCCTCTCAGCGAGGGCCTCGGAAAGGCGTACCGTGAAAACATCAGATCCTGTAGAAGTCCGGATTGTCGGGAACCAGACGCCAATTCTATCATTTGACGATAACATGATTTCTTGCGGTATCGTCATTAAACCTTAGAAACCATTTTGGGTTTCATCAGGAATATGTGGGTTGGGATTAATCCGCGCATTTTATAAAGGATATTATCAGGTACTGCTGCAAACAGACAATTAAGCGCCGAATCTTTCGAGTATTCTAATTCCAGGGTTAAACGTAGTGCTTGAACGCCTTTGTTTTCAAAATCAAAACCTGACAGTGAAATCATACGTTGCAGTTCTTGAAGGGATAGAGGTGTGCAGTCATAATGTTTAATCCCGCGTCGCCATCGTAAATAGCTTGAGCGTATATTTGGAGGAAGCCAACTCAGTAGTAAGAGTTGATAATGAGGTTCTTTCAACATCCAACGATTTGGAGTGGCAAGGTAAACAACTCCATTCGGTTTCAAAACACGACGTAATTCAGATAGGTGGTGAATTTGTTCGATCTTATCACCGACATGCTCTATGACATGATTGCTTATAACAATATCGAAGCTGGCATCGGAAAATGGTAGGACACAATCTTGAACCAGGTGAAAATTAAAACCGTCATGGAGTTTGAGATTATCACAAACATCGACAGTATGAACTTCAAACTGCAGATAGTTGTGATGCGCAAAATAGTGTGAGATTCCATCACTTCCTGTTCCTACATCCAACAATCGGCCGCGAATAATGCCAATCTCGTCAAAACCAATCAATCGTTCAATTTTCTTCGCTTTAAGCTTACGAGTAACAATGTTTTTATCAGCATGCGAATGACGAGTTGTTGATTGATCCATAAGATCGTTCATTTTGCTGAATTGATAGCCTTGGCTGACAATAGCGATTTGATCATTCCGGCATATTGTGCAGAAACGTTATGCCAGGAAAATTTTTCACTTATTTGTTTTCTGATTTGCTCAGTCTTTACCTTTGCAAGTTGGTGGTTGTTTAATACCGATAGAACTGCTGATGCAAGTTGTTTCTTATCCCGAGCAGC
Organism: Desulfoprunum sp.; assembly: GCF_053613775.1. Taxonomy (NCBI): domain Bacteria; kingdom Pseudomonadati; phylum Thermodesulfobacteriota; class Desulfobulbia; order Desulfobulbales; family Desulfobulbaceae; genus Desulfoprunum; species Desulfoprunum sp. Next base: position 10,538 of record NZ_JBSHXH010000004.1, read on the forward strand.
AACAACCCATCCAGAATCAGGAGAGAGCAGGTCGTGAACTGCTGGCACATCGCCTACGACAACAGGGCAACAGCATCCTAGGGCCTCAACAACTACCAAGCCCAACCCCTCGACATCACCGCTTTGCGCGGGGACAAAAGGAGCGACCAGTACCGCAGCCCGTCGATAAAGAGCCGGCAGTTGTGCTTGTCCGACAGCACCGAGAAAGCAGACCTTGTCCTGGAGGTTCAATTTTTGAACCTGATTTTTCAATGTCGTTTCTTCAGGTCCAAATCCAGCGATATTGAGATATGTTGAGGGATGGGCAGAAAGGATTTCCGGCATAGCGTCCAGCAGATAAGTCAAACCTTTCTTTTCAACCAGTCGTCCGACAAATAAAATTTCGTCATTGGAGCGAAATGCCAAAGGATCAGGTATAAATCGTTTGTGCAGATCGACTCCCATTGGTTGCACCTGGATTTTTTTTTCATCGACTCCCAACCGAAGGAGTTCCTTGCTCATAGCCTGACTGACCACGGTAAGAGCGGCGGCCCGACGGACCACAAAGCGTTTTAAAATCTGGAAAGGAAATGCATGAAGTGCGAATAAATCAGCGCCATGTGAGGTGACCAGAAAGGGAGGGGTTCGATTATCGAGCAGACTTAACAGTGCTGCGATCAGACCTTGAGGTATCAACCAATGCGCATGAATTATGTCTGGTCGGAACCTGCGAATCAGTTTCCTGGTTTCCCAGAATTGAGCCAAAAGAAAACCTGGCAAGAGTAACCATTTCCAAGGATTTTTTCGGAGATTGGTTGTAATGCCGCCATGGTTAACGAGTGTTTCCAGTAACTGAGGGGCATAGTGATAACGCAATATCTGCACTCCATCAAACGATTCTTTTTTTAATGCTCCTGGGGCATGTGGGCAAAGAACTGTGACATCAAATACATCTGCCAGTCGTTTTGACAATTCATGGACAAAGCCTGGTTCAGGATCACATTCCCAACGTGGATAGGTCGAGGCTAATACCAGAAGTTTTATACGCTTCACAGGCAGTGTCGTTAATCCCGAGGGGTTAGACTGGTTAAACACGATATAGCGAGAACGATTATTTCTATCGTAATTAATTGTTTTTGTATCAGATCCGAAAGAGTGTGTGCCCTTTTAGTTTGAACATCGGTTGTGTTAAATTTTGAAAAATGGGGGAAATGAATGTTTTTTGCTGCGGTGTCAATAGATTAAACCACGTACCGGTTAAATCATCGCGCAACAGTATGTGAGTTATGCCTTTTTTTGATATTAATTTCAATATGTCCTTTTTTTGATCATTCAGTCTGAGAAAAGTTGAGAATATGCCGGATGAATCATACGGCTGCTCGAAAACAGGTTGGAAATTCATGTAATATCCTCTGTTTCCCAAGTAGATGCAGAGTACCTTGGCATCGGGCGGAAGCAACGAATTGGCATACTGGATGGCCGGATATTCAGGCCGATAGGCGGTGATATATTGTTCCCTGGTAATTTCTCCCCGCAAGTAAGAAAGCGGTGCGACTGTAGCGAACTGCTTGAGGAGGTAATGCATGTTGTACCCCAACATCAGGCATGAGATGCCGGTCACTATCACCGCCGCAGTTGGTGTCTTTACGTTCTTCCCTCCTGTCCGCCTGCCGAGTACATCTTTCAATCCCCGCAACCCATACATTGACAGAATAACCAGGGGTGGGACAATCGGGACGATATAGCGTATGCGCAACGCTTGCTGGAAGAAGGTGAGGAAAAAGTAGAGCAGGGCGAAGGAAAGCAGGATTTTTTTCTCGAGGCCTTCCTGCGGTGATGACGGTCTGAACATAAAGGCCAAGATCGACAGGACAAGTAGAAACGGGGTCAGTTTGCCGTCAAAAAATCGCGGGTTGTCATCCTGGCCTTCGATGAAAAACCGCACCGGAAGCAAAAGTGCCTGCCACCATGTCTCATGGTAGAGAATTTTTCTCGAGGGAAACGCGCCGCTTCCTTCACCGGTTAGCTGCTGTAAGGTGTTTGGTGCCTCACCTGCGGTCGATTGGCTATCTGCCACTGTCGGCTTTTGGTCTTTCTGGAAAAGCGAATTGTGTAGCGGATAGATGGGGTTGCCGGTCCAGACATAATTTCTGATCAGCCATGGAGAAAAGGCAACGAAAGTAGCTACCGCAAAAACCAATCCGTAAAGCAGCGCCCTGCCGTTGCTTTGTCGATCTTTTCCGGTACTCCGTTGGAAGATAATGGGGACAAAGAGGGTGAGGACAAAGATGGAGATCAGGCCGTTGTATTTTGTCCCGGCGGCAAGGCCGCAGCACAGGCCGGCAAGAAGGAGATAGCGTAATCGAAAACCTTTTTCCGCCCAGTGCAGCATTAGGAGCAAGGATGCGGTGGTAAAGAACACCAGGCCGAGATCGACGTAGACGGTGATGGACAGTTTGACGATGATCGGGATCGAGAGAAAGAAGATCGCCCCGAGAAGCCCGTAAGCGGACCCGAGACGTTTATTGAGATAGCGGTGGATGAGCCATGCCGTCAGCAGGGCAAAAAGGTAGTGGATATATTTGGGAACGATATCGTTGCCGAAATAGAGCGGGATCGTATACAGCAGGTCGAGATTCATCGGGTAATACGAGAACGGGATCTCCGGGATCTCGTAGATGCCGCCATGCTGGAGCCAGAGTTTGGGGACGAACAGGTGGTGGGTCAGGGCGTCTCGATCGACGGGCGGCACAGAGGCGAGGAACACCGTTGCCGCCACCAGCAGTGCCAGGATGGCGATCAGTCCCCAGATGATGTATTTATCGGTAACGCCCGATGAACTTTTTCCCGAATCTGTCGGGTTCATTGCATGATCTTCCGTAAAATTTCACTGGGGATCGAGCCTGCATACACCTTGCCGTCGACCACATAGCTCGGGGTGCCGGTAATCCCGAGTTTCATTCCCTGGCGGATATCGTACGCCAGAAACTCCCGGATCTGTGGATGTCTGGTAGCGGCAGCCAACTCGCCGCCGGAAAATCCGGTTTTTTCTGCCAGCGTCCGGGTGTTGAACGGTTGTTTGTCCCGCCCCATCTGATACAGCGCATCGTTCATTTCCCAGAACTTCCCCTTCGACGCGGCATAAATCGCGATCATCGACATTTTCCCCGAACCCACATGAAAAGGTTCGGGGACAACAATGGTGTTGAATTCATGGTCCATCGGGTAGTGATGGTGGATCAGTTTGATCTTGCCGGGGTGTTCGGCGATCAGGCGGCGGAGGAGAAGATGCATTTTGCTGCACTGGAAGCATTGGTAGTCGGCATATTCATGAATGGTTATCTCCCCATCCTCTGCGCCGATCCAGGGGTTCCCCTCTGCGGTCAGGCCATGGGCGACCGTCGTCGATGGCGGTGGAAGGGTGTACTCCCAGTAGCGGGGAAGATTTGCCTTGAGAAAGAGGAGGATGGCGACAAGGCACAGGATGCTTCCGGTAAGGAACCAGGAACTGAAGAGGTAGGCCATACCTTTTTTGGTTCCGCGCAAGAGGGAATCTCCGCAGAATCGGCACCGGATGATCCAGGCATAGAAACACAGGGCAAAACTGATGCCGTAACTGGCAAGGCAGAGAAGACAGTAAGCCTTGACCTTCGTCGCCGACACATAGCCGAACCAGATCGAGGTGATGGTGTAGACCAGGCCCAGCAGGAAAAGGAGATGCCACAGCGTTTCCGCCCCTTTTCTCCGGCGCGAGGCAGCCAGAAAAATCATGAGGTAGAGCAAGTAGGAAAAAAGGCCCCAGATCGCCAGCGGGAGACCGAAAAGAATCGACCAGGGGCTCTGGGAGACGGTATCGCAATTGATCGCCTTGGTCAGGGCGCAAAAACTGCTGAACGATATATCGGTGTAGTTGCGGTAGTGCGAATAGATCAGGTAGCCGGTGTCGGCGAGGCCGAGAAGCAGCAGGGTGAAAACCGGGATGGCATAATAGCGGTATGGCATGGGCTTGTCGTTTCCCTGGTGACTTATTGGATTCATTGCGGAAAGTGTAGACGTGGAAGAGGTCTGAGCTTCGTTACTATAAACTGGTTCCCAGCCCTCTCATCAACGAAGAATGACGTTTTAGCCGTCATACAAACGGGTTGATGATTCGCAAGCGACCTTCGATCAACTGGCCGTTCTGCATGTCTTCCGAGTAGAGGGTATCGCAACCGGCTTCCAGTGCTGTGGCGACGATAAGGCTGTCATACCACGAGAAACCGTATCGCTCCAGGATATCGAGGGCGATATGGATGGTGAGCATCGAGATGATTTCAACCCGACACATCGATGCCAACGTGGTAATGAGCTTACGGATTTCCACCGCCGGAAGCGCCAGTCGTTTCGATGCGACATTGGAGGTTTCGGAAAGCACTTGCGTGGAGATGGATGGTGATCCGACAAACAGTGGGGCGGCGAGGTGCGCCTTGGCGGAGGTCTGACCGAGCGCGTAAATAATGATATTGGTATCGATAAAGCTCTTACCTGGCATTGGCGTCATCTCGGTTGAATCGATACCCTCTTGTGTCCACATCAAAGCTTCGGAAGAAGGTTTCGACTTCACCGGCAGTTTTGGGGTGAGTGGGGGCTGCCGCTATCTCGGTTTGTACCCGCCTCGTTTTCAGGAAAGCTATGAAATCCAAGATTTCAACCTGTTTGTCAACGGGCAGGGTTTCAGCTTCATGTGCAATGATATCGGAGTATCCCATGTGCGTGTCTCCTGTTGCTGTCGTGATTACAAGTCGGTCCTGTCTGTGGTCTTTTATCTGATTGCCACACCGATTCACCTGCTACATTACACCAGATATCCCTGAGGGCGAACTAAGTAGAGAATGTATTGTAAATATAACATCACATGGCCGAGAGTTCCAGTTTGGTGCAAAGATGCGGCCTGTGCGATTCATTCGGGCGGTGTTTTCCTGTCGAGATTGGTAACAGTCTCTTTCGCCGTTGCAATCATGATGGGTGATATCAGCGCAATATCGATCGGGACAGATGTATAATCGGTTGCAAGGTGCTGCAGATCGGCACGCACGGCGGTGATGCTGTGCCGATCGAGAATCTGGCGGGAATACTTCCTGGCGGAGTCGGCATCACCTGCCAGGAGTCGGTTTTCGGTGAGACTGTAGAGTATCTTCCGATCATCGGGGGTGCCCTTCAGGGCCTGGCGGAGAAACCACATCCCCTGGTCATAATGACCGGCACGGGTCAGTCCTACTCCGATATTGTAAAAGTATCTCTGCTTGTTGACCAATGTTTTGTGCAGCGCCAACTGGTTGGCGGCCACGGCCTCATCCGGCCGTCCCATCCACAATAGGATCATCCCTTTCAGGTTAAAAAACCGGCTCTGCTGGTCATTCTTGTCAATGACCACATTGATCTCTTTCAGAGCCTGCTCGAATTTCCTCTGTAACGCCAGGGTTTCTGCAAGATCCAATCTGGAGTTGATAAAATTGGGGTTCAGCTCCAACGACTTGTTGAAATAGACGACTGCCTCATCCAGCATGCCATAATTTCTGTACACCTTGCCGATATTGCCGACGATGGCCGGTTTGAACGAGGTGCGCGGGCTTTCTCTTTCCAGCGCCTTGTGCAGGAGGGCGACCGCGGTCTGCAGATTTTCCGGCGATTTCTCTTTCTGCCAGCCGTAGATTTCGCCGAGTTTGGCAAAGGGTCTGGCGTTATCGGGGGCCTTGGCCAAGGCATCGGCCCACAGGCTTTCTTCGGTTGCCCAGACGGCATTGCGACTGTACGTGCCCAGGCCGATCATGATCAGTAGGAGTGTCAGGGAGGTGATGGTGACACCGTACAAAAGGCGGCTGGATTGGCGGAAACGGTTGAGCAGGGTTTCTGCCCCTGCCGCCAGCGGCAGAAAGAGGAAAAACGAGGGCAGATAATTCCGGTGCTCAAAGATCATCTCCAGCGGGATGATGGTCGATTCCACCAGATGATTGACGAAGAAAAAGAGGATGGCAAAACTGAGAAGCGGCAGTTTTTTTCGTTGCCAGAGGGCAAAAACAATCACTGCCAGCACGGCAACAATGGCCGGCAAGGTCGTCCATGGGTGGAGCAGGGAGGTGGACAAGGTAAAGCTGTGGTCGATCGACAGCCGTTCAGGCGATGGATAGAGCAGTAGCGACAGGTAGAACAGGAGGATCGAAGGTTGGGTCAGCAGCCGTTCCATCAGGGAGAATGGCCGACTGCCGATAGGTGTAAAGAGCGACGCCAGGTAATTCTGGTCGAAAATATAATACAGGGCGGCGGCCAGAAGGCAGATATTGGCAAGGATCAGCGTCAAGCGCCATGGTCTGGCTGGCTGGCCCGTAGTGTTTGCGAGAAAAAATACCTCAACCAGCAACAGGCTGGGGATCAGGGTGACGGCATTTTCTTTGCAGCCAAGGGCGAGGAGAAAGAAGACGAGTGTCAGCAGATAGTGTGGCAAGCCCTGGCGGAAAGAACCGGCCTGGCGGGCGCGAATGTAGGTGTACGTGGCAAAAATAAAAAACATCGCCGCCATCGAGGCCATGCGCTGGACGATATAGGTGACCGCTTGGGTCTGGATCGGGTTGATGGCCCAGAGGATGGCACTAAAGACGGCAATAAAGAGAATGTCTCGATCAGTCCTGAGTCTTTCGGAGAAGGAATGTTGCAGCAGTAACAGGCTGGTCTTCAGCAGAAAGAATGCGGTCAGAATATGGATGACCAGGTTGACGAGGTGATAGCCGAAGGGGTTTTCCTGGACGAAATACCAGTTTAGGGCAAACGAGAGATTGGCGATTGGGCGGTAGAGTTGCCCTTCAGCAAAAGGTTTCGCGAAGAGAGTGGACCAGAGGGTTTCGGGGAGGAGGTTGTTTATCAGGAGGGGGTAATTTTCAGTGATATTGGGCGGGTCGTCGAGGTGCCAAGGAATGTTAAATGTATTGCAATAACAAAAAATAATCAGCAACGCATAAAATATAATTGTATTTTTTTTTGGAAATATCAATTGAAAAATTCAGATATTTTTCCACGTTGCGGTGAATGAGACATGCTCATTGGAAAGCATTCAATGAGCATGTCTCCCTAAATTAGTTTTTTAAAATATTTTTTTACTGTCTCATAATCTTATGATAAATATTAGATGTTCCAAGCCATCCGTCTTTATACGGAGCTATAGTTACCTTCTGATTTCCCAATTGATAGTCATCTGGACAACGATCTGATCCATCGGTTACTGATATGGTGATTCCAAGATTTGGATCTCCGGTACCAAGCTTACCTGTGTTTTGATCAGTCAATGTGACGTCTAGTTGTCCGGCACTAGTGCCTATAACCGGAGTGTTTTTATGACCTGGAATTGCAAAATAATCGGCAACTGCTGCTGCAATAGCATTCGCATCAGATTCCGCGGCCGAACAATATGATTTATTCCTGTAGGCAATAAAGTTCGGGATGGCGATCGCAGCCAAAATACCAATGATGGCGATAACGATCATGAGCTCGATCAGGGTGAAACCTTTCTGGTTCCGGTTCAGTTTCTTCAATGTCATGTTCTTTCCTCCTGTAAGGATTTATAAGGTACTGCTGATGTTAGCCAACTTCCTTGCAAACTCAGGGGGTATATAGCAATGTTGATGCCAAAAGCCAAGGACCAATTCATTTTGTTGAGTTATATTTGATTTATCATGGTTTATATAGTTTGCAGGTGGTCCTGGATGGTTCTTTTCACTGGTGAAAGCAACGGCAGGGTTATCGTATATATTACTTCTGATTTCATAAATAATGTAAATTCAATAAGATGAACTGTTTTGTTGATGATTTCTCTGCGAGCACGTTGCGGAAAACCATATCGTTACCTCACCGCTTTCATTGATTCTCAGGCGTTTCTTTTGATTCATCCAAGTGCAGAAAGTGTGTGTGCTGGTTGTGTGTCGGTGACGAATTTTGTACAATGGTGACATAAAATGTCACTTCGTGGGGTGGTTGGATGATATCCGGCCACTCAAGTTCCTGCTTGAAAATAGTTCCTTCCGTCTAACCTCCTGATTTATCTTGTCCGAAGACATCCATCTATGCCACAATGAGCCTTGATTTTCGTGCAAGGGAGTGGTTTCTGGCGGGGAAAAGCAAGATTTCTCGCTTTGCTTCGAAATGACAAAGGGGGGGGCGGAATGACGGCGGGGGTGGGTGTCTTGGCCTTTGCCCTACCGGGGACGATGAGATTTCTCGCTTCGCTTCGAAATGACAGCGGGGGAGGGCGTCTTGGCTCTTGCCCTATCGGGGACAATGAGATTTCTCGCTGGCGCTTCGAAATGACAGCGGGGGGGGCGGAATGACAGCGGGGGTGGGTTCATGGCCTTTGCCCTGCCGGGAACAACGAGATTTCTCGCTTCGCTTCGAAATGACAAAAGGGGGCTCGGAATGACAGCGGGGGAGGGCGTCTTGGCCTTTGCCCTGCCGGGGACAACGAGATTTCTCGCTTCGCTTCGAAATGACAGCGGGGGTGGGGGGCTTGGCCTTTGCCCTACCGGGAATAATGAGATTTCTCGCTTCGCTTCGAAATGACAGAGGGGAAGGACGAGATTTCTCACATGATTTATAGCTCACGGTGATCCGGATGCGTTCCTCGGGGCTCAAACTCAATATATCCGCGACGATGTTCCTGTTGCTGGCATGCGCAACGGTACTCGGCGATATCGTCATCGTCCTGTTGTGGCAGCGGCAGATCGTCACCGCCGAGGTCCGCCATGCCCAGGTCGTTATCGGCCAATGGGAGAGCCTGGTCGCCGGGGGGAAAGCGCCGGTGGCGATCGAGGCGGCAGATCTGCAGCAGCTGTGCCGCGCCGTCGGTCCCTCCTGTCGCGAGGCGGCCTATGTTGGCGATCGTACGGTCGTCTACGCCGGGATGACGGCGGCACCGCCGCAACTGGCGGAGGTCATCGGCGAGGTGGTGCAGGCCAACCGCCATATCGTCCGCTTTGCCGGTGCCACCGTCGGCGGCATCTTTTTCGGTAACAAGCAGCTGCTGATCGCCTCCCCGGTGAAGGCGCAGGGGGCAGCGGCCGCGGGGCTGGGGCTGATCATCGATATCACCACCGCCTCCCACCTCGTCTTCCAGCACGGCAAGATCATCTTCGCCTGGATCCTGATCAATGTGCTGTTGCTGACGATCATCGGCCTGTCCCGGCTCGACCGTCTCATCGTCCGTCCGCTCGAGCGCCTGGTCAAGACCTCGGAATCCTATGATTATGGTGATGGCGTATCGTTCATCGGCGGCGAGGCCGGGAGTGAGTTCGGGCAGCTGTCGTTTGCCCTGAACCGGATGCTGGCCCGGATCGAAGAGGATCGGAAGAAGTTGCGCTATTCCGTGCAATCCCTGGAACAGGCCAATCTGCAGCTGGTCGGAACCCAGAAGGAGATGCTCCGGGCCGAAAAACTGGCGGCGGTTGGCCGGTTGTCGGCGGGTCTGGCGCACGAGATCGGCAATCCCATCGGCATCGTCCAGGGTTATCTGGAATTGCTTGAAAACGCCGACCTGTCGCCGGAAGATCGGCTGCAGTTCTCCCGGCGGGCGATCGCCGAGCTGCAGCGCATCGATACCCTTATCCATCAGTTGCTCGATTTTTCCCGTTCCTCGACACAGGCCCCCGAGCCGGTGGCGGTCCAGATCGTCCTCGCCGAGGTGATCGAGATGTTCGTGTCCCAGAAACGGGTCCCGGAGGTACGTTTTGTGCAGCAATGCCCCGACCGCGGCGATGTGGTCGTCGCCAATGCCGCCGACCTGCGGCAGGTGTTTCTCAACTGTCTGCTGAATGCCGCCGACAGCATCGAGGAGATGGGTGAGGGGCATCGGGGGCGGATCGTCGTCAGCTGTCGCTGCGGCCAAGGAGACAGGGCCGTGGTTCAGGTGGTGTTCGCCGATAACGGCCGGGGGATTGCCGCCGACCACCTCGAGACGGTCTTCGACCCGTTCTTTACCACCAAGGCGCCCGGGAAGGGGACGGGCCTCGGGTTGTCGGTGTCGTACTCGATCGTCGAGGCCGTCGGCGGCAGGATCTGGGCCGAAAGCTCTGGGGATGGGGCGGAGATTCATATCGAGCTGCCCGCTGAACGATAGACGATGGCTGGGAAAGCCGGCTGCTCGAAGCAAAAATGGGCATCCTCGGCAACATGAGATTTCTCGCTTCGCTTCGAAATGACAAGGAGAGAAAACGAAATGACAGCGGGGAGGGGGCTTGACCTTTGCCCTATGGGGAACAATGAGATTTCTCGCTTCGCTTCGAAATGACAGGGTTGGAGGGCTCGAAATATGACAAACGCCTGCCACATACTCAGATCGATACCCTTGACTGACTGTATTTTATAAATTACATTAATGCTCTATTCGAGATTATTCAAAGTGCCACATTTGCACGATGGTTGGGTGATCTGAAAGACCAAAAGGCCCGAATGCGCATCCATGCGAGGCTCGATCGTCTGGTTTTAGGCAATTATGGCGATGTGCATCCAATTGGAGAAGGGCTCTCTGAGTTGCGAATCCATTACGGGCCGGGTTATCGGTTATATTGCATGCAGCGTGGCATGCGGATTGTCGTAATGCTGTGCGGTGGCGATAAATCCTCACAGGAACGCGATATTGAACAGGCGAAAATCATTGCCAAAGACTGGAGAGATTAAGATATGACTGAAAAATTCACCAGATATGATACCGCCGAATATTTGAAAACCGACTCGGATATGGCGGCATATCTTGATGCCTGCCTGGAAGAAGCGGGGGACGACCCGGCTTTTATCGCCCATGCATTGGGAGTGATTGCCCGCGCCCGCGGGATGTCGCAACTGGCACGCGATGCCGGCCTGGCACGGGAGAATTTGTACAAGGCGCTTTCATCGGATGGGAACCCCGAATTCGGAACGATTCTGAAGGTGATCAAAGCTCTTGGCTTGAAACTCCACGTTCAATCGGCATAAAATATCACACTCCAGTCGTATCTGTCTGACCCGGCACAAGAACGAGCCGGTCCTGGCTTTACAGGACGCCGCCTCCAGTTCGAGGTTGACCACGGTGTGCCTGAATTTTCCGGCATATTCACCACGCAGATTGTCAGCGGGCACAGAAGGCGACATCATCTGGCACCTTGCCGGGTTCGTCGATGAGTCCCCCCTCGACCTATTCCCGCTGTCATCTCGACCTGCCCCCGCTGTCATCTCGACCTGCCCCCGCTGTCATCTCGACCGCCAGGGAGAGATCTTCTCAGGGCCGGATCTCAATGGAAAGACAAGATTTCTCGCTGCGCTTCGAAATGACAGCGGGGGCGGGAAGTGTCGGCCTGTGCCCTACCGGGAACAACGAGATTTCTCATTGTCGCTTGAATATGACAAACGCCTGTCACATACATATGTCGAGATCGACATCGGAAAAGGCGGAAAGGGAATAAACGAAATGACAGGAGGGAAAATGCAGGCCGGCAGCTGATCCGGATTGACCGGCTGCATCCGGGCCGCCTTTCCCCTTAGACAGAATGGTTTGTTTTCTCTATATACCGTACGTTTTCAAGGCCCTTGAAATGAGCATCCTGGGTCCTGACAAGAGCCCCGTGGGCTCGCGCCGTGGCCAGTATGACACTGTCGGCGAGAGGGCTATCGGCAAAGTATTCGAGCCAGCCACAGGAATCGACGAGGTTCATACCCGGTCTGACTCCCTGTCCACGCTGGTATCGATCCCCTTGAGGAACCCGCGAAAATGCTGTGGTTTTTTGAGCGGGATGAGTTCGATCCGGTCTGCATAGCGGAGCACCTGAATCCTGGCTCCGGGTTGAATGTCCATGGCCTCCCTCAGGTTACGCGGGATAACGATCTGGAACTTGGGAGAAACAGTGACTTCGTTCATGGCAGCCTCCTTCGATAAGGGTTCTATCTTATTATAGCGCAATCGATCCGACCGGACAAGGGGAGGGGCCGCTGTCATCTCGACCAGCCCCCACTGTCATCTCGACCGACAGGGAGAGATCCCTTGCCATGAAAGACGAGATTTCTCGCTGTCGTTTCGAAATGACAGGGGGGCTGGATATGACAGCCGAAGAAGTCGTTGATATTTCTCTCGGATGTTCATACAATGTAATTACAATATCCATTCGATCATGATCCGGGAGGTCAACATGAAAGCATCGATAATTCGAATCGGCAATTCACAGGGATTGCGGATACCAAAATCAATACTTGACCAGTGCGGATTTGAAGGCGAGGTTGAACTGATCGTCAAAGATCATGATCTCATAGTCAGGTCAACAAAGACACCACGCGCTGGTTGGGATGAAGCATTCAAAAAAATGGCTGAAAAGGGCGATGATGAACTGTTCAACACAGATTCACTGGTTTCGACCAATTGGGATGAGGAAGAATGGGAATGGAAGTAACACGTTTCGATGTGTTCTTGCTCAACCTTGACCCAACCATAGGCCACGAAATAAAAAAATCACGTCCATGTGTGGTGATCTCTCCGGACCAGATGAATCACCATATTTCAACTGTCATCGTTGCCCCGATGACAACCACGATCCGTAATTACCCTACCAGGGTGAACTGTGACTTTCAGAATACGAAAGGACAGGTTGTCCTGGATCAAATCAGAACCGTTGACAAAACTCGGCTGATGAAAAAATTAGGACAAGTTCAAAAGCGGACTCAGGAAAACATACTTTCCATCCTGCGGGAAATGTTTGCAGCTTAGTCCATGGCCTCCCTCGGGTTACGCGGGATCACGATCTGGACCTTGCTTCAGGCGAAAATAAAACCTATAATAAGTATACAATTGTGGTCTAGATAAAACACATGGGAGTGGTGATGGAATCGATATTGGCGAATTTCTCGGTAAGCATCTCGGAATTAAAGAAAAACCCTTCTGCCCTGATTGAACAGTCCGGCGGTGATCCCATTGCCATCCTCAATCATAACCGGCCGACGGCGTATCTGGTCCCGGCGGAGACCTACGAAGCGTTGCTTGAACAAATCGAGAATTATCAATTAGGGGTTATTGTCAACGAGCGTCAGCATGAGAAAGATTCGGCCATAGAAGTATCTTTGGATGAGCTATAAATTAAAGTTTCTGCCGACGGCGCTGAAGGAATGGAACAAGCTGGACAAGGCTATCCAGTCTCAATTCAAGAAAAAATTGCGGGAACGGCTGGAGTTTCCACATGTGCCCGGCAGTCAGCTTTCAGGTTTTAAAAACCATTACAAGATCAAGCTCAGGGCGAGCGGGTACCGGCTCGTTTATGAAGTCATCGATGAAGAAATCTATGTCCTGGTGATTGCAATCGGCAAAAGAGACAAAAACATGGTGTATAAAAAGGCCGATGACAGGAAGTAGTGTGGGGTAAAATGCCGCTAAAAAATGATCATTATACGTATCGAGTTACCTGGTCGGCCGAAGACGATGAATATGTCGGATTATGTGCCGAATTTTCGAGCTTGAGCTGGCTTGCGGAAACACCGGAATCGGCCTTGGAAGGTATACGAGAGCTCGTTGCCGATGTAATAAAGGATATGCAAGACAATGGAGAAGAAGTTCCCCAAGCCATAGCCGGTAAAAAGTACAGCGGCAAATTTGTGGTCAGGGTTCCACCTGAAGTCCACCGGAATTTAGCAATCCAGGCTGCCGAGGCAGGGGTCAGCATAAACCGCCTGGTCAGTTCTCGTCTCAGCCAATAGAATATCATCTCGACCTTCCCCCGCTGACTTCACGCAGCCGATCCCTCGCCTCCTGCATACCGGCAAAGATCGATGAAGATATTCCCTCAGGAAATCCTGGCGGAAGATCCCCGCAGACCTGATCGATCGCCCCTTCCAGCCGATCACAACATTCGGTTATTATGCGGTCCATTTCCTCGGCAGGGAAATGACATTTTCGGGCATTCTCCAGCCAATGCCTGCGGCTGATCATATCCCACCTATAGTGGCGGTTTTTGCCATGGACGGCCATCGCCATTGAAACCCGTTGCCGGTCTATTGCAGAGCGCCGACACAATCGCGCCCGATCCTGGCAAGCAGGTCAAAACATCGGCCTGAATCGGCGCCGACCCTCGCTTGCAACCGATTGCGAATAGGTTGGCTGTCCGGCAGAAGGTTGTCGAAATAATTTTCGACAACCAGCCCCGAATACGTACGACCGGCCAATGGCATCGAGAGAGAAATCGCTCTTCTGCCCGTAAAGTCGAGCCATGACCGGTCGTACTGGAAACCGAGGACACCCTGGGCGGAATTGCGCAGCCAGCCGACTAAACGGCCGTTCATCAACACCCGCAGTACAGATCGCCTGGAATGCATTACCAGTCATCCTTGTCGGCAGGCTGCAACTCAACCTTCGGCTGAACAACCACACCGACACCCAGAGCCGACAACAACCGGAACAAACTGTCGATTCGGCAGTTCGAATTGCCATTCTCCAGAAGCGATACCTTTTTCTGGTCGAGCCCGACCCTTCTGCCGAGTTCTGCCTGGGTCAACCCCTGCTGCCTGCGTAGATCCCGCAGAACAGCCCCCAAATCATTCGATGAAACGAGCAGTGTCTGCATGCCACCTCTCCATGTCGATGTGGACATAATAGTAAGTTATGTCGAAAACGCAATGAAACAATTATATGTCGAAGTCAACATTGGAAATGGCTGAGGGGGAAGAAACGAAATGACAGGAGGGAAACGCAGGCCGGCAGCTGACCCGGATTGACCGGCTGCATCCGGGCCGCCAGTCCCCCGCTGTCAACTCGACCTGCCCCCGCTGTCATTTCGACCTGCCCCCATTGTCATTTCGACCTGCCCCCATTGTCATCTCGACCGCCAGGGAGAGATCTTAAACCGGCCATGGTTGAGGGCTCACCGCCATGAAAAGACAAGATTTCTCGCTTCGCTTCGAAATGACAGGGAGAAAAAACGAAATGACAGCGGGGGGGGGTGAAACCATGCTTTTCGCCCTGCCGGGAACGTTGACAAATCCCGCCATTATCGCGACGTTCCCCCGTTGGCGCCTTGACCTTCCCCCGCTGTGCGCAACAACCGGTATTCAATCCGGCAAAAATATCTATCTATGAATTTCTACAATATTGATTTACAATGCATTAAACAAAATGAGCATCCGGCAAAATCGAATCAGGGATGAGCATGGCATACCGACAAACCATAACCTCCATGGAGCCGATGTTGCCGCCGGAAACCGAGCGGCGACTGGAGGATCTTGCCTTTGATCTGGCCACCAAGGCCAGCTCTCTGGCAAGCCAGGTTCCTCGGCAGGTCCGCCAGGGGGTCGGGGATCTGGTCCGCTCGATGAACTGCTATTACTCCAATCTGATCGAAGGCCATGACACGCACCCGCGCGACATCGACCGGGCCCTGACGCATGCCGATTACTCGCCCGACTCGGAGAAAAGGGCTCTGCAGCACGAGGCGATCGCCCATATCGAGGTGCAGCGGCTTATCGATTATCAGCACGATCTGCAGGATGAAGCAACAGGCACCGAGTATCTCCTCTGGCTGCATCGGGAGTTCTGTCAACGGATGCCGGAGGAACTGCTGTGGGTCGCGAATCCCGAGACCGGCGAACGGCAACGAGTCGTTCCCGGCCAATTGCGCCAGGGCTGGGTGCAGGTGGGCCGACACATCCCGCCGGCCGCCGAGGCCCTTCCTCTTTTTCTGAAGCGGTTCGCCGAGGTGTATACATCCCGGCGATTGTCACGGGTGCGGCAGGTGGTCGCACTGGGCGCGGCCCATCATCGGCTGCTGTGGATCCATCCTTTTTATGACGGCAACGGCCGGGTGGCTCGTCTGATGTCGCATGCCACTCTGATCCGCTGTGGAGTCGGGAGCAGCCTGTGGTCGGTGGCCAGGGGGCTGGCTCGCAACGTCCAGCAGTACAAGGGCCTGCTCATGGCTGCCGATGCGCCACGGCGTGGCGATCTCGATGGCCGCGGAGCGTTGTCGATGCAGGCCCTGGTTGAATTTTGTGATTTCTTTCTGACCATTTGCATCGATCAGGTCGAATACATGGCGGCGCTGCTTCGTCCGGATGAGCTGCTCCGGCGCATGGAACTGCACATCAAGGAAGAGGTGGCCGGCGGACGCCTGCCGAAAGGTACATTTCCGCTGCTTCGCGAAGCGCTGCTGGCGGGGGAGGTGCCGCGAGGGAGGGCAGCGGAGATTACCAGCTACGGGGAACGGATGGCCAGGAGCGTCGTTGCCGAGCTGATCCGCAAAGGCTATCTGCAATCCGAGAGCAGCCGCAAGCCGCTCATCCTGGCCTTTCCCATCGATGCAGTCGAAAGATGGTTCCCACGGTTATATCCGGCAGGGAAGGGGTGATCTAAGGTAACAGACCGAAAATGGCGGAAACCGCCGTACCCGGCGTACGCCTCTTCAAAGGGGTGGGATTGAAGATCCCAGCTCCCCGGATGACGGTGAGACATCGACATTGGGTCGAGGTTGCAAGTTGGACTTGCATTACCGTCCTTCCCGTGTGTGCCACAGGCGTAACACATAGATGGTCTCGTTCTGAATTTCATACCGTATTTCATACTGGCCCACGAGTATCCGCCGTACTTCTCTCGGCTCAAACTCGAATAATTGCTCACCGATGCGTGGATTGGCTGGCAATTGTGCCGGCGCCTTGGTCAGCGACTGCACCGTACAAGCGGCGGCCGTCTTGTTCAAAGGGGCCAGGTCGTATAACCGGGCAATGTCGGACAGCCCCTTGCCCGTCCACTTCAAATCCATCAGCGTGGTACCGGCAACGGTTCGTCACTACTCAGACTATCCGCCCAGGATTGCACGGTTTGATGGTCAATCATATGGCCTGCGTCGACATCTGCCAAGGCCTCTCGGGTCAACCGAGTGCGTTCTTCCTCCTGTTCAATCCAGGCTGACAATGCCTGCTTCATGATCCAGTTGCGTGAGCGCTCCAGTCGTGCAGCTATCTGGTCAACTTTTTCAGCCAACGAGACAGGCACGTGGGCGGTAAATACACGGGTATCGGTTTTTGCCATGGCTACATCTCCTTGCGATCAGGTCGCTGTCGATGCTGGGTTGCTGGTAATTGAATCATTTTTAATCATAGTGATTAACATTCTGAGCGTCAAGAAGATCGTCAATGTGGAGTAGATCCTGACCTTTCTCGACCTATCCCCGCTGTCATCTCGACCTACCCCCGCTGTCATCTCAACCTACCCCCGCTGTCTATCGACCTGCCCCCGCTGTCTATCGACCTGCCCCCGCTGTCTATCGACCTGCCCCCGCTGTCTATCGACCTGCCCCCGCTGTCTATCGACCTGCCCCCGCTGTCTATCGACCTGCCCCCGCTGTCTATCGACCTGCCCCCGCTGTCCTATCAACCTCCGCCACTGTCATCTTGGTCTACCCTCTCTCTGTCATCTCGACCTATCTCCGCTGTCATCTCGACCGCCAGGGAGAGATCTTAAACCGGCCATGGTTGAGGGCTCACCGCCATGAAAAGACAAGATTTCTCGCTTCGCTTCGAAATGACAGCGGGGGCGGGATGGCGGCCTTCGCCCTACCGGGAAAGACAAGATTTCTCGCTTCGCTTCGAAATGACAGCGGGGGCGGAATGGCGGCCTTCGCCCTACCGGGAAAGACAAGATTTCTCGCTTCGCTTCGAAATGACAGCGGGGACGGGATGGCGGCCTTCGCCCTACCGGGAAAGACAAGATTTCTCGCTTCGCTTCGAAATGACAGCTGGGGCGGAATCATGACCTTCGCCCTATCGGGAAGGATGAGCTTTATCGTCGGTGCTCGAAATCACAAGGCAAGTAGACGTTCATTTTCCAACAGGCCCTGATTATAATGAACTTTTGAGCAATTGAATGTGATAAGGTGAGTTACGTTAAGCTTGACAAGGTCGACTGTCTGCTCATGGATATGCACGCCACATGGGTGGAAGGATCAAAGTTGATCGCGAATTTGAAGGGAGATGCAATATGGAAACTCTGGTAGACGACAGTAAGTTGAAAGAATTACTGAAGCAGGCCATCATCGAGGTTACTGAGGAAAATAGGGAAGCGGTCCATGATATACTCATGGAAGTGATGGAAGATGCTGCCTTGATGCGTGCAATCCAGGAAGGCGAAAACTCGGGCGAAGCCGACAGAGAAGAAATTTTTGGGATACTCCGAGGGGACGAAGGTAATGCATGAACGTTGAATTTACCAAGAGTTTTGCCAAAGACCTGCGCAAGCATCGAAAATTACCGCTTCTTCCCTTGAAATGCAAACCATCGAATCCCCCCATACCCTCCTGATCATCGACGACGAGGAGAACATGCGCCACATGCTGCAGGCGATGGTCGGGCGCCATGGCTATGCCGTGGAAACGGCGGCTGACGGGGCCCAGGCCCTGGAGCTGCTGGCCGGGCGCCATTTCGATTTCATCCTCTGCGATGTGCGCATGCCGGTGATGGACGGGATCGCCTTTCTTGCCGCCGCCCGGGATTTCCTCGAGCGGACGACGGTCATCATGATGTCGGCCTACGGCAGCATCGACACCGCCATCGAGGCGATGAAGGCCGGCGCCTACGACTTCATCTCCAAGCCGTTCAAGGCCGACGAGGTCATCATGGCCCTGCGCAAGGCCGAGGAGCGCGAGGCCCTGCGCCAGGAGAATCTCCTGTTGCGGCAGGAGATCGAGGCGATGCGCGGGGCCGGAGGATTCTCCCGGATCATCACCAACAGCCCCGAGATGCAGGCCGTGCTGAAACTGGCGGCCAAGGCCGCCCGCTATGATTCGACCGTGCTGATCACCGGCGAATCGGGGACCGGCAAGGAACTGGTGGCCCGCGGCATCCATGCGGCCAGTCCGCGCCGGGATAAACCGTTCATCGCCCTCAACTGCGGCGGGATTCCCGAGAATCTGCTCGAAAGCGAGCTGTTCGGCTATCTCAAGGGGGCGTTTACCGGGGCCGATCGCAGCCGGCGGGGGCTGTTCGAGGAGGCCGAGGGGGGCACCCTGCTGCTCGATGAGATCGGCGAGCTGCCGCTCCCGCTCCAGGTCAAGCTGCTGCGCGTCCTCCAGGAACGGGAGATCCGGCCGTTGGGGTCGGGCGCCTGCCGGAAGATCGATGTCCGTATCCTCGCGGCGACGGCAAGAGACCTGGCGAGCGAGGTTCAGACCGGAAGGTTCCGGGAGGATCTCTATTTCCGCCTCAACGTCATCCATATTCTGATCCCGCCCCTGCGCCGGCGGCGGATGGATATCCCGCTGCTCTGCCGCCATTTTCTGGAAAAAGTGCGGAAGGAAATGGGGATCGAGATCAAAAGGGTCATGCCGGAGGTGATGGAGCTGTTTGATTGCTATGGTTGGCCGGGCAATGTCCGGGAACTGGAAAACATCATTCACCGGGGAGCGGTGATTGCCGAGGACCAGGCAATCAGGGTCGAACATCTGCCCCAGTATATGAAGGACAGGCGGGCGGCGGCGAGATGCCTGGACGATTTCAACGGCCTGTCGTTGAAACAGGCACAGGAAATCATGGAGGAGGAGCTGATCGTCAAGGCGCTGGACGAGACCAACGGCAACCGCGTCCAGGCCTCGAAACTGCTGGAGATCAGCTATCCGTCGCTGCTGTCGAAGATCAAGAAGTATGGGATAGAGTTGGGGTAGGGACCGCTTGCCGAACGAGAGTTGCCTGATGAATATATGTCTTAATCTCCACTCCGCAAGGCTCGAATTATCATATCTTCAACGGAACGACTTGCTTTTACGAAATAAATCTGTATGTCAGGATGTTGATTTTTAAAGACTCTGAAAACTTCGTCAGCAAAGGCTTGGCCAATTTGATCAACATTTTCAAAATCGAATATAACAATTTTAAATCTATCTATTCTCGCCAGCAGTCTCTTTGCCTGCGAGCGCGAGACAAGGCTTTCGTTCCCATATCCAGCCAAAGAAACTGGGACAACTGTTTTGTCAAAGCCATAATCATTGCCACCGGCATATTCATCAAAAATAGTTTTACTTTTTCTGGAAGAGGTGTTGGACAACTTCATAAAAACAGTAGTCCCTTCGGTTGGAGATTTACTTTCCATTATCCAATCTTCCGGCTTGTTGTATTCATGGCTGAAATAGACTCCTCCAGAAAGAATAGCGTATTCATCAAACATTCTCGAAGAAAAGAATATTCCTTCTCCAGTATGATGGTCAGGGTCTGTCGTCAGCTTCCCTTTGGAAAGCTCAAGAACGGCATGCCTCTCATCATGTAAATTGAGTAGTTTTTGTATTCTCCTGAAAATTCCTACACCGTTGTCGGTTATGACTATTTCAGAAAACGAAGGATATTTTTTAATGTTTATTATGACGTGGCTCCCCTGAGAATGATCTATCGCATTGTTTAACATCTCGGTAAAGCCATAATTCCATATATCAATAATATTATCTGGAAGAGGAGCTAGTTTTGGTTTTACATCATCGCGCCAAACTCTGTCTTCCTCAAGACCGTTTATTTTGAAAATTATCGTATCTTCAATCAATGGATGGAGCTTATAGCTTATGTTTCTTGTCTTGCCATCGGTCGTAATCGATTTTTGAGATATCAGTTTTTTCAAATGGGCATTAACAGCTTGCCGTGATATGTTAAAATTTTCAGAAGTCAACGTCACAATATCATTCGGATGGCTGTCGACGTTTTCAATAATGAATTGCCGTATCATTTCCCCTCGATTCCTGACTCCTGGCATACCGCCCTCCTATTGTCAATATTATTTGATGATATTGTAAATGTTATAGGCTGTTTTGTCAATGATATTTTTGCAACTGACTAATATATCAATCATAATTACATGCGCCAAGCAGACTTAGCAACGGCGCCGGGGCACCGAGCAGGACGATTTCATGCTGCGACCAGCAACCGCAATGAAGGGAACCAGCCTCGGCAAGACGAGATTTCTCGTTTCGCTGCCGAAATGAAAGGACAGCAGGGGAGGCATCGCGACCTTTCCCCGCTGTCATCGCGACAGCGGAGAGATCTCAAACAGGCCTGGCAGTCATCTCCCGCAGGGAAAAATTTCGGTTCCTCCGGTTGAAGCGTACTTTTCAAAAAAAGCCACCGCCATCATCGCTCACTCCATCCCATACCAGGCAGGCATCGTATGTCAATCCAGATGATGCCGACGATCAGCGCCGGCCAGAGCAGATGTTTGATGGCCGACATCAGGGCGAGGAACCGGGTGTCAGCGCCGCCGCCTGGGGGAAATCGGCCAGACCCCACCGATAATCATCATCCGGGCAAGAAGAGTTGGGACCAGATCCTGAAAAGCCTGAACTTGAGCACGGCGATCTATGGATAGATTGTAAGTCGAATTGACAATCCATGCGTTTCTTGCTATCATCCTCCCATGATACCACGAAAACTCAGTGCCAAACTCCTTGAACTTGCCCGCTATTATCCCGTCGTTGCCGTCACCGGCCCCCGGCAGGCCGGGAAAACCACGTTATGCCGGGCCACCTTTCCGGATAAACCCTATGTCTCGCTGGAATCCCTCGATTTGCGGGAGTTTGCCGCCCACGACCCGCGGGGTTTTCTGTATGAATACCGGCAGGGGGCAATCCTCGATGAGATTCAACAGGCGCCGGAGTTGGTCAGCTATCTGCAGGCCGAAGTCGACGAACGACCGGAACCGGGGCGTTTCATTCTCACCGGCTCGCAGCATCCGGCAATATCTCAGACCATCTCCCAGTCGCTAGCCGGTCGCTGTGGCATGCTCACCCTGCTGCCCCCTGATATTGATGAACTGCGGGGCTTTCCCGAGATCCCGGACGAACTGTTTACGCTGCTCTGGCAGGGCAGCTATCCACGGATCTATGACCGGAATATTCCCGCCGCCCAGTGGCTTGCCGATTATATCGCCACCTTGATAATTGGGGTCAGAGTAATTTTAAATTAATTTTGTCCCCCGTTTTCGTCATCTCGACCTCCCCTCTCTGTCATCTCGACTTTTGCCCCCGCTGTCATCTCGACCGCAAGGGAGAGATCTCATGCAGCCATTATCCGCCCCAAGAAAGGTATCCTCGGTAACACGAGATTTCTCGCTTCGCTTCGAAATGACAGCGGGGGCGGGATCATGTCCTTCGCCCTACCGGGAACGTCAAGCACTTTCATCTCGACTTGCCCCCGCTGTCGTCTCGACTTACCCCCGCTGTCGTCTCGATTTACCCCCGCTGTCATCTCGACCGCAAGGGAGAGATCTCATGCAGCCATTATCCGCCCCAAGAAAGGTATCCTCGGTAACACGAGATTTCTCGCTTCGCTTCGAAATGACAGCGGGGGGGGGATCATGTCCTTCGCCCTACCGGGAACGTCAAGCACTTTCATCTCGACTTGCCCCCGCTGTCGTCTCGACTTACCCCCGCTGTCTTACCCCCGCTGTCATCTCGACTTACCCCCGCTGTCATCTCGACCGCAAGGGAGAGATCTCATGCAGCCATTATCCGCCCCAAGAAAGGTATCCTCGGTAACACGAGATTTCTCGCTTCGCTTCGAAATGACAGCGGGGGCGGGATCATGTCCTTCGCCCTACCGGGAACGTCAAGCACTTTCATCTCGACTTGCCCCCGCTGTCGTTTCGACTTGCCCCCGCTGTCGTCTCGATTTACCCCCGCTGTCATCTCGACCGCAAGGGAGAGATCTCATGCAGCCATTATCCGCCCCAAGAAAGGTATCCTCGGTAACACGAGATTTCTCGCTTCGCTTCGAAATGACAGCGGGGGCGGGATCATGTCCTTCGCCCTACCGGGAACGTCAAGCACTTTCATCTCGACTTGCCCCCGCTGTCGTCTCGACTTACCCCCGCTGTCATCTCGACCGCAAGGGAGAGATCTCATGCAGCCATTATCCGCCCCAAGAAAGGTATCCTCGGTAACACGAGATTTCTCGCTTCGCTTCGAAATGACAGCGGGGGCGGGATCATGTCCTTCGCCCTACCGGGAACGTCAAGCACTTTCATCTCGACTTGCCCCCGCTGTCGTCTCGACTTGCCCCCGCTGTCGTCTCGACTTACCCCCGCTGTCATCTCGACTTACCCCCGCTGTCATCTCGACCGCAAGGGAGAGATCTCATGCAGCCATTATCCGCCCCAAGAAAGGTATCCTCGGTAACACGAGATTTCTCGCTTCGCTTCGAAATGACAGCGGGGGCGGGATCATGTCCTTCGCCCTACCGGGAACGTCAAGCACTTTCATCTCGACTTGCCCTCTCTGTCGTCTCGACTTGCCCCCGCTGTCGTCTCGACTTACCCCCGCTGTCATCTCGACCGCAAGGGAGAGATCTCATGCAGCCATTATCCGCCCCAAGAAAGGTATCCTCGGTAACACGAGATTTCTCGCTTCGCTTCGAAATGACAGCGGGGGCGGGATCATGTCCTTCGCCCTACCGGGAACGTCAAGCACTTTCATCTCGACTTGCCCCCGCTGTCATCTCGACTTACCCCCGCTGTCGTCTCGACTTACCCTCGCTGTCATCTCGACTTACCCCCGCTGTCGTCTCGACCTTCCCCCGCTGTCATCTCGACCAAAGGGAGAGAACTCCTGCCAGGAACAACGAGCTTTCCTGGCGGTGCTCGAAATCACAAGGTATGCAACTGGTTTCCACGATTGACTACGGATCTCACACCTGTCGTGGATGGAGCGAGCCGGCAAGTATATCGGCAATCCATTTGTTAATACTTTTCCCGGATTTAAGAGCCTCGGCCACTATCCTGCTATGAAGTTCAGGATCAAGCCGGACAAGAAACTTTCCTGAGCATGGCTTGTTCGGTTCCCGTCCCGCCTTTGCACAACTCTCCAGATAAAAATCAACCGCCTCGCCGAACGCCTTCTTCAATTCCGTCACCGATTCTCCGTGAAAACCAACGGTGTCACGGATGCCGATGATATTCCCGAAGAAGATATTGTCGTCCGGATCGAATTCGATCTTTGCGGTATATCCCTTGTAACTCATTGTGTTCATGGTTGTACTCCTGCTCTGCTCAAAAATTCCATGGCATGGCGCACCTGATACCGCTTGGCCTCTTTGCCCGGATGCGGCCGGTGGAAGTCGGCTTTTTCGTCATTTATGATAAACGAGACACGTAATCCGTGACCCTCAATCATTTCTGCGCCAAGGGCCAAAAACAAGGCTTCTATCCTGCGCTATTCAATATTCCCCGGAACAGGCAGCGAAAAGATAGCTTCCAACGTCTTCCTGTGTCCACTGTTCATGGTTAAATAGTATCAATTTGTAGTATCATCGTCAACGATCGGAATTTTGTTCCTGCATTGCCACAAACGCGCGTAGACAGTTGAACGGCAACATCTTTTTGAGTTTCCCAGCCAGCCTTTGGTAGCGAATGTTGGAGTTACGTGTTCCAAAGATGGATAAGAATACAATCGAATCTCCCTACACCCTGCTGATGGTCAAGGCCCTGCACGAGACCGGCGGCAACCGCGTCCAGGCCTCGAAACCGCCGGAGATCAGCTACCCGTCCCTGCTGTCGAAGATTAAAAAGGATGGGATAGAGCTGGGGCAGGGGCCGCTTGCCGAACGAGAACTGCCTGGTGAACGACTGTCGGCATATCGTGTCTTTCTGGCTGGGAGACATCTCCTGCAGAAAAAACGAGATTCCCCGCTATCGCTCGAAATGGTAGTAAAAAATGTTGGTCGGATGCAAAAGCAGGGCGGTCCGAACAAGTCGGAGCGTGAGGTTACTCGTCATCGCCGAAAGTATTTTCCAGATCACGAGCCCCATGGAGGACACGGACAACCTCTATGCCATCTTGGACGGGTTGATAATAGATGACGTATCGACCGACAGGAAAGCTCCTGATATTCGCCCCTAATTCCCCACGAAACCTGCCGATATTTTCTGTACTTCCGCAAGAATGGCGAATTTACGGCTGATGCTGTCAATCAAAGCATCAGCCCGGGTTTCACTATCATTCGCGATATAATCCCAGATTTCGACAAGATCGGCTTTGGCACGAGGGCGCTTGAGGATGACAGCCATTTATACCTCGGGGCTGGAAGCCTGCCGTGCCTTGCGTCTCGCTCTCCCCTCGCGTTTGATCTCTTCAGGGTTCCATGGCGTGGCATCGCCACTGCTCATTCCATCATCTATATCTTGCCGTAATTGTTCGAGCTTGATTGCTCTCACGCGATCTCGTTGCTCCATAAGACGCAAAGCCTCTCTCACGACCTCGCTCGCTGAATTATAGAGACCGGAGTCCACTTTCTGTTTAATCAACGATTCAAGCTGGGGTGTTAAATTGACGTTCATATCAATGGTATCCTCCTTTTTAAAAAGCATAGGGCCATTGTCAATGATTGTCAACCATTGACATTAACAGGCTCCAGCGCCATTTTACGTGCGACCAATAATGCCACATTGTCTCAAAGATACAGTTGTCCAAGGGGCTCCGTCGTTTCGACCGCGGGAAGAAATCGGGCGGTGCTTCGAGTCGGCAATTTCCCACTACCTCCGCTGTCATCGCGACCTTTCCCCGCTGTCATCGCGACCTTTTTCCGCTGTCATCGCGACCTTTCCCCGCTGTCATCTCGACCTACTTCTTTGTCATCGCGACCTTTTTCCGCTGTCATCTCGACCGCAAGGGAGAGATCTCAAACAGGCCTGGTAGTCATCCCCCGCAGTGGAACAACAAGATCTCTCGCACTGACGCTCGAAATAACAATAGGGGCGGGATTATGACCTTCGCCCTGCCGGGAACCACCAGATTTCTCGCTGGCGATCGATATCTCCTGTAAGGTATCGGGCCTCCGCAAGCAGACGATTGCGGAGCGAGGATACGTAATCGTCCCGCTCCAAGCCCCCGATACGCAAATTGCCGTAGAGCTTCCCCGGGTTGGTAAAGACAATCCGGCTGCGTTGTATTTCTAAGTCTTGTTTGCTATAATTATATCTGCTCTGAATCAAGCAATTACAGTCGGATTTCCCGACAAACCCAATATTGGCCGACACTTCAGCAAAAAACCTGGTACTAGTGATTTCCAGCAACTATGAATAGCAAGGTTACATATTGGGTCGATTTATCGGAATATGATATTGCTACAGCCGAAGCAATGCTGGAAAGCAAGCGATACCTTTAAGTCGGATTTATGGCCCATCAATCGATCGAAAAAATTCTCAAGGTATATTTCGTCCAAATATCAGGAGAAACAGCTCCATACACGCATAGTCTTTCATTTTTAGCCAAAAGGTCTGACCTCTACCAATATTTTTCAAAGAGCAAGATTTTATCGATCTGCTCGAACCGATGAATATCGAGGCTCGCTACCCGATTAATAAAAAGAAACTGCTGGATGGCTTAACAGAAGAAAGATGTGCCTCAATTCTGAATAAAGCAAAGGAGCTACGAGAGTGGATATTGCTGAAGTTATAGAAAAACTTGGGAGATACAAGCAACTCCTCAGTAAGCAAATCAAATTTGATCAACTTATTTTATTTGGCTCTTATGCAAAAGGCACTGCCCATGCGGATAGCGACATGGATGTGGCCGTAATAGTAGATGAACTTAAAACGGACTATTTCATCACCCGTCCTCTGTTATGGAAAATCCGGAGAGAGATCGATGACAGAATCGAGCCCATACTCCTGGAGAAAAACTCCGATGACAGCGGTTTTATCACGGAGATTATCAAGCATGGAATAATTATCTGATCTACATCCCGTCCATTGATCCGCGCTCAGCCCGTCAGATAGCACTTGCAATTCTTTTTTCAGATGCTTTAGACTGTTATATAAATGGTTTGCATCATTTTTTCAACCAGACTGCAAGGTGCGAAAATGTCACTTAAAAAGGCTCTGAAACTGCGCCGCGGTGAGATTATCAATATCGCCGATCGTTACGGAGTTCACAATATTCGTATATTCGGCTCTGTTGAAAAGGAAACAGAGAGGCCCGATAGTGATGTCGACCTCCTGGTTGATCTCGACAAAGGAAGAAGTTTGCTGGATATTGGAGGAATGGCCATTGATCTCCAACAGCTACTGGGAAGAAAAGTTGATATTGTGACGGAGAAAGGGCTTCATTGGTATATAAAAGAGACAATATTGAATGAAGCAAAACCGTTATGAAAGGTGATACTCTCTACACAATCCACATCCGTGAATGTATTGCATGGAATAATTATCTGATCTACCTTCGGCCGTCAGCCATCCACCTTCTTTTTTGCCCCTTCAGCCTTCTTCCTACCCTTTCCTTAAAAAACAGGTTGAAGGTGGTAGACAAAAAAACAGACCCGTAACACCTCAGAGGCCTGATAGAGAAGATTTTGCCATCTATCCCCCCGTTTCCGTCATCTCGACCCTTCTCCGCTGTCATCTCGACCTTCCCCCGCTGTCATCTCGACCTTCCCCCGCTGTCATCTCGACCGCAAGGGAGAGATCTCAAACAGACCTGGTAGTCATCCCCCGCAGGGAAAAATTTGATCCTCTGCGATGTGCGCCTGCCGGAAGATCGATGTCCGTATCCTCGCGGCGACGGCAAGAGACCTGGCGAGCGAGGTTCAGACCGGAAGGTTCCGGGAGGATCTCTATTTCCGCCTCAACGTCATCCATATCCTGATCCCGCCCCTGCGCCGGCGGCGGATGGATATCCCGCTGCTCTGCCGCCATTTTCTGGAAAAGGTGCGGAAGGAAATGGGAATCGAGATCAAAAGGGTCATGCCGGAGGTGATGGAGTTGTTTGATTGCTATGGCTGGCCGGGCAATGTCCGGGAACTGGAAAACATCATCCATCGGGGAGCGGTGATTGCCGAGGACCAGGCAATCAGGGTCGAACATCTGCCCCAGTATATGAAGGACAAACGGACTCCGGCAAAAGGTCTGGACGATTTTCAGGGCCTGTCCTTGAAGCAGGCGCAGGAAAGCATGGAGGAAAGGATCATCCTCAAGGCCTTGAACGAGACCGGCGGCAACCGCCTGCAGGCCTCGAAACTGCTGGAGATCAGTTATCCATCGCTGCTGTCGAAGATAAAAAAATATGCGATATCGGAGCCTTTTGCAAAATGACGAGTTTACACGGTACCCCCTCTCGCATCCTGGAAGGCTGAGGTGATAAGCACTCAGTACGCCCTCTCGCATCCTGGAAGGCTGAGGTAATTTATGTTGTCATTTCGAGCGATAGCGAGAAATCTCGGCTTTCAATCTCGATGAGATTTCCCCCTCCGGTCGAAATGACGGAACCTGCCACCGTGCATTTCGCAAGAGGTTCACCGATGTAACAATGACCGATCATGCGGCTTGCGGAGGCAGCGCATATAAAAATTGTTTATACATATAAAATATTATTATAGCCCATCCTGGCGGCCGGATTTCTGAAAAATAATGGTATGGGTAGTGTCCTGAAATAAAAAATGATTGTTTACAGTGAGATATGATTTTGTAGCGGATTTGTCGAAATTGGCGTGAAAATTGATAGAGAAAAATGGTGTTGTAGAGAACCTATTGCAAAATGACAAAATCACATAGTCGTCCCCCGCGCATTTCGGTTGGCTGAGATAATGCATGTTGTCATTTCGAGCGATAGCGAGAAATCTCGGTTTTCAAGACGATGAGGTTTCTCCCTTTGATCGAAATGACAGGATCTGCAACTGTGCATTATGCAAGAGGCTCTGGAGTGTGATTCAAGTCAAGGGGTGGATAGCAGGCTTAAAAATGCAGATTGATTGAGGGAAGGGGTTCAATGGCATCAATAAGAAACAGTAATGGATTCTCGCTGGTCGAAGCTATGGTGGTTATCGCGATTGTGGCCATCATGGGTGTTTTTGCCGTTCCGTCAATGATTTCGTGGCTCAACAATAAGGGCCTGCAGAATGCGGCAAGAGACATGTATTCCAATCTCCGCAAGGCACAGTCTATTGCAGTCAAAAATAACAGGAACTGTGCCATCAGTTTCAATGGGACGACCGGCTATACCGTATATGTTGATCTGGACAAGGATTACGAGCGTGATGCTGGTGAGGAGATCATCGCTCAGGCGTCATGGTCGCAATACAGGAATGTGGTATTGGATGGAGCTGTGAATTTTGCCGACAATGCATCGTCGCAGCCGACTGTGGCCTTCAGGCCCAATCTCATCCCATTGGAGGCAGGAGGGACAGCCGGCAATGGGACTATCTCATTGAAGAATGATAAGTCGAGGAAAGCGGACATCACAATCAGCGTCAGTGGTAATATCTCTATGAAATGGTTATAAAATATAAAAATTGCGTGAACGACATGAGAAAAAACGAGAGCGGTTTCACCCTTATCGAGTTGATGATAGGTATAGCCATGGCCGGTATTGTCGGGGGAGTCATCTACTCTGCCTACAATGTACAGACCAGGATCTACACCGAGCAGGATAAGACTGCCGAGATGCAGCAGAATATCCGGGCGGGGATGTCCTATCTGCAGCGTGAGATCCGTATGGCCGGGTATAATTCCAAGGACACAACCGACGTAACATGCGATGCCACAAAAAAGAAACCCGGAATTCATACAGCAACTGCGACAACCCTGGGTATCTCAATGGATCTCGACAGGGACGGCAAATGTGATGATCCTGACGAAAATGTGACCTACTCGATTTATACGGCGGACAACATCAAGAAACTTGGACGCAAAGCTCCTGCTCAGAATGAACCGGTGGCCGAAAATATCGTCGAGATCGATTTCGTCTATCTTCTGGATAAGAACGGTACCAAGTCTCAGACCCGGACTCCCGCTGGCCTCGAGGACATAGTGGCCGTCCAGGTATCGCTGCTGGCGCAATCACGGACGAAAGACCGTGATGAAAAAGCCACATCGACTTTTAACCTGGCCATTCCTGTTTGGGGAGCTACCCCGGTTGCCGCCAAGAAATGGGAATTCACCGACAGCAATCGCTATCGTCTGCTGACGACGACGGTCAATTGTCGCAATATGGGGTTGCTATAATGAAAAATCTACAGAACACCGATGGTTTTACGCTATTGGAAGTCATTATCGCCTTGGCGATCTTTACCATCAGTATCATTGCCTTGTACACGATCCAGACCGGGACGATCAATCAGAACTCCCGGGCGAGCAGAATAACGACGGCCGACAGCTGGGCCTCCGAGAAGATCGAGGATATCATTTCCGCGGAGTATGATGATGTCGAAGATAAAGACGATGACGGCAAGGCCGGGCTCCCGCACAGTACCACCGCCACCGCCGATGGCAGCGAGGTATCTCCGGATGGAGTCTACACGTTGCTGTGGAATGTGGCCGAGAACCATCCGTTGCCCAATACCAAGACTGTCCACGTAATCGTGACCAACCGCAAGGGCGGTGTCGGCAGTCTTGTGGACCTGGAATACATCAAACATAAAGGTTGATCCGGTAACATCATGAAGCACATTCGAACGACCATGGAAAATGATCGCGGCTATGTCCTGGTAGTCGCCCTGCTGATTATGGCGATTCTTTCCCTCATTGGTGTTGCCGGCATGAACACCTCGATTTTCGAGACACAAGTCGCCGGCAATGAATGGAACGCCAAGCGGACCCTGTACCGGGCGGATGGTGGGGTTACCCTCGGGGCAGAACTGGTCGAACAGAATCTCGGCTGTGAAGGCATCGGGTTCAAATCAACCCTGATCAATGATACAGTCATGATCAGCAACAAACTGCTGTCTTTCAACGGTTTAGCAACTGATGACGACATTGTCACGAAAATCAACGCCCCTGCGACAAGTTACGATGCGGCGTTTTCGGCCACCGGGAAACTGACGAAAGATGATATCGGCTATCTCTTCTTTGGCGGAGAAACCACACCGCTGGTTGGTTCCGGGATGGAATTCGGCACCGCCATCCTTGGGGTTTCAGCCTCGCAGGGGGGGTATGGCAAACTGTACGAGATTCATTCGCAGTACCTCGGGACGAAGAACAGCGAGTCGATCATCGAGTCCGGGTGGATTCACATTGTCGGTAAGGAAGGAAGCTGTATTTTTTGATCGGTTTTTATTTGGTCTTATTCAGGGGGAGCAGAATAACGGGTGTGCCTTGAAGGCAACGCGGTTTTCCCATTTTCAGAGGTGGATGGTATGCAGCGGAAGAAAATAACATTGATGAATTACAATGTGTTGATTGCAATATTCGCGGTCCTGGCCTGTTTGCCCAGGCCTGCCCTGGCGGTTGACGGAGTGTGCGGAGCCGGAACAGGGGTGCCGCCATTCCTCTCTTCCGGTCTCGACCCCAACCTGCTATTGGTCCTCGATAACTCGGGCAGCATGCTCGATTCGGCATACACCGACACCACGTATAGCGGGCCGGCAAAAACAAATTCACCGGCAAATGACGGCGCCTGTGTCGACAATGATTTTGATCCGGCCAAGACCTATGCCGGTTATTTCGATCCCGAAAAATGGTACGAATGGCGGGAAGGCGTGCAGCAATGGCAGAGTGGGAAACCGTACACTGCCGGTATGCTGGTCTACACAGAAGGGGTTTTTTACCGGGCTGAATCCTCCGGTACCTCCAACAGCGCGGAAATCCTGACGGACACCAATGTTACCTGGAAGAGGATCCATAAAATTCCTACCTGGACGAACGGTCAGGAGTATGATCCAAACACCTTTGTCCAGTTTCAAAATCTGCTCTACTTTACAGCCGCCGGCGGGACTGCCGCGGATAACGTTCCATCCGACGGGATTTCACTCAGCGGCGACACAGGCATCACCGACTGGGACCTTGTTGAATCGAATTCGACCTGGCGCTCCGGTGTGACCTATGTCGCCGGGGATGTCGTCAGCGACAACGGGATGTTGTTTCAGGCAACTAAAACAACAAGCTCAACGGTCAGCGCCGGAGTTGATGATGGTTCATGGGTGAGACTCGATGAAGGGCATTTCGTCGAAGCCGCATATTCCACCGTAAGCACCGCCGCCACCGCGTTGTCAGGCAAGGCAGGCACGGCCTACCAGCAGAATGATCTGTATGTCAAGATTGTGGCGGTAACCAATACCAGCACAGGTTTGAGCACGAATTCGGGAGTGACCGCCTTTGCCGCCAGCGGCGATTTCCTGAACTGGCTGAGTTCCTCGAAGCTCGACATCCAGAAAAAGATCCTCACCGGGGGAAAATACAACGAAGAGTATAATCTGCTGGTCAGTGAGGGCCGGGGCTGTTCGTCCCGTGGATTTATCAAGGAGGTTCCGGTCAACTCGACCAAGGTCATGACCTTCTCAGTCCGGGGATTCCAGGAGAGTGACTGGATCGACCCGATGGACAGCACTACCCGGATAGGTATTCTGGGGGTGAGCGAAGACGGTTTTATCGGTGATGCGCGGCAACTCGCCTGCCAGACAGCCATAGAGGAGATTTCCCTGGGCGATCAGGGCAGCCTCGGAACGATTCAGACCAACATCAACACCTGTCTTTCCTATGATCTGACGAGCAACAACGTTCTGGCCGCCTCGAACGCGGCCTACAACCATTCCGTCTTCACCTGCTGGTCGATTGTTCAGAAGGGCTACACCGAGCCCAGCCAGATCGGTAATGTCAGCGAACTGGAAAATGCCTGTGGAGGCGTTTACGCCACCGGTATATCTCCTGCCACGATCTATTCTTCCGACAGCGGATATGCCTGTTCGGGCATCTACAACCAGACCATCTCGCATGCCTCGCGGCAGGGGTATATAGGGAGATGCTGGGAGCCCGGACAGATTCCTGCCGGATGCCAACCGGTTCTCTGTTCATCGACAGACTACGAGTATAATACAGGGGATCCACGCTGTTTTCCTGATAAATATGTTTACGAATGTTCCGGGAATTACAACGAGGCGCAGGGCACCTGCAACAAGGCCTGGACGTTGAGGCTGGAGGATATTGCCGGAGACGAACTGACCTGCGCCCCGACGGCAACTGGCTCAATAGGCAAGTGGACTGATGATCCTTCACCCCAAGATGCTGAGCAATGCATCCAGCAGGGTATCTGGGATTACTGCCAGTCGCTGAAAATTCCGGAGGTCATCGACCCGACCGATCAGATCTTCAATAGTGGCGAGACCTGGGGGATGACCGGCTCTCTGATCGATTCCGGTGTAGCCGCCAAGTTCGGCTCCAGCCGACCGCTGATCGTCATGAAGGGATATGTCACGCCGCCGGTAGATAAGGATAATGAAACGGTGATTCCCCAAGGTATCATCCACGAGAACAAGGATGACCTGCGCATGGGCGCCATGGCATTCAACAACAACGGCGCCGGCACCGAGTGTCAGACAGCCAATGTCAACGACACGATTGTCCAGTATTGTCCTGACGGCACGCTGGACGGGGCCAAAGTCATCGCCCCGATCAAGAACAGCGATGCAACGACTGAGGGAGTAGATCATCTCGATTATCTGACCAAACAGATCAACGCAATCCGCGCCGATGCATGGACACCCTTGGGTGAGGCGATATACAACGGCCTTGGTTATTATGGCCAGAACGCGGGTTGGAGAATCAATGATGCCGATTTAACCAATAAGGCCGATTTCCCTATCTCGATTGAGGACGATCCGGTGCAGGCCTGGTGCCAGGCCAACAATATCCTGGTGATTACCGAAGGCGCCTCCACCGCCGATATCAACGCAAAGGTGAAGGCCAAAATTACTGCCCTGGCGGGAACTGTGCAGGACACGACGGTCCCTGCTGCCGAAGAGGGCGAGTGTACAGTTGACGCCCAGCACTACCTGTACGGCTCAACCTATCTCGATGACCTTACGTTCTTCGGCCAGAATGCCATTAAATCCAAAATATATTCAGTTGAGCAGATGGAGAGCGACAATGGCGAGAAAATGAATAAACAGAACATCCGGACGTATATCGTCAGCACCGGCAATGCCGGCGGTGATGGAACGACGGGCGAGTGCAACCCGGCCGTCTTGATGGAGAATGCCGCCGAGAATGGCGGTACGACGTTGTTGCCCGGCGAAAATGCCCAGCAGCTCGAGGAAAGCCTCAGGGCCGCCCTGGCCGATATCATGACCCGGGCCTCGGCCGGATCGGCGGCTTCGGTTATTTCCTCCGCCCGAAGCGGTGAAGGCGCCATCTACCAGGCCATTTTCTGGCCGGAAATGGTGAGCAGTTTCGGCCAGGACGAATACCGCGTCAACTGGGTCGGGGACGTCCACGGGCTGCTGATCGACGATCAGGGGCATGTCTACGAGGACAGCAACCATAACCGGTCCTTGGACCTGGATTCGGAGAATGGCACGATCGACAAGCGGGTGATCGTCTATTTTGATCAGTCGGAAAACAAATCGAAAGGATGCTATGGCCAGACGACCGTGGTCGATGGCGGGGTGACCTGCACCGATTCGGTCAACCTGGAAGATGTCAATTTCCTCTGGTCGGCACACAAATCGCTGGCCGACCTC
The DNA here is from genome assembly GCF_053613775.1 of Desulfoprunum sp. Lineage (NCBI taxonomy): Bacteria > Pseudomonadati > Thermodesulfobacteriota > Desulfobulbia > Desulfobulbales > Desulfobulbaceae > Desulfoprunum > Desulfoprunum sp. Next base: position 44,942 of record NZ_JBSHXH010000004.1, read on the forward strand.
ACTGATGTGCAGAGCAACAGAAGCCTGACCGGGGCCAATTTCAACTTTGCCGGTGCGGAAGGCAGGAAGAGGTACATTTTTACCTGGAATGATGCCGATCATGACGGGGCTGTGGGTACGGGAGAGGTTGTCGGGCTGACAAAGGCGGCCAATCCTACTGCTGCCACATGGACTACGCTGGCGAAGAATTTTATCGTCGACGGTGTTTTTACGGACAATGATGATTACACGGCCCTGGAACAATACGGTTATGAATTGAACAACATTATCGGCTGGCTGCGGGGTGATGACTGGCTCATCGATGAAGACCTCGACAACGACGGTCTATGGGACCCCGGAGTCGATCCCGACCTCGATGGAGTCTTCGAGGATGCCGAGGTTGACACCGTCGCGGGTGATGGGCCGCCCCGGGAGCCCTTGCGCAGCAGAAAGAGCGCCCACAACAATACACTGTTCACCTGGAGGCTGGGGGATGTCATCAACTCCACCCCGATAACGGTTACCTCGCCGAACACCGGATATCATCTGATCTATAACGACGGGTCGTACGCCAAATTCGTGGCCCAATACAAGAAACGTCGGCACGTGGTCTACTTCGGCGGCAATGACGGCATGCTCCACGCCGTCAATGCCGGGTTCTACAGTGATGTACAGAAGAAGTTCTGCCTGGAGAAAACTACTGATACTGGCAATTGCCAGGATGACGACGGCACACAAACGCTCGAAGGGGTGGTGACGGATACCGCGCCGGCCCTGGGAATGGAATTGTGGGCCTACGTCCCCTATAACCTGCAGCCCCATCTCAAATGTCTGTCCGATCCGGCCTATGCCCATAAATATTTTGTTGATCTCGAACCCAGTGTGTTCGATGCCCAGATTTTCCCCGCTGATGCCGATCATCCCGAAGGCTGGGGGACGATCCTGGTGGGTGGTCTGCGCTTCGGCGGGGCCCCGATCGATGGAAAATATATCGACAGCGGCGGAGCGGAGAAAACCCAGCACTACATTTCCTCGTTTTTTATCCTCGATATCACCAACCCGGAGAAACCGCCGGTGCTGCTGGGGGAAACAACCCAGGATGTAGGCCAAACGTTTGTAGATCTCGGTTATTCAACGGTGAAGCCTTCGATCGTCGCCAAAAAGACAAGCTCGACATCTCTTTGGTATCTGGTTTTCGGCAGTGGGCCTCATGGTCCAAACGCCCTGAAAGGAGTGAGTGACCAGCAGGCCAAGATGAGCGTCCTGCCCTTGAACGAACTCGCTGCAAAAAACATTTCGATGCGAATCCCAAAAGGCAAACCGACAGCCGCGACGAGCGGTACGTTTTTCCTCCCCGGCGGAGTGGAATACACATCCGCTGAATTAAGCAGTACAACTGCAGTGAAGGGCTTTGTCTCCGATACATCCAGTCTCGATCTTGATCTCACCCCGAGCGGCAACGGTGTCTATGATTCGGATGTGGTCTACTTCGGGACGATTGAAGGCAGTTTCGATTATACATCTCTTCCCAAATGGAACGGAGGAGGGCAGATGTTCCGCCTGGTCATGAACGGAGATGGGCACACGATAGGGGTGGATGATTATCAGACGCCGGGCAACTGGGCGCTCAGGCCACTTCTTGACCTGGGCGGAACCGAGCTCAACAACCTGAATCGGAAACAACCGATCAGCGCGGCTCCTACGGTAGGCTGGGATGGGGACCGCTACTGGGTCTATTTCGGGACCGGGCGATTCTTCGACAAGGACGATAAGACTGATGTCAAGCAGCAGAGCTTTTACGGCATTAAGGAGCCGATATCAAAATCAATCACCACGCCTGTTGCCACTAAGCTTACCTGGGATGAAGTCGAATTGGACGGAGTCGACAGCGCATTGCCTGGAGGGAAGGGACTGCTGCAGGTCGACGAGATCATGGTCAAGCAAAGCAAAGACAATCTTGCCCCACTGGCGTGCCGGGATAACACGACCGGAGGAGTCTCTGTCGGGGATTACACGTGTCTGCCCTCCGGAATGAACAGTGCCGACAGCGCATTTTTCGGGCGGCTTGAAACCTATATCGCCGGTACCGGAAACTGTGATACGGCAAGTCCTGGCGATAACTGTGTCGATGGATGGTACCGGGATTTCTATCCCTACCTCAACCGGGAAAGAAATCTCGGCCAGGCGACCTTGCTCTCAGGTCTGGTCACCTATACCACCTACCAACCATTCAGCGATGCCTGCAAGGCGGAGGGAGATTCGTATCTCTACGCGGTGTATTTCAGGACCGGGACCTCCTGGTACGAAAATATCTTCGGTGAATATGGTCTGGAAGAAGTTGTGTATGTCAAAAGCAAACTTGAACTTGGACGCGGACTGACCACTACGCCGAACCTGTTTACCGGTAGCGGCCAGGAGGGAGTGAAAGTTTTCGTCCAGACAAGTACAGGTGAGATCAAAGAACTCCTGCAGGAGAATTTGCCGCTGGGAGAGCCTAAGTCAGGGCGGGCGAGCTGGAAGGAATTTATGCGTTGAGATGAACCGGTTCAGCGCAGTGGTCTCGCTGTTTTTGGCGCCATGCGCTGAACAGCGGGACCGGAGCCTGACTCCGGATGCCCCTGAACAACGGCAGGGAGCGTAACAGGCAACTGGGGCCAGCTATCTGGCAAAGCAGAACGCCGATCGTCAACAGGGACATTGTTGACGATCGGCGTTCTACTTTTATGTCGATCGTGTGGGTCTGTCTATTGCAGTTCGTAGGGCTGTTGATCAAATAACTTCAAATCCGATCCTGCTGATCGCCGTCTTCACCGCCTCGATGGCAATTTCCCCATCATAGTTCGCCTCTCCTTTCCCCAGGTCCACCTTGACATTGGAAACGCCGGGTAATTCGGACAACGCTTTCGTGACTGAGGCCACGCAGTGGTGGCAGCTCATCCCCTTTATTTTGATTGTCGCCATTGTTGATCTCCCAGTGTTGAATTAAATTCTTAAGTGCCTTGAAGGGATAATAGGGCTTGGTTGGATGGAAATCAAGATGGTTGGTGGGGGATTGGTGGTGGGAAGAAGGAGATTTCTCGCTTCGCTCTGACAGGGGGCGGGGGCGTGGCCTTTGCGCTACCGGGGACACTTGGATTTCTTGCTGACTCTCGAAAATGAGGGAAGGTCGAGAAGGCAGATGCTTGAAAGGATAAGATTTCTCGCTCCGCTTCGAAATGACAGCGGGGGGGAAGATTATGACGTTGGCCCTACCGGGAAAAACGGGATTCCTCGCTGCGCTCGGAATGACAGCGGGGGAAGGTCGAAAGGCAGGGGTAGGCATGGAATGGCAGGGGGAAAGTGCGGAAAGGAATGACGAATATGGCGAATCAAAAAGAACATAAAAATATCGCAGTCAAAGGCATGCACTGTGCCGCCTGTTCGACCCGGATCGAAAAGGTCGTCGGTGGAATGCCGGGGGTGTCCAGCGCCGCCGTCAACCTGGCGGCGGAGACGATGGACCTGGCCTGGGATGAGGCGACGGTGCCGCTTGTCGACATCGCGGCACGGGTGCATGACCTCGGGTTCGAGTTGATCACCCCGGTCGAAGGTGACGAGATCACCCAGACCTTTGCCATCGGCGGCATGCACTGCGCCTCCTGCTCGGCCCGCATCACCAAGGTCGTCGGCGATTTGCCCGGGGTCGTCACCGCCGAGGTCAACCTGGCGACGGAAACGGCGAGGATCGTCTACCGCAGAAACGAGTGCTCGCCGCGGAAAATTCGCGAAGCGATCGCGGCCCTCGGTTTCGAGGCCAGTGTGACCGACAGCCGGTTGAGCGACTTCGAGACGCGACAGCAGGAAAAAAAGGCGCAGTTGGCCGCCATGAAACAACGGCTGGTCCTGGCCTTCGGTTTCACGATCCCGCTGCTCTACGTGGCGATGGGGGAAATGGCGGGGCTGCCGCTGCCGGCGCTCCTCAATCCGCATCACCATCCCCTGGCCTTCGCCGTGGTGCAATTGCTCCTCGTCCTGCCGGTGATGTGGCTGGGGCGAAGTTTCTATCTCATCGGTTTTCCGGCCCTGGCCCGCCGCAGTCCCAACATGGATTCCCTGATCGCCGTCGGCACCGGGGCCGCCTTCGTCTATTCGCTGTGGAGCCTGATCGAGATCGCCCTCGGCATCGATCCCCACGTCCGGGCGATGGACCTGTACTTCGAGTCGACCGGGGTCCTGCTGGCCCTGGTCTCGCTGGGCAAGTACATGGAGGCGCGGGCCAAATCGCATACCTCCGACGCCATCATCAAACTGATGGCGCTGACCCCCGATACCGCCATTGTGCTCAAGGATGGGGCCCAGGCGACCATGCCGACGGCCGAGATCGAGGCCGGCGACCTGTTGCTGGTCCGGCCCGGCGACCGGATTCCGGTCGACGGCGTGATCGAATACGGGCATTCCGCCGTCGACGAGGCGATGCTCAGCGGCGAAAGCATGCCGATCGACAAGAACGCCGGGGACAGGGTCTTCGGCGGCACGGTCAACAGCCATGGCGCACTCCATGTCCGGGCGCAGCAGACCGGCGAGAACACGGTCCTGGCCCGGATCGTGCGGATGGTGCAGGAGGCCCAGGGCTCGAAGGCGCCGATCGCCAATCTGGCCGACACCATCAGCCTCTACTTCGTCCCGGCGGTCATCGTCCTGGCGATCGCCACCGGGCTGGTCTGGTACCTGGTCGGTGCCGCCACCTTCACCGCCAGTCTCCGCTACTTCATCGCCGTGCTGGTCATCGCCTGCCCATGCGCGATGGGGCTGGCCACCCCGACCTCGATCATGGTCGGGACCGGGCGGGGGGCCCAGCTCGGGGTGCTGGTCAAGAACGGCACCGCCCTCGAAACCGCGGAAAAGGTCGATACCATCGTTTTCGACAAGACCGGGACGCTGACCGTCGGCCGCCCGGCGGTGACCGATATCGTTCCCCTGGTGGATGGGCTCGCCGCCACCGACATCCTGCGGCTTGTCGCCTCGCTCGAGCAGTCCTCGGCCCATCCGCTGGCCGAGGCCATCGTCCGCCAGGCGCAGGAACAGGGCATCGCCCTCATTCTGCCCGAGTCGTTTACGTCGCTGGCCGGCCTGGGGGTCGAGGCGCAGGTGGAGGGCAGAACCGTGTGTCTCGGCAATCGGGAGCTGCTGGAGTCACGCGGGATTGCCCTCGAACCGGCGATGGACAGGGCCATGAAACTGGCCGGAGCGGGGAAGACCGTGCTCTACTGTGCCGTCGACGGCCGCTTCTCGGCCATCCTGGCCATCGCCGATGCCCTGAAGCCGGAGGCCGGGGAGGTGGTCGCGGCGCTGCGGGCCATGGGGCGGCGAGTCATCATGCTGACCGGCGATCACCCGGTCACCGCCGAGAGTATCGCCGCCCAGGCCGGGGTCGACGAGGTCCATGCCCGGGTGCTGCCCGAGAACAAGGCGGAGCGGGTCGTGGCGCTGCAGCGGCAGGGCCTGGTGGTGGCAATGGTCGGCGACGGCATCAACGACGCCCCGGCCCTGGCCCGGGCCGATATCGGCATCGCGATGGGCACCGGCGTCGACATCGCGATGGAATCCGGCGATATGGTGCTGATGCACGGCAAGCTGCAAAGCGTCCTCACCGCGTTGCGCCTGTCGCGCACCGTGATGCGCAACATCCGCCAGAACCTGTTCTGGGCCTTCGCCTTCAACGTCATCGGCATTCCGGTGGCGGCCGGCATTCTGGTGCCGTTCGGCGGTCCGGCCCTCAACCCCATGCTGGCCGGCGCGGCCATGGCGCTGAGCTCGGTGACGGTGGTCAGCAATGCCCTGCGGCTCAGGTTCTTCCAGGGATGACGGAATAGTTCCGACGGCTGTACGGGCCTGACGTTTTCCCTTGACTTTTCCCTCGTATTTTTTATAAATAGTACCTTGTGACTGAATGTCGATTCATTATGTTGTCGGGCGCGGATGGCTGTGTCCGGCGTATGATTTAACCATTTAAAGAAAGAGGAAATCTATGTCAAAACTGGTTGCACCTCACGGTGGAAAAGGCTTGGTATGTGCTTTGCTTTCCGGCAGCGCTCGTGATGCAGAGCTGAAGAAGGCCGCTGGTCTGAAACAGATCGAGATCTCGGCTCGCGCCAAAGGCGATCTGATCATGATGGGCATCGGCGGTTTCAGCCCCCTCTCCGGTTTCATGACCAAGGCTGACTGGAAGGGCGTGTGTGAGAAATTCCAGATGGCCGACGGTACCTTCTGGCCCGTTCCGATCACTCTGGATATCTCTGCCGCCGATGCAGCGGCCATCAAGGAAGGCGACGAGATCGCCCTCGTACGCAAAGGCGAGACCTTTGCCACCATGAAGGTCGCCGAGAAGTTCGCGATGACCGATGCCGACAAGAAATTCGAGTGCGAGAAGGTCTTCAAGGGCATGGGCGACGACTCTGCCGATGACAAGTTCTGGAAGGTCGCGATGGAAGATCATCCCGGTGTCCAGATGGTTATGGCTCAGAAGGAATTCAATATCGCCGGTCCGGTCAAGGTTCTGTCCGAGGGCGAGTATCCGGCCGAGTATCCGGGCGTCTACCTGACCCCGGCACAGACCCGTGCCATGTTCGACGAGCGTGGCTGGGCCAACGTCGCCGCTCTCCAGCTGCGTAACCCGATGCATCGCTCCCATGAGTATCTGGCCAAGATCGCAGTCGAGGTATGTGACGGCGTTCTGATCCACTCCCTGATCGGCAACCTGAAACCGGGTGACATTCCGGCTCCGGTTCGTATCAAGGCGATCGACATCCTGATCAACAACTACTTCGTCAAAGAGAACGTCATCAGCGCCGGCTATCCGCTCGACATGCGTTATGCCGGACCGCGCGAAGGCCTGCTCCATGCCACCTTCCGTCAGAACTACGGCGTCAACGCCATGCTGATCGGCCGCGATCACGCCGGTGTCGGTGATTTCTACGGCCTGTTCGAGGCTCAGGACATCTTCGACCGCGTCCCGGTAACCGGTGATGCCGGCAAGGATCTGCTGTGCAAGCCGATGAAGATCGACTGGACCTTCTATTGCTACAAGTGCGACGGCATGGCTTCACTCCGTACCTGTAACCATGGCAAGGAAGACCGCGTCATCCTCTCCGGAACCAAGCTCCGCAAGGCTCTGTCCGAGGGTGCCGAGGTTGTTGACCACTTCGGTCGCGACGAGGTTCTTACCCACCTCCGTGCGTACTATGAGGGGCTGACCGAGAAGGTTGAGGTCAAGATGCAGGGTGCTGCCTCCGGCTCCAAGATGTAATCGATCGTTTTAAGCAGGTCTGCAAGGAGATACTTCCTTTATTGGAGGTATCTCCTTTTTTTTTAATAAATCCAGTTGGTTTTGTACAGGGATCACTATGGCCGAAATTCAGGTTGGGCTCGGTGAGCGGGGTTATCCGATCCATATTGAGCAGGGGTGTCTGGCGCGGGTTGGCGAGCAGTTGGCAAGCAGGAAATTCGCCAAACGCTATGCCGTCATCACCGATGACAGGGTGGAGGTTCTCTATGGCCGGCAACTGATGCGGCAACTTGCTGTCGCCGGGATCGAGGCCGATCTGTTCGCCTTCCCCTGCGGTGAGGCGAGCAAGAACCTGGCGACGATCGGCGCCCTTGCCAGTCGGCTGGCCTCCGCCGGTTTTGACCGCAAGGATGGCCTGATTGCCCTCGGTGGCGGGGTGGTCGGCGACATCACCGGCTTTCTCGCCGCCATCTACATGCGCGGGATTCCGTTCGTCCAGGTGCCGACCACCCTCCTGGCCCAGGTTGACAGTTCGGTCGGCGGCAAGACCGGTGTCGATATCCCGGAAGGGAAAAACCTGATCGGTGCCTTTTATCAGCCGAAGGCCGTCCACATCGACCCGGAGATCCTGGCGACCCTTCCTCGCGCCGAACTGCTCGGGGGACTGGCGGAGGTAATCAAGTACGGCGTCATCCGTGATCGCGCCTTCTTTACCTTCCTCGAGGAGAGGCGGGAGCAGATTCTGGCCCTCGAGGCCGCCGCGATGAACCACACCATCCTGACCTGCTGCAGGATCAAGGCCGAGGTGATCGAGCAGGACGAGCGCGAGGGCGGGCTGCGGCGCATCCTCAATTTCGGCCACACCATCGGCCATGCCGTCGAGGCCGCATCTTCGTTTGCCATCAGTCATGGCCACGCCGTGGCGATCGGGATGGTCGCCGCAGCCCGGATTGCCGTCGCCAAGGAGATGCTGTCGAGGGATGCGGAGCAGCGCATAACCGCCCTGATTGCCGCCTACGGCCTGCCGGTCGCCATCCCTGCCGACCTTGACAGAGAGCTGATCAGGATATATCTGAAAACAGACAAGAAAGTGGTGGCCGGCAAGGTCTTCTATATCCTGCCGACAGCCATTGGCGCCACCTGCATTACCGATGAAGTCTCCGATCGGCAGCTCAACCAGGTGCTCTGACCTGCCGGATTCAACCGCCGAGGGGATGCAGGATGAAATACGCTGAACAAGGATGGTGAACAGATGCCGATTTACGAATTTTTCTGTGACAGATGCAATGTGATCTTCAACTTTTTTTCCCGCCGGATCGACACCACCACCGCCCCGTCGTGCCCTCGATGCGGCAGGGAAAACCTGGCCCGGCAGATGTCCACCTTCGCCACGATCGGCAAGGCCGCCGGCGGAGGCGATGAGGATCCCCTGAACGGGCTCGATGAATCGAAGATGGAGCAGGCCTTCGGCCGCTTGATGAAGGAGGCGGAAGGGATGAACGAGGACGATCCGCGGCGGATGGCGTCGCTGATGCGCCGGTTCAGCCACGAGACCGGGATCAACCTCGGCGGCAATATGGAGGAAGCCCTGTCCCGCATGGAGGCGGGGGAGGATCCGGAGCAGATTGAAAAGGAGATGGGGGATGTGCTCGGAGACGACGATATCTCCTTCGAAACTCTGAAAAAGAAGACCATCGGCGGCGTCAGACGACCTTCCCGTGACGAAACGCTGTACGATCTCCACTCTTCCTGAAAATTGTCCGGCAGGCGGTCAACCGACTCTTGCCGCGTCGAACGCCGCAACAAGGGCCGGTTGTCCCGGAATTCAGTGTACCGTGTCCGAACCGCCGGTGATCAGGTGCTGCATCTGGTGCTCGCTCTCCTTCCGACGGATGATTTCCTGCGCCTCTTCTTCACTCAACCCCAAGGCGCGAGCCAGGACGGCGACGTCATAATACGGTTTCCCCTCGGGATCGCGATAGATCGGCTGCAACTCGGGGAAATAGGTCTCGGTGGCGATGCCCGATGCCCTGAACAGGATCTCCTTGATCTCCGGTGGTCCGAAGAGCATGAGCCATTCCACCGCCTCGGCCCAGACCTGCGAGTCGACGGTCTGATGCTGCAGTATTTTCAGGGCGGTTTCAAGGTTCCATTGATCTTTGAATTTCATGCGTCACTCTCCAAAGGCGTTCTTGTTTTTCAGGTTCGGACAGTGATATTATAGTTTCTTTGCTGGCCACTGCATAGTGCCGGCTGCAATAAATCGACATCTCGATCGCAAGAGATATTCGGCAGCAAAGGACGAGATTTCTCGCTTCGCTTCGAAATGACAGCGGGGGCGGCATCGCGCTCTTTGCCCTATCGGGAACAACGAGATTTCTCGCTGGCGCTCGAAATGACAGAAATAAACGAAATGACAGAAATAAACGAAAAGACAGAAATAAACGAAAAGACAGAAAAAGCCAAAAATGACAGAAAAAACCAAAATGACGAGCAGCAACCGGAATGAAGGGCAGCGACTGAAATGACAGCAGCAACCGGAATGAAGGGCAGCAACCGAAATGAAGGGCAGCAACCGGAATGAAGGGCAGCAACCGGAATGAAGGGCAGCAACCGGAATGAAGGGCAGCAACCGAAATGAAGGGCAGCAACCGAAATGAAGGGCAGCAACCGAAATGAAGATCGATAACGGTTCTTTCGTATCGCCGACCGGTAATCTCGTTATTTTGTAATTGGCTTATATTATAAAATATATCAATACATTCAGGGATGGGCATGCGATGAACAGGTTTGACGGTGGGCTGTTTCTGGAAAATATCGAGTGGTTTGACGAGAGCGGTAAGGAACTGGTCCATCGTCTGCCGGAGGAAGGATCGGGCGAGATCAAGTACGGGGCCCAGCTGACGGTGCGCGACAGCCAGGCGGCAGTCCTGTTCTACCAGGGCAAGGCCTGCGATGCCTTCGGGCCCGGCCGCCATACCCTGAAGACGGCCAACCTGCCGATTCTGACCAAGTTGCTCTCCTTCCCCTGGCGCGGCGACAGTCCGCTCCGGGCCGAGGTCTATATGGTCAGCCTGAAATACTTCACCGACCTCAAGTGGGGGACGATGGATCCCGTCGCCTTCAGGGATACCGAACTCGGCTTGATCCGGCTCCGCGCCCATGGGGTGTACAGCCTGCAGATCGTTCAACCGGTGCTGTTCATCAACGCCCTCGTCGGCACCATGGGCAGTTTTGCCACCGATGACATCGCCGCCTATCTGAAGAAGATCATCGTCTCGCGGTTCAACGACTATCTGGGGGAAAAACTCGATACCATCTTCAATCTTCCCGGGCAGTTCGAGGCGTTTTCGGTGGATCTGCAGAAACGGCTGGTCGAGGATTTCGCCCACTTCGGCCTCCGGCTGAGCCACCTCTACATCACCTCGATCACCCCGCCGGAGGTGGTGCAGCAGGCGATTGACGACCAGGGCCGGATGAACGCGATCAAGGATATGGACAGATTCGTCCGGATGAAGGCGGGCATGGCCATGGAAAAGGCGGCCGCCGGGCAGGGCGAGGCGGCCGCCGGCATCGGCATGGGCATGGGACTGATGATGCCGGCGATGTTCGCGAGAAATCTTGCCACGTCGATCCCTGCCCAGGCCGAGGCGGCAGTGAAATCGATCTGTCCCGACTGCCGCAACGCCATCCCTGAAGACGCGAGGTTCTGCCCGATATGCGGCCACCAGCAGGTCATCCTCAGCCAGTGTCGCCATTGCGGCAAAAACCTCTCCCCCAAGGCCCGCTTCTGCTCGCAGTGCGGCCGGCCGACGGACCAGGCGACCGCCGCCTTGCCCTGTCCCGAATGCAAGGGCGAAAACCTGCCGGATGCCCTGTTCTGCAATCATTGCGGCCGACGGTTGTAGGGGGCCATGGAGCTTGTCGTCGAACAGAGCTGTCCCTCCTGCGGCGCCCCCATCGTCCTGCATGAGGCCGACCGGCTGGTGAGTTGCCCTTACTGCGACGTCAATCATTACATGGTGGGGGGAGGCGCCCTGCGGTTTTTGCTCCGGGCAGGATGTCCGGCCGGAATTGGTGCGGAGGATCTTGTTTACCTGCCGTTCATCCGTTTCAAGGGCTGCATCTACCAGTGCCAGGGGAATGAGGTCCGGCACGCGATCATCGACACCACCCGGATCGCGCTGCGGGGTGACCGGCTCCCCATCTCCCTGGGACTGCGGCCGCAGGCGATGCAACTGGTCCAGGCGACAGCGGCGATTGGCGGCCGATTTGTCCCGCGGCAGGTGAAGCTGGAAGGCATTTTCAGCCAGGCGGTGCGGATGACCGCACCGTTCAGGCCGGAGAAGACCGGCCAGGTCCGGCATCGGGCCTTTATCGGCGAGACCGTCAGCCGGGTCTACCTCCCGGTGTTCGAGAAGGATGATATGGTGGTCGATGCCGTGACCCATCTCGAGATCATGCGGAAGGGCAGTGATTGGGACGAGATCGCCGCCACCGCCGTGCCCTTCCGGCGGCATTGGGAACCGAAATTCCTGTCAACGCTCTGTCCGCGCTGCGGGGCGCCGCTGCACGGCGAACCGGATGCCCTGGTGCTGCAGTGCCGCAACTGCGAGACGATGTGGGAGGAGTCGGATGGGCGCTTCTCCGCTCTGGAGTGGGGTCGGGTCCCGGGGGCGTCGGAGACCGACCTGGAGGTGCCGTTCTGGAAGATTGCTGTCCGCCAGGATGCCGGCAGTCCGCTGCTGCATACCTTCGCCGATTTCCTCCGCCTGACCGGGCAGCCGGTGGTGATCCGGGCCGAGGATGAATCGCGGCCGTTGTCGTTCTGGGTGCCGGCCTTCAAACTGCAGCCGGCCGCCTTTCTGCAGACCGCCCACTATCTGACGGTATCCCAGAAACGGATCGCCGATGGCGAACCGGGGCCGCTGCCGGCGGCGTACCCGGTCAATCTCCCGCGGCGGGAGGCGGTGGAGGCGTTGAAATCGGTGCTGGCCGAGGCGGCACTGACGCGGAAGCAGCTCTTTCCGCTGCTCCCTTCCCTTGACCTGCAGGCGGCATCGGCGACCCTGGTGTACCTGCCGTTCAGGGATGCGGGCCATGATCTGATCGAGCGGCAGACCTCCGTCACCATTGCCGCCGCGACGCTGCGGTTCGGCCGGAGACTGTGAACACCCAGGAAGCAATGATGAGGAGCGGATGGTGAACGGACACCTGCGATCGATGCATGAACGGTTCATGCGGCTGGCCCTGGCCGAGGCCCGGCAGGCCCTGGAGCGCAACGAGTTTCCCGTCGGCTGCGTCATCGTCCATGACGGCGAGGTCGCCGCCACCGGGGCCCGGCAGAACACCAGCGGCAGGGTCAACGAACTCGACCACGCGGAACTCGTCGCCCTCAGGGCCCTGTTCGACACCGCCCCCGATCTCGATCTCCACGAGGTGACGGTGTACTCGACGATGGAGCCCTGCCTGATGTGCTACGCGACGATGCTCGTCAACAATGTCGGCACCGTCGTCTACGGCTACGAGGATGTCATGGGCGGCGGCACGGGGCTGGCCCTGCCGTCACTGGCGCCGCTCTACGCCGATCGGCGGATCGAGATCGTCGGCCAGGTCCTGCGGCCGGAATGCCTGGAACTGTTCCAGCGATTCTTCCGGGGCGAGACCAACGGCTACCTCCAGGACAGCCTCCTGGCCCGCTATACCCTCGACCAGGGAACCTGTTCCCGGTCGAGTGCATCAATTCAATCCCCGAGGGAGAAACCATGACCCCCGTTGCCAGGACTGTCGGCTTCAAGCCGGGCGAACGCAATATCTTTTTCCATATCCTCACCGCCTGCAATCTGTCCTGCCGGCACTGCTACATCAATCCGGCCCAGCATGGCAGCGAGACCCTGGCCCTGGCGACGATCGAGCGGTGGCTGGAGCAGTTCGTCGCCCCGGGGGAAACCGGCAACGTCATCTTTTTAGGGGGTGAACCGACCCTCCACCCGGATCTCGCCGCTGCCGTCGCCCATGCCAAGGGGCTCGGTTTCTGTGTCACGGTCGATTCGAACGGCTATCTGTTCCATGATTTTCTCCACCGGACCAGCCCCGACCTGCTCGATTATCTCAGCTTCAGCCTCGACGGACCCGACCCCGGGGTCAACGACCCGCTGCGGGGCAGCGGCGTCTTCGCCACCTGCGTCGGCAACATCAGGAAGGCGGTGGAGATGGGATTCCGGACCAGCCTGATCTATACCGTCAGCAGCCGCAATCTCCTGCATCTGGAACGGATGGTGCCGCTGCTGGGTGAACTCGGCATCAAAAAGTTCTTCATCCAGGTGATCGGGCTGCGCGGCCGTTCGGCCGGCCCAACCGCCGGCGAGCATGCCCTGCAGGTCAGCCGCGACAAGTGGCTGGCCGTGGTTCCCGCAGTCGCGGCAATGGCCGCGGCGCAGGGCATTCAGGTGACCTATCCCAAGGTCTTCATCGAGCGGGATGAGATCTTCGAATGCGCCGGCAGGGTGGCGGAGAACTACTTCATCTTCCCCAACGGCCGGGTCTACCAGTGTCCCCTGTGCGAAGACCACCCGATCAACGCCTGGCGCATCGAAGGCGATCGTCTCGTCAAAAACGCGGGGCTGAGGGAGGACCGCCTGTTCACCCTCGATATCCCCGAGGGCTGTGTGATGAACAAGCTGCTGCAGCCGGACACCATCGATTACGGCGGCGACGGCCGGCCGGCCCATAAGATTTCGTGCTGCCTGCTGAAACAGGAGATCGGCTAGCGGCTCAGGAGGAGGTGTCCGCCTTCTTCCGGCGGGAGAACAGGGCGGTCAGGAAGATCCCGGCCTCGTACAGGCCGAAGAGCGGGACGGCGAGCAGGGCCGTGGCCATGAAATCGCCGGCGGTCAGCATGAAGGCGAGGACAACGATCACGGCATAGAAATAGTACCGTTTTTTCCGGAAATAACCGGCCTTGACGAAATCGGCCTTGCCGGCCATGACCATCAGAAAGGGGATCTGGAAGGACAGGCCGAAGGTGATCATCATCCGGATGATGAAGGTCAGGTACAGACCGAGTTTCGGCAGCGGCGTCAAGGCCGGTGTGGCGTAGCTCATGAAATAGATCAGCATCCGCGGCAGGACGGCGAACAGGGCGAAGGCGGCCCCGCCGGCGAACAGGAACGTCGCCCAGAACACCACGATGACCGCGAGCTTCTTCTCATCCTGGTTGAGGCCCGGGCCGATGAACCTCCAGAACTGGTAGAGGATGACCGGGAAACTTCCGCCCAGGCCGATCATGAAGGCCAGCTTGATATAGGACAGAAAGGCCTCCGGCAGATTGGTGTAGACCAGTCTGTCAACCAGCGGGCTGGCATTTTTCAGCGGGGTGATCAGAAATGCCGCGATCGGTTCGACGAAGACATAGGCGATCACCGACAGGACGAGGATGGACAGGAACGATTTGATCAGCCGCCGCCGCAGTTCGAGATGATGCGGCCGGAAAAAGGCCAGGCTCCGCTCGATGATCGGCAGCGTGACCTGGAGATTATTTCCCGCCATCGTCGTCTGCCGGAGCAACCGGGGGCATGGGGGTGGCCCGGGCAGCGCCCGGGCCTGATGCCGGCATCGTCTCGCCGGTTGGCGGCTCGGCTGCCGTCTCGTCCTTTACGACTTCGGTGTAATCGGCGTCGACCGCCGGCTGTTGGGCCGAGGTCGGCGGCGGGGCGGGAGGGTTGACGCCGGGGAAGGGGGTATCCTGGTCCCAGCCCGATTCCGGTTGCTCGAGGAGCTTGGTTTTCAGTGAACGGGCGGCATCATCGAGGTCGGAGCGGATCTCGTTGAGCGGGTTGCCTTCTTCTTTGAAGCTCTGCTTCAGGCCTTCGACGGTCTTCTTCAGGTCGAGCAGACCTTTGGCGACCGTGCGGGCGAGATCGGGCAATTTGTCCGGACCGACGACAATCAGGGCGAGGGCCAGAATCAGGATCATCTCGGGCAGGCCGATGCCAAACATACAAAAACCTCTTTTCTGCAGGTACCTGCGAAGAATTGTCAAAATTATGCGATGGCGCAGGAGAGTGGCCGAAAAGCCGGGGCGAATCCTGGGGGGATGGCTGACTCTCTGATGGAACCGATGGGTTCTGGATGCTGATCATGCCTCCCGGCATCAATGGAAATGTACGGTATTTGCCCGGCAGTGTCAACGGCGGAGGCGGTCGATGGCGGCGAAGGCAGGGGACAGGCAGAAATATATGAGGTGAATAACCTTTAAAAACAAATAGTTGGATATAGCGGCGGCAAGAGCTTTCGAGAATTGACATTTTTGATGGAGTTGGTTATATTTACGAGTTTGTCTCATGTGGATTTGACTACAGGCGACCGAGTCTTTTTATTTCTACGAATACATGGAAGGTCCGAGGAGTGTGAGATGGCCAGTGTGGTGGTGGTAGGAACGCAGTGGGGTGATGAAGGGAAGGGGAAGATAGTCGACCTGCTTACCCGGTATTCCGACTATATCGTCCGCTTTCAAGGGGGGAACAATGCCGGCCATACCCTGGTCGTCGACGGACGGCAGTTCATCTTCCACCTTATCCCTTCGGGAATCCTCTATGAGGACAAGATCTGCATGATCGGCAATGGCGTCATCGTCGATCCGGGGGTGCTGCTGGGCGAGATCGACAGCCTGCAGCAGCAGGGGCTGGCGGTCACCCCGAAGCGCCTGATGATCAGCGAGAACGCCCACCTGATCATGCCGTATCACTCCCGGCTCGACCAGGCCAGGGAGGCCTCGATGGCCAAAAAGATCGGCACCACCGGGCGCGGCATCGGCCCGTGCTATATGGACAAGGTCGGTCGGGTCGGCATCAAGGCCGGCGACCTGCTCGATCCGGACCTGTTCCGCGACAAGCTGCAGGCCGCCATCGAGGAGAAGAATTTCCTGATCGCCAAACGCTATGGAGGGGAGCCGGTCAGCTTTGAGGCGATCTATGCCGACTTCATGCGATTCGGCGAGCGGCTGAACCCGTTTGTCGGCAATGTCTCGGTCGAGCTCGATCGGGCGCGGAAGGCGGGGCGCAATATCCTGTTCGAGGGGGCCCAGGGCACCCATCTCGATATCGATCACGGCACCTATCCGTTCGTCACCTCGTCGAACACCGTTGCCGGCAATGCCTGCAACGGCTCCGGCTTCGGTCCGGCCTACATCGATGCGGTGGTCGGGATCATGAAGGCCTATACGACGCGGGTCGGGGAAGGACCTTTTCCGACGGAACTCAGCGATGAGGTCGGCCGCGAACTGCAGGCCAAGGGCCATGAATTCGGGGCGACGACCGGGCGGCCGCGCCGCTGCGGCTGGCTGGACGGGATCGTGGTCAACGATGCGGTCCGTCTCAACGGCCTGACCGGCATCGCCGTGACCAAGCTCGACGTGCTGAGCGGAAGTCCGGTCCTGAAAATCGCCAATGGGTACGACCTGGAGGGGAAAACCTTCACGACCATGCCCTCGAACATCCGTCAGGCGGAGAGGGTCGTCCCGCGCTACGAGGAGATGCCCGGCTGGCAGAAGGATATCTCCGGCGTCCGGCAATTTGAAGACCTGCCCAGCGAGGCGAAAGACTACATCAGACGCATAGAGGATTTTACCGGGACGCCGGCGGTCATCGTGTCCGTCGGCCCCGATCGCAGCGAGACGCTGCTCCTTAAAAACCCATTCGAAAAGTGCTGAAATTCGCTGAGAAGAGTGAGTTCGAAGACGCATTTTTTTGATTGCCACACTACACACAAGGATAGAAGCATATGGCGAGAATCACAGTGGAAGATTGTCTTGAGCAGGTCGGTGACGACAACCGTTTCAATCTGATCCACCTGACAGTCAAACGGATCAAGCAGCACCGGCAGGGGGAACCCTTTCTGGTCGCCGGCAAGAACAAGGAGATTGTCATGACCTTGAGGGAAATCGCCGCCGGCCGGGTGACGATGGCCAATATCGACAATCTCCCCGACACCTCCGTCAAGGAACAGCCGAGGCCTGCGGAAGAAACGGAGCGTAGCGCTGTCGAGTAATGAAGACAATCCTGTCATCGAGTTGATATGAGCACCGATTATTACGAAATCCTTTCCGTCAGCCGCACCGCCAGCGTCGCCGAGATCAAGAAGGCCTATCGCAAACTGGCGATGAAATACCATCCCGATCGCAATCCCGACGACAAGGAGGCGGAGGCCCGATTCAAGGAGTGCACCGAGGCCTATGAAGTCCTCAGCGATGAGAAGAAACGGCAGATCTACGACACCTACGGTCATGACGGGCTGAAAAACAGCGGCTACCGGGGCCCCGGCAATTTCGAGGATGTGTTCTCCAATTTCGGCGACATCTTCGGCGATCTGTTCGGCTTCGGCGGCGGTCGTGGACAGGCGCGACGGGACGGCCCCATTCAGGGCAACGACCTGCGCTACGACCTGTCGGTGACCTTCATGGAGGCGGTGCACGGGGCCTCGAAGGAGGTCGAGCTGACCCGGCGCGATACCTGCTGGACGTGCGATGGCACGGGGGCCAGGCCGGGACATCCGAAAACCACCTGCCCGACCTGCAACGGCAGGGGCCAGGTGATCCGGTCGCAGGGATTCTTTCAGGTCAGCACCACCTGTCCGACCTGTCGGGGCGAGGGCCAACTGATCTCCGACCCGTGCGTCGATTGCGACGGCGTCGGACTGGTCGAGCAGACGAAGAAGGTTGTCATCAAGATCCCGGCCGGCGTCGACACCGGAGCCCGGATGCGTCTGCGCAGCGAGGGCGAGGGCGGACGCCGGGGCGGGCAGGCCGGGGACCTCTACGTCATCATCCACGTCCAGGACCACGAGTTCTTCAAGCGGGACGGCGATACCGTCTATTGTCGTCTGCCGGTTTCGATGGTCAAGGCCGCCCTGGGGACGACCGTCGAAGTGCCGACCATCCACGGCAAAAGAAAACTCGATATCCCGGCCGGCAGCCAGTCGGGAGATATCTTCACCCTGCGCAAGGAAGGGGTTCCGAGCCTGCGCGGACACGGTCGGGGGGACATGATTGTCGAACTGCAGGTCCAGACGCCGACCAATCTCTGCGAGGAACAGAAAGAGGCCCTGCGCAATTTCGACAAGCTGTGCGAACAACACGGCCAGCACGTCGAACAGGAAGGGTTTTTTACCCGACTTTTCAACGAGGTCCTGGGAAAATAATTGGGACGGACAGGATATGGCACAGCGGAAAGAACCTGAATTCACTCATTTCGATGCCCAGGGCAATGCCCGGATGGTCGATGTCAGCGGCAAGGCGGAGAGTATGCGGGTGGCCGAGGCCACCGGTACCATCAGGATGAGCAGTGAGGCCTATGGTCTGGTCAAAACGGGATCGATGGCCAAGGGGGATGTGCTCGGCGTGGCGCGGATCGCCGGGATACTGGCGGCCAAAAAGGTCCACGAACTGATCCCCCTCACCCACCCCCTGCTCATAACCAGCAGCAATGTTGACTTTGCTTTCCAAGACGATCAAAATTTGATACATATCAGAGCAACAATCGGAATCTGCGGCAAGACGGGCGTCGAGATGGAGGCCCTGACAGCCGTATCGGTTGCGGCCTTGACGATATACGACATGTGCAAGGCCGTCGACAAGTCGATGGTCATCAGCGATATCTGTCTGGTGAAGAAAACCGGTGGCAAGAGCGGAACATACATTCGCGGGGAACATCGCGGGTAGTTTTCGCACCAATATATGTACTCAAGGAGAAGTTGATGGAGAAAGAGCAGCTCGAAAAATTCAGAATCCAGCTCTTACAGAAACGTGAGGAGATTCTTGACGAAGCCGGCAAGACGCTGTCGGAAATGACCGACCAGACGACGAATATACCTGATCCCAATGATCGTGCCACTGTCGAGTCCGGCAGGAGTTTCGAACTGCGCATCCGTGATCGGGAAAGACGCCTGTTATCCAAGATCGACGAGGCCCTGGGCAGGATCGAAGACGATAAATACGGCATTTGCGAAGGATGCGGCGAGGAGATCGGGATCAAGCGGCTCGAGGCTCGTCCGGTGACCACCCTCTGTATCGACTGCAAAACCCTGCAGGAAACGAAAGAAAAGGCGCAGGGGCAGGGTTGAACCATGCCTGAGCTGCGCAGGGACCCGGTCCTCGGCCGTTGGATCATCATTTCCAGGGAGAGGAGAAAGCGGCCGAGTGATTTCGCGATCGAGAGCCAGACGTCTCTCGGTGGATTCTGCCCGCTCTGTCCCGGCAACGAAAAGACGACGCCGCCGGAGGTGCTGGCCTACAGGCTCGGCGGCGACTCCACCCCGAACAAGCCGGGCTGGCAGGTGAGGGTCGTGCCCAATAAATATCCGGCGCTGGTCATCGAGGGCGATCTCAGCAAGGAAGGGGAAGGGCTGTACGACCGGATGAACGGTATCGGGGCCCATGAGGTCATCGTTGAAAGCCCGAATCATGACGAAAGTCTGACCCGGATGCCGCCCGACAAGATTTTTTTCGTCTTCAAGGCCTTCAAGGAGCGGATTGTCGACCTCGAGAAGGACCCGCGGTTCAGGTATGTCATGGTCTTCAAGAATTACGGCCGGGCTGCCGGGGCCTCCCTGGAACATTCGCACTCGCAGCTGATCGCCCTGCCGATACTGCCGCGGATGATCGTCTCGGAGCTGGCGGGAGCGCTCTCCTACTTCCAGTACAAGGAACGCTGCGTGTTCTGCGATATCATCCGCCAGGAGATGCAGCAGAATGTCAGGGTGGTGTGCCAGAACGAGCATTTCATCACCATTACCCCATTCGCCCCCCGGACCCCGTTCGAGATGTGGGTGCTGCCGAAGCAGCATTCCTCGGCGTACAACAAGCTTGACGATTTCCATCTCCTCTCCCTGTCCTCGCAGTTCTCCGAGACCCTGCGGCGGCTGAATGCCTGCATTCCCAATGTCCCCTATAACTTTGTCCTGCATACCGAGCCCCTCCGGTTCGGCAGTGCGGAGCATTTTCACTGGCATTTCGAGATTGTCCCCAAATTGACATCCATCGCCGGGTTTGAATGGGGTTCCGGTTTTTACATCAATCCCATGCCACCTGAGGAGGCGGCCGAGTATTTGCGCGAGTCGCTCTAAATGTTAAAAGGAGAAGGATGTGAAAAAGATACTGCTGGTCGATGACGATGCGAGCATCCAGCTTCTGTACCGTGAAGAGTTTGTGGACGCCGGATACGAGGTAATCTGCGCCTACAATGGCGACGAGGCCATCGAGAAATTCAAGAATGACACGCCGGACCTCGTGGTCCTGGACATCCAGATGCCGGGACTGAACGGCATCGAGGTGCTGCGGCAGTTGAAGATGCAGAACGCCGCTATCCCGATCATCCTCAGCAGTGCCTACCACGAATACAAGCAGGATCTGGGCGCATGGGCCTCCGAAGAGTATGTGGTCAAGTCGCCCGACATCGGCGAACTGCTCAAGGTAGTACGGAAATACCTCGGCGATTGAAGGATGGATGTGACCAAATATGGGCGATGACATGGGCGGCAGCGGTTGTCTGTCGCCTGATCAAGGATGCGGATGCACACGCAGGAATCTCGGATGAAGGATATCCAGAATCAGACCGACCATCGGCGGATCAATATCAAGAAGGTCGGCGTCAAGACCATCTCCTATCCGGTGACCGTTCTCGACAAGGCGAAGAACCGCCAGAACACGATCGCCACCGTCAACATGTACGTGAATCTGCCGCACCGGTTCAAGGGCACGCACATGAGCCGTTTCGTCGAGATCCTCAACCAGTTTCACGGGGAGATCGGCATGAAGAGCTTCCACCAGATCATGGCCAGGATGAAGGAGCGGCTCGATGCCGAGGCCTCGCACCTCGAGATGACCTTCCTTTATTTTCTGGCCAAGGAACGGAAGCCCGATTCGCTCAACCTCTGTCATTATCGCTGTTCGTTCATCGGCTCCTTCGAGCAGGATCCCGATCTGCAGCTGAAGGTCGAGATACCGGTGATCCTGCCGCTGATCAGGCGCAAAACAAGCGGGCTGCCCCGATCGATGGGACAGTGGGGCAGGGCCGAGGTGACGGTCAGGCTCAACAGCTTCATCTGGATCGAGGACCTGATTCTCCATATCGAACGCGCCATCGGCGATCAGCCGCGGCAATCCGCCGGCAATGGTCCGGAGATGCTGTCGGTCGAGACCCTGACGCGCAGGATTGCCGAATGCCTGTCGCAGCTTGCCGGTGTCGGGTGGTTTTCGCTGCGGGTCGAGAATCTGGGCAACGAGTATTCGACCTTCGCTACCCTCGAAGCGACCGTATAACCCCATGCTGTTCCATTGCCAGCCGATACCCTTACCCTCATAACGACTATTTATGCGCGATTTACTATTTGAAATTGGAACCGAAGAGCTGCCGGCGGGGTTCATCGAGCCGGCCCTGAGCCAGTTGCGCGACAATTTTGTCAGGAAGGCCGAGGCCCTCAACCTTGTCCACGGCGATGTCATGGTCAAGGGCACCCCGCGACGGCTGGCCCTGATCGTCCTTGGCCTGGCCGAGCGGCAGCAGGATAGCCGCGAAGAACTGCTCGGCCCGTCGAAGGCGGCGGCCTTCGACCGGGATGGCCGACCGACCCGGGCCGTCGAAGGCTTCGCCCGCTCGAAGGGGGTGAAGGTGGCGGACCTGCAGGTGGTGGAAACCCCGAAGGGCGCGTACCTGATGCTTGTCCGGGAGGTGGCCGGGAGGCCGACCGCGGATCTGCTGCCTGAACTGCTGCTGCAGTTGATCATCGAGATGTCCTTTGCCAAGTCGATGCGCTGGGGCAGCAATGTCCATCCCTTCGCCCGGCCGATCCAGTGGCTGACCGCCCTGTTCGGCGGCGAGGTGATCACCCTCGAGCACGAGGGGATCGTCTCGTCGGCGATGAGCCGCGGCCATCGCTTCATGGCCCATCATTCCTTCACGGTGACCGGGGCCGCCGCCTATGTGGAGCAGTTGCGCGAGCACCATGTCCTGGTCGATCCGGCCGAACGGCGGCAGGCGGTGCTGCGGGAGATCGAGGAAGCGGTGAAGACCTTCGCCGGTGCGGGCGATGCCCGGGTTGCCGTCGACGAGGAACTGGTCGATACGGTCACCAATCTGGTCGAATATCCGTTCGGGATCTGCGGCAGTTTCGAGGACAGATTCCTCCAGGTGCCGGCCGAGGTGCTGATCACCTCGATGCGGGAGCACCAGAAATACTTCCCGGTGGTCGATGCCGCGGGGCGGCTGCTGCCTGGTTTCGTCGCCGTCAACAACACCCGGGTCGACAACCCCGATGTCAGCCGCAAAGGGCACCAGCGGGTGCTGCGGGCACGGTTGTCGGATGCCCTGTTCTTTTTCAACACCGACCGGGAAACCACGCTTGAAGCGCGCCGGAACCAGCTCGGCGGGATCGTCTTTCAGGCCAGGCTGGGAACGATGCTGGAAAAGACCGAGCGGGTGGTCAAACTGACGCGGATGCTGTGCGAGATCCTCCGGCCGGACCTGACGGCCTCCGCCTGCCGTGCCGCCAGCCTCTGCAAGGCCGACCTGCTGACCAGCATGGTCGGTGAATTCCCTTCCCTCCAGGGAATCATGGGGCGGGTCTATGCCCAGCGTGACGGCGAACCGGAGGCGGTGGCGATGGCGATCCAGGAACACTATATGCCGAAACGGGCCGGGGCGGAATTGCCGGCCTCGGACGTCGGGGCGATCCTCGGCCTGGCCGACCGGATCGACACCATCGCCGGCTGCTTCGGCATCGGCCAGGTGCCGACCGGTACTGCCGACCCCTTCGGCCTGCGGCGCCTGTCCCTGGCGGTTCTCAATATCATCGCCGCCAAAGGCTACCGCCTGTCGCTGCAGGAGGTGGTGCACAAGGCGCTGGCCCTGTACGGCGACAAGGTTGATGCCGGTGCCGCAACGGTGAAGGCGGTGATGGCCTTCATCGAGGGCCGGTTCGTCAACGACTGCGCCGCCAAGGGGATGGATGTCGAGGCCGTCGATGCGGTGGTTTCAGTCGGTTTCGATGACGTGATCGACAGCCTGGAGCGGATCGATGCCTTCCGCCAGATTCGCTCGGAAGATGCCTTCACTGTCCTGGCCGCCTCCTACAAACGAATCCGCAACATCCTGAAAGACAACGGCGATACCCGGGTCGATCCATCGATCCTCCAGGCCGGGGCGGAGAAGGAACTGCATGCTGCTTATCTGCAGGTACGGGAGAGGGTTGAGACGAGGCTTGCCGGTCGTGACTACCTTGGCGCCCTGAAGGTGCTGCTCGATCTGAAACAACCGGTCGACCGGTTCTTTGACGATGTCATGGTCATGACCGATGACCTCGATATCCGCAGGAACAGGCTCAATCTTCTGACCGCGATCGGCGAGTTGATCCTGCAGATCGGCGATATCTCGAAGATGCAGGAGGGCTAAGCCGTCGTCAAACAATAACCGTTACACAGAAATACCTTTCCGGCATAAGGGGCCGTAACGAAATGGTGAAAAATGTAACGGTTATTTCGTAACGGCCCCTAAGTCCTTCTATTTCGCAACGAAGAGAAAATCTCGCTGTTCCCAGCAGGAGATCTCTGCACGGCCGGTTTGAGATCTCTCCCTTTGGTCGAGATGACGGCGGGGTAGGTCGCGATGGCTTCCTTTCGTGTTCTTTCGAGCGTCAGCATGAAAACCCGTTGTTTGTGGCAGGAGATCTCTCCCTTTGGTCGAGATGACAGCGGGGTAGGTCGCGATGCCTTCCTCCCTTGTCATTTCGAGCGATAGCGAGAAATCTTGTTGTTCCTGACAGAAGATCTCTCCCTACGGTCGAGATGACAGGGCTGGAAAAGGTCGAGATGACAGGGCTGGAAAAGGTCGAGATGACAGCATTGGAAAAGGCCGAAATGACAGGGGAGGCAGACATTCATACTGCAAGAGGATCAGAGGCAACAAAAAAGGCTTCCCGGGGAACACCCCGGGAAGCCTTTTCGCGTTTTGATGGCCGTTACGTTTGGATTACTTTTTGTGGCAGGTGGCACACTTGTCGATGTTTTTCGCCTTCAAGGCCGGGTCCTTCTTGACCATTTCCTTGTGGCACTCGACGCAGTTGCCGTGACCGGCGCCTTTGAGAGTATCGAGCTTCAGAGCGCCTTTGGTCTTGCCGGCAAGTTTTTCCGGGTTGTGGCAGGTCTCGCATTTCTCGATCTTCATCCCCTCGGTATAGGGAACCTGCTTGCCATCCTGCATGCCATGATGGCATTCGGCGCATTTGAGGGTTTCCTGATGCTTCTTGTGGGGGAAGGTAGCCGGTTTCGGTTTGGCGCTGCCGGTGGCCGTCAAGGTGATGGTTTCCGGTCCGGTGTCCGCGGCCAAACTGGTAAATGCAAGACCGCACAAGAGAAATGCCAGAGCTGTTCCGCACGTCAATGCCTTTCTGATCATAAGCTTCACCCTTTCAGTTGATATGGAAAAAATTCCGGCAACACCATATTGCCACTCGCCTATTTGTACTTTTTTTCCCGTTGGTTGTCAAATGCCCAGTGCGGTTATACGGCCACTGGACCTCGAGCGCAGGCGGATCTCAACCCGATCCGTAACTGTGCAGACCGGAAAGCCAAAAATTGACTCCATAGTAGGTGAATATGACCGAGACGAGGCCGAGAATCGCCAGCCAGGCCAGCGGTTTTCCCGTCCACCCTCCGGTATAGCGGGAGTGCAGGGTAATGGCGTAGATGAACCAGGTGATGAGTGACCATGTCTCCTTCGGGTCCCAGCTCCAGTAGGTCCCCCAGGCCGAATTGGCCCACACGGCCCCGGTGATGATCCCGGCGGTAAGCCAGATGAAGCCGAAGAGCATCGATTTGTAGATAAGATCCTCGACGAGGTCGGGTGCAGGGATGGCGGCAAGAAACTGACCCCCGTCTTTTTTCTCCGCCCCGCCCTTCGAGACCTTGAGGAGAAACATCGCTCCGAGGCCGGCAGCCACGGTGAAGGCGGCGTAACCGACGAAACAGGTGATGACGTGGGCGATCAGCCAGTTCGATTGCAGTGCCGGGATCAGCGGCGAGATCTCTTTCGAGATACCGGTTGAAAACGAGGCATAGGCCATCGCCAGAAAGGCGAAGGGAAGAGCGAACAGGCCGAGAATCCGGGTCTTGAATTTCCACTCCATCAGCAGGTAGATCAGGGCAATGGACCAGGAGAAAAAGACGACGGATTCGTACATGTTGGTCAGCGGTGCATGGCCGATGTCCATGGCGTACGATTCGTACCACCGCAGACCGATGCCGGCGGTCTGGATGGCCAGGGCGAGGACGGTGACGGCAATGGCGAAGGGATAGACACGGTATGCCTTGAAGACAAAGATATAGACGAAACACAGTGTCGCGAACAGATAGGTGAACGTTGTGATGCCGAGAAGGAGTGAGCTTGTCATGAGTTTCTCCGTGTGATCCGCGGACGCCAGCGACGTGAGATCAATTCCGGCAAGCCGGTAAAGGTGTTATGGGTGAGTTGTCTGCATGGGTCGATGTCATTGCTGCATACCTCGCAACCGATCGGCCAGTTTGGCAAAGGATCGGGCAAAACCGGTCTGGTTTTTGTTGCTGCCGCCGGCGAGCACGATGCCGGTCCCGGCATCGCCCTTTCCGGGGCGGAGGAGGAGCCAGAGGCGCTGGTGTGAAACGAAGAACGAAACATAGAGCCCGATCAGCATCAGGCTGCAACCGAGATAGACCAGCCAGACCCCCGGGTCCTTCGCCACCTGCAGCCCGGTTGCAAACATCTGCTTGGCCGAAACGGCGACGGTCTTGTCGCCTGAGGGAATGGATGCGTCCTTGCCGTTGTCCACCCAGAACGTCGACGCCGGCAGATCTCCGTGTTTCATCCAGATCTTGATCCGTGTGACGCTGTCACCCGTTCCCTCGGCATTGACGATGCCGAAGCGGATGTTTTTCTCGGGCCATTCCATTTCCTGCTGGTAGGGGATGGTGAAAATCTTGCCGGTCTTGTCGGGCTGAATGACGATCGAGACGATGAAATTCTGGTAGGCCTGGTAACTTGATTGATAAAAAGTGATCCCTTTGTAAGTCAGCGGTTTGTTGACCTCGATCATCTTTTTCAATATATCCTTGCCGTTCTCCCGGACGGTCAGAACCGAGGCGTATTCCTTCGGCATCCCGTTCGGATAATAGTCGATCGAAAACGAGTTGCAGAGGACCTCGAATCCGAGATCGATCGGCTCGGAGGAGTCGGAAGCGAATATCCTCGTCGTGCTCTCCCCCTCCGGCAGCATCACGGTACCTTTGAAACCGAGGAAGCTGCCGATGATCGCCCCGATGAAAATGATCAGTATCGAGAGGTGGACGACGTACACGCCCAGTCGCGACCATGCGCCCTTGCCGGCAAAGAGAAGGGTGCCGGTCTCGATTTCACGGGATGCCGACTTCCATCCTGCCTTTGCCAGCGCGGTGCTCAATTGGGCGGCACTCTCGCCGAGCGGCGAAGAGAGCGACCACTCCTGACGCAGGGTCATGCCCTGGAGC
Source organism: Desulfoprunum sp. (assembly GCF_053613775.1). Classification (NCBI taxonomy): domain Bacteria; kingdom Pseudomonadati; phylum Thermodesulfobacteriota; class Desulfobulbia; order Desulfobulbales; family Desulfobulbaceae; genus Desulfoprunum; species Desulfoprunum sp. The sequence goes on from NZ_JBSHXH010000004.1 coordinate 71,731, forward strand.
CGGTCAGAGTGTATCGCCAGCTGGTCCGAGGTCATGAGGCGCCAGGTGGTGGGAAAGCGATCGATGCTGCAGATGATCAGGTTGGCGCACAGCAGCCCGAGAAGGATGAGGAACCACCACGAACCGTACATGTCGGGGATGTCGAGCACCTGAAAAAACTGGGCCGTTGCCGGTCCGTATTTATCGACATACCAGGAATCCGGTTTGTTCTGAGGGATGACGGTTCCGATGATCGAGGTCAACGCCAGGGAACAGAGGGTGAAAATGGCCAGCCTGACAGAGGAGAAAAATTCCCAGGCCTGATTGGTGTGTTTCATGGATGCGTGCTGTTTGTAGGAATAATTCTTACGGATGAGAGCAACCTGCTACCATGCATGACGGCAGAATGCAATCGAAAAAGGAAGGAATGTTGACTGCTTCGCTCATTGATTCGCTTGATGGAGCTGAACATTCTACTTCCGAACACCAGTATAATCACGTTTCCTCATTCCGCTGAAAAAAGTGGAGGCCATACAATACCAATGTGATCGCGCAACCGACAGTCTCCATCTCCACAATCGCCGAAAGCCCCTTGGTACAATGAACAGCCGCTGCCATTCCGGGATGCGGCCTCGGGAGCACGCGGGGTAGGGCAGAGGACGGCGTCGTATCGTGGCACCCCCTGCACCATCTTTACATGCTGGAGGAAATTTCCTGATAATGTCGTTCCCGGACGGCGGCCGGCTGAGACAGAAATGCATCGATGGTTTCGAGCATTGACGGTCTGTCCTGCGGCAGCGTCCCCCTGATGCTGATGTAATTGTTGGCATGATCGCAGGTGAGAAACGGTCCTTCGACAGTGAGATGCCGGAGCAGAAGCTGCAATTCCAGAACCGTGCCTTCCGCCGTCTGCGGAGTGAAGTTGCCGGATTCAATTTCGGGAAGCAGCGGGCTGCCCGGACTGTTGGCCGATCCCGGATAGATCCACAGCCGGCGGATGCGGATGAAGGCCGGGGCGATATCGTTGAGCAGATCGGCGGTGGCGAGGGCATGTTGCCGCCACAGGGTCGCTCCGCCCAGACCGAAGAGGACCATACACCGAGAGTTCGATCCGCCCTTCTCTCGGCCAGCCCGCCGCCTCCCTGATCATCCTGGCGCTCTGCCCTTTGCGCTGGTAGCGGAGGATCTCGTCGCTGCCGGATTCGAGGCCGAGATGGATACGGTTCAAACCAGCCGCTGCGAGCTGCAGGACCCCATCTCTCCCTATTTTTTTGAGGGTCGATGCCCGTGCATAGGCGGTGAGACGCCGGAGCGGGAACATCTGATGGAGGTGCCTGGAAAGTTCGGCTATTGTCGCTACCCCTGCCTGCAGCGGGTCGGCATCGCCGAGGAAGAGCGTTTCGGTCTCGGGGCGGTGGTGGTGCAGAAAGGTGACATCGGCAAGGACCTCCCGGAGTGGGCGAATTGAGAAAGCGGGTTCGCCAAGGTGCGGATAGATGCCGCAGAACCGGCAGCGATTCCAGCCGCAACCCCGGGTGACGCGGATCAGGCCGCTGCGCCATTCGCTCGGGGAGCGGATGAGTGGTTGTTCGAAAGCCACGTATGGTTGTATCAAAGGTATTGAAAATGACGGCGGAAACCGTCAGAGACGGCGTAGCCGGTGAAGAAAAACCGCCCGGGGACAACGAACAGCCCCGGCCCTTGGTTATCCTGACATCATGGAATCATCGAAATATATTGCTATTCTCTGAAAAAGAAAGTAAAAGAACTGATTTTGAAATGGTTGTTCCGAGATACTTTTAAAAATCGTCTCTCTGTCACGTATATGGTTTGCGGCAAGGCGGGATGAGATAGAAGGAGAGTGAAAATGGCTAAGGTATGTCAGATTTGTGGAAAAGGGCCGGAAACCGGAAACAATGTCTCACACGCACATAACAAGACCAGGCGCCGTTGGCTGCCGAACCTGAAACGGGTCCGGGCGGTGACGGTAAATGGCGGCACCCAGAGGGTCAGGATCTGTACCCGGTGTCTTCGATCGGGAGCCATAATCAAACCGGCATGATCGAAATTTCATATGCAACAGCAATGAAGGCGAGTGGGAGATTCCAACTCGCCTTTTTCTTTGGAGAAAGGTTCAAATGAGCGAAGAGCAGATCAAATTTCTCAATTTTGATGAGGCGATGAAGATCGTTGCCGCCATCCAGGAAGAGGAAGACCTCGGTAATCCCGATAAACGGGTCCTCACCGTCTATAACCACGATGACCGCGAAATATGCTGGTTTGATTACGACGAACTGATCCAGGCCGTCGGACCCGTACCGAAAGATCAGTTGAAGGAATCCGTGCAGAACTACATCCTCAACCATATCCCTGAATGGGCCTTGGATATCTGATTTTTTCCCTCCTCTGCAACCAACGGTCGGGGTGTGGGGTGGCTGTCACTGCCTCTCCCCCTGGCGTCCGGTCTAGCCTCACACGCATTACTGTTCATCAACATCCGGGCTTCTCCCGGCACGGCAGAATTTTTGAATCCTCCCTTAACCGACACACCACCTCGGCAGGTGAGAACCTTCCTCCGGCCTCAACGGGAAGCCAGCCACTGCTCGAGTGGTTCGGGGAAGATGGCGCAATGGGAAGACGGATCAAGGTCATTCCGCAGGCGTATCTCCTTTCCATGCTGGATCACCGAAACCGGGCGATCGGCGGAGACGACGACGATGATGGTGCGGGGGTGCTCCGTCGAGAACCTCAGGGCCGAATTGTAACGCGCTCCCCGCGCCCGGTCTTCTCCGGGGATGCTGTGGCCGTCGAGGAGGCAGGCGAAGGCGTGGAGCTGCAGATCCGCCCTGAGATGGAGGGCGCCGTCGACCTTCGACAGGGCGCAGGCCAGATCCAACTGGTTCGGCAGCCGCAGATCGATCGGGGGAATCATGTCCTGCCCCGAAATCACCGATTTTTCATCAGCGAGATCGATGACGAGGGCGCAGCCGAACATCTTGTTCTGGGCGCTGTGCACGATCGAGACGATGGCCTGGAAGAGCGAATTCCGGGTACTGGTATCGAGATCGTAATCGAGCAAGGCCTCTTCGACCTCGAACAGCTTGGCCCGGTGGGTGTTGGAGGAGTAGCTGCCGTCGCTGAAACTGCAGATCTTTTCGCGGTTGAGGGAGAGAAACCCGATCTTTCCCTGGAATTCGGCGGTGAGGTGAAACTCCGGCAGAATGCCCTCGGAGATACCGATGATGCTGACGCCATCAGAAATCAGTTTCCGGTCCGAATATTCGACCGCCTGCAGCAGCTTCCTGACATGCTTGAAGTGGTTGACCCTGGGGCGTTCGTCGACCCTGAAACGGGCGAGAAATTCAATGCCGCCGAGAAAGCGCGGTTCGATGAACAGGATTTTGCCGTGCGGTCTGACGCTTTCCTCATGGGTTTTCGATACCCCGAGCACCGAGTCGAGGATATGGTAGATATCGATTCTGGTATCGAGTCCCAGATTGAGGTTGATCATGTCGACGATATAATCGTGCACGGCATGCGTGGCGTACTCCCGGAGAAAGTTGCCGGAGATGCCGGTATAGAGGATCCGTTCGTCGGCGACGTCGTGAGAGAAGCGCAGGACGGCATGTTCGAGCCACCGTTCGGTGGGCCCGATCGAACACATGTCCGGGTGATGTTCGGTGAACCACATCTGGTAGAATACCGAACCGGATTTGCCGCCGCAGGAGATGCGTCCGTCGAGATGCAGGCTCGGCACCGGATCGATGAGGTTGAAGGAATTGCGATTGAAGATGAAATTGCCCTGGCAACGCCAGTCGCTGCTGTTGAGATAGATCTCCTTGAGCTTCGGTTCGTAGCCGTTCAGCAGGTTCTGGGGGTCGAGGATGAGGAGCTCGCGGTCGGGGGCAAGACAGTAGATGACGGCCACCCTGCTCTCGCCGGAAAAACGGGTCAGGCCTTCCCGGGTGCCGGAGAGGGTATCGGTGATGCACCTGCGTATGAAGGTTTTTTCCTGGAGTGTTTTCATCCCGGTCAGCGGCTTGACAAGCGGTCGGTTGTTCTTGCTGGGGATAATAACACATATGCAACACTTTGATATACGAAAATAACGTTGATATCGGGGAGGATTCTCGGCCTGTCCGCTGCAGTCATCCCGCCGATCGCCAGGGAGAAGGGACCCTGCCGGCCGGTGCTGCCGTGCCGGCAGGATCCCTCGCGGAATTCAAACGGAGGAGTCACTCGAAGACGAATCGATTCTTACCATCTGGCATGGTGATCACGCCGGCCGTAGCGGTAACCGTCATCCCTCCAGCCCCCACGGTCCCTCCAGCCTCCTCGGTCCCTGCAGACGGTGGTCGTTTCCTCCCGATACCGGCCATGGCGCTCACTCACGACGACCGTCTCCCGACAGACTTCCACCGGCCGGTAATGATGACGTCGCGGCGGCGGAGGCGGGGCGACAACCATATGCACCCGCGGCGGCGGTTCATAGACGACGTGGACCGGCGGCGGGGGAGGAGCGTAGACGACTGGACGCGGCGGCGGCGGTGGGCTGTAGACGACGGGCTGCGGGGGAGGATAATGGCCGCCGTAGCCCTTGTCCATTTCGTTGCCGGCAATATAGCCGAGCATGCCGCCGACGGCCGTCCCGATGAGCGTTCCCTCGGTATCGCGACCGATCGCCTGGCCGACGAGGGCACCGCCCCCTGCCCCCAGCACCAGGCCATCGATCCCGTTGCTCCCGGCCATCGCTGTTCCTGTTACCACCGATCCTGCCAGAGCTGCTGCCACGACCGCCATCTTCAGTCTTTTCATTGTATGATCCTCCTTGGTTGAGATGTTCAATTGAGATACTGCCTTTGCCTCCCTTATAGATTTGGGCGAAAAAGAAAAATAGAGGACATCAGGGTGAATCGGGGTGGAGATGGCCATATATCAAGGCCATGTCGGGTCGATGTCTGGTCCATGAAAGATGGAAAAACAACAGGATATGGATGCGTGGCAATCGGGAAGGGAGCTGTGGATAATGATCGGAAAAGAATGGATGGCGACCGTTTCGCAACAACAAGATGCAGTTTTTGTCGCAGGGATCCATCAATTTTTGTTGCCTTGATCGACCTGTGGTTCTAGGGTGTACCGCCTTGCGGCCCATTCTGAACCTGTACGGTGTCATCGCGAGTGGTCGGCGCAGTGATTTTTCAAGATACAAGGACAATTATGGCGGTGATCGTTGTCAGTGCATGTCTCCTCGGGCATCCGGTGCGGTACGACGGTTCCGCCCTCAAGCCGGATAGTTCATGGCTTGGGGGGGGTGGCCGGGAAGCACACCCTGTGTCCATTTTGCCCGGAAGCGGAGGCTGGCCTCCCTACTCCCAGAATCTGTGCTGAAATCATCGGCGGTGATGGACACGACGTTCTGCATGGGAAGGCGGAGGTGGTGGATGCGGAAGGAAACTTGCTCACCGCTGTTTTTTTGTTGGCGGCGGGTAAAGTCCTTGACTTCTGCCGTTACCATAGAGCTGACGTGGCGATATTGGCTGAGAAAAGCCCCTCATCCGGCAGCACCAGTATCTATGACGGTACCTTTTGCGGCAGGCGGAAGAAGGGGGTTGGCGTGACGGCGGCGTTGCTGATCGAATCCGGGATCGCAGTGTTCAGCCGGCATCAGCTTGCCGATATCGCATCCATTTCCCCCGTGGTACTGACGGGTCCGAACAATACCCGTCCTGGCCGATGACCAACTGCAGGCGGCCCTGAAGCGGCTGCATTTCCCACCCAATCATGAATTCTGGACGCCTCTTCGGACTGGCAGACTCCCCGTATCTCCTTCTGATCCTGGCCGTTTTCTTCTGGGCCGGCAATTTCATCGTCGGTCGGGCGGTACGGGCCGATGTCCCGCCGATCGCCCTGGCCTTCTGGCGCTGGTTTATCGCCTCGATCCTGGTGACGATCCTGGCCTGGCGCCACCTCCCGGCTGATCTGACGCAGCTGCGCCGCGGCTGGCTCGCCGTCCTGCTGCTGGCGATCGCCGGGATCGCCTCGTTCAACACCCTGCTCTACATCGGTCTCCAGTACACCATCGCGGTCAATGCCCTGCTGATGCAGTCGTTGATGCCGGTGTTGATCGTCGGCCTGTCCTTTCTCTCTTTCCGGGAACGGATCAGTGTCGTCCAGGCCGGCGGGGTGGCCGTGTCGCTGGCCGGCGCCGTGGTGATCATCGGTCAGGGCAGTCTCGATACGCTGCTGTTGCTGTCGATCAATCGCGGCGACATCCTGGTGTTGATCGCCGTGGTCGGCTATGCCGGGTATTCGATCGGCCTGCGGAAGCGGCCGGCTGTTCACCCGCTCAGTTTCGTCACCGGCACCTTCATCGTCGGCGATCTGCTGCTGCTGCCGTTCCATGTCTGGGAGTCGCAGGCCGGCCACCGCCTCCACATCGACGCCGCGACGGTCATGGCGGTAGGCTACGTTGCAATTTTCCCGTCCATTGTTTCGTATCTCTGTTTCAATCGGGGGGTGGAGTTGGTCGGGGCGAACCGGGCCGGGATGTTCATCCACCTCCTGCCGGTCTTCGGCAGCGTCATGGCGATCGTCTTTCTCGGGGAGGCCCTGCAGTGGTACCACGCCGGCGGGATCGTCCTGATCGCCTCGGGGATCTTCATGGCGACTCGCCGCGGGCGTTGAGCCGCCCGGGCACGGCGTCGCCGCGATGACCGGTTGGGGCTATCTGCCGGATGAACGCCGGCCGGCGGGAGCGGCCAGTATGTCGTTCGCTCCGGCGAGAAGCTGTCGGGTAAACAAGTCGAGGATCTCCGAGCGCAGGTTCCAGCAGTGCCAGAAGAGGGCCACTCTGACACGTTGCCCCGGCGCCAGATCCACCAGGTCTCCCTTTTCCAGCAGGGTCGCGGCCTGCTGGTGCGGCAGCACGCCGTAACAGAGACCGCTTTTGACGAAATCGCTAAACGATGCGGTCGAGGGGATGAAAAAGGTCGGGCTGGAAGCCGGGATGACCTTGAAAATCCGACCAAAGATGAGGTCGTTGAGGCCGTCCTTGCGGTTGAAGCGGATGGCCGGGGCCCGTTCGGCGGCGGCTGCGGTCAAGCCGTGCGGGAACCAGCTGCGTTGGAAGGCAGGGGTACAGCAGAGCAGGTATTCCATGACCCCGACGCTGCTGACCCGGCAGCCCTGCAGCGGGCTACTGCGGGTGGTGATGCAGCCGAGGACCTTCCCTTGCTGGAGCAGCCGATCGGTCTGGTCCTGGTCGTCGACCTGGAGTTCGAGGACCACCCGCCGATCTGCCAGGAACGGTTGTATCGCCTGCAGGAACCACACCGCCAGACTATCGGCATTGATACCGATGGCCAGGGTGATGAACCCGTCCCGGTTTCCTTGCGCCGATCGTGCCAGCAGATCCTCTTCCAGGTGCCGCACCTGAACAAAGTGATTGAGCAGCGAAACCCCGGCCTCGGTCGGTCGCGGAGGATTGGTGCGCTGCAGCAGGATTTGCCCGTGGAGTTCCTCGAGCTGTTTGATCCGCTGGGACACCGCCGACTGGGTGATGCAGAGACGGCGGGCAGCCTTCTCAAACCCCTTTTCTTCCAATACGACGGCAAAGGCCTCGACCAGTCTGTAATCCAGCATATATAAGGACAGCTTATCGAATATTAAAAAGATGAATTGTACTTTTACTGTCTGATGTACGATATTCTCCCTCGATTCAACAAGGGAGATGCCATGATTGCTTCATATATTCAGGGAATGGCTGTCGGGGCGGGGTTGATCATCGCCATCGGCGCCCAGAATGCCTTCGTCCTGTCGCAGGGGATTCGCCGGCAGCATCACTGGCTGGTGGCCGCCATCTGTTTTTCCTGTGACGCCGTCCTGATCGCCGCCGGTGTGGCCGGGATCGGCGGGGCGGTTGCCGCCAACCCCTCGCTGCAGACGGTGGCGGCCTGGGGCGGGGCGCTGTTTCTTTTCGCCTACGGCGCCAGGGCCCTGCATCGGGCAATGGCCAACAGTACTTCCCTGCAGGCCGACCGCAGGAGGCCGTGCTCGGCCAAGGAGGTGGCCATGACCACCCTCGGGGTCACCCTGCTCAACCCGCATGTCTACCTCGACACCGTAATCCTGCTCGGTGCCGTGTCCGGCCAGTTCCCTCCCGGGGAACGATCGACCTTCGCCTTTGGTGCCTGTACCGCTTCCCTGCTGTGGTTTCTTTCGCTCAGCCTGGGTGGGGTGATGCTGGCGCCGGTCTTCGCCCGGCCCGGATCCTGGAGGGGACTCGATCTCTTCGTCGGGGTGACGATGTGGGTGGTCGCCGCCCGTCTGTTGCCGATCTCGGTGTGGAACTGAGTCCATTGGACACCGGTGGACGGCATGGTTGGGACGGACCGGCGGTGGGGTCAGGGAAGGACCGTACTCTCGGTGAAGAGGCCGCTGCCCGGATAACGATACCGCAACGTGGCCTGGATACCGGCAGACAGTATCGGCTGGTTGAATTCGATGGTGATGGTATATGCCCCCGGCCGCAGGTTTTTGAAAATCCATTTCATGGTCCCATCGTTACGGTTGTATCTCTGCGGCATCGGGGCGGCGCTGATGATCTCCAGCCCCGACGGGAAGTACTGCTCCACGATCAGGCTGACCGGGGGCGGATAGAGGACGCGAAATTCGAGACTTATGGTTGTGCCGTACGACGAGAGGTATCGGCCGGAGACCGGTTCGACCGCCATGGCCGGGGATGGAATGACGCAGGACAGCAGAATGAAAAAAAATAGAATCATTACAAGAAGATACGGTCCTGTCAGGGCGCCAGGCCGCATTCCGTCCATCGATTGCAACGATGTTCCGAAGGCCTGTGCCTGCCGAGATACCTGGTTCATGGCAGTATCTCATAGGTTGATTTTTTCTCGTTCCAGCGGTAGCCGGCACTCTGCCAGATCTTCTCGATCCTGGTGATATCGATCCCCAGCTTGTCGGCCCCATTGTACTCGTCATGCACGGTCAGCATTTCCTTGTCGCTGAGAACGCCGTCGGCGTTGGCGTCAGCCCAGTGATGGGCGCCGGTCTTGATGGTATCGTTGCCGGTTACGGGGTGGGCTTTTTCCGAATCCTGACTGACGGCGATATCGCCGGAGAAATGGAAGACCTCTCCCGGTTCGCCCGTAAGGGTGGCGGTGTAGATGAAACGGGTCGGCCCCTCTATCTTCTCCAGCCATTTCAATTCCCGGTCCTTTTCCGTCGCTGCCGAGAGAACGGGCGAGGTCTTTTTCAGTACCGCCTTTTCGGGCAGGATTTCCCGCAGGATGAGGGTGACCGGCCGGTCCGGGGTGCCGGCTACCTCGATGATGACCGGGAAGGGCTGGCCGGGCATGCAGTGCTTGGGGAGAATCCGCCGTGCGGTAATGACCGATTCCGTCGAGCGGGAAAAATAGAACCAGCCGGCGACGGATGCTGCGATGAGAACGAGGAGCAGGCCGACGGCGATGAACAGCATCTTTCTGGTTGGCCGGAGAAAAGCGGATTCCCTCGATTCCCTGGGTTCCTGGGCCGGCTCCTCGGCTGCCGGTTCCGGTTCATCATTCTCCTGATGCTCCAGAAGTTCATCCAGGGAAACGCCGAGGGCCTCGGCCAGTTTCAGGCAGTTTTCCTTTTTTACCGAAGGATATCGCTTATTTTCCCAACGCGAGATCGTATCGGTCGTCACCTGCACGGCCGTTGCGACATAGAGCTGGGTCAGACCCTTCTGCTCCCGCAGACGTCTGACCTTGCTCCCGTCGATTCTCACCATCATGATGCCGCCGGGCAACATTTCTTCTGTCATAGCATTGTCATGGATATCAGAGATGAATTTTCTCCCCCCGCAGCGAATATACCAAGTTCAGGTGCGGCATCAAAGCGATTAATCACAGCAGGATGGATGCTGCCACATCGGGAATGAAGATGTGTCGATCAACGGCGGGAATTCACCAGTCGAACCGGACCATGTTGTCAAGGGCATCGGCCTTGAGCAGTCTGATCTTGACCATGGATCCGGGGATCGGCTTGTGGCTGGAGGGGCAGGGCAGATCCACATCCATCAGGATGTCGGTCAGGAGGAGGAAGGTCCGTTTTGGTCCGGATTCGATCACCAGGGCGTCGAACTGCTGGCCCTTGCGGTCTTCCAGATACTTCAACAGCCAGTAGCGGTGCCGCAACTGGCGGACATTGTTGGCGGTGGTCACCGTGCGGTTGATGACCGAGGTGAAATCCTTGCACATATCGGCGGAAAAACAGGGTTGGCGGCGGCGGACAATGGAATTGAGCTGGTGCTGCATCACGAGGTCCAGCAGGCGGCGGATCGGCGAGGTCACGGTGGTGTAGTGATTGACGCCGAGTCCGCTGTGCATGCCGGCCGCGGTCAGCAGCTCGCCGCGCGGGATCTGTTTGCGCTGCCGGGTGTTCTGGAACAGGTCGTCGTCTTCACCGTGAACGATGCGGTTCTTCAGCGGTCCCTGGGTCCGGAACAGGCCCGGCACCATCCGGTCGGAGATATAGCGGGCCGCCTCGGTGTTGGCCAGGATCATCAGCTCGGAGATCAGTGTCCGTGACGGAGTGTCCGACCTGACGAGATTGACGTGGACCTTACCGTTGCTGTCGATGAAGATGTTGACATCGGGAAAGGGGAGCAGCAGGGCGCCGTTGTCCAGACGCCTCCGCCGCAACTGTTTCCGCAGCTGATCGAGGATCCGCAGGTCCGGATCACGGTCGATGATCCGGTCGGCCTCTTCATAGGTGAGACGGCGGGCCACCCGGATGACCGACGGCATGATCCGCACCCGCAGTACCTCGACCGTCGGTGTCAGCAGGATCATGAAACTGAAGGCGGCCCTGATCTCGTTCTGGATCAGGCTGCAGACCCCCTGCGACAGATGTCGGGGCAGCATCGGGATCTGCCCTTCCGGGAAATAGATCGAGGTGCCGCGCCGCATCGCCTCCTTGAACAGGGCGTCTCCCGGACGGACGTAGTGGGCGACGTCGGAGATATGGATGCCGACCAGATAATTGCCGTCCTCTTCCTGAATGGTCAGGGCGTCGTCGAAATCAAGGGTCGTGGCGCCATCGATGGTCAGCGGCGTCAGGTGGGTGAGATCGACCCTGCCGGGATCGTCGAACAGCTCCCGGGGATTGCTCTGCAGGATCGACTCCGCCTGCTGGCGGGCGGCGAGCGAGAAGCTGACCGGGATGTCGTGACGCAGCAGCGGCAGGTTTTCGTTCCTGCCCCAGATCCCGGCATTGACGAGGAGATGGAACGGGTCGTGGGGGCCGGCGAGCTGGGCCTCCTTGAGGATGCGTCGGGCCAGTTCGGCCTGATCCGCCTCGTTGCAGAACAGATAATACTCGCGGATGATGCCGAGGCATTCCTCGAGCCAGGGATCGAGTTGGTTCCCGGCTGCCGGGCGGAGCATGAGCTCGGCGATGGCCTTGGCCCCGTTCCGGATCAGTTCCGCTTCCTGGCGTTCCTTCTCCAACTGCTGGCGGATCTGCTGCACCTGTTCCGAGGTGTGTGTCCTGATCACGCCTTCGCGGTACTTGAAATAGATCCGGTCGGCTAAGATGCAGCGGAGAAAGGCCGCCACCTTGTCGTCGGTGGCCGTTTCGCCGAGGGAGAGTTCAGCGAGGAAGGCCGGATCGAACGAGGCGCCCTCCTCCTCGGAGACCAGCTCCCAGAGCTCTTCCAGGTTGATTTCCCGCATCAGTGAATTGCGTCGTTCGTGGGCCTCCTTGAGTTCACCCACCAGCAACTCACGATCGGCGACAGCGTTGTAGCTGTGCTCGGAGCAATGAATGATCCGGGAGACGGGAAGGTTGACTTCCCGCCCGTTCTGATTGATGAGGTGCACCCGTTTCGACTGGTTCTCGATGACCATGCCGCAGATGAATCTGCCTCCATCAAGATATTCGACGAGTCTGCCCGAGTACGTCATAAAGTCGATTGATCAGTCCTGTTTGGTCATGAATGTCCGGCTGTGCCGCACACCACGGAAAAAGAGTGTGCAGTGACGGCAGGAAGGGTATACTTTCGCGGCTTTGCCATTGGCAGAGGAAGTTAAAAACCGATTCAGTATAGTGTGAAAATAGGTTTTAGCTACACTATAATAAAATTTTATCGATACTCAAAATTGTCTCCCATGGACTCTACAGCACAGATCAGATCCGGAATGGTCGCCATCGTCGGTCCGCCCAATGCCGGAAAATCGACCCTTCTGAACACCCTCCTCGGCCAGAAGATCTCGATCGTCACCCCTAAACCCCAGACGACCCGCAACCGCATCCTGGGGGTGGTCAGCCACAGCGACTACCAGATCGTCCTGCTCGATACGCCGGGGCTGCATACCGCCCGGGAACCCCTGAACCGGGAGATGGTGCGGATCGCGATGAACAGCCTGACCGAGGTCGACGCGGTCCTCTTTCTGGTCGACGTCTCCCTGCCGGTTCCGGAAAGGACGAGATCCGAGCGGGAGAAGGAGTTTGCGGCCTGGTTGGAGAAGATTGTCTCGCCGGCGATCATGGTGCTCAACAAGATCGATCTCGTCGACCGGAAGGAGCTTCTGCCGCTCATCGAGGGCTATGCCGCGCTCTACCCGTTCAAGGCCATCGTCCCCGTCTCGGCGATGAACGGGGATGGCTGCGGGGAGCTGGTGACGGAGATCCTGAACCTGTTGCCTTTCGGCCCCCGGTATTTTCCCGAGGACATGCCGACGGACGCCAGCGAGCGGTTTCTGGCCGCCGAGATCATTCGCGAAAAGGTCTTTCTGAAGACCGGGCAGGAAATCCCCTATGCGACCGCCGTGCTGATCGAATCCTACAAGGAGGATGACGCCAAGGGGCTGGTGACCATCCATGCCGCCATCGTGGTCGAGAAGGACTCGCAGAAAGGGATCATCATCGGCAAAGGCGGGAAAAAGCTGCAGAGCATCGGCACAGCCGCCCGCAGGGAGATCGAGGAGATGGTCGGCTGCAGGGTCCTGCTCAAGCTCTGGGTCAAGGTTCGGAAGAACTGGTCGCAGGATGAGCGCTTCCTCAAGGAACTGGGCTTCTGAAGCGGCGGCTCATCCCCTGCAGGAGGTGGATGCGCTGAATGCGGTGCAGGCGGCTTATCGGCTGGCCTGCAGTTTGCGGTAGGATGAGAACAGATCGAGGCTTTTCAGGATATTGAGCGCCGTGTTGAGCTGGGGATCGTTCTTGAGTCTTTCCTTGGTCTCGGGGTCGATCGCCATGGCAGGCGGTGGAAGCTCCTTCTGATCCTTTATGTGATTTTTGAGGTCGGTTTCCCTGAGGGTTTGTTCGCCGTCGGGACTGTCCTCCTTGGCGGATTCCTGGGCCGAGATCTCCACGTCCGGGTTGATTCCGAGAGCCTGGATCGAGCGGTTGGCGGGGGTGTAATATCTGGCTGTGGTCATTCGCAGTCCGGCACCGTCCGGCAGCGGGATGATGGTCTGAACCGACCCCTTGCCGAAACTCCTGGTGCCGACGATGACCCCGCGTTTATGGTCCTGAATGGCCCCGGCGACGATTTCCGAGGCGCTCGCCGACCCTTCGTTGATCAGGACGACGATCGGCATGCCGGCATCGTCAGCGGTGCTGTGCGCCTGGAACACCATGTTCTGGTCCTCCGTTCTTCCCTTCGTCGACACGATCGTGCCCTTCCGCAGGAAGATGTCGCTGACGCTGACAGCCTGATTCAACAGGCCTCCCGGGTTGTTGCGGAGATCGAGGATCAGGCCCCGGATGTTCTGTTTTTTCTGGAGGCTGAGCAGTTCCTTCTTGAAATCCCTGGTGGTGTGACTCTGGAAGTTGGTGACACGGAAATAGGCGAAACCGGGGGTGAGGAAAGAGGCCTTGACGGAATGGATCGGGATGACATCCCTGACCAGGGTCATCGGCCGCAGCTGATTTTCCCCCTCACGCTGGATGGTGATATTGACCTTGGACCCCCTGGTGCCGCGCAACCGTTTGATCGCCTCGTCCGATGACATGTCCTTGGTCTTCTGCCCATCGATCTCGACGATCAGGTCGTTGGCCTTGATGCCGGCCTCATCGGCCGGTGTGCCCTCGATCGGGCTGACGACAGTGAGAATTCCGTCCTTGATCGTGATCTCGATGCCGATCCCGCTGAACGAGCCGCCGGTTTCTTCCTGCAGGTCCTTCAGTTCTTCCGGCTTGAGGTAGGAACTGTGGGGATCGAGGGTGAGGAGCAGGCCCTGGATGGCGCCGTCGACCGCCTTCTGGGTATCGATTTCCTCGACGTAATTTTCCTGCAGGATGCTCAGGACATTGGAGAATATTTCCAGCTGCTTGTAGGTCTTTTCCCGCTGTTCCTGAGAAATGTCGGCAGAGGCGGTTGCGGCGAAGACAGGGAGCAGGGAGCAAAGGACAAAGATTGTCCATCCCGAACGGGTAGGTGATGCCATGTACATCCTTAACGCACCTTTCGTGCGACGAGTGTCAGCAGGAATCGAAACTGTCAGCCAGGGTTCTGTCCTGGGGTTTGCAGCTTTCGGGTATCGAGCCAGTGCATTGGATCCAGTGAATCGGACCGATGACGGATCTCAAAGTACAACCCCTTGTCGATCAGGGTAGCCGTTTCACCGAGTTCACCGACGACGGTTCCGGTGTTGACTTCATCTCCCTTGGCGACCAGGATTTTTTCAACCCTTGAGGTGATAGAATAATACTGAAATCCATGATGCACAATAACTGTATTGCCGTAGCCGCGCAAATATCCGGCGTAGATCACCGTGCCGGGGAAAATGGCCTTGACCGGCGTGCCGTTCGGGGCCTCGATGGCAATGCCCTCGGATTGTTTCTCGATGCCGAGTGCATTGGTGGTCGCCTGGTTGAAATCGGTGATGACCGTCCCCGGGACAGGTGGGGGCAGGGCGCCTTTTCGGCGCAGGAAACCCTGTTCGTTGGCCTCTTCTTTCTTTTTCAGGGCGAGCAGCGAAGCGGTGAGATCAGTTGCAGCCCGCTCCATTTCCTTGATAGCCTGCCGGTGCAGCTTCGACCGGGTGCGGATATGCTGCAGCAGTACTTCCTTCTCTTCCTTTGTCGCGTCGATATTTTCTTTCTCGGTTACCGACTGGGCGATGAAGTTGGAAAGGACATTTTTTTCCAGGACCAGGCTGCGGGTAACTCGTTCGAGATCGGCGATGCTCTTCCGATAGGTGGCAACGACGTTCTGGTCGTATTCGATGAGCGATTGGAACGAATCGTGAAACCGCAGCAGCTCGGGCAGGGTCTGGGCCGAGAAGATGACGTTGAGCAGCCCGATATTTCCCATCTTGTAGTAGGCGTTGATCCGCTTGAGCAGATGGCGCTGGACCTTGTCCTTCTCCGCCCTGACCTCGGTCAACTCCCGCTCTTTTTCGGTGATCAGGACCTGTTGCGAGCTCAGCCTGCCTAAAAGGGTCTTCAGCCTGGCGACCTGGTCGGACAGGCGGCGGTCGAGTGTCTCGAGTTCCTGGAGCAGGCTTTTTTCCTTGTTGGTCGCCTCGAGGTACTGTTCCTGCTGGGTCGCGATGCCCTCCTGGAGGCGCTGGATATTGATACGGAAGGTCTTGATCTTCTCCTTCGGCTCCCGATCCGCTTCCCGAGCGACCGCCCCGGCGATTGCCGGGAGGAGGAAGCAGCCGCAGAGGAGAAGGAGGGTGGCCCGGTGCCCCATCGGCCGGAGAGCAACGATGGAGGCGCCGGGGCTGGTGCAATACCGCAGCAGATGACCGGCTTTGTGGAAGATTATCCTGGCCTTCATATCCTCAGGTATTTCTGGATCGAGGTGAAACTGCCGACGGTGCAGAGCAGGATGGACACGAAGACGATTGCCAGGAATGCCGATGCAGGCAGGAATGTGAAATCAAAAAGATTGAAGAGCCCCGGCCCCGAGAAGCGGACCTTGATCCAGTCGAAGAGGAGGTAGAGCGACAGCAGCCCGAGCGCCGAACCAAAGAGCCCCTGCAGCAACCCTTCGAGCAGAAACGGAGTGCGGATATAGTTATTGGTGGCCCCGACGAGTTTCAGCAATTCCATCTCCGCCTGCCGGCCCATGATCGTCAGTCTGATCGTGTAGGCCACCATGAACACGGTGGTGAGGATCAGCAGGTTGCCGGAGAGAAAAACGACGATGGACAGGAGTTTGGTGAAGGAATAAAATCGTTCGATCCAATCCTTGCCGTACTGCACCTTGATGGTGCCGGGCAACTTGGCCAGGTAGTCGGAAAACAGTTTGATCTGGTTGAGTCCGCGCAGGGTCTTGAGCGGGACGACCTCGATGGAGGCCGGCAGAAAGTCGTTGGGCATGTCTTCGAGCACGTCCCGGTTCCGCGACATCTGCTTGGTGAAACGGTCATAGGCCTCGGTCTTGGAGATGAAATGGATCGCCTCGACATCATCGAAATTGGTGATCTTGCGTCGCAGCTGTTCCTTCATTTCCGGTCCCGGTTCTTCCTCCAGATAGACGATGAGACGAAGATCGTCGCCCAGTTTGTCACCGATGGTCAGCAAATTGGTATAGACAAGATAGAAGAACGCGAAGATCAGCACCGACAGCGTCACGGTCAGCAGGGTCATCAGCTGTGACGGCCAGGTTTGACGGAGATTTCTGCCGACCTGCCGGAGAACGGTGAGCCAGAAATTCATACGGTCATCCCCCCGTGCATGGCGTGCATCCTTCCCTTGCTCAATTCCATGACCCGGTGCGGCGTGTTCCGGTAGATCGAGTCGTCGTGGGTGGCGATGACTACCGTCGCCCCGGAATTGTTACATTTGTTGAGCAGTTTCATGACCCGTTCGGTGGTGATGGCATCGAGGTTGCCGGTAGGTTCGTCGACCAGGATGAGGGTCGGAGAATTGGCCACCGCCCTGGCGAGGGTGACCCGTTGCTGTTCCCCGCGTGACAGTTCGCCGGTAATGGTGTCGTGCTTGTCGGAAAGATTGAGCTGCTCAAGCAGATCGACGACCCGCTTGCGAATGATGCTTGGCTTTTTATAGGACACTTCCATCGAAATGGCGATGTTTTCGGCCGCCGTCCGGTCTTCCAGGAGCTTGAAATCCTGATAGGCGACGCCGATCTTCTGGCGCAGGCGGGCCAGCGTCGTCCCCTTCATCGTGTGGATTGGTTTTCCCGCGACCTCGATCAGACCGTTGGTCGGCGTTTCCATACTGCAGATGAGTTTGAGCAGGGTTGTCTTGCCGGCGCCGCTCATTCCGATAACGAAAAACATCTCCCCGCGGGCGATGGTCACCGAAACATCCGAAAGAGCCGTGACATCGGGGGGGTAGATCTTCGAGACCTTGATCATCTCGATCATTGTATCCGTTTCGGGAAACCGTAGTATCATAAATTTCTGTGCCTGTTGAACGTGCCGGAGGACGGCCGTCTGACCGCGATTTCCGGTACACTTTAATAAGATCTGGAATTTATGTCAATTTTAAAGGATTTCTCTTCACCGCTTTTGACAGTGGCCGATATTTTCGACAAAAAAAATTTCTTTGTCACGGTCTGACCGTGATTTCCCGATTTTGCCTTGCATCTTGATGTTCAATTGGTAAACTTGTCAGTTTCATAAATGGCGGGTTGGCCTTCGACACATGCGAGGGCCGGCGGCATGCCAGCCGCAACGATGCTATTCCAACCGACGGCCGCCGCCGTCGCGTTACGATAAAGGAGAACGACATGGACTACCGGGCGACGCTCAATCTGCCCCAGACCTCATTCAATATGAAGGCCAACCTGACCCAGCGCGAGCCGGTCTTCCTCAAGCGTTGGGACAAGGAAGATCTTTACGGCCAGATCCAGGGGAAGGCGGCCGGCAAACCGCTCTACATCCTCCACGACGGGCCGCCGTATGCCAACGGCCATATCCACCTGGGCACCGCCTTCAACAAGATCCTCAAGGACATTATCCTCAAGTCCAGGCGGATGGCGGGATTCGATGCCCCCTATATTCCGGGGTGGGACTGCCACGGCCTGCCGATCGAGCACAACGTCGATCTCGAGCTCGGTGACAAGAAAAACTCCATTCCGAAGTTGTCGAAGCGCGGCGCCTGCCGCAAGTATGCGGAAAAGTGGATCAAGACCCAGAAGGCGGAGTTCAAGCGCCTGGGGGTCCTGGGCGACTGGGACAGGCCGTATCTGACGATGGATCATGCCTACGAGGCGACCATCGCCCGGGAATTCAATCGCTTTCTGCTCTCGGGATCGGTGATCAGGAACAAGAAGCCGGTCTACTGGTGCGCCACCTGCACGACCGCCCTGGCCGAGGCCGAGGTTGAATATCACGATCACCGTTCACCGTCGATCTACGTCAAATTTCCGGTGACCGAGGATTTCTCCGACGTCTGCCCGGCACTGGCCGGATCCGACGTGTCGATCGTCATCTGGACCACGACCCCGTGGACCCTGCCGGCCAACCTGGCCGTGGCGTTTCACCCCGATTTCACCTATGCCGCGGTGGCGGTGGAGGGGGAGACCTGGATCCTGGCCCAGGATCGGGTGGTGCCCTTCATGACCGAGGTCGGCATCGAAAAATACACTGTCACCGGCACCTTTTCCGCCCGAGACCTGGAAAATCGGCACTGCCGCCACCCCTTCCTCGATCGCGATTCGCTGCTGGTCCTGGCCGACTACGTCACCATCGATGCCGGTACCGGCTGCGTCCATACCGCCCCCGGCCATGGCGTCGACGACTACCAGACCGGGCTTCGCTACGGGCTCGACATCTTCTCGCCGGTCGACAACGAAGGCGTGTTCACCAGCGAGGCCGGCCCCTATGCCGGGCAGCGGATCCCGGCCGTCAACAAGACCATCAACCAGGATCTGCACAACCTCGGCCTGCTCATTCACCAGAGCGACATCAACCACAGCTATCCCCACTGCTGGCGCTGCAAGAAACCGGTGATATACCGGGCCACGCCGCAGTGGTTCATCTCGATGGAGATCAACGATCTGCGGGCCAGATCCCTCGACTGCATCAAGCAGGTGACCTGGACCCCGTCCTGGGGGATGCAGCGGATCTACTCGATGATCGAGGGGCGGCCCGACTGGTGTCTTTCCCGCCAGCGCAGCTGGGGGGTGCCGATCACCATCATCAGCTGCGCCGACTGCGGCGAGATCGTCAAGAGCGAGGCCCTGGTGCACAAGATCGACCAGCTCTTCGCCAAAGAAGGGGCCGACGCCTGGTTCCGGCACGGCATCGAGGATTTCCTCGAACCGGGCACGACCTGCGGCAAGTGCGGCTCGATGTCGTTTGCCAAGGAGGAGGATATCCTCGACGTCTGGTTCGATTCCGGGGTCAGCCATGCCGCGGTCTGCGAGGAGCGGGAGGAACTGCGGTCGCCGGCCGATCTCTACCTCGAGGGCAGCGACCAGCATCGGGGCTGGTTCCACAGCGCTCTGCTGACCTCGGTCGGCACCCGCGGCCGGGCCCCGTATCACGGTGTCCTGACCCATGGCTACGTGGTCGACGGCCAGGGCCGGAAGATGTCCAAGTCGGTCGGCAACGTCGTCGCTCCAGGCGAGGTCATCGAAAAATTCGGCGCCGAGATCCTCCGCCTCTGGGTCGCCAGCGAGGATTACCGCGACGACGTCAAGGTCTCGGATGAGATCCTGCGCCAGGTCGCCGACGCCTATCGCAAGATCCGCAACACGATCCGCTACATGCTCGGCAATCTCACCGATTTCGATCCCGATCGGCACCGCCTGGCCCGCCGGCAGCTGCCCGAGCTCGATCGCTGGGCCCTGGCGCGCTACGACGAACTCGCCGCCCGGATCGTCAAGGCCTTTGAGCGCTTCGAGTTCCACGCCGTCTATCAGGGGTTGAACTATTTCTGCGGCACGACGATGAGCGCCTTCTACCTCGACATCATCAAGGACCGGCTGTATGCCTCCGGCAGCGATTCGCTGCCGCGCCGCGCCGCCCAGACCGCCCTGTACGAGATCCTTCACGGCATGCTCAGACTGATGTCGCCGATTCTCAGCTTTACCGCGGCCGAGGCCTGGGAGTCCCTGCACGGTCTCACCGACCGCTCGTCGCTCACCGCCGGCATATTCTTCGCCGAGTTCCCGGTGGTCAACCCCGAGCCTGTCGACCAGGGGATGGAGCAGCGCTGGCTGCAATTGATCAGGCTGCGTGCCGAGATCACCAAGGCCCTCGAGATCGCCCGCCGGGACAAGATCATCGGTCATCCGCTCGAGGCCGAGGTGCAGTTGCAGGTCGCGGGCGAGATGGCCGAATTCATCACCCAGGAATGGCGGACGATCAGGGAGATTGCGATCGTTTCGGCCCTGTGCCTCAAGGACGACCTGGGGGATGACGTCTTCCGCAGCGAAGAGATCGAGGGGCTGGCGATCAAGGTGGTGCAGGCCCCCGGCCAAAAGTGCGAGCGCTGCTGGACCAGGTCGACCACGGTCGGTGACGATCTCCACCATCCGCTCATATGCGACCGCTGTGCGGCGGTGGTCGGATCGTTGGATACCAACCGGGAAGGGCAGGCGTGATCTATTCCCTTGTCGTGCTGCTGGCGGTGGTCCTCGACCAGGTGACCAAGCTGTGGATCCTGCGCTCCTTCGAGCTCTATGAGTCGCGGGAGATCATCCCCGGCCTGTTCAACCTGGTCTATGTCACCAATCCCGGGGCGGCCTTCAGTTTTCTGGCCGATGTCGATTCACCGTGGCGGCACTCGTTTTTCCTCGGCATCGGCCTGCTCGCCAGCATCGGCCTGACCCTCTATTACTACAAGTTGCGGGCCGCGCACCGGGCCTATGCGGTCGCCCTCGGCCTTATCGTCGGCGGCGCCCTCGGCAACCTGATCGATCGCCTGCGCTTCGGCTCGGTCGTCGACTTCCTTGACTTCCATCTGGCCGGCCACCACTGGCCGGCCTTCAATGTTGCCGATTCGGCCATCTGTGTCGGGGCGGTACTCTTTCTCATCACCAGTTTCATCGAAGAAAAGAAGACTACGAGGACGAATACATGAATATAGCGGTACTTTTTCCCGGCCAGGGCTCCCAGTTCATCGGCATGGGCCGGGAATTCATCGACAGTGACCGGAGCTGCGCCGAGATCATGACGGCGGCGGAGGCGGTCTGCGATTTCCCGTTGCGGCGGCTCATGATGGAAGGGCCGATGGAGGAACTGATGCGGGCGGTCTATCTGCAGCCGGCCATCACCGTCACCAACCTTATCTGCTGGCGGGCATTGCAGAACGCCCTGGGCGATCGCCTGCAGGTACGGTGCTTCGCCGGCCACAGCCTCGGCGAATACTCGGCGCTCTGCGCCTCCGGGGCGACAGGCCTGGAAGATACCCTGCGGATGGTGGCCAAGCGCGGTGAGCTGATGGAGCGGGAGGGGGTGAAGCATCCCGGCGGGATGCGGGCGGTCATCGGCCTCGACATCAGCGAGATCGAAACCCTGGTCAATGGATACAACGGCAGCGGGGTAGTAACCGCCGCCAATCACAATACCCCGCAGCAGGTGGTCATCTCCGGGACGATGGAGGCCATGGACGCCGTCGGCGCGGAGGCCGAGGCCAGGGGGGCGAAGGTGGTCGCCCTCAACGTCAGCGTTGCCAATCACAGCCCGCTGGTGGCCGATGCCGTGCCCGATTTTGCCGGGTTCATAAAAGAAATCACCTTCAATCCCCCGCAGATCCCTGTCTATTTCAACGTCTCCGCCAGGAAAGAAACGGATTTGGCTGTCATCCGCAGCATGATGGCGCAACAGATTGCGGCGAAGGTCAGGTGGTACGAGATTATCAGCGCGATGATCGCCGATGGTGTCGACACCTTTGTCGAGGTCGGTCCCAAGACGGTTCTCAAGGGGATGATGCGCAAGATCGTCCCGGCCGGGGTCAAGGTCACTGCCCTGCAGTTCGACTCCCCCGAAGCGCTGGCCGACTGTCTCGCCAGATTGGGCTGAACAGCTTGCGGCCGGCGGCAGGAATTCCGCGAACAACCTTGACTATGGCGATCTCTGGTGAGGAGAACCATGTCGGTCAACCCTGATGGCGGTCCAGCCTGGACCGATCCTGCAATGGCGGATACCGTTGTCAGGCGCATTGAGCAGGGCGGCAGGCTGACCTTCGCCGAGGCCCTGACCCTGGCGACCGAGACCACCCCCACCGCCCTCTTCCAGGCGGCCGACCGCCTCCGGCGGAAGCTGCACCGGAACAGGCTCGATCTCTGTTCGATCATCAATGCCCGCTCCGGCAGGTGTTCGGAGAATTGCCGGTTCTGCGCCCAGTCGGCATTCTACGACACGGCCATCGACACCTATGACCTCATCGATGCCGAAACGGCGGTGTCCCAGGCCAGGGAAAACGAGGCCGGCGGCGTAGGGCGGTTCTCCCTGGTGACGGCCGGCAGGACGGTGAGCGAGGGGCAGCTGGAACGGTTCGGCGAGATCTATGCCCGGCTCAGGCGCGAGACCGGCCTGTCGCTCTGCGCCTCGATGGGCTTTCTCGACCGGCAGAAGGCGATGCGGCTGCGCCAATTCGGGGTCAGCCGCTACCACTGCAACCTCGAGGCGAGCCGCAGCTTTTTCCCTGAGGTCTGCACCAGCCATACCTGGCAGGAAAAGGTCGAGACCCTGGAAATCGCCCGGGATGCCGGCCTGGACCTCTGTTCCGGCGGCATCATCGGCATGGGCGAGAGCCTGGAGCAGCGTCTGCAACTGGCCTTTGAACTGCGCGAGCTGGGGGTGCTCTCGATCCCGATCAATATCCTAACCCCGATCGCCAACACCCCCTTTGCCGGCCTGACCCCGCTCAGCCCCCAGGAGATCCTGATCACGATCGCGATGTTCCGCCTGATCAACCCCGAGGCCGTCATCCGCATGGCCGGCGGCCGCACCCTGATGGGGGTTGAACAGCTGCGCTGCTTCACGGCCGGGGCGAACGGGGCGATCGTCGGCAACTATCTGACCACGGCCGGCAACACCCTTGCCGAGGACCTGCGGATGTTCGCCGATCTGGGTTTCGACATTGCCGGCAAGGGGAACCGAAGGCCATGACGGAGACCCTCGCAGCCAGGTCCACTGCCGATCTCCTCGATTTCGACCGCAGGCATCTCTGGCATCCATACACCTCCATCGATCAGCCCCTGTCGGTCTATCCGGTGGCCTCGGCCAAAGGGGTGCGCCTTCGTCTCATGGACGGACGGGAGCTGATCGACGGCATGGCCTCCTGGTGGTCGGTGATCCACGGCTACAGCCACCCCCGGCTGAACGAAGCGATCAGGGACCAGGCCGAGCAGCTCGCCCATGTGATGTTCGGCGGCCTCACCCATGAACCGGCGGTGGAACTCGGCCGGCGGCTGGTGCAGCTGACCCCGGCCGGCCTTGACCGGGTTTTTTTCTGCGACTCCGGGTCGGTGGCCGTGGAAGTGGCGATGAAGATGGCGATCCAGTACTGGCATGCCCTGGGAAAACCGTGGAAAAACCGTTTCTTGACCATCAGGTCGGGATACCACGGCGATACCTTCCACGCCATGTCGGTCTGCGATCCGGTCGCCGGCATGCACTCGCTCTATGGCGGCATCCTGCCGCGGCAGTTCTTCGCCGACCGCCCCGAATGTCATTTCGATGACGAATGGGACCCGGGCGATATCGCCTCCCTTGCCGGATTGCTCGAGGAAAACCACGGGCAGATCTGCGCCGTGATCCTCGAACCGATCGTCCAGGGCGCAGGCGGCATGCGCTTCTACCATCCCGAGTACCTCCGCCAGGCCCGCCGGCTCTGCGACGAATACCGGGTGCTGCTCATCGCCGACGAGATCGCCACCGGCTTCGGCCGCAGCGGCCGGCTCTTCGCCTGCGAGCATGCCGGCATATCTCCCGACATCCTCTGTCTCGGCAAGGCCCTGACCGGCGGCTACATGACCCTGGCCGCGGTCCTCGCCACGGCGGCGGTCGGACACGGCATCTCCGGGGCGGACCCCGGCGTCTTCATGCACGGCCCGACCTTTATGGCCAACCCGCTGGCCTGCCGGGTGGCGATCGCCTCGATCGACCTGCTTGTGGAATCGGACTGGCAGGCCCGGGTGAAGAGGATCGAGGGCCTGCTCCGGGAGGGCCTGGCCCTCTGCCGGGAGTGCGGGCAGGTCGCCGAGGTCAGGGTCCTCGGCGCCATCGGCGTGGTCGAGTTGAGGGAACCGGTGCGGCTGGCTGCCGTCCAGCAGGCCTTTGTCGAGCACGGCGTCTGGGTCCGTCCCTTCGGCCGGCTGGTCTATGTCATGCCCCCGTACTGTATTACCGACGAGGATCTGCAGACCCTGACCTCGGCCATCTGCGCGGTAGTCCACTCGGAGGTCTGGAGATGAAGCCATCCTACCGGAAAGCACTTGACCGCCTGCGGGAAAACGGCCGTCTGCGCCAGCTCCACCTCCTTGATGGCCGCGAGGGCAGCCGGGTGAATTACCAAGGCAGCCGACTCCTGAACCTGACCTCCAACGACTATCTCGGACTTGCCGCCGACAGGAGGCTGCTCGAGCGCTTCTATGCCGGAATCGACAGCGGTTCGCTGATCGACCGATTCGGCCTCGGGGTCGCCTCGTCGCGCCTGCTCAGCGGCGACTGCACCGTGGCCCACGAGCTCGAGCAGACCCTGGCTGCGACCTACGGCAGACCGGCGGCCCTGCTCTACAACTCCGGCTATCATGCCAATATCGGCATCCTGCCGGCCTTGACCGACAAGGGCGACCTGATCCTCTCGGACAAGCTGAACCACGCCTCGATCCATGACGGCCTGCGTCTCAGCCAGGCCGAGCACCGGCGCTATCGCCACGGCGATTATGACCACCTCGAAGGCCTGCTCGAACAGCTGCGTTCCGACTACGAGCGGGTGATCGTGGTCAGCGAATCGGTGTTCAGCATGGATGGCGATGTCGCCGACCTCCGTCGCCTGGTGGAAATCAAGAACCGCTTCGATTGCCTCCTCTATGTCGACGAGGCCCACGCCGTCGGTCTGTACGGCGAAAAAGGTCTTGGACAGGCCGAAGAGCAGGGGGTGCTGAACGAGGTCGACCTGCTGATCGGCACCTTCGGCAAGGCCCTGGCCTCGGTCGGCGCCTTTGTCCTCTGCAGCGGCGATATCAGGGAGTATCTCGTCAACCGCAGCCGTTCACTGATCTTCACCACCGCCCTGCCGCCGGTGGTCATCAGCTGGAATCACTTCGTCTTCCGGCACATGCTCGGTCTAGGCCGGCAGCGTCTGCATCTGCAGGGTCTTGCCGGCAGGCTGCGTTCCGAACTCGTGCGAGTCGGCCTGTCGACGGCCGGCTCGACCAATATCGTGCCGGTCCTGATCGGCCAGGACGCTCCGACCGTCAGGCTGGCGGAAGCGATGCGCAAAGGCGGCTGGTTGATCTTTCCGGTCCGTCCGCCGACGGTGCCCGAGGGGACGGCGCGATTGCGTCTGTCGCTGACCGCCGATATGCTCTGGCAGGAGGAGCTGGCTCCGCTGGCGGCGGCGATTGCCGCGGAACTGGGCGGGCTGCAGGAACCCTCCGGTCGCTGAACTGCTATGAAAAGCACATGGCTGCACAGGCACAGCCGTCAGGCCCTGATCGTCTTCTGCAATGGCTGGGGTATGGACTACCGGCCGTTCCGTCACCTGGAGGCTGATCGCTGTGACGTCCTGATGCTCTGGGATTACCGGCAGATGACCCCGGTGGCCGACATCGTCGCCCTGGCCGGCCAGTATGCCGAAATCTACCTGGTCGGCTGGTCGATGGGGGTCTGGGCCGGACAGCGGATGTTTTCCCCGGTGCGGGAGCATTTCCAGGCGGCGATCGCCGTCAACGGCACCCTTTGCCCGATCCATGACCGCTTCGGCATCCCGGAGGCGACCATCGCCGGCACCCTGCGCAACTTTTCCGAGGTATCGCGGGATAAACTCTATCTGCGGATGTGCCGCGACCGGCAGGGGCGCCCGATATTCCAGGAAAACCTGCCGGCCCGCAGCCTCGCTGGCCAGAAGGAGGAGCTGCGGGCGCTCCTGCAGGAGTGCGACTGCCGGCCGGGGAAAGTCTGTACTCCCATGTCATGGTGGCCGACAAGGATGCCGTCATGCCGACCGCCAACCAGCTGCAGTTCTGGCAGGCCGCCGATCCCCGTGTCGTCTGCGGCGGCCATTTTCCGTTTCACCTGTGGCCGGGTTGGGATGCCTTTCTCGCCGCGGCGATGCGGCCCGGGACTGAGCCCCCGGGTGAGAGTTGAGAGCGGCCCGGTGATCTTTCATCCTGATAAAAACGAGGTGGCACGGCGCCTTAAGCGCAGTCTCGCCACCTATGACGACAACGCCGTGGTCCAGGAGAGGATCGGCGCCAGGCTGGTCGATCTGCTCGGCACCTGTCCCGAGCTCAGGTTTTCCAGGGTCCTGGAGGTTGGCTGCCGCACCGGTCTGATGACCGAAAAGCTCTGCCGCCGTTTTCCGGTCGAGACCCTCTACCTCAACGACCTGGTCGCCGAGTTCTGCGACCGGGCACGACAGCGGACCGAAGCGGCTGTTGCGGCCGCCCCGCGGCTTTTGCCCGGCGATATCGAGGCGACGGCGCTGCCCGATGACCTTGACCTCATCGTTTCCTCCTCCACCCTGCAGTGGCTGCGCGATTATGCCGGGGTCTTCGCCAGGTTTGCCGATGCCCTCCGGGCCGGCGGTTATCTGGTCTTCTCGTTTTTCGGCGACGGCACCCTGCGTGAGATCAGGGAACTCACCGGCCGGGGCCTGCAGTATCCCGGCCTCGAAGAGCTCAGGGGACTTCTCGAAGGACGATTTACCGTTCTCGGCAGCGAGTCCCGGTGCGACGAGCTGATGTTTGCGGAGCCGCGGCAGGTCCTGCGCCATCTCCAGGCCACCGGTGTCGGCGGTCTCGGCCGCTATCGCTGGACCCCGGCCGGCCTGCGGCGGTTCGAGCAGGATTACCGCCGGCTGTTCGGCAGTACCCGGGGGGTCCGGCTCAGTTATGTCTCGCACCTTGTAGCGGCCAGGAAGATTGGAGGAGAGAGGGCATGACGGCGATGGGCAAAGTTTTCTGCATCAGCGGCATCGATACCGATAT
This sequence comes from Desulfoprunum sp., assembly GCF_053613775.1. Taxonomy (NCBI): domain Bacteria; kingdom Pseudomonadati; phylum Thermodesulfobacteriota; class Desulfobulbia; order Desulfobulbales; family Desulfobulbaceae; genus Desulfoprunum; species Desulfoprunum sp. The sequence goes on from NZ_JBSHXH010000004.1 coordinate 98,804, forward strand.
CGGCAAGACCATCGTCACCGGTCTGCTGGCAAAATATCTCGTCCGCCAGGGTCTGCGGACCATCACCCAGAAGATCGTCCAGACCGGCTGCACCGGCATCAGTGAAGATATCCTGCGCCACCGGCAGATCATGGGGAGCGGGATTGTCGACGAAGACCGGCAGGGGCTGACCTGTCCCTATGTCTTTGGCACGCCATGTTCGCCGCACCTTGCCGCCCGTCTGGCGGGACAGGTGATCGATTGCGGCCTGATCGGCGCGGCCACGGACCGCCTGCGTGACCGCTATGATGTCGTGCTGCTGGAAGGGGCCGGCGGGCTGCATGTGCCCTTGACCGAGGATGTGACCCTGCTTGATTATATCGGCGAAAAAGGGTATCCGGTTATCCTGGTCACCAGCCCCCGGCTGGGTTCGATCAACCATACCGTCGCGGCCCTCGAACTCCTGCATCACCGCGGTATCGATCTGCGCGGGCTGGTCTATAACCGCTTTCCGGACCAGGACCCGAGAATTACCGCTGACTCCGCCGCGGTTTTTCTGCGGTTCCTGGCACGGTTCGCTTTCCCCTGCTGTCTGGTTGATCTCGGCCCTTTCCCCGGCGCGACGACAGCATGCGACACTACCGATTTCTCCTGTCTCTTTGGGGAGAAACGGGAACGGGATGAAGTTGTGAATATATCAACAATACAGGGAAAAAACGCATGAGTACGATACGGAAAGATTGTCTTCACTGCAAATATTACCGGCTCGACGATATTTTTTCCGGTGTCTGCCGGGTTGAAAAAATGGACATCTATCCGCTCAAACGCAACGAAGATACCTGCCCGTCATGGCGTGATTGCGGCCAGCAGTATTATATCAGGCTGGGTTGGATCAAGGCCAAAAAGGAGGCGGCGCTGTCGGCCTCGTAAAAACAGTGGCGGCAGGAGATGCCGAGGGGCTTACAGCGGCATCCTGGTGATCCGTACCACTCGATCTCTGTCGATCTGGACCTGGACGCCGGAATCATCCACGACCGTGACGGTCTCCTTGTCGGACGTGATGTTCCGCCCTTCGATCCTGCCGCCGCCGGTCACTTCAACCGTATAGAGGAAGGCGGCGGCGCTGCCGACGGCCTTCGGGTTGTCCGGGGGGAAGCGGCGGGCGTATTTCGACCGGTGAAGACATCCTGGAGAAACGGGATGACGGCATCCGTGTTGAACCCGTCGGCAAAATGTGTTTTGATCCCAGCCTGCAGCGTTGTTGACACGCCTCTGGAGGCTTGATGGATGGGATCGCGGAAGATGTACAGACATGACCCGGCGATGACCGACACGGTGAAGACGGCCAGGAACAGGATGATCCGAGATATCAGCCGTTTTTTCCTGCTGATCGGATCGGTTTCATCATAATGGCGGTTGTCGAATCGTTCCAGTCCGGTCATGTGAGGCGGGGAGTGTGTTCAAATATCATTGAATCGAGAGATTGTCTCGTGTGCTCCGGCTGGTGCGGTGAAAAAAAAGGGCATCGATTGGCATCGGGGCACGATCCAGGAGGAAAAGATGAAGCATCTGCCACGAATAACTCTGCTGTTGTGGGGCCTGATGATCGCCGGTTATGTCTTTCTGCCGGAGGTGGTCCTGAGGGATGCGGTTCAGTACCCGTTTGTCGTTCTCCTGTCGATCTTTCTCCCCATCAGTCTCTGGCTCAGTGTTCAGGATGGGAAGAAACTGGGGGTGGTGATTCTGGCAGGAATATTTCTCGCCAATGTGGCTCTGCTGGTATTCGCCCTGGAACGGAATTACACTTCATGGAAGACACATGAGCGCAGCGCCGGCAAAGGGATTTTCCCGCCTATCGCGGGGTTGCTGGCCGGGAAAAAAGATGCTGTAAGAAGCCAGTATGCCGCGCGGTATATTTAGGGGCCGTTACGAAATAACCGTTACATTTTTCACCATTTCGTTACGGCCCCTTATGCCGGAAAGGTATTTCTGTGTAACGGTTATTGTTTGACGACGGCTTACCAGCATTTTTCCGTTGCGGTGCCATACAAGACAGGCGAGGGAGGGTTTGCGGTCTACGCGCCGAACGAGCAGGACAAAAAGATCTTCCGGCAGCAATCTTCGCAGGATGTGGAAGCGAAAATCGTACGGATGGATGCTGAAAGTCAACTGCCGACAACCTTTCTGCTGCTCGCCCTCCATGTCGGCATCTTTGTCCTCTTGCTGCTCTTCCTGCTGATGTATGAGCAGAAGCCATTACCATCTCCAGTGCAGACTGGAGACGCATCGTAGACGGACTTTGGGCCACATCTCAGTTCTTGAGCAGGTCCTCGTTCGGCTTTTTGTAATATTTGGGGTTTGTTGAATCGGCGGAGGGTTCTTTTTCCTGCAGTTTTTCGACGATATCACGCGGCAAGGTCACGATGCTCCTGCCGGTCAGATATTGATATCCGTACGAGATCCCAAGCAGGATCAACAGATAGATGGCTATTTTTTTTATGAGATTTACCATGTCATGCCTCTTCAGCTAGCGTATTTTTTCTTCAGGGGGGCCTGTCCTGATGGTTGATCGTGGGTGGCATCCTGTAGTTTCTACCCCCAAACCTCTTCACCGGTCCTTCTTGATGCTCAGCGGCTGGTCGGGACTGCCGGCGTAGAAGACAATGATCTCCGCAGGATCCGCACCCTCATTTTTCCCGTAATGCCAGGTATCGACAACCTCGATTATCGGATCTCCCGCCTTCAAGTGCAGCATCTTCCCGTCCCTGGTGACCACAGTCAGTTGACCGTGCACCAGAACCCCGGCGTTAATGAGCGGATGCCGGTGCAGAGGCAACCTTGCCCCGGGCGGAATGGTGATCCGGAGGAGAGTGATTTCCGCCTTACCGGCAGGATAGGCGGGCAGCGGCGTGCCATCCCAGCTATGCCTCGCCTTGACCAGTTCCTTGACAGTAGAGGTTTGGACCTCCTTCGCCTGGACAGAGCCAGGGGTCAGGCACAACAACGCCAGGAGGAGGACAGGGACAAGCCGTATATGCATCATTTCTTGTCTTGCTGTCAACTTGTTTGACAGTCCATCAGATGTGAGGACCCTGTCGGTTTGTTTGATATTTCCAAACAAGGTCGGCCTGCCAGGCGGCGGAGCAGGTCGCTGATGTTTCCGGTACGTGGGAGTTGTTCGTCACTTGTGGTGACGATGAAGAGTATTCCCATGATGCCACCTGTTGTCGCCTGGATTCTGTCAAAGGCCTGTACGGTCAGAATCACCACAAAAACATACCTGCAAAAGTACCGTTTGGGAACACAAAAAGGTTCGGCCGGACAACCCGAGCGCTCATTTATCTGCCTGAATTTCCACTGCAATGTGGCTTGTCTATTGAGACAGGCTTGACAGCGGCGTGCCAGAGGGGCGCGGGCCGCGCGGTCAGTGGAATCGCATAAAAGATCAGACTGCCGGCCATGTCACGCCGCATATATGGTATTGTGTTGAAATGGCCGGCTTGCTGTCATCATCGAGTATGTTTATACCATAGATTCCGGAATTTGAATATGTTCCGGCACAAACAAGAATGCCATCTTGCTAATTTCTTAAGATAATTCGAGGCTATCGGGACGGGAGGCTTCCCCTCGATCGTGGCCGGTAATCACGGTAATGCCGAATCGATCGATAATCGCCACTCGGAAACGACTGTGAGAATCGCAGCAACCAGGGCCTTTGACCACACGTTGAACTGGCCCTGCAACGAATAATGCGGAATCCCTGAAAGTGAGCCTGAGTGGATGGATCCGATTGCATCCGGACACCGGACGGCAACGGATGGCCTTTTTTGAATCAGCGCGGTGGTAGTAGGGCATAGTTCATTTCCTCCTCCATCCTGCCTTATTTCCGCAAATATGGAAAAAAAGTGGGTGTATCCGATTATGCTGAAGCAATGTTCCGCAGAAGAGAAAGAGGAGACTGGACAAATCGACGGGGGTGGTGAATTCGCTGAATTCGTATACTGCTATTGCCGGGAAAACCATAGGCAGCCGGATATATATCCGGCTGATGGTACATGCCGACGACGAACAAGGGGGAAGGTATGGTAATGTCGGAGCAGGAATTTTTACACAACATCGCGGCGGCACAGTCGCTTCTTTCGGTCCAGGCGTATTCGGCGTTTCTCAACGGGTATATGCGCGGCCTGAGGTGTCATTTTCATGGCGAAGCGTTCGCCACCCGGCAGGAACATGGCTTGTTCATGACCCTGGTCGACGATCCCGACACGACCAAGGCTGCCATGGGGAGAGGGTACAGGGCCGGTCTTTCCGGAAAAACGGTTGAGGACCTGCTGAGAGACATGGAGTTGAGCATCGACTGACCCGCTCGACGGTGGAGAACCTCGTCGGATGGGTCTCAATTCAATTATCCGGAAAAATTCGGTAATGGTGGCGGCAGGGGTGTGCTGTCCGCCTCTTTTTTACCCCCTCTGTCGAACGGCATTTCCAGCCCGGTTGGCCGGACACATTGACTGGACAACCGGAAAGTTTACCGGCGGAGAGAACGAAACGGGACCCGGACCGGTGGCAATTCCTGCATACACTACCGGCAGAACCGACTGCAGGGTCAAAATTCGGTAGGAAGTGACAAAATATGGAACAGCGCGCAAACCCGGACGAGGCGGGAAAAGGCGTCGTTCTCCGCTGCTGGCCGCTACTTTGCGACGAGATCTGAAGGAAGCCTCCCGCACCCTCTTAATCTGTCGATGATGATAAAATATTGTTCGACGGTTTCCTTATGCTGCGGGCCGATGCGTGCCATGATATTGCGTATCGCCGTCCGGCGGTCAATTTTCATAAGCTCGTATACTGAAAATCCAAAAAAATCATGAGGCTGAGAGATCAGGAATTCAAGAAACCGATCTTCATCCTTGGAAACTTTTTTCGTGGCGGAGTTGTTGGCGATTGTGCTGGGAAAGACGTGCATTCTGTTTACACCCTACCTGTGACGGACGCATGCCACAGAAAAATATCACTATGATCGTGTGAGCTATCTATTTGGAACAACAGAAAATCTGCAAGATGGAGATCGTTTGGGTTGGTTCTGGACAATCATGCAGGTGATTGTGGCGGTTTCGGTTGCTCCTGATAGACGAGAGATGCAAAATAGAGGCCAGAATGATGGTTGAGGCCGAGATCAGCCTGCTGCCGTCGAGATCGAAAGATGGAGGGAGGCAAAGGACAGTGTGGGGCATACCGGTGGATGGTGCCGGTGGACACCTGAAAGGAGCGGCAGAGCGACGTGTGACCCTTCGCTCTGCTGAACGCTGCCCCATGGGACTTCAACCCTTCTGACCAGCGAGAGGGGATGGTCAAAAACACCATATCAGAAGATCAACTCCAGGACATACGCTATGATGAACCAGGACGCGCCCAGAATTGCCAGTATCAGTAGTGTTTTCCACAAGTTGTTGCGTGCCCGGACGAGACGGACGACGACGGTTTCTCCGCCTTCTACGGAATCGACAGTAAAATAGGCTGGTTTGCTGTTCGGCACATGAATCTCTATCACATCTCCGATTTTTACCTCCGAACCTTCATAGCGTACCTGCTGGATGAGGAATTCAGCGTTGGTGTCTTTATTCACGAAGCGATAGATGGTCCCGGCGGTATCTGCAGTCATATCCTGTCCGGGCGCAAGCTCTTCAGTCATCGGTGATGTCTCTTTCCTTGTGGGTGGCCCCTGGTGAAGCGGTGTTGGACGGAATCTGATTCATGCGCTCATTCGCATGAACCACTCCAGCATCCCGGTACTCCTTCACAGCTACTATATCCAAAGATCCTTCAAAGGAAAAGGGGCCTTGTCATCACGGAACCGATGGCTCGGAACGCCTCGGGTCTTCACCGTCTGTGGCATCGAGGGTACACCCGACCGGCCGGAAACATTTTCCGGACCTGAGCCGTGGTCACGCACAGACGCCATCCGCTCCGGCCTGCAACGAAAAGGTGGCTGCATTACTCTTCCCGACAAGAGCGACCATTTGACATCCTCCCCGGGCTATGCTGAAGTAAAAGGTACATGTTCCACGGTTCATCCGGGATGACCACGAGGGCGCAACGATCCTGGTTGAAGATGAGATCGGAAAAGGAGGTAATTTATGGCTGAAAACAAACAACAAACACCTGATCCATTCTGGAAGTGTCAAAACTGCGGCAACACGATACAGATACCGCTGCCGCCGGAAGAATGCCCGGCCTGCCATGAGAAATGCGAGTTTCTGAATGTCACGTGCTACACCCCGGAGTGCGGGTTCACCGGGATTGATCCGCGCCTGAAATAGGATCAGTGCGGTTTAAGAATCACTGTCGGATCGACTCGGTGCCACCTGATCGGAGAAGGCATCACCAGGCGGAACTTCCTGCGAGGCAAGCGGAAAGGTTTGTTGGATTGACAAGATGGTCGCGGTCTCTACCCCTTGTGGTGATCGGCAGTTTCGACTGCATGGGCGGCATCGTCCATCCATGCGGCAATAATTGAAAGGTGAGCTCAAAAATTAAAAGCCCTCTGAAAAACCTTCGAAAACAAAAAAGCCACCCGGGATAATCTCCTGAGTGGCTGAATTGTTTGGTGACCCCAAGGGGACTCGAACCCCTGTTACCGGCGTGAGAGGCCAGTGTCCTAGGCCACTAGACGATGGGGCCAAAATGTGCTGACTCTTTTACAAGACTGTATGGGGCTTGTCAAGGCTTTGTTCTCGCCGAGCTGTTTTTCATTCGAGGGAAGAATTCCGTTTGATTGCAAGGGGTCAATCATCACGGATTTCGTTCCCGGCCAAAGCGCACTGTCAGGTCATGGAGGAATGCCGCCCGCTCCGGGGTGAGGAATTCCGCCGCACAGCGCCATCGCCAGTTCCCGCTCGCCAGGCCGGGAGTATTCATCCGGCAGTCGCTGCCGAAGCCGAGTACATCCTGGAGCGGCAGGATCGTTAACCGGCCGGTTGATGACATTGCCAGGTAGATCAGGTCTTCATGGATTCCACTGCCATCGTCCAGCCGGCGGTTGGCATGACGCTTGATCTCCCGGCGCATCCCGTCGTTGATCCGGTCGCTGAGAAACCAGCCGACGGTCGTGTCGTTGTCATGGGTGCCGGTGTAGACCACGCAGTGAGGCGTCGTGAAATTGTATGGCAGAAAGCTGTTGTCGGGGTTGCCGTCGAAGGCGAACTGGAGGACCTTCATGCCGGGAAATCCTAGGCTGTCGCGCAGCGTCGAAACCTCGGGGGTGATGAGGCCAAGATCCTCGGCGATGATGTCGAGCCGGCCCAACCGGTCGAAGATCCGGTCGAAGAAGGCCTTGCCGGGGCCATGCCGCCATTGCCCCTCGACGGCCGTGTCGTTGGCCGCCGGAATCGACCAGTAGGATTCGAAGCCGCGGAAGTGATCGATCCGGGCCATGTCGACCATGTTGAAGATTGCCGCGATCCGGCTGGTCCACCAGTCGAGCAGGAGATTATCGGTCGCCTCTTCGTCGCGATCCCAGCGATACAGGGGGTTGCCCCAGCGCTGGCCGGTGGCGCTGAAATAGTCGGGGGGGACGCCGGCGACGTGGGTCGGCAGCAGCGTCCGGTCATCGAGGGCGAAGATCGGCTGGTGGGACCAGACGTCGACACTGTCGAGGCCGACATAGATCGGGATGTCGCCGAACAGGCGGACGCCCGCCTTCTGCGCGGCCAGGCGCAACAGGTCCCACTGGCGGAAAAATTCGAACTGCTCGAACTGGAAATAGCGGAACCGCGACATGTTTTCCTGTCTGAAGGAGGCAAGCGCATCGGCATGCCGCTGCGCCAGTTCCGGGGGCCAGTCGAACCAGCCGGCGTTGCCGAACCGCTCCTTGATGGTCATGAACAGGGCGTAGTCATCGAGCCAGGGCGCTGCCGCCGCAAAACGGCGGAAGGCGCTGCCGCCGAACCCGGAAAACCGGTCGAATGCCTCCGTCAGCAGCCGTTCCTTGTATTCCGTGACCGCGACGTAATCGGTGCTGTAGGGCGAGAAGCCGGGGTGGTCGCGGAGGCCCGATTCGGAGACCAATCCCTCGGTGAACAGGATGTCGGGCGCAATGAGCAGGGGGGATCCGGCGAAGGCCGAGGAACTCATGTAGGGCGAATTGTCAAATAGCGGATTGGTGGGGACGGTCGGCAGGAACTGCCAGCAGCTCTGCCCGGCGGCGGCGAGAAAATCCAGGAAGGCGTAGCTCGAGGGTCCGATATCGCCGATACCGTAAGGCGAGGGGAGGGAACTGATATGCGCGAGGATGCCGCTGGCTCGTTTCGAGGATTGGAGAGTGTGCATGGTGGTGGTCTCGCTGGTATCAATGTAACGTCATTCCGCTATGATGGCGGAAGGGGTCGGCCGCGTGGCGGAAAAGCTCAGGGCACGGGCTTGTATCTCGGTTGAAGAATGATATAATATAAGACAACGGTTGCCGTGATCCTCCTCCCCCTGTTCCGTGTATCTTGACATGGGTAACAGCGTTTTTGCCAGTACATTGTTGATGTCCCCGCGTTCAATTTTAACAATTTGCATTTTTCTTGATGATGAATTAACATTGAATGTTTTGCAGCCATGCTGCAGTGCGTGGAGAAGGAATTCTGCCGGTAATCTTTCAAATACGGATTTCTACAGAGGCAATCTCTACCATACCGGATAGATTATCGGTCAGTTGCAACCTGCTCGTCTGGTAATCTTTTAAATCAAGCAATGGAGTGGTATCTCAGTGCTGTCAGAACTCAAAGAAAATCTTCTCAAAGCCGGAAAATTGGAAGGGTGTATCAGTTTCAGCGACCTGAATGAACTGTTGCCTGAAGAAATCAAGGATCCCAGCGCGATAGAGAGCATTTTCAATTTTCTTGGTGCCCATGACATCGAGATTGTCACCATTGAGGAGTCCGGTGAGAAACGGACCCTTTCCGGAGAGATCTGGGAGAAGAAGGATGAGGCATCGCTGGATATTGATGATCTCAAGGATGAAATGGTCGGCGGCGGTGAGGAAGACGTCCACGAAGCCGAGGAGACCACCACCACCTATCTTCGGGAGATGGGCCGTTTCGATCTGCTGACCCCCGAGGAAGAGGCGAAGTACAGCAAGACCATCCGTCAGGGATTCGAGTCGATCATCCATGCGATCCGTGAAGATTCGTCCGGTGTCAAGGAGATGCGGCTTCTGGTCGACCGCATCGATCTCTGGGAAAAACGTGATCCGACCCTCAAGCCGAAGAAACAGCAATTGAATTTCATGCGCTATTCGGTGGCGAGTGCGTCGAAAAAATATCCGGATGTCCGTGAGTTGTTCGAACTGCAGGCCAAGCTCGAGGCCTACAGCCGCTCGATCGAGGTCGCCAAGGATACGATGATCCGGGCCAATCTCCGCCTGGTGGTGTCGATCGCCAAACGCTACATGCACCAGGGCCTGACCCTGGCCGATCTCATCCAGGAAGGCAACCTCGGCCTGATGCGGGCGGTCTTCCGCTTCGACTACACCAAGGGCAACAAGTTTTCCACCTACGCCAGCTGGTGGATCCGCCAGGCGATCACCCGGGCCATCCTCGACAAGACCAGGACCATCCGGCTGCCGGTCCATTTCCTCGAACTGCGGAGCCAGTTCTTCAAGGCCTTCTACGCCCTGTTCAAGGAGCTGGGGCGGGAACCGACGCCGCTCGAGATCTCGAAGGCGACCAATCTGCCGATGGACAAGATCCTGTCGATCCTCGAGGCCTCGCGCGAGCCGATCTCGCTCGAGACCCCGGTCGGCGACGATGATTCGACCCTCGGGGATTTCCTCGAGAACCAGGAGTCGCAGTCACCCTACGATGCGGTCCAGACCCGGGAACTGGCCGGTCGGGTGACGGAGATCCTCTCCACCCTGAGCGAGCGGGAGGAGAAGATCATCCGCCTGCGCTTCGGCATCGGCGAGAAGGCGGAATACACCCTCGAGGAGATCGGCAAGCGATTCAACGTCTCGCGTGAACGTATCCGCCAGATCGAGAAGAAGGCGCTCAACCGCCTGCGGCACTCGAGCCGGCGTGAAAAGCTGAAGTTCTTCATCGATTGACCGATACCACCATCCCATCGACAAGCCGGGTGCATCGCCCGGCTTTTTTATTGCCGTGAAAAAATACATTGAACAGGCCGGCTTCGGCACAATTCTCGAAAAGGTGGAGGCAGGCCGGCGCCTGACTCACGATGACGGCCTGCAGCTCTATCGCAGCCACGATATCCTCGCCCTCGGCTATCTGGCCGATATCGTCCGTACCAGGCTCAACGGCGACCGGGCCTATTTCATCTACAACCAGCATCTCAACTACTCCAATATCTGCACCAACCTGTGCAAATTCTGCGCCTTCGGCAAGGAGAAGGGGGCCGACAAGGCCTACGAGATGACGGTCGAAGAGGTCAGGCAGAAGGTCCGCGACCGGCTCGACGAGCCGATCACCGAGGTCCATGTGGTCGGCGGCATTCACCCCGATCTGCCCTTCTCCTACTATGTCGAGATGCTGCGCGGGATCCGGGAGGTGCGGCCGGATGTCCATATCCAGGCCTTCACCTGCGTCGAGATCGCCCATCTGGCCGGACTGGCCGGCACATCGGTCGGCGATACCCTCGAGGTGCTGAAGGAGGCCGGGCTCGGCTCGATTCCGGGCGGCGGCGCCGAGGTCTTCAGTCCCCGCATCCGCCGGCTGACCTGTGAGAAGAAGCTGGCCGGCAACGACTGGCTGGAGATCGCCAAGACCGCCCACCGCCACGGCCTGCGCACCAATGCGACGATGCTCTACGGTCATATCGAGACGATCGAGGAACGGCTCGAGCACCTGGCCGCCCTGCGCCAGGCCCAGGATGAGACCGGCGGCTTTCTCGCCTTCATCCCGCTGGCCTTCCATCCCCAGAATACCGGGATGGCGAGCCTGGCGAAGACCAGCGGCATCGATGACCTGAAAAATATCGCCGTGGCCCGGCTGTTCCTCGACAACTTCCCGCACATCAAGGCCTACTGGGTGATGATCGGGCCGAAGCTGGCCCAGATCGCACTGTCCTTCGGCGCCGACGACATGGACGGTACGGTCAAGGAGGAGGTCATCACCCATATGGCCGGGGCCGACACCGACCAGGCCATCGGCAGCACCATCCTGGTGCGGCTGATCCGGGAGGCCGGCCGGGTGCCGGTCGAGCGCGATACCCTCTACAACGTCCTCAGGGTCCATGGGACCGAGGGGGTGATGTGAGGCCATGACGGATCGATTGATCGCCGATATCCATGCCCGGGTGCTCGCCGGCGGGCGGATCGCTGACGACGAGTTCCCGGCCCTCGAGCGGACGGCCGGACTCTACGACCTCGCCTTTCTCGCCGATGCCATCCGCCGGCGCCTCCATCCCGAGCGGATGGTGACCTATGTGATCGACCGCAACATCAACTATACCGATATCTGCATCTCGGCCTGCAAGTTCTGCGCCTTCTTCAAGGCCCCGGAGGACAAGGGCGGCTATCTGCTGTCCTTTGACGAACTCGGGCGCAAGATCGAGGAGACCAGGGCCCTCGGCGGTACCCAGGTCCTTCTCCAGGGCGGGCTGCATCCCGATCAGCCGCTGGAGTACTACGAGGAGATGCTGCGCTTCATCAAGACATGCGGCATCCATGTCCACGGCTTCTCGCCGCCGGAGATCTGGCATTTCTCGCAGCTGTCGGGGCTGCCGGTGCGGCAGGTGGTGCAGCGGCTGATCGCCGCCGGCCTCGATTCGATCCCCGGCGGCGGGGCCGAGATCCTCTGCGACCGGGTCCGGCAGGCGGCGGCGCCGCGCAAATGCAGTGCCGACCAGTGGCTGTCGGTGATGGAAGAGGCGCATCACCAGGGACTGCGGACGACGGCGACGATGATGTTCGGCCACATCGAGACGATGGCCGAGCGGCTGGAGCACCTCCGCCGCCTGCGTGAGTTGCAGGATCGCACCGGCGGCTTCACCGCCTTCATCCCCTGGCCTTTTCAGCCGGACAATACGGTGCTGGCCGGGGTGGAGAAGACCACCGCCATGGGCTATCTGCGGATGCTCGCCCTGTCGCGCATCTATCTCGACAACTTCGCCAATGTCCAGGCCTCCTGGGTCACCCAGGGGCCGAAGATCGCCCAGCTGTCCCTCTTCTTCGGCGCCAATGATTTCGGCAGCACGATGATCGAGGAAAACGTCGTCGCCGCCGCCGGGGTCAGCTTCCGACTGACCGAGGAAGAGATCCGCCGACTGGTGGCAGACGCCGGTTTTACCCCGCGGCAGCGGCGGATGGATTATTCCCTCGTCTGAGGTGTCAATTGGTATTCCCGGGATGAACTCGATGATTACTGCTGGTGGAAGAACCGGGTGCCGGATCGGCATGGTCAACTATATCAATACCGCCCCGATCTACGAGGTGTGGAAAGAGACCGTCCGGCGTCAGGACTGGCGGGTGCACGAGGATGCGCCGGCGGCGCTGTGCCGGATGCTGGCTGCCGGCGAGCTCGATATCGGCGTGGTCTCCTCCTTTGAATACGGCGAGCGGCCGGAGAACTACCGGATCATGGACGACCTGTCGATCAGCGCCAACGGGCCGGTGGGGTCGGTGTTTCTCTTCTCCCGGGTGCCGATGGAACGGCTGGATGGCGGCCAGGTGCTGCTCACCAATCAGTCGAAGACCTCGGCGGCCCTGGTGCGGGTGATCCTCGAGGAGTTTGGCGGCGTCAGGCCGGTGTACAGTACCGGCGAGGCCCGCACTGTTGCCGACCAGGTCCAGGCGGTGCTGGCGATCGGCGATGACGCCCTGCGGCTGGCCCGGGAGGGCCGTTACCCGCATCGCTATGATCTGGGCGAGATCTGGAAGCGGGAAACCGGTCTGCCCTTTGTCTTCGCCGTTTTTGCCGTGCGCGAGGAGTATTGCCGCAACCATGCCGAGGAACTGGCCGAGATCCACCGGGAGTTCCTCCGTTGCCGGACCCGCGGCCGGGAGCAGATGTACCTGATCTGCTCCCGGGTCGCCCCCCGCATCCCGATGGATTGCGATGACTGCTATGCCTATCTGCGGGCGATCGAGCATGATCTCGGGACGGAAAAGCAGCTCGCCCTGGAGAAATTTTTCGGCTATCTGATCGCCAGGGGCGAGGCCTCGGCCGCGGCCCTGCCGCTGAAGATCCACAGACTGCCCGCTGCCACCTGACAGACGGGGAAGAACCACAACCGCCGGCGGATCAACTATGCAACCCGGAGCCCCCCACAGACTGCTCGTCGCCGTCACCGGCGCCAGCGGCATGCTCTACCTCAGGGCCTTCCTCAAGGTCATCGCCACCGGCTGCCTCGAGGTCCATGGGATCTGTTCCCCCTCCGGGCGCCAGGTCCTGCAGATGGAGGAGGACATCGAACCGGCTGCCCTGCCCGGCGTCGCCCGATGGTTTGCGCCTGACGACTTCGCCGCCCCGCCGGCCTCGGGGTCGAGCCGGTACCACGGCATGGTCGTCCTGCCCTGTTCGATGGGAACCCTGGCGGCGATCGCCTCAGGCCTCTCCATCAACCTGATCCACCGCGCCGCCGATGTGATGCTCAAGGAGAGGCGACCCCTGGTCCTGGCGGTCCGGGAAACCCCCTTCAACCGCACCCACCTCCAGAACATGCTCGCCGCCCATGATGCCGGCGCGGTCATCTGTCCGCCGATGCCGGCCCACTACCTCCGCCCGGCAACGCTGGAAGAGGCGGCCCGGACCTATGCCTGGCGGCTCGCCGATCAGCTGGGGATCGGGATCGCCGACCGCAAACGGTGGGGGGACGATCCCCTATGCTGAAGAAAATCGCCATCCTGCTCGAGATGATCAAGTTCAAGCTGACGATCTTCGCCATGCCCTTCGCCTTTACCGGGGCCTGCCTGGCGGCCGGCGGGGTACCGGGGGCGACCGTCATCCTGTGGGTGGCCGTGGCGTTGGTCGGAGCGAGGACCGCCGCCATGGGGTTCAACCGGATCGTCGACTGGCGCTTCGACAAGGCCAACCCCCGCACCGCCAACCGGGCCATCCCGACAGGCGAGGTCCGGATGGCCGAGGCCTGGGCGATGGTGGTGCTCTCGGCCCTGCTGTTCTTCTTCGCCTGTTCCCGGCTCAATCCCCTGACCCTGCAGATCTCCCCCTTCGCCCTGGCCCTGACGCTGTTGTACTCCTACACCAAGCGCTTCACCAGCCTCTGCCACCTCGTCCTCGGCCTGGCCCAGGCTTTTTCTCCCCTGGGCGGCTGGGTGGCTGTAACGGGGAGTCTCGCCGGCTATCCCTTCGTCCTCTCGGCCGGGGTGCTGTTCTGGATGGCCGGTTTCGACACCATCTATGCCTGCCTCGATGCCGACTTCGACAAGGACAGCGACCTCTTCTCGATGCCGTCGCGGTTCGGCCGGCGGAGGGCCTTCCGCCTCGCCGTCCTTTTTCACGTCCTCGCCTTTCTGCTGTTCACCGCCACCGGGGTGCGGATGGGCCTCAACTACTGGTACTATATCGGACTGGTGCTGACCGCCGGGGCCCTGTTCTACCAGCATCTGATCGTCACCCCGCGCGATCTGTCGCGGATCAAGGCCTCGTTCTTTTCGATGAACGGTGTCATCAGCCTGACCATCTTTGTCGCCACCCTGCTGTCCCTGCTGACCATGGAGAACTGAGACGATGCCGCGATTGTTTCGGATCATGCTTCTGCTGCTCTGCTGGACGCTGCCTGCCGCCGCCGCTGAACAGGACGCGCCTGCTGCCGGCGCGCCCTCCTACGGCGTGATCGACCGGGATTTGTTGAAGACGGCCTATGTCGACGGTGAAAGGATGCTGTACGAGGTCTTCTGGACCGGCGGGGTGAAGATCGGAGAACTCAGGCTGGAGATCGTCCAGATGAAGGGACTGATGCCGGAGACTTACGAGATCAAGACAACCATCACCACCGAGAACGGCGCCATCCACGGGATCTATCCGGTCAGGGATGGCCATGTGACGACAGTCTATGGCAAAAACCGCTTGCCCGGTCGCTATGAAGTCTGGCAGAAAGAGGGCTATAACTACCAGGCCCATCGCCTGACCACGTACAACCAGCAGACCGGGAGGATCTGGTACAAGAAGAACGCCGATCCCTCGACCACTACTATGGTCCAGGCGCCGATCCACAACGAGTTTTCGGCCTTTCTCGGCAGCCGGGTCATGCCCTTTGCGGTTGGCGGGTCGTTCCTGGTGCCGACCTTCGCCGACAAGCGGCGCAACGAGGTGCTGGTCAAGGTCGTGGCCCGGGAAACCCTGGAGCAGACAGTCCTGGGCACGGTCGAAACCATGCGGGTGACACCGATTCTCGAATTCAAAGGGTTGTACGACAAGAATGGGGATACGGTCGTCTGGTATACCGATGACGAGTGCCGGGTACCGGTGCGGATCAATTCCAAACTGATGATCGGTTCCTTGACCCTGGATCTGGTCAGCTATTACAATAGCCGATGCCCGCAGTATCACGGAGCAGTGCCGATCGAAGGGAAGAAGGCGGGGCAGCCGGTGGCGGCCGCCGGCCCGAAGACCGGCGGCACCAAGGATCAACACAACAATTGAAGGAATGACCATGACGATCGTGAAGACGACCGATTTTGCCGGTCTCGACCTCGTGCATCGCGGCAAGGTGCGGGACATGTACGCCCTGCCGGGCTACGACGATATGCTGCTGATGGTGGCGACCGATCGGATTTCAGCCTATGACGTGGTGATGGACGATGTCATCCCCGGCAAGGGCGAGATCCTGACCCGGCTCTCCCTGTTCTGGTTCGACCTGCTGGCGGATATCGTCGAGAATCATCTGATCACCGCCGATGTCGATGCGTATCCGGCGGTCTGCCGCCCCTACGCCGACGAACTGCGGGGGAGGTCGATGCTGGTGAAGAAGACCCGGCCGCTGCCGATCGAGTGCATCGTCCGCGGTTATATCTCGGGGTCGTTCTGGAGCGCCTACCAGAAGGACACCACCGTCTGCGGCTTCGTCCTGCCGACCGGGATGCGGGAATCGGACAAGTTCGCCGAGCCGCTGTTCACCCCGTCGACCAAGGCCGAGCTGGGCACCCACGACGAGAATATCTCGCTGGCGGCAATGGAGCAGATCGTCGGCGCCGACCGGGCCAGGGAGATCGCGGCGATCAGCACCAGCCTCTACCGGCGGGCCGCCGATTACGCCCTGCAGAAGGGGATCATCATCGCCGACACCAAGTTCGAGCTGGGGGTGAGAGACGACCGGCTGATCCTCATCGACGAGGTCCTGACCCCCGACTCGTCGCGGTTCTGGCCGCTCGACCGGTACGCGCCGGGGCAGGGGCAGCCGAGTTATGACAAGCAGTTCCTCCGTGATTACCTGTCATCGCTGACCTGGGACAAGACCCCGCCGCCGCCGCCGTTGCCGGCGGAGATCGTCGACAAGACCCGGGCCCGCTACCTCGAGGCGCTGCAGCGGATCACCGGCAGATAGGTCCCGCGTTCCCCTATCGACTGTGGGTGCAGGAGGCCAGGACCTGGCGCAGATCCTGCTCTTTGAACCGGTATCCGGCCTCGAGCAGACGAGTCGGGACGACCCGGCAGCTGCTGAGCACCATTTCGTCGGCCATCTCGCCGAACAGCAGCCGGACCAGGAAGGCCGGGGCCGGCATGATGGTCGGTCTCCCGAGGACCTCGCCCAGGGTCTTGACAAAGACCCTGTTGGTCACCGGGATGGGGGAGACGGTATTGAACGCGCCCTGCAGCCCTTCATTCTCCATCACGAAGCCGACGATGTCGGCGAGGTCGTTGATGCTGATCCAGCCGATATACTGGTTGCCGCTGCCGATGACTCCGCCGACCCCCGCCTTGAAAGCCGGCAGCATCTTGAACAACGCCCCGCCGCGCGGGCTCAGGACCATACCGAACCGCAGGAACACCACCCTGATTCCGGCCTGTTCCGCCTTCGCCGCCGTTTCCTCCCACTGCCGGCACACCTCGGCGAGAAAGCCTGATCCCGACGGTGACCGCTCGTCGACGATGGCGTCGCCGCAGTTGCCGTAATAGCCGGTCGCCGAGGCGCAGATCAGCAGTTTCGGCCGTCTGCCGGGCTGGCTGATATAATCCACCAGTTCCCAGGTGCTGTCCACCCGGCTCCGCAGGATCAATTCCTTCTGCCGGGCATTCCAACGTTTGTTGGCGACGTTCTCCCCCGCCAGATTGATCACCACATCGAAGGGGGATTGGTCGGCGTCGGCATCAAGGGATGCCGTGTCCCATAGTCTGCCCCAGGTTTTATTCCTGTGGCGGCGCAGCGGCCGGATGGTGTGACCTAGCTTGAACAGTGATTCGATCAGGGCGCTGCCGACCAGTCCGGAGGCTCCGGTGATGAGTATCTTCATGGTTTGGTCCTGTTCTTGTCACGGATTGAGAGACCGTTGTGGTGCCGCTGGCCGGCAACCGGCGCCCGGCGGCGGCCGTCAAGCAGATGCCTGAGGGCCATCAGCGGATGGGCCCAGATCATTCTGGAGCCGGCATACCGCATGACGCTGCGGACCTCGATGCGATAGCGCGGGGCATAGCAGTGCACCGGGCAATTGCCGCAGGTCGGTTTTTTCTGCTGGAACGGGCACTTCGCCAGCCGCTTGGCGGCGTAGGCCGCCAGTTCGCGGCACTGTGGGCACAGTTGCCGTCCTTCACCATGATGGTGGTCGCGGCAGTGGATGCCGATCATCGCCGTGATGGTCGCCAGTTCTCTCGCCAGGCGGGGCGGCAGGCTGTCCTTCATCTTATCGATCACCTCCGGCCATGATGTCCGTGCGTCTTTTCAACTCGTCGATGATCTGCTCGCAGACCGCTTCCTGGCTCGGTTCGGAGGCGGCGATGATGATATCGGCATAGCGGCGGTAGAGCCCCAGGCGTTCTTCGAAGAGGTCTTGAAAGCTCTGTTCCGGCCGTTTGGCCAGGCCCCGGGTCTCGTAGTTCCTGATCCGGGCCTTGAGCGTCGGCAGGTCGACGTGGAGAAAGACGCACAACCCGTCCTGTTTCAGGTGGGTCATCGCCCGGGCACTGTAGGCGGCGCTGCCCCCGGTGGCGATGACATGGTCGCGGCAGGTGACGCCGAGCAGCACCCGCTCCTCGATATCGCGCAGCACCATGTGACCGTCGCGGTTGACGATATCCTGCAGGGTCCTGTTCTCGGCCAGCTGGATCAGGACATCGGTATCGACGTAATTTTTGGCCATCATCTTGGCAAGGATAATACCGACCGTACTCTTGCCCGATCCCGGCATACCGATCAGTACGATATTGGATTTCTGATGGTCCATGATTATTATGCGCTATCCTGTTGAGGTTCCACTTTAACCCATGATAAAGTGTAAGCCGCCGGTAGTATTTGGCAACAGGATTTTTCCATGCGGTATATTTCCGGATTCGGGCGATCTCCGGCTGGGGATTGCTTTGTCCTCTTTTCCGGAAGGGGGATGAGAAAGGAATTGCTCTTTCATTCCAGCAGTGTATCATTCCGCAATTGTCATCCATGATGATCCGGTGAGGTTGCTGGTGGCAGCAACGGAAGACGAAACAAGTATATCCTTTTTCCCATGTGAGCGAAATGTGGAATAAAATTGTGGAGTGGTTCGATTCGACCCATCTGATCGAGCAGGTCACCGAGGTCGATTATGTCGGTTTGTTCACCAATCCCTGGTTCCTGGTGCCGTTCTGCATCCTGATGGCCTATCTGGTCTACCGACAGAGCTGGAAGGACCTGATCATCATCACCATTCTGCTTGCGGTCTGGTGGGTGTCCGGCACCGAATACATGAAATCCCTGATCGTCGATGGTGAACTGCAGATCTCCAAGATACTGCCGGTGGCCTTTGGCGGGGCGGTCATCCTCGGATTCGTCATCTATCTGTTCTTCGGCAGATCGGATTGAAGTGAGGACGGATGCAGTACCGCAATGGTGTCTTTATCATCACCGAAGAGAAGCGCTGTCCGATCTACAATGCCGGCGAGGAACTCAGGGTCAATAAGGGGATCCTTACCCTGCCGGTGGGCAAACCGACCTGTCTTACCCTGACCAGAGACCTGATCGTCATCGTCACCGAGGATGTCCCCTATGAACGCTATCGCCGGGGGGAGATCGAGAGGTTCCGATTCGAATGCGGCGGGTGTACCGGTCTCATCTCCTTCGAGTTCAAGAGAGACAAGGGGTATGCCACGCTGCAGATGAAAATGCTGGCGGCGAGGGATCGCAAGGAAAAGACCAGGGGGATCGTCCAGTTCGCCGATCTGCTCCGGCCCATTGAGATCTTCGCACCGCTGACCTACGACAATCTCCTGGACATCGCCACGCTGTTCACCTTCTCCCCGTATCCCAGCGGCTTTCCGATCGTTCAAAAGGGGGAGCCGGGCACCCTGCTCTATATCATCATCTCGGGACGGGTCGAGATCCTCGATGACGACGGCGTCACTCTTGCCGAGCTGACGCAGGGCGATGTCTTAGGCGAGATGAGCCTGCTCTCGGGGGAGGCGGCGATGACCACCATCGTGGCGACCGAGCCCTGCCACATCGCGACGCTGAAGTCCAAGGATTTCCGTCACATTCTGACGAAATTTCCCGTCCTCCAGGACTATTTCTACAAGCTGCTGGTCAGCCGGATCACCAGGATCAACCTGCAGCGGGCCGAAGAGCTGTCTTCCGGGATGGTCGGACAGTTTGACGATATCTCGGTGGTCGAACTCTGCCAGATGATCAATGCCAATCTGAAGACGGGTAGACTGAAGCTGGAGTTCGGGACAACACGGGCCTGTATCGATTTTCGTGAAGGCGAGATCATCCATGCCGAGTTCAATGGCAGTACCGGCCCGGACGCCTTTTTTCAGATCCTCGGCCGGTCCGAGGGACGGTTCAAATTCATCAATGGCCTGAAACCCGCCGATATGGAACGGGACGTCCTGGGCGGTTTCATGGCCTTGCTGATGCAGGGGATGAAACGTCTCGACGATCTCGAGGGCCGCGAAGACTGACCGGGGGAGTGGCACACGATGGGACGGCGGGAGATAAAAAACCAGATCCTGTTGTTGCTTGGTCGGCCCGATCTGGCCGCCATCCTTGAAACGACCGCATCACTATCCGCCCGCGACCTGATCGCCCCCCTGTTCTCCGCCCTCTGCCATCGGGACGAACTGGTGCGCTGGCATGCCGTCAGCGTCTTCGGCACCACCGTCGATCGGATGGCCGGGCAGGACCTGGAATCCGCCCGCATCGTCATGCGGCGGTTCCTCTGGAGTCTCAACGATGAATCGGGCGGGATCGGCTGGGGGGCGCCGGAGGCGATGGCCGAGATCATGTACCATTGCCGGCCCCTTGCCGAGGAGCACCTCCACATGCTCGTCTCCTACATGCGGGAAGATGGTCCGGAGGCCTTCCAGGACGGCAACTTCATCGAACTGCCGATGCTGCAGCGGGGCCTGTTGTGGGGGATCGGCCGGCTCATTCCCCGCTATCGGCAGACTTTGGCGCCGATGGGAATAGCCGGTGATCTCCGGCCGTATCTCCAATCGCCGGATGGGGACGTCCGGGGGCTGGCCGTCCGCGGTCTCCTGCTGCTCGGCGACAGGATGGAGGGGAAGGAATGTGACTTTCTCAAGCAGGATCGGCATCGCTTCAAGGTCTACACCGGGGATGGCTTCCTCACCTGCACCGTCGCCGACCTCGTTCGACAGGGGCGGCCGCGAGAGGAATAGCCTCGCGGTCACAATGGAACCGGCGGGACCGATCACGGCAGGTCCCGCCTCGGAGGAGTGAAGATGATGGAACTCGAAGACGACCTCTTTGCCGGGCTCGGTTTTGTCCAGTACCAAATCCAACTGGGCGAACCGGAGCGCAATCTCCAGCAGATCGCTCGCGCCCTGGAGTCGGTCGATGGCCTCGACCGGAGCCTCGTTGTCCTGCCGGAGTTGTGGGCCTCGGGCTTTGCCTATGACCGGTTTGACGCTATGGCCGCCGAGACCCCGGCGATGCTGGAGGAACTGGCCGCCCTGGCCGGACGCCACAACTGCATCTTCGCCGGCTCGCTGCCGGAACGGGCGGAAGAGAACAAGGGCGAGCTGTTCTACAATACGCTGTATGTCAGCGGGGCCGACGGTGTCCTGGGCTGCTACCGGAAACAGCAGGTCTTCTACTACGGCGGTGAGGGCCGGGCCTTTATCCCCGGCATCGAGCCTTACCTGGTAACGACGCCGCTGGGGCGAATCGGCTGTCTGGTCTGCTACGACCTGCGCTTTCCGGAGCTGGCGCGGCTGCAGTGCCAGCAGGGCGCCGACCTGCTGCTCTGTTCGGCGGAGTGGCCACAGGCGCGGATCGATCACTGGCGGGCGATGCTCAAGGTCAGGGCGCTCGAGAATCAGACCTTTGTCGTCGCCGGCAACGGCTGGGGCATGGTGGATGGGGTGAACCTGGGCGGCTGTTCGACGGTCATCGATCCCCGGGGGCAGGTCCTGGCCGAGGCCGGCGACGGGCCGCAGGCGGTGGTGGTCCGGCCCGATTGGAGCACGCGGGAGGAATATCGTTCCCGATTCCACTCCTTTGCCATTGCTTCGTACCCGTTCAACGACGCCGGGAAGATCCTGCCGTCGGCGGCATCCTGTCTCGACCTGCTGGCGGTGAGGTGGCGGGTGGGGCAGCGCCTGGTCTGCCGCGAGGTTGCCGGACCGGTCGACACGGCGATGCTCCAGTCCCTGGAGGAGGCGCGGCGGCAGGGGGATTTCCTGGTTGTCGCCGTGACGGCAGGGGTACAGGGCGATTCCGATCAGCGTCTGCTGGCCGCGCTTGGCTGCGTCGACGCCGTCTGTCGCCTCGATACCTTCACCGCGGCCGAACGGGCCCGGCTTGTCAAGCTGACCGGCGGGATAAAGGCGATCCGGTAGGCCGCCGCTCAGAGGATGCCCGGCGGCATCTTCGGTACCCGGTCGCCGCCGAGGACAAAACCGCCATCCAGCCGCAGCACCGCCCCTGTCATGTAGGTGGCGTCGACGGCGACAAACAGCACGGCCGTCGCGACCTCCTCCGGCAAGCCGGTCCGGCCGAGAAGCGTGTGCCGCCGCAGCTCCTCCCGCTGTTGCGGCGACAGCGCCCCCCAGCCGCGGGTCTGCTCGCCGTGGCGGCCGTCGATCAGGCCGAGCATCACCTCGTTGACCCGCACTGCCGGTCCGGCCTCCCGCGCCCAGGTCTCGGTAAACGATGACACCGCCCGGTTGGCGGCGCTGTAGCCGTCGTTGAACACCAGGGCGGCCGGGCCGCTGCGGCCGGTCATGGCGGCGATCGAGCTGACGTTGACGATCGCCGCCTCGCCGCTCCTCCGCAGCAGGGGCAGGCAATGGTGGTAGAGCAGCCACTTGGCGGTCAGCGTCGTCGCGATCTCGAGTTCCCACTGGCCGCGGTTGTGGGGCTGATCGTAACTGCCGTGGACCACCGGCATGCCGCCGCGCTCGATGTTGTTGACGAGAACATCGAGCCGGCCGAACCTTCCCTCGATGGTCGCCGCCAGGGCCGCCACCGCCTCCCCGGCGCGCAGGTCGACCGGCATGGTCACGAAGGCAAAGCCCCGCCCCTCAAACTCCTCCGTCATCTCCCGGGTGGACTCCGGCCAGTCATGGACAGGGAGGACCAGTGTGGCCCCTTCCTCGCCGAAGCGTCGGGCGATGGCCCGCCCGATCGGCCGCGAGGCCCCGGGGATGAGAGCGATCCTGCCGTGTAATCTCATGGTATTCCCCTTTCCAGCCGGCGTGCGGCCGGGAATCTTCAGTTAAACCGCAAGCGGCGTGGGCCTCGGAGCGGAGAAGAGAACGCGGTTGTGTCGCGGCCGCCCAGGCATTGGCAGCCAGGGACCACAGGCCCGCATCACTTCTTTGTAATGTGCCTCTCGCTCTCCGTCAATCGGAACAAAGGAATTCGGACCCTGAGCGCCGGCGTATGGCCGCTTCTCCGTACCGCCAGGCGGCGATCTCAGCAAAAATAGCTGATCCGCACCTCCCAGTCTGCCGCTGTTGTGCTTCTCGCCGTAATCGCTCGAATGGGGACCGGTCAGCGGGGCGAGGCGCAGCAGCAGTCGCCGGTTGGTGCCCCTGGGCAGGTCATCTCGGCGGCAGACGGCATCATGGACAAAGTTTCCCGCCAGGGTTGGCGACGGTTGTTTGACTTCCCCCGCCAATTCGCATACTCTCCTCAGAATTCGGAACCAGGATGAGTTGCCGGCCTGTCTCGTGGAATTGAACAGGTCGGGATGAGGTACGCCGTGGTCCGCCGGCCGTCGGCGGTGGGACTGGATGGTGCGTGAGGGACTGATGGAGACGGATACGGCATGAACTCGACCACCAGGCCTCAGGCCCGTTTTTCCCGGGAATGGCTGATATTCGGCCTGAGCATGACAATCCTCGGGCTATGGCACGGCTCCTTCGCCTATTACGACTATTCGCAGATAGAGGCTCGGGAACGGCAGCGCCTGTCGACCCAGGCCAGGGTGATCGATGACCTGGTCGCCCTGCAGCTGGAGGCGATCGGCAACACGCTGTCGAGGGTCCGGCAGGATCTGGGGCCGGATTGGCACAGCGACCGCGGTTCGATCCCGGCGACCGGCAGGCGGCTCGAAAACCTGGTCGAGGCCATGACCAGCCTGCGCACGATCGCCATCCTCGACGATTCGGGGCTGGTGGTCGCCTCAAACCAGAGGGACATCGTCGGCAAGTCCTTTCTCCAGCGGGATTTTTTCCAGACGGTGAAAAAAAATCCGCACCCTGACACCCTCTATGTCAGTTCTCCGTTCACGACCTCCCTCGGGGCATGGACGATGAACCTGTCCCGGGCGATCATCGATGACCAGGGGCAATTCGCCGGCGTGGTCGCCGCCTCCCTCAATCCGGCGACCTTCAGGGTCGTATTGAACACCGTGCTGTATGCCCCCGATGCCTGGTCGGCCCTGGTCCATGAGGATGGGGGCCTGTTCGTGATCGAGTCGGGAGGAGTCCTTGACCGCGGCAGCACGCCCGTCGTCGCCGCTGACATCATCGCCCGGGCGGCAGGCACCGGTGCGGAGGGCGAGGTCTTCAGAACGACCACCGATCCCGCCGGACTGCAGCGTCTGGTCGGGATTCGCACTATTCACCCGGCCCGGCTCAGGATGGACAACTGCCTGACCATCGTCGTGAGCCGCGATCTTCATGCGGTCTTCCCGGAATGGCGGCACAATGTGCTGGTGTATGGCGGCCTGTATCTGTTGCTCGTCGTCGTGGGCGGTTCCGGCGTCCTTGTCATCCGCAAGCGACGGCAATATATGGAAATGGCGGAAGCGAGGCTGTTCGAGGCCCGTGAGATTCTCGAAAATTTCTTTGCCATCACCCCCGATCTGCTGTGCATCGCCGATCTCGGCGGCGATTTCCGCCAGCTCAACCCCTCCTGGGAGAAGGTGCTCGGCTATCCGCTTGCCGAAATGGAAGGGACGCCTTTTATCGGCTATCTGCACCCGGAGGATGTCGAGCCGACGCTGGCGGCGATGTCCGACCTGGCGGCGGGGAAGGACGTGATCGGGTTCGTCAACCGCTTCCGGCATCGGGATGGTTCGTATCGCCATATTGAATGGCGATCGGCGGCCCGAGGCGACCTGATCTTCGCCTCCGCCCGTGACGTCAGCGAGCGTAAGGAGGCGGAACTGCGGTTGAAGTACCTGGCCTATCATGACCGTCTGACGGGGTTGGCCAACCGGTCGCTCCTCTTCGGCCGGCTGTCCCATTCACTCTCCGCCGCCGGCCGCAACCACACCCGGGTGGCGACCCTGTTCATCGATCTTGACGGCTTCAAGGAGATCAACGATCGATACGGTCATGAGGGCGGTGATATCGTCCTCAAGACCGTGGCCGGACGATTTCAATCGGCGGTGCGGGCGTCGGATACGGTGGCCCGGATCGGGGGGGATGAGTTCATTGTCGTTCTCGCCGACATCACCGAAACCGCCCAGGTGGGACCTGTTGCCGACAAGCTGCTGGCTACGCTCGAAGCCCCGATCTCTCTGGCCGAGGGCCGGACATGCCGGGTCGGGGCCAGTATCGGCATCAGCATGTATCCGGGCAACGGCAGGGAGATGGACGAACTGCTCGAGGCGGCTGACAACGCGATGTACCAGTCCAAGAAATCAGGCAGAAACCGCTACCAGTTCTCTCAGAGCGCGCCGTCTGCAGCATCCGCCGACGATGACCGGATCGTGCTGGGCGAGGCCTATCTGCTCGGCATCGGAGAACTGGACGAACAGCATCGGAAGATGACGGAGCTGGTCAACCTGCTCATCGATGCCGTGCGCACCGACGCCGGGGACGACCGGACCAGCCGGCTGCTGAATGAGCTGATCGATTGCACCACCTCCCATTTCAACACCGAGCGGGAGCTGATGGAGCGGTTCGACTATCCGGAACGGGCCACCCACAACGCCTCCCACGACTACCTGCTGGTGGAAATAGCCGATTTCGGCGAACAACTGGCCCAGCAGGGGAAACTGTTCATGGTCAAGCTGGTCAGGGATTGGCTGCTGCAGCACATCGACAGGGAGGATCGGCCCCTCGGCAGATTTCTCCGGGAGCGGATGGCCGACAATCATAGTGAACGGATCACATCTGACGGTTGTTGATCACATCTGAGGGGCATTGATTTATTTCTCGATCTTCTTGTTCAGTTGGACATGCGTATGCACCTGGCTGCGGCGGACCTTGATATTCAACAGTTCGACCGTGATCGAGAAGGCCATGGCGAAGTAGATGTAGCCCTTGGGGACATGGATATCGAAGCCTTCGGCGACCAGGGTGAAGCCGATCAGCATCAGGAAGGAGAGGGCGAGCATCTTGATGGTCGGGTGGGCATCGACGAAGGTCCCGATCGGTTTCGCGGCGAACAGCATGACCACCACCGCGCCGACGATGGCGATCACCATGACCGCCAGGTGTTCGACCAGGCCGACCGCGGTGATGACCGAGTCGAGGGAGAACACGATGTCGAGCAGGGCGATCTGAACGATGGTGGCGGCGAAGCCGTACGCTTGTTGCTGTTTTTCGGCCCCGCTGCCGTCTTCGAGGCTGGTGTGGATTTCATGGGTCGCCTTGGCGAGGAGGAACAGCCCGCCGCCGACCAGCACAACGTCGCGGCCGGATATTTCCTGGCCGAGCACGGTGAACCAGGGCTCGACCAGACCGATGATCCAGGCGAGACTGAACAGCAGGGCGAGGCGGGAGAGCATGGCGAAGCCGATTCCCAGGGTCCTGGCCTTGTCCCGCTGGCCCTCCGGCAGTTTGCCCACCAGGATGGTGATGAAAATGATGTTGTCGATACCGAGAACGATCTCGAGCGCCAGCAGCGTTGCCAGGGCGATCCACGCCTCCGGCATCAGGATCCAGTCGAACATGTGTCAGCTCCATGCAGGTATGACGGGAATGAGGCCCGTCGTGGTGGTTGGGAGGAGGGTGGCGACATCCTCGGGCGGGCGAAGGTTAGTGGCGCACGAGTCCTGGACAAAATGTGGCGGAATCGGCGATTGTCAAGTCGGCCCACCTCCTCTGCGGTGATTCGTCAACGCTTCGAAGCCGGAGACGACATCGAACAGCTCTTCGTCGATGGTGCTCTGCCGCAGTTGGTGCAACCGGCCGGTCAGATCCTCCAGCAGTTCCTCGATATTGGTGTCGGCGCGCTGCATCGCCGCCAGACGGCTGGCATTTTCACTGGCCAGCGATTCGGCGCAGGCCCGGAACAGCGACACGAAGAGGAACTCGCGGATAAGCATCCGCAGGGTTGGCGGCCCGCCGCCGATCACCTCCGGCAGTTGTCGCGTCGGCCAGGGAGAATCGGCCAGCTGCCGCCGCCAGGTCTCGTCGAGGGGCAGCAAGCGCTGGCTGACCGGGGTGTAGACCACCCCTTCGCGGGGACGATTGTAAAACAGATAGACCTCGTCCAGGTCCCGGTCGTCCCCGGCGGCGCCGCTGTCGATCAGGATCCGTCCGACCAGCGGGGTGATGCCCTTGACCGAGCTCGGTACCGGGAAGAAGCCGCGCACCAACGTTCCCTGCTCCTGCAGGCGGGCCTGCATCCGTTCACCGACCGCCCACAGATGCGGGACCCCGGGGAGGGTCGCCAGGATCTGCAGGGCATACTCGGCCAGCACCTCGTTGAACCGCCCGACCAACCCCTGGTCCGAACCGAAGACGATGGCCCCGATCCGGTCGGTGGCGGCGGATTTTCTTCCGCCCACCGGCCGGCTGTCCCGCAGGCAGACGCTCAGGCCCAGCTCGACGGTGTGGGCGTACGCCGCCAGGGCGCCGACCGATCGTTCATACTGGCCGATACTGGCGGCCGCCAGGGCCTTCATCGCCCGGACGACGGACTGCAGGTCCCGGGCGCCGTTTTGTTTCTGCTTGAGGCCGGCGAGGGTGTCGGTCACGGTTCCTCCGGGCGTTGTCGGGCGGCAGGCATGGCAAAGCGGGGTTCCGGCTGGAAATCCGCCAGCGCCCGGCGGGCGATCTCGATGATCAGCGCCCGGTCGGCAGCGGCGAATTCCCCGGCGAGGGCCAGCCGCAGCCCCACGTCTTCCGGGATCTGTGCCGCCGCCCGGTGCAGCACCTGTTCGGCCTCCGCCACCCGTTCCAGCGGCACCTGGTCCAGCAGCCCGGCCGTCAGGGCCAGCAGCACGGTGATCTGGGCCGGCACCGCGACGGGGGAGAATTCGGGCTGCTTCAGGCAGGCCCGTATCCGCCGCCCGTGGTCGATGATCCGGCGGGTCCCGTCATCGAGCCTGGCGCCGAAGCGGGCAAAGGTCTCGAGCTCCTCGAACTGGGCGTAGATCAGCTTGAGATCCCCGGCCACACTCCGGTAGACGGCGCGCTGGGCCTTGCCGCCGACTCGGGACACCGACTGGCCGACATCGACGGCGGGCAGGACGCCGCGTTCGAACAGGGCCGGCGACAGGAAGATCTGGCCGTCGGTGATCGAGATCAGGTTGGTGGGGATATAGGCGGCGATATTCTGGGCCTCGGTTTCGATGATCGGCAGGGCGGTGAGGGAACCGCCGCCGAGGTCGTCGAGCAGGCGAGTGGCCCGTTCCAGCAGGCGGGAATGAATGTAGAAGATGTCGCCGGGAAACGCCTCGCGGCCCGGCGGGCGGCGGAGCAGCAGCGACAGCTCGCGATAGGCCCGGGCATGGTGGGTGAGGTCGTCATAGACGATCAGGACATCCCGGCCGGCCTCCATGAAGTGTTCGGCGATGCTGGTCGCGGCATAGGGGGCGATATAGGCCAGGCCGGGCGGATCGTTGCCCTCGGCGACGACGAAGACGGTATAGCGCAGCGCCCCCTGGTCGCGGAGGATGGCGATGGTCTTGGCGACACTGGCGGCCCGCTGGCCGATGGCGCAGTAGACACAGAGCACGCCGGAATCGCGCTGGTTGAGGAGGGTGTCGATGGCGATGCCGGTCTTGCCGGTCTGGCGGTCGCCGAGGATCAGCTCGCGTTGGCCGCGGCCGATGGGGACCAGGGCGTCGACCACCTTGATCCCGGTCTGGAGCGGTTCGGTGACGGGGGCCCGGTCCATGATGGCGGGGGAGGGCCGCTCGATCGGCAGGCGCTGGCGGCAGCGCACCGGGCCGTTGCCGTCAAGCGGCTGGCCGAGGGGGTTGATGACCCTGCCGAGCAGCTCGATCCCGACCGCCACGTCCATCACCCGGCCGGTGCGGAGTACCCGGTCGCCGGCCTTCAGGCGCGCATGATCGCCGAGCAGGACGACGCCGACCTCCTCTTCGGCGATGTCGAAGGCGATGCCGGCGATCCCGTCGGGGAATTGCACCAGCTCCTCCGAGCCGACGCCGGGCAGGCCCGACACCGTGGCGATCCCCGTCGACACCGTCAGCACGGCGCCGATTTCCCGGATGGACAGCTGCGGCCGGAAGGTCTCCCGCACCCGGCCGATATCGGCAAAGGAGCGGTCAAGGATATCGGCCAGGTCGTTGCAGCCGGTGCCGGCAACCGTGACGACGCTGCGGGAGGCGTCGGAGCACACCGGGCAGGCGACCATTCCGGGTCCAGGTCCTCTCCCCGGTTGTGCAGGGGCATCAGCCATGGCGGTCTGCCCCCTGGGAGGATGGCGGTGTCGCCATTACGGTGCCGCCCCCGGTCGCCGCAGCCGTTGCTTCCCGGCCATCGGCAGGAGGGTGGTCAAGCAGCAGGTCGATGATGCCCTGTTCGAGGGCAAGGAGATAATCGGTGATATTCCAGGCCACCTGATGCCCATCCATGCTCACCGCGATCCCGCTGACCAGGTCGGGCCCGCACTCGTAGCAGAACCGGCCGCCATAATTGAAGTTCTCCCCTATCTCCCGCTCGATCGCCTGGCGCTGGTGGTCCGGCAGGGGGAAGGTGCTGCGGATGCAGACCGGGCCGACCGGCGATTTCAAAACGGCCTGCAGCTCGGATCGTTCCCCCGCCTCCATGGTCCGGCAGCGGCGGAGAAAGGTGTCGACCATCGCCTGTTCCAGGTTCGCGCCGGCGAGATCGGCCAGCGCCTTCCGCGCTATCGCAAACACCTCTTCCCGGGTCCGCCGCAGGATTTCCTCCTTCAGGGTGTTGCAGTCATCGATCATCGCCTCCTGCTGCCGGGTGCGGAAATCTTCGGCCTCCCGGCGCGCCGCCGCATAGAGGTTCTCTCTCTCGGCCTTGACCTCCCGGATCGCCTCCCGGAGGAGGGCGGCCCGCTGGCGGACGAATTCCTCGTTGCGCTGGTGGAAGACGTCGCGTTCCCGCTCCGCCGCCTCCTTGTTGGCCTCGGCCTCGGTCATCGCGGCGGCGACGCGTTGTTCGCGGGCATCGATGGCGTCGAGGACGGGCCGATAGAGAAAACGCCGCAGCAGCCAGACCAGGATGAGAAAGTTGACGATCTGGGCGGTGACGGTGAACCAGTCGATGAGCATGACTCACCGGCCCCCGGCCTGAGCGATGAGATGATTCCAGAACGGGTTGGCGAAGATCAGGATCATCGCCACCACGAGGCAGTAGATGGCGGTCGACTCGACCATCGCCAGGCCGACGAACAGGGTCCGGGTGATGGTGGCCGAGGCGTCGGGCTGCTGGGCCAGCGAACTGAGGGCCGTCGCCACCGCCCGCCCTTCGCCTATGGCCGGGGCGATGGAGCCGATGGCCATGGTCAGGCCGGCGGTGAAGATCGAGACGATGGCGACGATGGTCAGGTTATCCATATATCCTCCTT
This sequence comes from Desulfoprunum sp., assembly GCF_053613775.1. Lineage (NCBI taxonomy): Bacteria > Pseudomonadati > Thermodesulfobacteriota > Desulfobulbia > Desulfobulbales > Desulfobulbaceae > Desulfoprunum > Desulfoprunum sp. The sequence goes on from NZ_JBSHXH010000004.1 coordinate 129,083, forward strand.
GTCGTGATGGATCTGATTTTCATTGATGTGCTCCGGGTCCCGGTCGCGAGCCCCGGTCGCTGGTGGCGGCGGCGATATAGACCGTCGCCAGGACACTGAAGATATAGGCCTGGACCATCCCGGTTAAGAGGCCGAACAGGGTCATGACGATCGGAAAGAGATAGGGGGTGACGGTGAGGAGGATGGCGACGATCATCTCCCCGCTCATCATGTTGCCGAAGAGCCGCACCGCCAGGGCCAGGGTCCGGGAGATCTCGCCGATGATATTGAACGGCAGCATGAGGACGGTCGGCTCCGTATAGCCCCGGAGATAGCCGAACAGCCCATTATCGCGAATGCCGTAGGCCGGCGCGGCCACGAAGACGCAGAGGGCGAGGGCCGCCGTGGTCGACAGCGAGCCGGTCGGGGGCCGGTACCCGGGGACGATCGTAGCGAGACTGGCCAGGGCGACGAAGAGAAAGAGGGTGCCGATAAAGCCGACAAACCTGCGGGGTTCGACGATCCCGATCTCGGCGATCTGTTTTTCCATGGCCAGGACGATGATCTCGAGGACATTCTGCCAGCGCGACCGCCGCAACCCCGTCGACAGCCGGGCGGTGATGAGTCTGGCGCCGCCGGCGAGGATGGCCATCAGCAGCCAGGTGAAGACGATGGTGGCGTTGAGCTTGACGAAGCCGTACTGCCAGAAGATCTGGTTATCGGGGCTCAGCTGCATGACCGGCCTCCTGCGGCACCGCGTCTTTTTTCATCCCTCGACCGAATCCCGCCGCCACCAGGCGGGCCAGGATGAAACCGACGAGGGCGGCGGCCAGCCGTGACCAACGGCCGCCGGCAAGGGCGTAGAAACCGAGGGTCACCACGGCCGCCCGGACGATAAAACTGCCGACGAACCACAGGGCCGGACGCGGCGAGGCCAGCCCTTTGCGCACCGTCCACCACAGGCCATAGAAGAACAAACCGCCCAGCAGCAGCCCGCCGACAAAGGCCGCCAGCAGATACATTGTCTCAGTCATCGTTGTCCTCCTCGTCCTGGCGGATTTTCTTCTCTTCCTTGGCCACCCAGTGCCAGGCATTGAGACAACCGAGGACCAGGCCGAGCAGCAGCAGCATCAGGGTCCAGGAGTGGCGGCCGGGAAAGTGCCGGTCGATCCAGATCCCGAGCGCAATACCGAGGACCGTCGGGATCGCCACCGACCAGCCGACCAGCCCCATCATCCCCAGGCCATGCCAGATCGTCCGGGTCGCATGCCGCCGGGCCTTGAGTTTGCGCTTCGCCTGGTCGTCGATCCGACGGCTGAAGGCCGCATGGTTGCGCCGGGCCTTGTCGTCGAATCGCTTATCCATGCTGGTACCTCACGAAGCGGCGGATGAACATGCTTTCCATCTTCGCCAGGACCTGGCGGACACTTCGCGCTTCGTCGTCGAGGTTGCGGAATTCCCGGTCGATCGCCTCGCGCAGCAGGCCGAGATCGTCTCCGCCGATGGCGTTGCGCACCGACACCAGGACCTGGCTGCCCTTCTTCACCAGGACCCCTTCATCGACGGCGACGTAGGTCTCGCCGCCATCGCCGTCTTCAAAGAGCAGGATGCCGGGAACGAGGGCGGCGACGCAGTCGAGACGGCGGGGCAGGATCCCCAGCGAACCCTGGAGGGTTTCGGCGACGATCCGCGACACCGCCGATCGCTCGGCGAAGATTTCAAAGGGCAGGAGAATTTTCAGGTGCATGGGCGTCGCTCCATCTTCATTGCGGGCAGAGTCACCGAGCCGCCTGCACCTTGCTGTCGGCCTCCTCGATCCGGCCGATCATGTACAGGGCGCTCTCGGGATAGTCCTTGAATTCGTCGCCCAGAATCCGTTCGCAGCCGTCGAGGGCGTCGTCGAGACTGACGACCCGGCCGACGTGGCCGGTGAACTGCTCGGTGGTATAAAACGGCTGGGTGAGGAACCGTTCGAGCCGTCGCGCCCGGGCGACCGTGGCGCGGTCGGCCGGAGCCAGCTGATCGAGGCCGAGCATGGCGATGATATCCTTCAATTCGGCGTACTGGGCGAGGGTGCGGCGGATCTCCTGGGCCAGGTGGTAATGGCGGTCGCCGATGATGCCGGGGGCGGCCATCCTGGAACGGGACTGCAACGGGTCGATGGCCGGATACAACCCTTCGCTCGCCCGCTTGCGCGACAGGACGATGGAGGCCGACAGGTGGGAAAAGGTATGGACCGCCGCCGGATCGGTGAAGTCGTCGGCCGGCACGTATACCGCCTGGATCGAGGTGATCGCCCCTTTGTCGGTATTGGCGATCCGTTCCTCCAGGGTGGAAAGTTCAGTGCCCATGGTCGGCTGATACCCCAGGCGCGACGGCATCCGCCCCATCAGCCCCGACACCTCGGAACCGGCCTGGATGAAACGGAAGATGTTGTCGATCAGCAGCAGCACGTCGCGATGGGCGTCATCGCGGAAATATTCGGCCATGGTCAGGGCGACGTGACCGATGCGGAACCGGGAGCCGGGCGGCTCGTTCATCTGGCCGAACACCATGACCATGTCCGGCAGCACGCCCGCCGCCCGCATGTCCCGATACAGTTCCTCCCCTTCGCGGCAGCGCTCGCCGATGCCGCAGAAGATGCTCACCCCCTGGTGCTGGCCGACCATGTTGTGGATCATCTCGGTCAGCAGCACCGTCTTGCCGACCCCGGCGCCGCCGAACAGGCCGGCCTTGCCGCCGCGTTCGAGGGGCATCAGCACGTCGATGATCTTGATGCCGGTGGCGAAGATCTCGGATCTGGTCGAGCGCCGCGCCAGAGGCGGCGGGTCCTGATGGATGCTGCGCCATTCCAGGTCGGGGGGAGGGGGGTGACGATCGATGGTCCGGCCGAAGACGTCGAACATCCGCGACAGGATGCCATTGCCGACCGGGGCCATCAGGGGGGCGCCGGTGTCCTTGACGACCATGCCGCGGGCCAGTCCCTGGGTCGGGGTCAGGGCGATGCCGCGCACCCGGTGCCGATCGAGCTGGGCCAGGACCTCGATGGCGATCTCGTCGGTCGTGCCGGTCCGCAGCAGGGTGGTGATGGGCGGCAGGGAATCGGCAAAGCGGATGTCGACCACGGAGCCATGGACCGAGACGATCGTGCCGGTATTCGCATGCACAGATGATTGGGTCATGCCGGGAAGCTCCCCTGCCGATCGTCGGCGTTGCCCGTGATCACGGTGATGACGGGCTGTTCTCATCGTCGTGGCTGATTGAGGCGGTTCTTCAGAAAATTGTAGCGAATACGCACTCAATAAGCAAATTATCCCCTCGGGATCCGGTGCTTGAAATGCTTTGACAGCGATGCGTACTTGATTTACCATCATTTCGTCAATTAGCGAAACATGCAACAAGAGGATATACGTGGAACAGACGTTGAACATCGCCAAGGCCCTGGCCGACGGCAGCCGGATGCGGGTGATCGCCGCCCTGATGTCCCGGGATGAACTGTGCGTGTGCCAGATCACCGAGATGCTCCAACTCGCGCCGGCAACGGTGTCGCGCCACATGACCATCCTGCAGCATGCGCGGCTGGTGCAGAGTCGCAAGGAGGGCCGCTGGGTGTTTTACCGGCTTACCGCCGCGTTTCCCGACCTGCTGTACCAGTGGCTCGCCGGAGCACTTGCTGATTCTGCGGAAATACGGGCGGACCGGGGGAGATTGCAGACCATTCTTGCCTGTGATCCGGATGATCTCTGCCGGCGGCAGAAGAACAGGAAGAGTTGCCGGAAATCCTGAGCGATCCCGGCCGATTTAATTTCAACGAGGTACCTAATGGCCCAATCCGTCAAGAAATTGTCATTTATCGATCGCTTTCTCACCCTGTGGATTTTTGTCGCCATGCTGGCCGGGGTCTTCGGCGGCTATCTCTTCCCCGGGATTACTGATTTCATCAATATCTTTCAGGTCGGGACCACCAATATTCCCATCGCCGTCGGCCTGATCATGATGATGTATCCGCCGCTGGCCAAGGTCAAGTATGAGGAACTGGGGCAGGTGTTCCGGAACGGCCGGGTTCTGGCGCTGTCCCTGGTCCAGAACTGGCTGATCGGGCCGGTGCTGATGTTCCTGCTGGCGATCACCTTCCTCTCGGGCCACCACGACTACATGGTCGGCCTGATCCTGATCGGGCTGGCCCGCTGCATCGCCATGGTCATCGTCTGGAACGACCTGGCCGACGGCGATACCGAGTACTGCGCCGGGCTGGTGGCCTTCAACTCGATCTTCCAGGTCCTGTTCTTCTCGGTCTACGCCTGGATCTTCATCACCGTGGTGCCGCGCTGGTTCGGCCTGGAGGGGGCGGTGGTCGATGTCTCGATCGGCGACATCGCCAAATCGGTCTTCATCTATCTGGGGATCCCCTTCATCGCCGGCATGCTGACCCGCCTGGTCGGCCTCAAGCTCAAGGGCAAGCAGTGGTACGAGGAGGTTTTCGTGCCGCGGATCAGCCCGTTGACCCTGATCTTCCTGCTCTTCACCATCCTGGTGATGTTCTCGCTGAAGGGCGAGTATATCGTCCAGCTGCCCTTCGATGTCCTGCGCATCGCCCTGCCCCTGACGGTCTATTTTCTGGTGATGTTCGCCGTGTCCTTCTTTCTGTCGATGAAGGTCGGGGCGACCTACGAACAGACCACCACCCTCAGCTTCACCGCCGCCTCCAACAACTTCGAGCTCGCCATCGCCGTCGCCATCGCCGTCTTCGGCATCGATTCGGGCGAGGCCTTCGCCGCGGTCATCGGGCCGCTGGTCGAAGTGCCGGTCCTGATCGCCCTGGTCAATGTGGCGCTGCGCCTCAAGGGCCGATATTTCCCCTATGCCCGGCGGACCCTCAGCGGCGTCTGTCATGTGCGGGTGAAGAGTGAGTAGACGCTGCCGGTTGCACCTTCGAGCTCCGGGCACCACTCCGCCAGGCCAGGCGGAGAGGGGATAGTGAGGATGGAAAGTCTGTACCCCGCAAAGATCTATGTCGAACTGACGACCCGCTGCAACCTGCACTGCCCGATGTGCGTCAAGCAGGCGGAGGGGAGCTGTATCGTCGAGGGCGACATGCCCCTCGCCGTGTTCAAGCGCCTCCTGCCGTCCCTGGCCCACACCCGGACCCTGGTGCTCAACGGCATCGGCGAACCGCTGCTCCATCCCGAACTGGAGGAGGTGATCCGCCTCGCCCGCGGCTGGATGCCGGCCGACGCAGCCATCGGCTTCCAGAGCAACGGCTTTCTGCTCGACCGCCATCGGGCCGAACGGTTGATGGCGGCAGGGCTCGATACGGTCTGTCTGTCGCTTGACGGCATCGATCAGGATGAGGCCGGAGGCGGTCATGCGATCTTCGCCGTGTCGCGGGCGGTCGAGGCCCTGATCCAGGCCAGGGAGGCAACCGGCCGGCGTTTCCGGATCGGGATCGAGACCGTCCTGAGCCGGGAGACGATCGCCGAACTGCCCGAACTGGTCCGATGGGCGATCGGCCAGGAGGTCGATTACCTGATCGCCACCAATCTCTTTCTCTATGACGGGTCGGCGGCAGCGGGCAGTCTGTTCAATCCCAACTCCACTGATGCCGTCGCGATCTTCGACAAGTACAACCGGCTGGCGACGGCGCAGGGCCTGAGCCTTCACCGCTATCTCGCCGCCTATCTGAAATTCACCAAGACCGCGGCGGACCGCGAGTTGCTGGGGCTGGTCGAGCGGATGCAGCGCGAGGCCCGGGACAAGGATATCCACCTCCACCTGCCGAGCCTGATCGAACACGCCGCCGGCGACCAGGGATCGGTGGCGGAGGCGTTCAGCGCGGCCAGGGCGATCGCCGGCCGGCACGGGCTGGAGCTCTTTCTGCCGCCGCTGCAGGCCCCCGCCGAGCGGTCCTGCCCGTTCATCAACGACCAGGCCACCTTTGTCGCGCTGAACGGCGATGTCATGCCCTGCCACTTTCTCTGGCACTCCTATTCCTGCCGGGTGCAGGGGGAAGAGATCCCGGTGCGGCAGCGGATCTTCGGCAATATCCGGCGGCAGACGCTGAAGGAGATCTGGCGCGGTGACGGGTACCGGCAGTTCCGTCACCAGGCCGCAAGCGCCGACTATGCCTCCTGCTGGAGCTGCTCGCTCGGACCCTGCCCCGCCCTGATCAACGACGATCTGTATGCCAACGACTGTTACGGCAGCGTCGTGCCCTGCGGTCACTGCCAGTGGAGCCTGGGCGGGATCCGCTGTCTGTGAGGCGGTGGGGGACGCCGGCCTGAATCAGACCATATCAGCTTGGAGGACCGACCATGTTGCTGACCGGCTATACCCTGGAGATCTTTCGCTCGAAGTGCAACGCCGGTGCCCGGACCCTGCACTGTTTCGCCCATCTCCACGATGACGTCGGTGCGGCGCTGCCGTATCTGAACACCGTCCTCGGCGGCTTCGCCTACACCCGCGAGCCCCCTTCGCTGACCCTGAAGACCTCCGGCAAACTGATCACCATCCATCCCCGCAAGATCGCGGTCAATGCCCTGCAGGATGAGGAGCAGGCGGAGAAGATCGTCGCCTGGCTGCAACGCGAGATCAACGGCGCCTGGGACAATCGCGCCGCTATCGAGCCCAGCGAGCACGGGGTTCAGCAGCCGTCACTGCTGGAGGTCCTGAAACTGCTGCCGAAGACCAACTGCCGGAAGTGCGGCCAACCGACCTGCATGGTCTTTGCCGTTCGGGTGATCGAAGGGGCCAAGGATCACACCAACTGCCCGGCCCTTCAGGGAGAGAAAAGGGAGGCACTGGCCGCGTATCTTTCTCAGTTCAGTTTCGAATAACTTTCCAGTATTGCCTTCCTCTCAACCCTTGGCGGGACACTCATGCCCGCCTCTGCACTGGTTTTTTCCATTGGTTTTCCTGGCAAAATTGTTGGAGTTCATTCTCATCAACCCTGCAGTCAGCTGCAATCCCTTCTTTTGCCTCCTGTGATGGGACTGGTCCGGTGGAATCGACCCGCTGGATCATAGTACACGTCCCTCCCGAAAAGCCCCCTTCATTCCTGATAAATATAATTAAAACATATATATGAATGTCAAAATTTGAATTTCGGTTGTAAGCGTTACGGATATTATTCATTAACACTCTGCTTTGCTGTTTTCCGATCGATACAGCCAATTGGACTGTCGATTTGCTCTATGGTATTGATCAAGTAATTTTCCCCAATCACAATGTAAGACAGGGGGATATATCAATGTTCCCAAGCGCCGGTTTCAAGCGATCGAGATTGTACGTTGTCAAAACTCGTATCGGGTTGGCAGGTAGTTTCTTTTCAGTCGGCGCGTTGGGCTGAATCTTCAGAGCTTTTTGTCCCGAGTCCCTGGCTGAAGGGAAAATATAATGAGAAATTACAAAAAAATATTTGTAGTCATCGGGTTAGTCGCCCTGGTGGTGATGTTTTCCGCTACGGGGATGCATCGATTTGTAATTCTGCACAACATCGGTGATCAGCACGCATCGCTGCAAGGGCTTCCGGACACTGCGGTCATTGTCAATGCCGGCAGCCGGATCGGCCGCATCAGCTTCCTTGCCGGGATCCTCTCGCCGGGATTACTGGTCGCTCTCGCGTTACTGGGCGTATTCCCGTTGGTTGTTCGTCGAGGCCTCACCTTTTTCCGCAATCGGCATCGGGAAAAGATGCCGGTTCAAGATTCAACCGCAACGGCTTCTCTCCAGTCGCCACCTGTCGGACTGCAACAACAGATCGGCGACCACTGCACCGAATGCAACGCCTGCCTGAAAAGTTGTTCGTTTCTGTCGCATTACGGGACGCCCAAGAGCATTGCCAACCGTTTCGACTTTTCCCTGGCCGAGAGTCAGCTTGTCGCCTATGAGTGCAGCCTGTGCGGGCTCTGTACAGCGGTTTGTCCGGAAAAACTTGATCCAGCCAGGTTTTTTCTCGAGGTCCGCCGTCGGTGTTGTGCCGAGGGTAATCTCGATGAATCGAAATATGGTTCAATACTTGGCTATGAGAAGAAGGGAAACTCGCAGTTTTTATCCTGGTATGGGTTGCCGGAGGGCTGTGATACGATATTTTTTCCAGGCTGCACCCTGCCAGGAACTCGTCCCGTGGTCACCACAGGGCTTTTCCGGCAGATCCGGCAGAACATCCCGACGGTCGGACTGGTTCTCGATTGCTGCAACAAACCATCCCACGATCTGGGGCGATCAGGGCATTTCGAGAAAATGTTCGGAGAAATGCATCGGTATCTTGTCAGTCAGGGGATACGAACGGTATTGACCGCCTGCCCGAACTGCACCAAGGTCTTTCGACAGTATGGGGCTGGCTTGGCAGTCAAAACGGTCTATGAAATCCTCGATACCCCGATTTCAGCCATTGGTCTGCCTGGAAATGGCGGGACCTTCACCGTTCATGATCCTTGTCCGTTGCGGAATGACCGGGATACACAACAAGCCGTCCGCAGGATGCTGGGTGATATGGGATTAGCGGTGAACGAGATGCAGCATAGCGGCAAGCAAACGTTGTGTTGTGGTGAAGGCGGGACGGTTGCTGCGGTCAAATCGCAATATGCCAGGGAGTGGGCGCTTGTCCATGAAAGGGAGTCTGCCGGGAGAACGATTGTCACGTATTGCGCCGGTTGTACCGGCAATCTCAACCATGTCGTCCCTGCGCTCCACATCCTTGACCTGTTGTTTCGACAGGTCAATTCGCAAGGGAAGGCAAAGGTCGCCAGGGCCCCTTTTACCTATTGGCATCGATTCCGCCTGAAACGAACCATGATGCGGGATGATCATTTCAAGGTGCAACGCACACGCCCAGTCACTATATGAACGTTGTTGATGTGCCTTCTCGCGGAGAGATCAGACCATCTTTTCCGCCTGGGCATAGAGCCGCCGGACTTCCTCCGCCGGCACCAGCGCCTCGATGGCTGCAGCGATCACGATGATGCCGATGATATCGATCGCCAGCCGCGCCAGGGCGAAACGGGCCCCCAGGGCCGAGCTTTCGAACAGCAGCATCGGGATCTTGGTGGTCGACCAGGCGCCGATGAAGATCAGGATGTTATTGAAGCTCGCTCCTTTTTTCATCAGCACCGCCGCCACCGGGAAAGCCCCGTAGAGAGGGCCGGCGGCAAAGGAGCCGAGGAGAAAGGCGAGCAGACCGCCCCTGGCACCCGAGCCCGGCCCCATGAACCGCATTATCTGCTCGCGCGGCACCCAGACATCGAGGAGACCGAGCAGGACAAAGATCGGCGGGATGACCAGCAGCATGGTCTCGGCCTGGAAACCGATGATCTCGACCGCCTTGACCCGGTACAGCGGCAACAGGAGAAGAAAGACAATGAAGACGGCGGCGGTCGCCATGACGGCCGCATAGCGGCGAAGGACAGGTTTCATAGGCTCACCGCCCAGCCGACGAAGACGGCGGCAATCAGGGAAAAGACATAGGCCAGGAGATTGCGGAGAAATGCCGCCCGCTTGCCGAAAAACTGGATCTCCAGCGGCAGGGTGACCACCCCGACCATCATCAGGCTGGAAATGAAGGCGGCGATCTGGGTCGCCCCCGCTCCCCCCTGCAGCAGGGCGGCGGCCGCGGGGAAGGCGACGAACCCGGGGATCAGCGTGATCGAACCGATCAGGGAAGCGGCCAGCACTCCAAAAACGCCCGAATTCTTTCCCAGCACAAGGGAAATGGTTTCGGTGTCGAGGACGGCCATACCCATCGCCACCAGCAGAAACACAACGAGAAACTGGGGGAGGATGTTCTCAAAGGCCTTGAAGGCCTTTTTCATGGCGGTTCTGGTTTTCTCCCTGTTTTTCAGGTACGACCAGAGCAGGCAGATCGCGGCGACGAGGTAAAGCAGCAGGGCGTCCATCTTCCCTCAGGATGTGTGATGTTCTTGGGGATGAAGGCCCAACGCTTCCGGCAGGGTCTCGACATAGGCCCGGATCTCGTCGCGCACCCGGCGGTAACAGTCGCGCTGCTCCTCCACCCCGGCCCCTTGTGCCGCCAGGTCTCTGGCCATCGCCGGCGGATCGGCAAAACCGGCATGGAGCATCTTCTGTGCCCCGGGGAAGAAGGGGCAGGCCTCGCGGGCATGGTCGCAGACGGTGATGATCGCATCGAAGGAAATAGCGCGCAGCTCGTCAAGGTGCTTCGAGCGGTGGCCGGAGATATCGACCCCGGCCTCGGCCATGACTTCAACTGCCGTCTGGTTGAGACCGTGGGTTTCGACCCCGGCGGAATACGCCTCGATAAGATCGCCTTTGAGGGCCCTGGTCCAGCCTTCGGCCATCTGGCTGCGGCAGGAGTTGCCGGTGCAGAGAAAGAGGATTTTCAGCTTTGGGTTCATTGGCGTTGCCGAAGTCTTATGTCAAGCGCTGAGAAATGGCTGGACGATGAAATAGACGCCGAGGAGGGCGATCATCGTCCCGGCCAGCCGGCGGAAGACCCGGCCCCCCTGCTGCCAGGAACTGCTGACCAGCAACTGTTTGACCAGCGCCGTCGAACTGCCGGCAACGACGATCGGCAGGCAGTGGCCGATGGCGAACAGCAGGATGAACACCATCCCGGTGAACACCTTGGCCTGCACCGAGACGATGGCCAGGATCGGGGCGATGAAGCCGAAGGTGCAGGAGCCGGACAGCACCCCGTAGGCCAGACCGAGGACGAAGGCTCCGGACAGACCTTTGAGTGTAAGTTTGGCCATCAGCCCGCTCGACATCGAGCACTTGGCCACCCCGAGCATGTCGAGGGCGACCCAGAGCAGCAGCAGGCCGATGGCGATGGTCCAGTAGGGGCCGACGTCGCCGAGCATCCGACCGAGCAGCGAACAGACGATGCCGATCACCGCGATGGTGATGAACAGGCCGGTGGTGAAGACCACGGCGTAGAGTGTCGCCCTGCGCCCCTCGACCAGGTGGTTCTGGCCGGCGACATAGCCGATGATCAGGGGGATCGAGGCCAGGTGGCAGGGGCTGAACAGCACGCTGACCATGCCCCACAGGAAACAGCCGAGGGCCCCCAGCAGGAGGCCCTGGCCCATCCAGGAGTTGATGGTGAGAAAGGCCTGGTCCATGGATTACCTGACCCCCAGCTTCTCCAGTTCGGCGACGATGGCCGCCTTTTCCATGAACCCTTCGTGGCGAAGCACTTCCTTGCCCTTGGCGTCATAGAAGATCTGGGTCGGGATGAGCTGGATCCCGTACTTCGGGCCTTCCTGGGGATTCTCCCAGACGTCGATGAAGACGATGGCAGCCCTGTCCCGGTACTCCTTCTCCAGTTCTTCCATGATCGGTGCCATCATCTTGCACGGGATGCATTTCTTGGCCCCGATATCGACCATGGTCACCTTGCCGGGCACGGGCGCCACCGGCACCCCTGCGCTGCCCGAGGCGAAAGCGCCAGTGGCCTGCAACACCAGAAAAGCCCCCGCCAAAATAACAAACGTATTGATTTTAATAAGAGAAAATTTTTTCACGCCGCCATCCCCTTTCAAATGAAATTATATGCCTTGTCAACGACCTGGGTGATGGTATCGGCAGTGATATCGGTTTTACCTTTTTCGAAACCGAGATCGGTCAGGCGCAGATGATTGATGCGGGTAATTCCGGCCTCGACCAGGGATTTTTTGGTGCAGTCGAGGGCACAGCCGTCGATCGCCAGAATCTTCGTCGCGACCTTCGTCGACGCGATAATGCCGCTGACCTTGCCGCTGATCCCGGCGAGGCAGAACATCTTGCCGGTTCCTTTTCTCGTCAGCCTGCGGGCCGCCCGGTCGGCCAACTCACCGACATCGGCGGCGCCGGAACAGGAAAAAATGACTCTCGGGCCGGAACTGCCGTTGCAGCCGCAGCTGCAACTACTGGGAATGGTCACCATGGTGTTGCTCCTCCTGGATGGTTATTTCAACATTGTTTTGACTTCTTCGAGGGAAGGGACCCGGCCGACCGCCTTGACCTCGCCGTTGACCACCAGGCCCGGTGTCATCATGACCCCGAACGACATGATCTTGTTGAAATCGGAGACTTTTTCGATTTCGCAGTCGAGGCCCAGTTCTTTCGCTGCGGTGGTCACTGTTTCCGTCAGTTGGGTGCATTTGGCGCACCCCGGTCCGAGAATGTGAATTTTCATTATTTTCTCCATAGTTAAGATTATCCAAAGTACATGCCGTACAACATGCCGCAGAGGGTTGAGAACACAACGGTAAGGGCCACGAAGGTGGCGGTCTTTTTCAGTCCGAGCACCGTGTTGATCACCAGCATGCTCGGCAGGCTGAGGGCCGGGCCGGCCAGCAGCAGGGTCAGGGCCGGCCCCTGGCCCATGCCGCTGCCGATCAGGCCCTGGATGATCGGCACCTCGGTCAGGGTGGCGAAGTACATGAAGGCCCCGGCGATGGCGGCAAAGAAGTTGGCACCGAGCGAATTGCCGCCGACCGCCCGGGCGACCCACTCGGAGGGGATGAGGCCTTCATGGCCGACCCGGCCGAGCAGGGCGCCGGCGACCAGGACGCCGAAGAGCAGCAGCGGCAGGATCTGTTTGGCGAAGCTCCACGACGAGGCGAACCAGGCCCCGCTCTCACCCTTGTCGGTGCTGGTGAAAATCGACAGGCCTATGAAGCCGGCGGTGAAGGCGATGATCGGCTGGTCGGGGAAAACCAGGGCCAGGACGACGACCGGCAGGGCGATCAAACCGACCTTCCAGGCCCGCATGCCGAACCATAAAATCAGAATCAGGCCCAGGACTGCGGCAAAGACTGAGGTGATCTGCCACTTCGCGGCAAAGATCGCCGCCCACAGGCCGGTGGCCTCCTGCGGTCGGCCCCAGTTGGCGAAGACCAGGACGCCGATCATCGTCGCGAAGTAGATCGTTGTCTGCCACAGCGACCGTTTCACCTCTTCGGCCGGCATCGCCATCTGGATCGCGAGCTTGGCATTTTCCTCCTTACGGAAGATAAAGGCCATCGTGGCCCCGATGACAATACTCAGCAGCACCGCGCCGACGGCCCGGGCCGTTCCCATCTCCGGTCCCAGGATCCGCGCCGTCAGGACGATGGCCAGGACATTGATCGCCGGTCCGGAATAGAGGAAGGCCGAAGCCGGACCAAGGCCCGCGCCCATCCTGTAAATGCCGGAAAAGAGCGGCAGGATGGTGCAGGAGCAGACGGCAAGGATGGTGCCGGAGACCGAGGCCACACCATAGGCCAGGACCTTGTTGGCCTTCGGGCCGAGATAGCGCATCACCGCGGCCTGGCTGATGAACACGCCGATCGCCCCGGCGATGAAGAAGGCCGGCACGAGGCAGAGCAGCACATGCTCCTGGGCGTACCACTTGACCAGGTGGAAGGCCTCGAGGATCGCATTGTCGAATCGAGCCGAGCCGACCGGCAGGTAATAGCAGCCGAGAAAGACGGCGACAATGAGCAACAGTATCTTCCACTCGTTTTTCCAGTTCATTTCACGCCACCATGTCCATTGTCATACCGCGTCAATCTGGCCGATAGGCCGTTTTTGATCCATCAGTTCAATATGGCTCTGGGCCGTTGCCTGCAAGACCGCCTCGACGCATGGCATGAAATTCAATATGCAGGGGACTTTCAGCCGGTAGTAGACCTGCTTGCCGCGCTTGTCGACCTCGACCACGCCGGCCTGCTTGAGGACGGTCAGGTGCTTGGAGACAGTCGAGAAGTCGGCGTTGATGTTTTCCGCCAATTCACATACGCACTTTTCCCCGCCTGCCAGCTGTTCGGCCATCCACAGGCGGGTCGGATGCCCCAATGCCTTCAGAATATTAGCCTTGGCTTCAATAAGCGCCTTTTCTTTTTCGGTCATGCGGACCCCCGTTGTTTGACGTATGGTAAAACGACCAAATGTGCAAGTCAAGCGCAAATTTCAGGGTACGTCAAAAAGGATCCGCCTGCAAACGTATCAGTCTGTTAATACGTAGACAATTTCTTGATCTGCCGGCGATGATCCCGCCTTGCCCCCTCGACCGGCATACTTGATCCGCAACCCTGATCTTCGACAGCCTTCACCCGTTTTTGGCAGTGAACCGGAGGCCATATACGGATAGGCATTCGGTCAATGCGTAACCGCCGCCAATAGAGGATTTTCATGCACACGGCTCTTTTCTGTAATAACGAATCGGCTAACCTTGGCAAAGTAGGAGTCATACTCTGCCAGGGCAGCAGGTCGCATGACAAATTTGCCATCTGGCATTTCAGTCAAAACAATACGGAGGAGGCCAAGCATGCCCTTGTCGGCAAGGTGACGCCCAAACAGATGGCGCGGACCGCCTTGAGCGAATTCTCCAAGGAAAACGAAACAGAAGAAGAAAGCTACGTCAGCCCTCCCAGTCAGATCGTGGTCAAGGAAGGGGGCGTGGTCGAGGTAATCCTCGAACAGGCGGCGGAGAAGGAATGTGATCTGATCGTCATGGGGGCCAGCGAGGGGTTGTTGTCCAGTTCCTCGGTCGGCAGCAATATCAAATCGGTACTCAAAAATTCGAAAATCCCGGTGCTGGTCGTGCCGGCGGAACACGAATAGAAAACAGGACGAGATCACAACCCTGCAGAACCCTCCGTCCGGGAAATCCCTGGCGGACGAAACGGCCTGCCTTATGCCCGCTTCGAGAAGGAGCAGGGCGAGAGAGCAGCAGGATGCGGCGAGGTCCCTGACTTTGCCGCATCCTGCGAAAGGGGCCGAGGGGTTCTCCTTTCGATCGCGCTGTGAACCGGCAAGCAAAACAGAGGGCGGCCTGCCGCCATGGATTCAGGGTGTGTTTCGCCATCTGGACACCCTGATCAAAAAACTCTAGCAAGGAGGCAGCCAGGCGGAGGCCTGCCCCAGATCCAATGGCTAATCACAGCCGGAAATGGCGCCGGCGGTTCGTCCATGCCAATGAATCCCTCCTTCGGCCGCAAGTAATGCTTGACAAGTCCCGGCACTGGTAAGTAAGCGTTACTTACCTTACCAATCTTCATCGACTCTCCGGAATATGAGACACAGCGGCAACACCAATCCACCGGGCCGGCAGAAACTGATCAAGGCGCTGTCCACCCTGTTGAAGACCAAACATTTTCAGGCGATCACCACCGCCGAGATTGCGGCGACCGCCGGGGTGACCGAAGGGTTGATCTATAAATATTTCAAAGATAAACAGGATCTTCTCTACCAGGTCCTCTATGAGCACTTCACCGCCTTTCTCCTGGAAGTGAAACAGCGGATGGCGCCGGCAGAAACCGCGGTCGACAAGGTCGAGATCCTGATCCGCTCCAGTCTGAAAAGTTATACCGAAAACCGGGTCTTTGCCAGGATGCTGCTGCTGGAGGTGCGGAGCACCCCGGCGTACTTCGCTACCGACGCCTATGGCGTCGCCCGTGGTTTCGCCCGGACCCTCCGCGGGGTGATCGAAGACGGCATCGCCCGGGGTGAAATCGACCGCCGGATCGATCCATTGCTGTTAACCAAATGCATCCTGGGATCAATCGAACATGCCTGCCTGGGAGAAATTCTCTTCTCCCGGCAACTCGATGTGGACAGTACCACCGCCACCTTGAGTCATATCCTCTTTCATGGAGTCCGAGCCCAATGAATACAAGTACGGTTGGAGAATTGATTGAGAGCTGTCCGTCGTCCGGCAACGGGGTGATCCCGGAGGATCGCGCCAAACGGATTTTCAGCGCCTGCGGCATCCCGGTGGTGGCCGAGAAGGCCGTTGCTCCGGACGGTGACCCCGGCGCCGCCGCGGTGGAGATCGGTTTTCCGGTCGTGCTGAAGGGGTGCGGCAGCCGGATCCTGCACAAGACCGACGCCGGTCTGGTCCGGGTGGGCCTTGCCAACCCGGGCGAGGTCAGGCAGGCGGCCGGGGAGATGATCGCCCGGGCCGGGGCCGACCTCACCTCCTTTCTCCTCCAGCCCCAGTTGCAGGGCACCAGGGAACTGGTGGCCGGTGTCTTCCGCGACCCCCTGTTCGGACCGGTGGTCCTGTTCGGCCTCGGCGGCATCCACACCGAGGTGCTCAACGATACGGTGATTCGGATCGCACCGCTTTCGGAACGGTTGATCGAGGAGATGTTCGCCGAACTGCGGGCCAAGGCCCTGCTGGGCGCCTACCGCGGCGCCAGGCCGGTCAACCTCGAGGCGATGAAGCGGATACTGATGGCGCTGTCCGACCTGGCAGTGGCGTATCCCGCCATCAAGGAGATCGACGTCAATCCGATCCTGATCGACCGGGAAGGGGAGCCGGTTGCCGTCGACGGCCTGATCATCGTCGACCGCGACCGGGGCGAGGTCAGGACGAGAACGCCGATCGACACCCGGGCCTTCATGGCCTGCTATTATCCGAAAGCGGTGGCGGTCATCGGTGCCTCGGGCACCCTGACCAAGTGGGGCAATTCCGTCACCGCCAACATCCTCAGCCGAAATTTCCAGGGGCAGGTCTACCTGGTCAATCCCCGTGGCGGAGAACTGATGGGCCGACCGGTCTACCGCTCGATCGCCGCCATCGATCAGCCGGTCGACCTGGCGGTGGTGACCATCCCGGCGGCAAAGGTCCTCGACCTCATCCCCGAGTTGCGGCAGAAGGGTGTCAAGGCGATGCTCCTCATCACCTCCGGCTTCCGCGAGACCGGCGGTGAAGGGGCGGCGCTCGAGGCGAGGCTGGTGGAGGCGGCCGAGGAGGCGGGGGTCGTCATCTTCGGCCCCAATACCATGGGGATCTGCAACCCCTGGATCGATTTCTTCTGCTCCGGCGTCCATGTCTATCCCAACCCCGGCGGCACGGCGCTGGTCTGCCAGTCGGGAAACATGGGGACCCAGCTGCTGGCGTTCGCCGAGCAGCAGGACATCGGCATCCGCGCCTTTTCCGGTTCCGGCAACGAGGCGATGGTCACCATCGAGGACTACATCCAGGTCTTCGAGGATGACGACAAGACCAGCACCGTGGTGCTGTACGTCGAAAGCATCAAGGACGGCAAACGGTTTTTCGAGTGCACTCGCCGGGTCTCCAGGAAAAAGCCGGTGATCATCCTCAAGGGCGGCCGCACCGGCAAGGGCAGCGCGGCGGCCGCCAGCCACACCGGGGCCATTGCCTCCGATCATCGGGTCTTCGCCGCGGCCTGCCGTCAGGCCGGCATCATCCAGGTGCAGCAGCCGATGGAACTGCTCGATCTGTCCGCGGCCTTCTCCTCCCTGCCGCTGCCCAAGGGCAACCGGGTAGCGATCATGACTCTCGGCGGCGGCTGGGGAGTCATCGCCACCGACCTGTGCCTGGAAAACGATCTGAGCGTACCCGATCTCCCGCCGGCGATCATCGACCGGCTCAGCGCCTTGTTGCCGGCGTACTGGAGCCACGGCAATCCCGTCGACATCGTCGGCGAGAACGATCCCAATATCCCCAGGACCGCGCTCGAGGAACTCCTCAGGTGGGATGGCTGCGATGCCGTCATTCATCTCGGCATCCACGGCAGGAGCATCCTCGCCGGTCGGATGCTGGACTCGGTCGGCAAATCCGATCCGGCCTATCCCCCGGCAAGGATCGAGGCGATCAAGAAGATGGTGGCCGCGATGGAGGCGGACTATATCCGCCACGTCGTCACCCTGACCGAGCGTTACGGCAAACCGGTGCTCGGGGTCAGCCTGCACACGAACGAAGACATGCGGACCGTGTACCGGTTTGACGACTGCCGCTACCAGGGCGTATTCTTCTCCTCGCCGGAGCGGGCGGTGAAGGCCGTGGCCGGGATGTTCCGGTATCGGCAATGGCTGACCGGCAGCAGTGAAGCCTGAACCGCTCGTCGATTGCGGTCCTTTTCAATCGGGCTTCGTCCCAAGGCCGGGGGCAGTGGTCAAGGAATGCCTGACCACTGCCCCCTCGATACGTGATTCCGCCAGGGCCGGATTGCACTGTCCCGCAGCGCAACCATAGCCGGCCTGATGCTCGACAGCGGCCTCCGGATCGCCATTCAGCCGCCCCATGATCTGTTCGATTTTGTAACCAATCCTCATTATCATCCCCACCCCGATTTTCCCCAGGAATCACGCCGGTAACATTCCACGAGCGGAGCGTTTGGCCGGACGGCGGATTGCAGCCGCGGTGGCCTTCACCGGTAGGTGGCCAGATCGGGGTTGCCGGTCAGGTCGAGATGGGCGGTTGAATTGAAGCTCATCAATCGGCACCGCAACGGGGAGCCGGCCCCGGCCGCTGGGCCCGGCCGCGCGGTGAAGAGGGAGACCGAGGTATTTCTGATCCGCCAGCCGAGTTCGGTCGCGATCGAATCCGGCAGATCGAGCGCCAGTTGCAGAACCGCACTGATCACGCCGCCGGAGGTGAAGATGGCGATATTCTGCCCCGGGCGGCTGTTCTCGGCGACCGGTCGCAGTCCCTTCTCTATGCTGGATATATATTGCCGATATGATTCGATATCTGCTGAATCGTCGGTGCCGGCGACCCAGCGGCTGTAGAGGGTGTTGAACAGTTTCTGAAAGGCCTTCCGGTCTCCCCGGATGGCGGCGAAGGCGTTATCCGCCAGGCCCAGCTCAGCCGCTAGGCCGGGGAGAAGGGCGCGGATAATCGACTTGAAGTCGTATTCGTTGAACTCGCTCCGGATTGTGGGGGCAGGCGGTGGCTGGACGGGCTGTCGTTCGAGGACCAGCCCGGCCGTATCCCGCTGGCGCTTCATCTCGCCGGAATAGACGGCATCGAAGCGCAGGCCCGTCCTGGCGCAATGCGTTCCCGGGACCCGGCTCTGCTCCATGCCCAGCCGGGACAGACGGTCGTAATCCTCCTCGCCGAAGGATGCCTGGCCGTGCCGGACCAGCCAGAGCTTGACGCTTCTGCCGTGAGGGGAGGTGTCGGTTTCGATCATATATTCCCTCTAATGTATCAGGTTTGATTATTATAGTGTATTTAAGACAGGTTAACCGCCGTGGTCCGGTTGCGGCATGAGGCGGGCAGGTTGCTCTGCGATCGGGACTGGGAAGGCGGGATGCGGGAGACCCTCGAGCTCCCCGTGCCGGCTCTGGCGACCATCCAGGCGGGGCATTACGCTCCCCGCTACCCGAGCCTGTCCAATATCCTCAAGGCGGCGGCGGTTGCGAGCCGAATCATCACGGCGGCAGAGCCGGCCCTGGCCGGGACGGAGCCGGACGCGATCTTTCTTGCACCGATCGAGCCGGAAAAGACCAGGGCCGGGCGGATGGTCGGCGGCGGTATTCAGGCCCAGGTGGGCATATTCACATCGTTTTTGCAGGAGAGGGCGTTTTTGTGACAGTGGCGATCAACGCCTGGATCAAGGTGACTGCCGGACCGGTCGAGGTGGACGGACCGGTCCCGGATCACGAACCGAGCAATGGTGAGGACAACGACAATGATGGATGCAAAACCCTGGCTGGCCCACTACGATGAAGGTGTGCCACCCACGATCGACTACCGGCAGGTCCCCCTGCCCGAGATCCTGGCGGCCAACATCAGAGACTATCCCGGTCGCACCGCTCTGTACTTCCTGGGTTTTCGCCTGAGCTACGCCGACCTTGGCGGGATGATCGACCGTTTTGCCGCCGCCCTGGCCGGTTTCGGCATCGGCAAGGGCGACCGGGTGGCGATCCTGCTGCCCAACACGATCCCCTGTGTCGCCGCTTATCACGCCACCCTCAGGCTGGGTGCGGTGGTGGTGATGAACAACCCCCTCTACACCGACCGTGAGCTGATCCACCAGCTCAACGATTCGGGGGCCGTCTGCCTGGTCACCCTCGACCTGCTGGCCGGGCGGATGGCAGGTCTCAGGAGCGAAACGGCGATCCGCCGGATCGTCCACACCAGTCTCGAAGACTACCTCCCCCCGGCCCTGAAGGCGGCCAGGGTGGTGCCGACCGCCGAGGTCGCGCCCGCCGCAGACCTCTATCCCTGGTGCGCCCTGCTCGAAGAGCAGGTCCCCATGACGGAAATCGCCCCTGTGGCGATGGATGACCTGGCGATGCTGCAGTACACCGGCGGGACCACCGGGGTCGCCAAGGGAGCCATGCTCACCCACGGCAATATCAGCCGTCAGCTGCAGCAGGTCGACGCCTGGTTCCCGGCCTTCACTCGCGAAAACGACGAGGTGATGCCGGGGGCGTTGCCGTTCTTCCATGTCATGGGCCTCACCACCAGCATGAACTACTCCCTCTACCTGGGCTGGAGCAACGTCCTGGTCCCCAAGCCCCAGCCGGACCAGCTGATCGACACCCTGGACAAGTTCCGGCCGGGTTTCGTCTCGATGGTGCCGACCATGTGTATCGGCATCCTCCGCCACCCAGGATCGACAGCCTCGATCTCTCCTGCATCAAGGGCTGCTTCTCGGGCAGTGTCCCTCTGCCGGTCGAGGTGATCAACGAATTCAGGGCACGTACCGGGGCGACGATCTCCGAGGGCTTCGGCCTCAGCGAGTCCTGCCCGGTGACCCATATCAATCCCTGCATGGGCCGGACCAAGATCGGCTCGATCGGCCTGCCCCTCCCGGACACCGACTGCCGCATCGTCGACCTGGTCGACGGAAGCACCGATGTCGCCCCGGGCGAGGCGGGGGAACTGATCGTCAAGGGGCCGCAGGTGATGGCCGGCTACTGGAACCGGCCCGACGAGACCGCCGCCACCCTGCGGGACGGCTGGCTCTTCACCGGCGACATCGCCACGATGGATGGCGAAGGCTACTTCTATATCGTCGACCGCAAAAAGGACATGATCATCTCGGGCGGGTACAACGTCTATCCGCGGGAAATCGACGAGGTCTTCTTCGCCCACCCCAAGATGATGGAGGCCTGCGCCATCGGAGTGCCGCACTCCACCCGGGGAGAGCAGATCAAGGTCTTTGTCGTGCTCAAGCCGGGTGAGACCGCCACCGCGGCGGAAATGATCGATTTCTGCCGGGAGCGGCTGGCCGCCTACAAACTGCCCACCATGGTGGCCTTCTGCAAGGAACTGCCGAAGTCGACGGTCGGCAAGGTGCTGCGCAAGGACCTGCGCCGGATGGCGGCGGACGAGCCGTGAGCGGCGGCTGTGGGATACCGGAGATGACGGCTCTGCAATCCGGGATCCTGGTGATCGCCGAACCGGTCGCCGACCGGACCCCCTCGTTCCGTCACGAGCTCCTTGCCGCGGCGCAGACGATCCGGCGATTGTCCGGCGCCGGGGAGATGGCGATACGGATCCTGGTCCCGGGATCAGCTCCCCATGCCCTGGCCCAGGAGATCCATGATCGCACCGGGATCCCGACGCTGGCGGTGCGGTGGCCGGGCGAGGTGACGCCGGAAACCCTGCGCCAGGGCTTGACCCATGTCCTGGGACAATTGCGCCCCGCCTATGTCATCCTGCCCCAGACGACCATGGGGCGGGAGGTCGCGCCCTGTCTCGGGGCGCAACTCGGCGCCTGCACGGTGGCGGACGTTACCGATATTCAGCGGCATCGGGGGCGGCTGGTCTTCTACCGGCCGGTGCTGGACAACACCCGCCTCCTTCCCCTCCGCCCGGCCGGGAAGGGCATGTGCATCGTGACGATCGCCCCCGGGAGCTTTACCGGCGGACAGGGCGAAGGCGACGCCGCCAGGGGCGAGGTGATGACAATGGACGTGCCGCCGTCCTGCCTGCAGCCGGCGGTGCGGCGGTTGTCGATGACCAGGCCGGCGACGGAGAACCGGGAGATCCAGGGGGCCAGGATTGTGGTGGGGGCCGGCCGGGGCATCGAGAAACAGGAAAATCTTGCCAGGATGGAAGCGTTCACCAAGCGGTTCGCCGGCGCCTGCCTGGCCACCTCCCGCCCCCTGGTGGACATGGGCTGGGTGCCTTATGGCCGGCAGGTGGGGATTACCGGGGCCACGATCGCCCCCGATCTCTATATCGCCTGCGGCATTTCCGGATCGACTCAGCACCTGGCGGGGATGTCCGGGGCGAAATGGGTGGTGAGCATCAACAAGAATCCCGATGCCCCCATCTGCCGCCATGCGGACCTCGCCATCGTGGCCGACCTGAATGCCTTCATCGAGGCGTTCCTGGAATCGGGATGAGCACCATGCCGCCGGCCACCATCCACAGGCGGCAACGTTAACGGGTTTAACGCCTTCAAACTTCGTCAAAAGGAAATCACCGTGGACTTCCAGATATCGAATCGGATTCAAACCATCGTCGGCATGATCATGCTGGGGGCCGAAGGGCAGGGGTTTGTCATGGCTCAGGAACGGCTGGGGCCGGGCCGCATCCACCATTGCATGCGCTGGCTGGGGGTCTGCCGCCGGGCCTTCGACCTGATGTGCCGGCGAGCCAACAGCCGGGTGGTTTCGCCTTGCGGCGAGACGCTCGGCAGCCGCCAGATCGTCCAGGGCTGGATCGCCGAATCGGCAGCCGAGCTGGAATCGGCCCGCCTCCTCACCCTGCATTCGGCCTGGCAGATCGACAGCGTCGGGGCGGCGGCAGCCCGCGACTCCATCGCCATGATCAAATTTGTCGTCGCCAACACCATGGGCCGGATCGTCGACCGGGCCCTCCAGGTCCACGGCGGCCTGGGAATGACCGATGACACCATCCTCGCCTGGTACTACCGCCATGAACGGGCGGCCCGGATTTACGACGGGGCGGACGAGGTGCACAAGACGGCACTGGCCAGACGGATATTGAAAACCTATGCATGACGGCAGCACGAACTACACGACGTTCAAGAAACAGTACGCCGCCCGCTCCACCGCCGTCTCCCAGCAGGTCTACCTGGCCAACCAGGATACCATGCGGATCAAGAAGGAAAAGACGGCGGTGGACAACCTGGAAAAGATCCTCGCCGCCGTCTTCAGCATCTCCTCGAAGAAGGGCTTTCATGCCATGACGATGCGGGACCTGAGCCAGAAATCGGGGTTGAGCCCGGGCGCACTCTACCCCTATTTCGAGAGCAAGGACCAGCTGCTGGCCATCATCCTGGAACAGGGACGGTGCATAGTCTGCGACACCCTGGAGATGTTTTCCCGCGAACTGGCCCATCCCCTGGAGAGGCTGCGGGTGACCATCAAAACCCATATCTTCCTTTCGGAGCTCCTCCGACCCTGGTTCTATTTCGCCTTCATGGAGGCCAGGAACCTGAAATCGGCGGAATTCGAGGCGGTCAAGGCCCTGGAGGACCATACCCAGAAAATCTTATGCGATATCCTCGAGCAGGGGGAGGCGGAAGGAGTGTTCCGGCCCGGCGACCACGGTCAGGAGTGGGGAGGAGATCGATGCCGGACGAATCGGGGAATATCTCAGGACCAGGGTGCCCGGGCTGTCCGGCGCCATTGAAATCAGCCAGTTTCCTTCGGGCTATTCCAACCTGACCTACCAGTTGAAGGCCGGCGACAGGGAGATGGTGCTGCGCCGCCCCCCGATCGGGGCCAAGGTGGACAAGGGCCATGACATGGAGCGGGAATTCAGGGTGCTGTCGGCGCTGCATCCGGTGTTTCCCCGCTGCCCCCGGCCCCTGGCCTATTGCGATGATCCCGGACTCATCGGCGCCCCGTTTTCCGTGATGGAAAAAATGTCCGGCGGCATCCTGAGAAAAGACCTGCCCCCGGGGCTGACCCTGTCGCCGGGGCAGGCGCGGGCGCTGTGTGAAGGCCTGACCGACACCCTGGTGGAGATCCACGCCATCGACATGAAGGCCACGGGGCTCGATTCGCTCGGCAGGCCCGATGGCTATGTGCGGCGCCAGGTGGAGGGCTGGTCGGCCCGATACCGCAAGGCCAGGACGGAAGATGCCCCGGACTGCGAGAGGCTGATGGCCTGGCTGGCTCAAAACATGCCGGATGATACGGCCGCTCCCGCCATGGTCCATAACGACTACAAGATGGACAACCTGGTGCTGGACCCGGAGCGGTCGGACCGGATCGTCGGCATCCTGGCCTGGGAGATGGCCACCTACGGCGATCCCCTGATGGATCTGGGCAACAGCCTGGCGTATTGGGTCAACGAACATGACCCCGAGGAGATGCAGGTGATCCGGTCCATGCCCACCCATCTCCCGGGGATGCTGACCCGGCGGGAGATCGTCGCCCGGTATGGGGAGAAGACCGGCAGGAATATGAGCGATTTTCAGTATTATTACTGCTTCGGGCTCTTTCGCCCGGCCGTTATCGCCCAGCAGATCTACAACCGCTATTTCCACGGCTTGACCCGGAATAAACGGTTCGCCACCTTGATTTACGCGGTGCATGCCCTCGAAAAAGCGGCGTTGCGGACCATCGATACGTCTGAAATCCGACAGGTTTTGTCGGCGGTAGCGATGGCGACAAGGGCTTGGCAGGAGCGCCGTCCCGATCAGGATCGCATCGACGAGCGATCGGCGCCTCCGGAGGGGGAGAAGTCCGGTCGAATCCATTATCAGGTGAAGTGGAGCAGTTCTCTGCCCGCCTGGTAGACCGTGATCTCTCCGGAGGATTCGGAGAGGACGACCGCTATGGCATGGGTATGACCTGTGAGTGCGCGGGCTGAGTGGTGGCGCGCCCCCTTGCCGGATTGCATCCCGTCGTCGGGACGGCCTTGAGAAGCGATGAAGGCGGCGGAAGACCGGACTTCACCGTTGGGGCTGACCAGAAACGCCCCGTCCAGGGCGCTCAGTTCACGGATTATTTCAATGAAATCATTGCGGGAAGATGTTGCGTATGTTTTCGGGATAGCCGGCGCATGGGTTGAGGATGAACTGCCAGGTGTACGGTGCCACATCCTCGGGTGAGCTGAGAATGAAGCTGGTGCCGATCGGCTTGCCCTCCCGCCCTTCACGGGCGAAGCGCATGGCGATTGTGATGAGCATCAGCAGGGTTTGCGGAGTTTTGATGCTTTCGAACGAGTCGATCTGGTTGTCCAGCAGCCAGGGCAACCGACTGGAGGGGATGACGATCTGCAGTCCGTTGATCATGCCGTGTTCGCAGGCGGTGAGATTGATCGCTCGTTTGTGGAATTCCAGCCTGCCGGTGACGACGGCGAGGAAATAGCCCAAGGTGAGAAAATTTTTTCCCGACCGACGAGAGGGGGATTGCCACGAGTGGAAGGGGAAGGAAGGGAACAATGAAAAAGCCGCTGCAGCAGCTTGCCACTCACGCCGTCAGCCGGCAATCGCACCGTCCGCCCGCACGCCCCAACGCCAGGACCATCAGAGGACAGCAAGGAGGGCGCTCCTGTCAAAAAAAGAAAGCCATCTCCGGGCGCAACTCCGAACCTGCGGATTGCGTACAACGTGATCGCGGGACTTTCAGGTGGTGTGGGCGCTCCGGTTCGTCACCAGTTTATAGAGCTCAAATCCCGCGATGCTCAGCAGGCCAGCGAGGGAACAGAGGGCAATCTCCAGCGTATCGACCTTTTCAAATTGAAACACATTTCTCAGGAACGGGACATTCAACACCAGGGCCAGGAAAAGGATGGCTCCGCCCACAACCCATTTCACGGTTACATTGGGGGTGGCGAGGATCTGGAAGATATTTTTGTTCCAGGAACGGTTGGACAGTATCACGGCGATATTGGAGGAGATAAGGGCGATAAAGGAGAAGGCCCGCACCTCTTTTTCCGCATACCCCAGATACAGACCGGCACCGTACAGCGCCAGGACGATGACCAGAACACTCACCCCCTGCAGGCAACTGAGAAAGATCTTGCGGCCGCTGAAAAAGGGTTCATCCAGCCTGGCTGGAGGCCTGGCCATCACGTTGGTCTCCGCCATTTCAGCCTCAAAAATGATCGAACAGGCAGGGTCGATGATCAATTCCATAAAGACAATATGAACAGGCCACAGGATAAGCGGCAGGTCGGCGAAAAAGATCGGGATAAGGGAGAGACCGGCGATCGGTACATGGATCGCAAAGATATATCCCAGGGCTTTCTGGAGGTTGTCGAAAATCCGCCGCCCCATCCGTACCGCCCCGACGATGGAGGCGAAGTTGTCATCGAGAAGGACCAGCGATGAGGCCTCGCGCGCGACATCCGTACCTTTTTCACCCATGGCGATGCCGATGTGCGCCGCCTTCAGGGCCGGGGCATCATTGACTCCGTCACCGGTCATCGCCACGATCTCATTGTTTTTCTTCAAGGCGTTGACGATTTTCAGTTTCTGTTCCGGCATCACCCTGGCAAAGACATTGACGGTCTTGATTCTCTCACCCAACTCAACTTCAGACATCGCCTGCAATTCCGGGCCGGTGATGCAGGCGTCATGGTTGCGCAGACCGATTTCCCCGGCGATGTTCATCGCCGTCACGGGATAATCGCCGGTTATCATGATGACCCGGATGCCGGCACGATAACATTCCTGAACCGCCTCCGGCACATTTTCCCGAACAGGATCGGCCAGGCCGATCAGACCGACAAATGCAAAATCGAAATCATGCTGTATTGCCGGCAGGTTTGAGGCGTTGACCCGGGCCTTGCCTACCCCCAGGACCCGCAGGCCTTTGGCCGCCAGATACTCCACAGCCGTGGCCAGTTCTCTCTGTTTATCGTTATCCAGATGACACAGGTCGAAGATCGCCTCGGGAGCACCCTTGACGGCTGAGGTTTTTTCATCGGTACCTACCTGTCTGAAGACTCTCGACATGGCCAGCAGGTCCCTGGACAATGGATATTCCTTCAACATCTCCCAGTCGGCGTGGACATGCTCGGTGTCGCGCAGATACAGCTCACTCATCCGCAATATGGCTTTTTCCATGGGATCAAAGGGATTGGTCTGGCTCGACAGCATGGCGTATTCGGCAATTTCGTGGAATCCTTCAGGGAAATTCCGGGACTCGGCCAGAGAAAAAAACTCGGTGCCGTTGGACAGCCAGGCGACAGTCATCTTGTTCTGGGTGAGGGTGCCGGTTTTATCAGAGCACAGGACTGTGGCCGAGCCGAGGGTTTCGATGGCGGCAGGCTTCCTGGTCAGGACATTGCGTTTTGACATGCGCCAGGCACCGAGAGCCAGAAAGACAGTAAGGACAACCGGAAATTCCTCGGGGAGCATGGCCATGGCCAGGGTAATACCGGCGAGAAAGCCCTTCAGCAGATCTCCTCTGGAAAGGGTATAGACGACGATCACCAGCAGACACAGGGCGAGACCGATGACGGTCAGTTTTTTTACCAGCCTGCCCATCTCGCGCTTGAGCTTGGTCTCCTCTTCGGTTACAGACTCAAGGGCCTTGCCGATTTTACCGATCTCGGTGTTCATGCCGATGGCCGTGACCCTGGCCAGGCCATTGCCCTGGACGATCAGCGAACCGGAATAGACAAAAGGCAGATCATCACCGCCCGGGTGGACCTTTTCCTCCAATCCGTCCCATTCGCTCTTGCGAACCGGTACCGGTTCGCCGGTCAAAAGTGACTCATCGGCCAGGAGGTTGACGGATGTCAGGACGGTGGCGTCGGCGGGCACCCTGTCGCCCTCCTGCAGAACGATGATGTCATCCGTTACGACCTCGCGTCCGGCGATTCGCTTTTCCATGCCATCGCGGATGACCAGGGCTCGGGGACTCGCCAGATCCTTCAAGGCATCGAGGGCCTTCTCGGTCTTTTTCTCCTGATACAGCTCAATCCCCATGATCACAAAGACGAAGCCGAGGAGCATCAGGCCTTCATGCACATCGCCAAGAATCAGGTACAGTGCCCCGCAGGCCACCAGCAGCAGGAACATCGGTTCCTTGACCACCCCCAGGGCAATGGCCAGAATATTTCTGGGCTTCGAGGAGGGGAGTTCGTTGTGACCATCCTGTTTGATTTTATCGAGCGCCTGCGACTCGCTCAAGCCTTGCGCCATGTTCTGATGTCTGTCGATGGTCATGGTGTGCGTCGTGTGATGATATTCAAGTGGGGAAGGGCTGATCGGCTTAAGACTCAACGGCTGGAAATGTGGTGTCGCCGTTTAAGCGGAGCATTGGAACTGGGTCTGTTCGTCAGACCTCCAGACTGGTTTTTCACAATTTCTTCATCTTGCAATGGTAACACTCCGTCTCGGTCGACAACGTGCTCGTATGTAATTCCTGTGTTCCAGGTTTCTCCCTGCTGAAGCAATATAGAGGTTGGCGAGAAAAATACAATGTTAAATCAATTAAATATAGTAATATTCGAGTGTATCAACGCTTTTGCCGGCAGATCCTCAGTCCTCGATCAGGTGGCACGGATAACAGCCGAATATCTCCCGCTGATTTTTGCCGTATGGCTCGTCATTTTATGGCTCAAGAAGGAAAAAATTTATAAAAACATTGCATTGCTCGCAGGATATTCAATGTTGACTGATCTGTCGCTCAATTTCATGGTCACCATCTTTTATTTCCACCCAAGACCTTTCATGGAAGACATGGGAATACTCCTGGTTCAACATGCCGCTGAAACATCGTTCCCGTCTGATCACGCAACGCTCATGCTGTCAATTGCCAGCACGCTCGTTTTCTTTGAACAATCATGCATGCAAGGTATCATTCTGTTTGTTCTTGGCCTTCTCGGCGGGCTGGCAAGGGTCTTCTGCGGACTCCATTTCCCGTTGGACATCGTCGGGTCGATCCTCATCGCTACCTTGTCTTCGATCTGCATCTTCCGCATCCGGACACATCTGTCTTGCCTGAATGATCCGGTTATCAGATTTTTCGATTATTCTTCACGGCGTATCAAAGCACAGTTGTCGAGAGACCATCATGTTCAATGACCTTATCAATCATATACTGCCTTCGGTCGAACATTTTCGCGGTGGAGGGTATTGGGTCGCTTTTTTTGCCGCTCTGCTTGAAACAACCGCAGGGATCGGCCTCATTCTTCCCGGTTCGACAATAATCCTCATCCTTGGCGCGCTGGCCGCCCGGGGGTATCTCGACCCCGGTGATCTTATCTGGTTCGCCGTTCTCGGGGCGATCGTCGGCGATAATGTAAATTACTCTCTCGGAAAGAGATTCGGTGCGCGCTGGCTCAAGAACGGCATCTGGTTCATTAAGCCAGATCACCTTGAAAAAAGCAGACATTTCATGGATAAGCATGGAGCCAAAAGTATCTTTCTCGGGAGATTTGTACCAAGCCTGAAAGAGGTGATGCCATTCATCGCCGGCAGCATCCAGATGAATATCAGAACATTCATGTTCTGGAATGCCCTCGGGGCCATTGGATGGGGTTTCCAATGGGTCCTTGCCGGATATGTTTTCGCCCATTCCCTTAACCTCGCAGAATTGTGGTTGTCGCGGGCCGGCTTGTTCCTTGCGGTGGTCCTGCTCCTCGGCACGCTTCTCTACAGCGCCAAATGGTTCATTATAAAAAATGGCAAGGATATCTCTCCTGTCGTCGGTTCTCTGTGGAATTCCGTCAAGGGAGCTTTCCTCGGCAATGAGCATATACATGCCTGGATTGAACGACATCCTGGGACCACCACGTTTCTCCACAGTCGGTTGAACAATTCAACCTTTACCGGATTGCCGTTATCGATTCTGATATTGGCGTTTATTTACGTACTGGCGTTGTTCGGCGGCATCGTTGAAGACCTGATAACCTCTGATCCCATTGTCTTCGCCGATATCCGTGTTGCCAACCTCCTTGCCGTCTTCCGTTCCGACGGTCTGGCAACGGTTTTTACCTGGATAACCTTGCTCGGGAAAAGCCAGGTCGTCATCGTCGTCATCGCCGCAGCAACCGTCCTGCTGCTGATATGGCGGAGATATATGTATGTCTTTCCTTTTCTCATCGCCGTGACGGGAAGCGAGATTTTCACCTATCTTGGCAAACTCGCATTCCATCGCCCCCGCCCGGAAATGGCAATTTTTGCTGAAAGCTCATTCTCTTTTCCCAGTGGTCACGCGACCATTGCGGTTGCACTGTACGGCTTCATCTCCTACATCCTCATTCGCTTGACACCCAGTTGGCAGAGGAAGGTGAATATTTTTTTCACCGGGATCCTGATGATATTGGCCATTGGACTCAGCCGGATATACCTCGGAGTCCATTATCTGAGCGATGTGTGGGGCGGTTACCTGGTTGGGGCGATGTGGCTGATCATCGCCATCAGTATCTGCGAGTGGCTGCAGTATCGGGTTATCCGCAATGAACCCCCCGCTCCAATGCGAATGGCGGGGCCAATATCGCTTGCCCTTGTCTGCACCACCGTCCTGTTCTTTGTGGGCTTTGCCCTGCATTATCATCCTTCTCCTGCGACCAGCGGTTCAAACCCAATGACAGCCGTTTCGGATGTCACCGCTATTTTTGCAAATGATCACATGCATTCCACCGAATCCGTGCTGGGCGAAAAACAAGAACCCCTGAATTTTATCATTGTGGCCAAAGATGAGCGGCAACTGATCGACACATTGACGAGTAGAGGTTGGATCAATGCCGATCGAGTCGGCGCTGCTTCCTTCATCAAAGTCATGCAATCCCTTGTCTTAAAAACTCCGTATCCATCCGCGCCAGTGTCTCCCTCATTCTGGAACGCCAGGACACAAAACTTCAGTTGTGTAAAACCGGACGCTAACACTCTTGCCCCCGTAACCCATCACCTCAGGATCTGGCGTACGTCGGCGATTACCAGGGAAGGGGCGTCCATATTTGTCGGTTTGGTCAATGCCGTTGCCGGTACCAAATGGGGGATCGTTCCGAAACTCTCCGCCGATCTCGATTCCGAACGCGAGTCGCTCTATCAGGACCTGCTCGTGTCGGGTAAGATTCGGCTTCTGGGCAAAAAGCAACTGGTTCAACCTCAAATCGGGACAAATTTTATAGGGGATCAATTTTTTACGGATGGGAAAGCCTATATAATCTCGCTGTTATAAGCATGAAACGACCTTCCCCGCTCACTCGGCCACCGGCAAAGGTGGTGACCTCTCATCCGGCAGCGAGCGAAATCGAGGTCTCCATGCTTATCCACTTTCCTGCGGAGAACGAGTGCAATGAACCATATCCTGTGGACCGGCCAGACCGGTTGCTACGACAGTCGCGGTCAGGAGATCCCCTGTCCTGGAAGCGGCCAGGACGGCGAAACCAGGCCGGGCCTGTCCTGGCCTGATCCCCGGTTCCGGCCCGTCGACAGCGATATCGTCGAAGACCGGGCGACCGGGCTCCTGTGGAGTGCCGACGCCAACCTCTTCACCTTTCCCATGAGCTGGCAGGAGGGGCTCGATGCCGTCCGCCAGCTGCGACGGGAAGGGGCCTTCGGCCGTGACGACTGGCGGCTGCCGAACCGGCGGGAACTGCGCAGCCTGATCAGCCACCAGACCAGAAAGCCGGCGCTGGCCGCCGGCCATCCGTTTCGAAATGTCTTCCTCGGCTGGTACTGGACCTCGACCACGTCGGCCGTGGCCCCCGGCTACGCCTGGTATGTCCATATGGAAGGGGGCAGGATGTTCTACGGGAAGAAGGACAGCCAGTATCTGATCTGGCCGGTGAGCGGCGAGAGCGGGGTACTGCCGGTCACCGGCCAGACGAGGTGTTTCGACAGCCACGGCGCTGCGGTGCACTGCGGCGACAGCGGCCAGGACGGGGAGCTGAAGACCGGCGTCCGCTGGCCGTCGGATCGGTTCATGCTTCAGGATGACGGGGTTGAAGACCGGCTCACCGGGCTGGTCTGGTACGGCCGCGGCGATCTGCCCGGCCGGCCCGTCGCCTGGGATCAGGCCCTCGACAGGGTCAGGGCCCTGGCGGGGCAGACCCGGCGGCCGTGGCGCCTGCCGACCATCAACGAGTTGGAGAGCCTGGTCGATGCCTCGGCCCATGACCCGGCCCTGCCGGCCGATCACCCGTTCGCGGCGGTGCTGGCGGCCTACTGGTCCTCCACCACCAGCGGCTTCGAAACCGACTGGGCCTATGTGCTCTACCTCGATAAAGGGGCGGTGGGGGTCGGTTTCAAAAGGAATGAAGATTTTTATCTGTGGCCGGTCGCTGCCCGATAGAGATGGATGCTCAAAGGTCGGGCCGCCGGGGGATGAGCCCCGGCAAGGCCCGTGTTCCATCTAGCCCTTGGCCTGCGCCGCCAGGACCTTGTCCGGGGTCAGGGGCAGCGAGCGCACCCGGGCGCCGGACAAGCTGAAGAGGGCATTGGCCACTGCCGGGGCGATCGGCGGCACTCCGGGCTCACCGATCCCGCCGGGGTCTTCGCTGCTCGGCACCAGATGGACCTCGATCTGCGGCGTCTCGTCCAGCCGCAGCAGCGGATAATCGTCGAAATTGCCCTGCTCGACCCGGCCGTCCTTGAAGGTGATGGCGCCATACAGGGCGGCGGTGAGGCCGAAGATGATCCCCGATTCCATCTGGGCGGCGATGGTGTCGGGATTGACGATCCGCCC
Source organism: Desulfoprunum sp. (assembly GCF_053613775.1). Lineage (NCBI taxonomy): Bacteria > Pseudomonadati > Thermodesulfobacteriota > Desulfobulbia > Desulfobulbales > Desulfobulbaceae > Desulfoprunum > Desulfoprunum sp. The sequence continues at coordinate 161,339 of NZ_JBSHXH010000004.1, forward strand.
GCAGTCGACGGCGCAGACCACCCGATGCACCCGGATCGCCCCGCTCTTGCTCATCGAGATCTCCGCGACCTGGGCGACGAAACTGCCGAACGAGGCGTTGACGGCGATTCCCATGCCGCGGCCGGGGGACAGGGGTTTGCCCCACCCGGCCTTTCGGGCCGCCAGTTCCAGCACACCGAGATGGCGGGGGTGGCCGGCGAGCAGCGTCCGCCGCAAGTCCAAGGGATCCCGGCCGGTGGCGTGGGCCACCTCGTCGAGAAAACTTTCGACCACGAAGGCGGTGTGGGAATGACCGACCGACCGCCACCACAGCACCGGCACCGGCAAGGTCGGGGTATGGAGGTCGACCAGGATATTGGGGAAGGCATAGGGGATGTCGGATGCCCCCTCCACCGAGGTGTCGTCGATCCCGTCCTTGATCGATCCGGCAAAGGCGGTGCCGGCCATGATCGACTGGCCGACGATGGTGTGCCTCCAACTCTCCACACCGCCCTTGGCGTCGAGGCCGGCGGTGATCCGGTCATACCAGAAGGGGCGGTAGTAGCCGGCCCGCATGTCGTCCTCACGGGTGCGGATGACCTTGACCGGCTTGCCGATCGCCTTGGCCACCTGCACCGCCTCGGCCACGAAATCCGAGTTGGGGGTGGCGCGGCGGCCGAAACCGCCGCCGAGGTAGGTGGTGTGGACCCGGACCTGTTCCGGCGGCAGACCGCTGATGCGGGCGGCGGTGTCGCGGGCGCCGGTCTGCATCTGGGTCCCGGTATAGATGTCGCAGCCATCGGGGCGGAGATCGACGCAGCAGTTGAGCGGTTCCATCGGGGCGTGGGCGAGGAACGGCACCTCGTACTCGGCCTCGAGGGTCTTCGCCGCCCGTGCCAGGGCAGCGGCGACATCACCCTCGCGGCGGGCGGGGGCCCCCGGGGTGCGGGCCAGAGCGGCATACTGCCGCCGCAGTCCGTCGGTCGACAGCGTCGCCCCCGGGCCTTCATCCCACTCGACCTGCAGGGCATCGCGGCCCTGCAGCGCCGGCCGGAAGCGCTCGGCCACGACCGCCACCCCGGCCGGAACCGCCACCACCGCCTTCACCCCGGGCACCGCCTTGGCCTTCTTGTCGTCGAACTCTTTCAGTGTGGCGCCGAAGACCGGCGGCCGGGCGATGACGGCGACCAGCATGCCGGGGAGTTGGACGTCGATGCCGAAGATCGCGCTGCCGTTGACCTTGGCCGGGCTGTCGAGGCGATGGACGGGATGGCCGATGAGCGTATACTTTGTCGGGTCCTTGAGCTTGACCTCGGCGGGAACCGGCAGTTTCGCCGCTTTGGCCGCCAGATCGCCGTAGCTGAGCCTTCTGCCGTCGGGGTGGATCACCTGTCCCTTGGCGGTCCGGCAGGCGGCGGGGTCGGCCTTCCAGGTCTGGGCCGCCGCCGCAACCAGCATGGCCCGGGCCGCAGCGCCGGCCTGGGCCAGCCGCTGCCATTCGGTCCGGACGCTGGTGCTGCCGCCGGTCACCTGGCTGCCGAACAGGGTGTGGTTGTAGATCGGGGCCACCGGCGCCGCCTCCACCCGCACCTTCTGCCAGTCGCAGTCCAGCTCTTCGGCGACGATCATCGGCAGCGCGGTGTACACCCCCTGTCCCATCTCCGATTTGTTGTTGATGATGGTCACCGAACCGTCGGTGCCGACGCGGAGGAAGGCATTGGGGGCGAAGGGGGCGGGCGGCTCGGCGGCGCCAGCCGGCGAGGGGAAGGAAAAATAGCAGGCCAGAACCAGGCCGCCGCCGAGGGCGACGCCGGTCTTGAGCAGATAGCGGCGGTCCAGCTTGATGATTCCGTTCATTTTCCACCTCCTTTCGTCTCGGATGCCACCTGATGAATCGCCTTGCGGATGCGGGGGTAGGTGCCGCAGCGGCAGAGGTTGTCGCCCATGGCGCTATCGATTTCGGTGTCGGTCGGGGCCGGGCGGCTCTGCAGCAGGGCGGCCGCGGCCAGGATCTGGCCCGGTTGGCAATAGCCGCACTGCGACACTTCCTGCTCCAGCCAGGCCCGTTTGACCGGGTGGGTGTCCGGCAGCCCTTCGATGGTGACGATTTTCCGGCCCTGCATGGTCTCCACCGGAGTGACGCAGGAGCGGGTCGGATCACCGTCGACCAGGACGGTGCAGGCGCCGCAGATCCCTTCGCCACAGCCGAACTTGGTCCCGGTCAGTTGCAGTTCCTCACGCAGCACCCACAGCAGGGGGGTGTCGGCGGCTACGGAGACCTCGATTTTTTTACCGTTAACATCCAAGGTGATCATTGTGCTCTCCCCTATGCAAGAATGAGACGGCAACTTCCCATGAGGGGGAAGTCCCTTCAGGTTGCGCACCAGCGCCAGGCAACGGCGCGGCGGTTGTGTCCGAAAAATATGCTGACGGGAATCGAGCCTTCGTTACGGCTCCATGTGTAGAAAAGCATATCGCAAGACAATGGCCAATTGCAAGGAGGATGCGCCGTGCTCTTCACCGGCACCGGCTGAAGGTCGGCTCCGATCCTGCCTGGCGGCTGCAGCGTACTTAAATGGGGTCAGAGTAAAATATAATATATGATTACTCTGACCCCATTTATCTCCATTTATCTGCTGACCCCATTTATCGCGATTCACCTCTTTCCGTCACCCTGAGTATTGACCGGATTGGATGAAGGAGCGGCTATTTGATTACAACCAGCTCATACTCCCGCGTCCCCAAACCGATTTTCTCCGCATGCTCCAGGCAGGTATGCCACTCCGATTCGGGTCTCGAGTTGGTGAAATGATCGTGATGGTCGATAAAATCAGGGTTGACCATATTTTCGAACAGTTGACTTCCCGGCATCGGGGTGGCTCGCATGCAGGCATCTACACAGGCCTGATCAAGGGCCAGGGGATCAAGGGAGGCGAACATCCCCAGATTCGGGAGTATGGGGGCATCGTTTTCGTTATGGCAGTCGCAGTTGGGAGAAACGTCGACAACCAGGGAAATATGGAAACAGGGGCGACCGTCGACCACTGCCTTCGTGTATTCGGCCATCCGTCTGTTCAACAGCTCTACCGCCGCGTAGTCGGCAAACTCGATCGCATCGAAATTGCACGCCCCCAGACAGCGTCCGCAGCCGACACATTTCTCTTTGTTCACGTGCATTTTTTTGGCATCGTCATCGAAGACGAGGCCATCGTTGGCACACTGCTTGAAACAGGCAAAGCAGCCGCGACATTTTTCCTCGTCGATCGAGGCCTGGCCGCCGCTATGCTGCTCGGTCTTGCCGGCCCGGGAGCCGCATCCCATGCCGATATTTTTGATCGCACCGCCAAAGCCGGTCATCTCGTGCCCTTTGAAGTGGGTCAGACTGACAAAGACGTCTGCATCCATGATGGCCCGCCCGATCTTGGCCGCCGTCACGTACTCACCACCGGCCACCACCACCTCGATATCATCGGTTCCCTTCAGCCCATCACCGATAAGAATCGGGCAGCCGACGGTCAATGCTGTAAACCCGTTCTCCCAGGCGCATTGCAGGTGCTCGAGGGCGTTTTTCCGGCTCCCCGGGTACATGGTATTGCAATCGGTCAGGAAGGGTTTTCCACCCAGGTCCTTGACCACGTCGGCGACGGCTTTCGCATAGTTGGGACGAAGATAGCTGATATTGCCCAATTCGCCGAAATGCAGTTTAATCGCGACGAATTTGCCATCCATATTGATCTGGTCAATACCGGCCTTCCTGATCAGCTTCTTCAATTTTGCCGGCAGCCCATCACCGAAAGGTTCTGTTCTGAAATCCGTAAAATAGACTCTTGCTTTCTCCATTGTCGTAGCTCCTTTCAGCCATACGTTTTTTTTACCACTCGACCCGGCATCGACCACCAGTGCTGTCCGCCTGGAGCACCAGGGGATCGATACGCCTTGTGCCGGAGAACCACTCCATCGGCCCTGACAGCGAAGGTTATGAACCGTTGTTGAGTATTTTCATGATCTTTTCTCATGTTGATGATTTTTTCCGTCGGCGAGAGGTTCATTCCCGATCGCTATCTCCGGATGCGCCTGCTCCAATATAACCCGGCGATCCCGGTTGCAGTAGAACAATCCTCCACAATCCTTGCCTGATCTTCCAGGAATCCGTAACCCCTGTCTTCAGCGTCACTGCATTGATCGGAGTTTTTGTCCGCTTCTCCAAAGTCATGTCGAATGCAGAGGGAAATCGCCCCCTCCCCCGGTGTAACATTTGCTAATTCGCAATCAACCCGGTTCGTGTATACTGGCGGAATTATCCGCCTGGAGGCTGCCATGTCACCACGGTATCGAGTTAGTGTCCATCCATCCGGAAACAGCTCTTTTTCTCTGATTCAACGGCCCCAGGTGGAAGGTTGCCGACGTCGCCGCTGGACTGTCCACCTGCTGACCGACAAAGCGGTGGAACTTGATTGTGCACCATCTGTTTCCCACAACACGGTGCAACGGCTACCGAGGAAATCGCGCATACGACTTTCCTCCGGAAGTACTGGAAAATCGCGCCATAGGGGAACCATCCCCCGGCGCGGCAATGGCAGATGTGCTGAAGACATCTCATCTGCCCTCTGGCCCGGAGCATCCGGGAGTATGCATCGATCAATTTCGCTGGTCATGAGCTCACTGAAAATCTGATGCCGCAAAGGGGAGTTATCCATGGGCAAAAACGTATTGATAGTGTCTGCGAGTCCGAGGAAGGGAGGGAACTCAGACCTATTGTGCCTGCAGTTCATGATGGGCGCCAAGACACAAGGCCATCAGGTCGAGAAGGTCAACCTGCGGGAGACAAAAATCGGCTATTGCCTTGCCTGTGAATACTGCCGGCAACACGACGGCATTTGCGTGCAACAGGATGACATGGGAGGCATCCTGGAAAAAATGGTCGCCGCCGATGTCATTGTCATGGCCACTCCGGTGTACTTCTACAACATGAGCGGGCAGATGAAGACCTTCATCGACAGGGTCTATCCCGTTTACCCGAACATCAGCGACAAGAACCTGTACTTCATCATGACCGCCGCCGATGAGAGGAAAGAGGCGATGGACACAGCCCTTGCCGGGTTCAGGGGTTTTCTTTCCTGCCTGGGGGAAGTATCGGAAAAAGGCGTCGTTTTTGGCACCGGTGCCTGGAGGATAGGCGATATCAAGGGCAAAACGGCGATGGACCAAGCCTATGAAATGGGGAAGAACGTGTAGAGGTGAAGCAACGATGGCCTATTCCGGCCCATCGTCACTGAGTAGCCACTGCAGCCGGATCGGCCGATACTCAGGCAAAGGCGGGTTTTTCCCAATGTATCTTCAATCCGGGCGTACCGGCAGGCTCCTCCTGCCGGTGTCCTTTTGTTTCGGTCGGAAGGGTTTTTAACCGGTGCACCCCAAAGTGGAAGTGTCGTTTGTCCTTGAATTCCCCCGGATGGGTTGGCACCGTGCAGGACATTGCCGACGGACGTTCGGGCCTGTTTTCCACCGTAACGAATGAACGGATAGGGCTCAATCAGTAGAACGGTACCATTATTGGGTGCTATTGGTAGCAGATTTTCCACTTAACGGCTTGTTCAAATTGTTAGAATTGATAGTTGTTTTTCATTTCCGAAACGGAAAAGGAAAACCATGTCATGGACAGAGGGGCAGGATCAGTAATCATATGCCGCCAAATGAGTTGAAAACTCAGTACAGCATGTCATTCAGCACCGGGGGGCTATTCTATAACGAATCGTTACTCATTGTTGATGGGTATTTTTCAACCAATGATTGGACCCTGACCCGAAAGTCAGCATTGGAAAAAAACAGTATCCAATCCCGCACCGAAAGCAGCGTCAAACGAAGAGTAAGAGAGATCTGCTCGCGTCTTGAACTCCTGTCACAGCAGCAACTCACCCTCATTCAAGATGGTTCCAGATCGGAGCAGCAATACCTGCTGTGGCTGGCGATCTGCAAGCGTCATATCTTTATCCAAGAATTTGCCGTTGAAATAATCAGAGAAAAATTCCTCCGCATGGATGTGTTGCTCAATGTTCAGGAATACGATGCTTTTTATCAAAAAAAAGCATTGTGGCACAACGAGCTTGATCAATTACAAAAATCGACTCGCAATAAACTTCGACAGGTTCTCTTCAAGATCCTGCGCGAGGCCGAGATTATTTCCGACAGCTGCATGATCCTTCCCGCCTTGCTTACTCCGGAACTTGTTCAGGCAATCACAACAGATGATCCGCAGTTATTTCGTGTATTTCCAATATCGGATATGGATATCCAGACATGGCTGAAATAAGAGTTGATATAGCAGGTCTTCCCATTCAGGAACGATTTGAGCACCTGCTGAAACTTATCGGCAGCGAACGATTCCTGAAGAAACAAGGGCTTGGGAACGAGGTTCCATTCTTTATCTGCCCATTCAATCCCAGGGAAGCGGTCGATATGGAGCGGATTCGTAACCAGCTCCGCAACCAACTCGAACATCAGGGCATTCAGGTCCTCGATATCAACCTCTACGATCTGGCAATCAAGCTCTTGAAGGAGCGGGATATCTGGGATCGTCTGCTGGAGATGGAGCGGGAGATCGCCAAAGATCAGCTCAAGGAACTCCTGCAAGGCGTGCTCGATTCGGAAGCGCACCTGGTGCCGGCCATAGCCGAAGAGATGGGCAAGTGTTCATTTGATGTCATGTTCATCTCGGGTATCGGCGAAGTGTTTCCCTACATTCGCTCTCACAATGTCCTGAACAACCTGCAGAGCACCGCCAAGGATAAGCCCACCGTGCTGTTCTTCCCCGGTGAATACACCCATTCGCTGGAAGATGGAGCTTCGCTCGATCTGTTCGGACGCCTGCATGATGACAAATACTACAGGGCATTCAATATCTACCATTGCGAGATATAAAAGGATAACGCCATGTTGCTGAATGAGATCTTCGAGAAACCGGTAAATCGTCCCATTGAAGGCGTTATCAAGGCAGATGACGAGGCCAGCTTGTTGCTCGAGGTTGAAGAATACGTCCTTACCAACGAGGCGGCCAAGCGGTTGGAAAGTTTTCTCGATGCCTATACCAAATACCAGGGTGCCAATGGCGTCTGGGTTTCAGGGTTTTTCGGTTCCGGTAAATCCCATCTCCTGAAGATTCTCGCTCTTCTTTTGGAAAATAGATCGATTAACGGTACCACGGCGCTCGATCTCTTTTTACCCAAATGCAAGGATAACGAAATCCTGCGTGGCGACCTCAAGCGGGCTGTTGCCATCCCCTCCAAATCCATCCTGTTCAACATTGATCAAAAAGCGGAGATTATCTCGAAAACCCAGATTGACGCCTTGCTCTCGGTGTTCGTCAAGGTGTTTGATGAGATGTGCGGGTATTACGGCAAACAGGCCTACATCGCCAAATTTGAACGGGATCTGGATGGTCGTGGCCAATATATCCCGTTCAGGGAGGCCTATCAGAACGTGTCGGGACAGACGTGGGAGCGGGGCCGTGAGGTCGCTCTCCTGGAGGCGAAGAACATTGCGCAGGCCTATGCTCTGGCTACCGGGGCGGAGGTGACGGCCGCGCAAGGCATTCTGGATCGCTATCGGAGTGATTACAAGCTCTCCATCGAAGATTTCGCCAATCAGATCAACAGCTATATCGAACAGCAGAAACCGAATTTCCGGCTGAATTTCTTTGTCGATGAAGTTGGGCAGTATATCGCCGACAACACCAAGCTGATGACCAACCTGCAGACGGTGGCCGAAAGTCTGGAGACCAAATGCCGAGGTCGAGCATGGATTATTGTCACCGCCCAGGAGGATATGAACGCCGTCGTTGGTGAAATGAACAAACAGCAGGGAAATGACTTTTCCAAGATCCAGGCTCGTTTTGCCAATCGGATGAAACTCACCAGTGCCAACGTTGACGAAGTCATCCAGAAACGTCTGCTGCTCAAGAATGAATCAGGGGTGGCCCTTCTCACCGATATCTATCACGAGCAGACCAATAATTTCCGGACCCTGTTCGACTTTGCCGATGGCTCCCAGACGTATCGCAATTTCAAAGATCGCGACCACTTCATCCATGCCTATCCCTTCATCCCGTATCAGTTTACCCTCTTTCAGGCGGCCATCCAGACTCTGTCCCAGCATAATGCCTTTGAAGGGAAGCACAGCTCCGTCGGGGAACGATCGATGCTTGGGGTGTTTCAACAGGTCGCCGTGCATATCGCCCGGCACGAGATACGAAAACTGGCCACCTTCGATCTGATGTTTGAAGGTATCCGTACCGCCCTGAAGGCCCAGATACAACGGAGTGTCCTGGTTGCCGAAAGCAATCTCGGAGATGCCTTTGCGGTCCGGCTCCTGAAGGCTCTATTCCTTGTTAAGTATGTAAAGGAGTTCAAGGCGACCGTCCGTAATCTCAGTATTCTCATGCTGGATAACTTCGATTGCAATGTGACCGAGTTGCAGAAGCGGGTAGCGGCAGCCCTCGATCTTCTCGAACAGCAGACCTATATCCAGCGCAATGGCGATCTCTACGAGCTCCTGACCGATGAAGAAAAGGATGTCGAACAGGAGATAAAAAACACCGATGTCGAGAATTCCGAGATCAACAAGATTCTCGAGGAGATCATTTTTGATCATGTGTTGAAGCAACGGAAGATTCGTTACGAGGACAACGGTCAGGATTATCCATTCTCACGGCGGCTCGATGGTTCCCTTTGCGGCAGAGAATATGAACTTGCCATCAATGTCATAACCCCACTGAACGAGCTGATTGACAACGAAACGACTCTTTCGATGCAATCGATGGGCAAGGCCGAACTTCTGGTAATCATGCCGGCCGACAATCGTTTCTACCAGGATCTGCTTCTCTACAAGAAGACAGACTCGTATATCCGCATCAACATGACCCAGACCCAGCAGGAGATTATCAAACGCATCCTGACCGACAAGAGTGTCCAGAACAGGGAACGGCGCAATGAGCTGCAGGCGAAGTCCAAAGAACTGCTCGGCAGGGCGAAGCTCATCATAAATCTGAAGCCGATGGAGATAGGTTCGTCGGATGCACAGACAAGAATTCAGCAAGGATTTTACGATCTGATCCGCCGGACCTATCCGAACCTGAGCATGCTGCGCGGCATAAAATACTCGGAAAATGACATCGCCACCTATCTGAAGCCATCGGGTGCGACCCTGTTTGGTGATGATGAAAAGATGATGAGCGAGGCGGAGCAGGAGGTACTTTCGTATATCCAGGGCAATACCCGTAATGGCCTGCGCACCACGATGAAAGGGCTGGTCGAATGGTTCGAAAGGAAACCTTACGGCTGGTATCTGGCTGCTATACAGTGCATCACAGCCAAACTCTGTGCCAGGGAAAAAATCGAGATTCGTCAGGACTCCAATGTCCTTGAAGGTCCGGCCCTTGAGAAGGCCCTTCGCAATACGCACGGGTTTGGCAATAGCATCATCGATCCGCAGCTTGATTTTACCGCCTCACAGGTGCGCAACCTCAAAGATTTCTACGGGCACTTTTTTGATACTCCGGCCAAAGCCAACGAAGCCAAACATCTGGCGCGGGAGACGCAGGAGGCCTTCAAGAATACACTGGTAAAACTTGAAAGTCTATTCAGTCAGAAAGGGCAGTATCCTTTTCTCACGGTATTGGCGGAACCGCTCAGGAGACTGCAGGACCTGTCCAAAAAAGAATATGCCTTCTATCTCACCGAGCTGGCAAAACTGCACGATGACCTCGAAACAACCAAGGAAACTATCTTCGATCCTCTTCTCACATTCATGTCTGGTTCGGGCAGGACAATCTTTGATGACAGCAAACGGTTTCTCGAACAACAGCACGCCAACTTTTCTGAGATAGAAGGCGATCAGAGCCAGCAGGCCCGAGATATTGTCGCCGATCCCCGCTGTTTTGCCGGAAGAAAAATGCTGGAGTTGAAAAAGTTGGTGGATGCGCTTGCCGCATCGATAGAAAAATTGTTGGCCGAGATTCGCCAGGAAGGAAGGGAAGCAGCTGAGTCGATGAAAAAGGAACTCATCTCCATGGATGATTTCAACCTTTTGACCGAAGGCCAGAAAGGCGAACTGCTCCAGTCCTTCTCAGGGTTTGATCGGAGAATACAACAACAGAAGATCGTCGCTGTTGTGCGTGAAAATATCCGCCATTTCAAAGAGACGGAGTTTGTCAATATCCTCAACAAACAGAGTGGCTGGGTTGCTGCTGCCAGGAAAGCCGCCGATCCACCACCGCATACCGGGAAGAGCACTGGAGGATCCACTTCGACTCAACCATATCCAGATCCTGGAGACGACGACAATCGTACTGGCTCGGGCGCAAGCACTCGGGAACCTGAATTTATAAGCAAAAGCAGTATCAAGATATCATTTCCCGGGAATGTCCTTGCGAGCGAAAGTGACCTTGATGATTATTTGAAGGCAATAAAAACAGCATTCCTGGCGGAAATTCATCAAGGCAAAAGAGTACGTCTCTAACATTCCCGACCATCAGCAAAGATATGCATCCCTGCCGATAGGGAAGACCGACAGTCGATGACTCCGCCAATTATAGAGGGCCCGAGCAGGTGGAAGGGGCATGGCAATGTTTCATCGGAAACAGGAAAATAACGGTGCGCGGCCGATGACGTACAAGCGGCATGCCGACAACTGACATACAGATACAATCTATGAACACGACAGGCTTGAAAAAGTTCGCCCAGGCGGCACGGCGGCAGTTGCTGGAACAGGTCGAGGCGCGATTGAAACTCGTGCTGCAGAGCGATAGTGCCGAACTGCGTGAGCGGGAAAAAGCGGTCGTCCAGTTGCGGGCAGAGATCGCCAAGACCTCGAAAGCAGCGGTGATCGAGCGGGTGGCCTATATCTGGTTCAACCGGTTCTGCGCCCTGCGGTTCATGGACGTCAACCGCTACACCAGGATCGGCACGGTCAGTCCGGCATCAGGTTTCTCGCAGCCGGAGATCCTCCAGGATGCCAAGCAGGGCCATATCGACGATGAACTGCAGGTGGACCGCAAAAAGGTCCTTGATCTGCTGAGTGGGCAGGTGCAGGCGGCCGATCCGCAGCAGGAGGCCTATCGCCTGCTGCTGGTGGCGGTATGCAATGACTATGGCCGGATCATGCCGTTCATGTTTCAGCGGATCATGGATTATACCGAACTGCTGATGCCGGATGATCTGCTCAGTGAAACATCGATTCTCCAGGCGATTCGTCAGGCCCTCACCGAAGAGACCTGCCGGAATGTCGAGGTCATCGGCTGGCTGTACCAGTTCTATATCTCCGAGAAGAAGGACGAGGTGTTCGATGGCCTGAAACAGAACAAGAAGATCACCCCCGAGAACATCCCCGCCGCCACCCAGCTCTTCACCCCGCACTGGATCGTCCGCTATCTGGTGGAGAACTCCCTCGGCCGCCTGTGGCTGCTCAACCGCCCCGGCTCGAAGCTGATTCAGCAGATGGACTACTACATCAGGCCCGAGCAGGCCGAGGCGGACTTCCTGCTTATCAGCACGCCGGAAGAGATCAGGATCTGCGATCCGGCCTGCGGTTCCGGCCACATGCTGACCTATGCCTTCGACCTGCTCTATGCCATTTATGAGGAGGAAGGCTACGAGCCGGCCGAGATCCCGGATAAGATCCTCACGAATAACCTCTACGGCATCGAGATCGACGAACGCGCCGGGGAGCTGGCGGCCTTCGCGCTGACCATGAAGGCTCGCGCCAGGCAACGGCGGTTCTTCACCAAGGGCGTGGGGCCGAATATCTGCGTGCTGGAGAACGTCCATTTCGACGAGGGTGAGCTGAAAAATTACATGGATTTTATCGGGCGCAACCTCTTTACCGCGCCGCTGCAAACCACCCTGCGCCAGTTTCAAGAGGCCGACAACTTCGGCTCCCTGATCCGTCCCGATGTCACCGATGTGGACGGCATGTTCAGGATCTTGGAGTCAAAGAATGTCTCCGGGCAGCTGTTTATCAGCATGACTCATCAGAAGGTGCTGCAAGCCCTGCGACAGGCCGATTACCTGAGCCCCAAATACCATGTGGTGATTGCCAATCCGCCGTATATGGGCGGTAAGGGGATGAATGGGCGACTGGCTGCATGGGCGAAAGATAACTTCCCAGATAGCAAATCAGATTTGTTCGCAATGTTCATGGAACGTTCTTTGGGCATGACCCAGAAACGCGGCATGATGGCAATGATTAATATGCAAACGTGGATGTTTCTTTCATCCTTCGAGAAACTTCGAACAAAAATCCTTTCTTCGGCCACGCTGTTATCGATGGCACATCTGGGCGAACGTGGTTTTGATACTATTGGTGGGGCCGTTGTCTCAACAACCGCCTTTGTGTTCAAGAACGCATACCATTCAATATGGAAAGGCGAATATTTGCGATTGGTTGATGGTGGTTCTGAAGCTGAGAAATCTGTGATGGCACTTGAGGCTATTAAAAATCCTAATTCCAATTGTCGTTTTCGAGCATCTGCTCAAGATTTTTCAAATATTCCAGGAAGCCCGACTGCATACTGGGTCAGTAAAAAAGTATTTGAAGCATTCGCCAAATTTGCCCCTCTTGGGGAAATTGCGTCACCAAAAATCGGTATGAGGACTGGAAACAACGAAAGGTTCTTGCGCATATGGTTTGAAATTGATGAGAGATACTTTCAACATCCAATTTCCAATATAGGCAAACGCAAATGGGTCCCCTATAACAAAGGTGGCGAATTTCGCAGGTGGTATGGAAACCTTGAGTTCGTAGTAAATTGGGAGAATGATGGTTACGAGATAAAGGAATCTACCCTTGAGGCATACCCTCAATTGAGTTGGGATAATCTTGGGTGGAAAATCTCAAACGAAGGATTCTATTTTAAAAAGGGTGTGACTTGGACCGATCTGAGTTCATCAAGCTTTGGCGTTAGAATCCTGCCATCTGGTCTTGTTTTTGATGCTGCAGGGCCAGCTCTTTTTGGGGAATCACCGGAACTTTACCTTGCCCAAATGGGGAGCAAAGTTTCGTTTGAAATCCTGAAAATCCTTAATCCAACACTCCATTTCAAAAATTACAACATTGCGGCTTTGCCGACGCCAGATACAAATAAAATAGCTCAAGCCGAACCTCTGGTAACGGTATTATGCGAGCTGTCTAAAGCCGACTGGGACTCCTTCGAAACCTCCTGGGACTTCAGCAGTCTACCGCTCCTGAATCCCGACTACTGCCAGCCAACCCTAAGGGCCACCTACCAGAAGCTCCGCGCCCATTGGCGGGAGATGACGATGGAGATGCAGCGGCTGGAGCAAGAGAACAACCGTATCTTCATTGACGCCTACGGTCTGCAGGATGAACTGACACCCGAGGTGCCGCTGGGCGAGATCACCCTGACCTGCAACCCGCACTACCGCTACGGCGGCAACAAAAGTGAAGAAGAACTGGAAGCACTGCTTCTGGCCGACACGATGAAGGAGTTCATCTCCTATGGTGTCGGCTGCATGTTCGGCCGCTATGCCCTCGACAAATCCGGCCTGATCCTCGCCAACCAAGGCGAGACCATCGAGGACTACCTGCAGCAGATCCCCAAACCGACCTTCCCGGCCGACACCGACAACGTCATCCCCATTCTCGACGGCGAGTGGTTTATGGATGAGATCGCCGGGCGTTTTCGCTCTTTCCTCAAGCTGACCTTTGGCGAGGACCACTACGACGAAAATCTCAAATTCCTCGAAGAGGCCATCGGCAAGGATATCCGCAAATACTTCCTGAAGGATTTCTATGCCGATCATGTCCAGCGCTACAAGAAACGCCCCATCTATTGGCTGTTCTCCAGCCCCAAGGGGAGTTTCAACGCCCTGATCTCCATGCACCGCTACCGCCCGGATACGGTGTCGATCATCCTCAACGATTACCTGCGCGAGTTCCGCACCAAACTGGCGGCAAGAAAAGAACACCTGGAACAGGTCTCCATCTCCGCTTCGGCCTCGAAGGTCGAGAAAACCAGGGCACTGAAAGAAATCGGCCAGCTCAAACAGACCATCGATGAGCTGAACGGCTACGAAAACGACATCCTCTTCCCGCTGGCCACCGCCAGGATCGACATCGATCTCGACGATGGCGTAAAGGTCAACTATGCCAAGTTCGGCGCTGCATTGAAGAAAATTCCCGGTCTTTATGCGAAGGAGGATTGACTATGCCAATGATGAATTTCAACACCACTAATTCAACATTCCGTCAGTTATTGGGAAACGGCTTATCCTATCATGTCCCCCCTTTTCAACGAGACTATTCATGGACGGAAGATGAATGGGACGATCTGTGGCAGGATATTCTCGGTCTTTTCGAAGCAGATGGAGAATCGGCTCATTATATGGGATATCTTGTGCTGCAGTCTTCAAACAACAAGAACTTTGATATCATAGACGGGCAGCAGCGCATGACAACCCTCAGTGTCATGATCCTTGCCGGCCTCGGTCATCTGCAAGATCTGGTGACAGCCGGAGTGGATGCGGAAAACAATACAACGCGAAAGGCGCAACTGCAAAACAGCTACATAGGATATGTGGATCCGGTCTCTTTAGTTTCCCGGTCCAAATTGGAATTGAACAGACACAACAACCGTTTCTACCAAACGTACATGGTGCCGCTGGAGAGACTCCCGCAACGGGGATTGAATGCATCTGAGCATCAATTGCGAAAATCTTTCGGGTGGTTCAAAGAAAAAATCAAAACTCGAATAGGTGTGGGGGACAATAGTGGCCAATGTTTTGCGGCTTTCATCGACTCATTGGTCGACAAGTTGTTTTTCACGGTCATAACCGTAACCGACGAACTAAATGCCTTTAAGGTATTCGAGACGTTGAATGCCCGTGGCGTAAGGCTTTCCGCAACCGATTTGCTGAAAAATTATCTGTTTTCAGTGATAAGTTCGGCGGATACCCATGAAACCGAGTTGAAAGCACTCGAGGAACGATGGGAGCGCATTGTGGGGCTTTTGGGAAGCGAGAGCTTTCCGGAGTTCTTGCGCATTTTTTGGAATAGCCGCAACAAACTGGTTCGCAAATCGGATTTGTTCAAAACCATCCGCAAACGTATCACCACGCGAGATGACGCTTTTACTCTGATACGAGATCTTGACCATTGTGCCGCCATTTATGCGGCCCTGCGCGATCCGCAAGATGGTTTGTGGCAGCCTGAGGAAAAGTTCGCTCTTGAGCAATTGGTAATGTTTAACGTTCGCCAGCCTCTGGCCATGCTTTTGGCCTGTTATGAATGCTTCTTCGAAGGACAACGCAATTCGTTTACCCGGATTCTGCGAGGCATTTCGGTGATTTCCTTTCGCTATAACGTAATCTGCAACCTGCAGACGCACGAACAGGAACGACTTTATAATGAGGTGGCTTGGAAGGTATCGGATGGCACATTCAATTCATACCGGCAAGTAATGGCTGTACTGCAGGACATTTATCCGGATGATCGCCAGTTCAAGGCTGCGTTTTGTGAGAAAGAACTGCGGACGACCAACAGTCGCAATAAAAAGGTTGTTCGCTATATCCTGTTTGAAATTGAGAAGCAGCTTTCAGGAAGTGCCTTTGACTTCGAGAGCGCAACCTATAATCTAGAACATATACTTCCAGAAAATCCGTCATCTGATTGGTCGTATATCGAAGAACCAAAACAGGATCGGTTGATCTACCGGCTGGGAAATATGACTCCGCTGGAATCAGCTGGAAATCGTGATGCAGGAAACGGTGGGTATAGTCTCAAGCGACCGATTTATGGTCAAAGTGATTTCAGGATCACCCAAGCAATAGCTGAACATTACGAGATCTGGGATGAGCACAAGATTGAAGCTCGACAGAAAAAAATGGCCGATGTAGCTGCGGGGATTTGGCGGATTGACTTCGGAGCATGATGCGAAAGCACTGTTTCCCAAGCTGCAGTAAGAAAGGATGCGCGGCGCCGACTTCTCCGAGATACGCCGCAAGGATGTCTGGAGCATTCCCCTTGGAATTCTCCGCGAGGCGGTCATCAACGCCCTGGTACACAGCGATTACTCCCAGCGCGGCGCACCGGTACGTATCGCCTTTTTCGACGATCGGATCGAGATCGAAAACCCCGGCATCCTGCTGCCCGGTATGACGATCGAGGATATGAAGCAGGGTGTTTCAAGGATTCGTAATCCGGTCATTGCTCGCGTATTTCGTGAATTGAAACTGATCGAGCAATGGGGAAGCGGCGTCCGCCGCATCTTCACCGAGGCCCAGGAACTGGGACTGCCGGAACCGCAAATCGTGGAGATCGGTATGCGGGTGCGGTTTATTGTACCTTTGCTGGAGCCAATCTTCGTGAAAAGCGGGAAGCAACATGTCGGTGAGCAGATAACCCAGCAAGTAACCCAGCATGTAACCCTGCAAGTAAGGCTGTTGCTTGAAAATACTATTGGCGAGATGTCACGAGCGGAATTGATGGCGGCATTATCACTCAAAGACAGGGTAAACTTTGCCAAAAAATATCTTGAGCCGGCATTAGCCGAGGACTTGATTGCATTGACCCAACCGGATTCTCCCCAAAGCCCAACCCAGAAATACCGGTTGACCGACAAAGGGCTAGAATTGTTGAACCAGATAAAAGGATTGTTCAATTCAGGAACTGTCTCCTGACCACTGATAGCTGATATTTTTTTCTATGAGCAATATACAGGATCCCCTTGCACGACTGTTTGCGAAACATCGTATCGTCTTCTGGTTTGATTCGGACAAAGAACTTCGTAAAGATTTTGAACAACTGGAGCTTGCCGGCGTGGAGAAAATCGAGCTCTTGGGCAACGAGTTCGGGGTAAAACACCGAATCTTGCGGGAATGTCCTTTTGACAAGTTCCTCATCTACCATGAAGGCCCAGAACCTGAGAATCCTCTCGACAACTGGTTGCTCGACGTCCAGCTCGCCCAGGGCGAGTTCAGAACCGACCAGGCCTCGATGCACCTTGGCGATCTCGGGCTGGGGCCGGAATTTGCCGATCTGGTTGATCAGCATCTTGATTTTTTCAAGTCCAGTGCCCGCAAAGAGGCGCTCAAAACCCTGCTGCGCGACAAGGATTCGCACGGTGCCATCCGCATGAAGATGCTGGCGGTCTGTGCAGGGGCGGAGCCGAGGATAGATGTCATCCTGGAGAACCTCCTGGCCGAATTGGCCGCCGAGCGGGGCGAGAAATTGAAGGCGCTGCAGCGTGCGAATCTCGAAGAGTTTCTCTGGAGTCAGCTCGAAAAGCAGTATGGCTACAGCTCGGAGAGCAAGTCGGTGCGCGATTTCGTCATCGAATTGTTCAAGTCCTGCTACGCAATGGAGATGGGCCAGGAAAGCCGACTCAACACCGAGGCGGTAATCTTCCTGAAACGGTGGAAGGACTCGATCACCCATCGCTCCTCGTTCGAGAAACTGTCGAACGAATGCGGCGACCTCCTCAACATCCGGCAGGACCTGCAGGGGCGAGATTATAAGGCCCTGCAGGAAATCGATTATTTCCGGCTCATCGATCAGAAGGTTATCAGCGATCTGGTCCGGGCGATCACCGACCGGACGATCAGTGCCGGGGAATGTGCCCTGGTGGTGCGGGCCAGGAGACAGGGCCACTGGTATGCCGATTTCAATGATCTCTATGAAGCGGTGGAATTTGCCTCGAGCTTCATCTACGAACTCGAACATCTGAAGCTGCAGATCGAGTCGTTTGCCGCGGGTATTCAGAAGTACTGCAGCTCCTGGTTCCGGATCGATCAACTCTACCGGAAATATATGTATCATGAAAAACAGTCCGGTCAGACCTCCCTGTTGGAGAAAATGACAATTAGGTTAGAAGATCTCTATACCAATGCCTTCCTGTTAAAATTGGGTGATGGCTGGCAACAGCACGTCGATAGATGTGTATCCTGGCACAGCCCTTTGGTGCCGGTGCAGAATCGGTTTTTCGATCAGTACGTGGCCCTGCCTTCCTCCCAGAAGAAGAAAATGTTTGTCATCATCTCCGATGCCTTCCGCTATGAGATAGGCGAGGAACTGTTGCGGCGGATTCAGAGCGAAGACCGCTATGACGCGCAGCTGGAGGCGATGGTCGGTATGCTGCCGAGTAATACCCAGGTGGGTATGGCCGCACTCCTGCCCCATAAATGCTTGTCGTTTGGAGAGGGCGATTCGGTAACTGTGCTGGCGGACGGGATTTCAACCCTGGGAACGGCGAACCGGGCCAAGGTGCTCAATAACGCCTTGGCCGGGAGTGGAACTGCGATCAAGGCCGACGAGTTTCTCGACCTCAACAGAGACGACTGCCGAGAGCTGATCCGCAGCAATGATGTGGTGTACCTGTACCACAATCGCATTGATGCGACGGGTGACAAGAAAGAGTCGGAAGGAAGGGTCTTTGAGGCGGTCGAAGATACGCTGCAGGATCTGGTGAAGATCGTCAAAAAGCTCGCCGGCAACAATGCCACCAATATGATCGTCACCAGTGACCATGGCTTTATTTACCAGAATAAGCCCCTGGACGAGTCGGATTTCTCCGCCGCCGAGGTGCGGGGAGATACTCTGTATCACCAGGATAGAAGGTTTGTCCTGGGAAAGGGTTTGAAGGATCACAGCAGCCTGCGCCATTTCACCGCCGAACAACTCGGGTTCTCGGGTGAGGCGGAAGTGCAGATCTCAAAGTCTACCTATCGCATGCGGCTGAAGGGCTCGGGAAGTCGCTTTGTCCATGGCGGCGCGTCGTTGCAGGAGATTGTTGTTCCTGTCGTCAAGATCAATAAAAAACGGCAAAGCGATGTCAGCAGTGTTGCGGTCGATATCATCCGGAGCAGCAGCACCGTCATTTCTTCCGGCCAACTGTCGGTGGCCTTTTTTCAGGCCGATCCGGTATCCGCCAAGAAACATGCCCGTACCCTGCGGGCCGGTATCTATACCAAGAGCGGCGAGTTGATCTCGGACAGCCACGAAATATCCTTTGATCTGACCTCGGAACAGTCGAGAGAACGCGAAATCAAGGTTCGCTTCCTGCTGAATAGAAAGGCCGAGGAGGCCAATGGCCAGACAGTGCTGCTCAGACTTGAAGAAAAAGTGGCGGGAACCGGGCACTATACCGAATACAAAACGGTCAGCTATACCATGCAGCGATCGTTCACCAGTGATTTTGATTGATAGAGGCCCTATGAGCGCACTCGATGATAAGATAAATGAGCATTTTCAGGGTCTGGTAGTTCGCAAAGACCTGGTCAAGATTGTAAAGGGCAACGCCATCGTCCCGACCTACGTGCTCGAGTACCTGCTGGGTCAGTACTGCGCCACTGCCGATGAGGACAGTATCAAGAGCGGTATCGATACGGTCAAGGAGATCCTCAGCAAGCATTATGTCCATCGCAACGAGGCCGGCCTGGTCAAATCGGTGATTCGTGAGAAGGGCCGGCACAAGGTCATCGACAAGATCGGCGTGCAACTCAATGACAAGGATGATGTCTACGAGGCGACCTTCAGCAATCTCGGGGTTGCCAAGGTTCTGGTCGCCACCGACACGATCAAGAAGCATCCGAAACTGCTGGTGGGCGGGGTTTGGTGCATCTGTGATCTGGAATATGAGCCTGCCGAGGATAAACGTGTCTGCCCCTGGATCCTGCAGAGCCTGAAACCGATCCAGCTCTCCTATTTCGATTTTGATGCCTATATCGCTGCCCGCAAAAACTTCACGACGGAGGAATGGATCAATCTGCTGCTGCAATCGATTGGGTTCAATCCGGAGATGTTCGGGGCCAGAAGCAAACTCCTGCAACTGATCCGTCTCATTCCCTTCTGCGAGCGGAATTACAATCTGATCGAGCTCGGCCCGAAGGGGACGGGTAAATCGCATATCTATTCCGAGTTCTCCCCGCATGGCATTCTGATATCGGGCGGGGAGGTTACCGTCCCGAAGCTCTTCGTCAATAACTCGAACGGCAGGCTCGGTCTGGTCGGTTATTGGGATGCGGTGGCCTTTGATGAATTTGCCGGGAGGGAGAAGAAACCGAACAAGGCCCTTGTCGATATCATGAAGAATTATATGGCCAACAAGACCTTTTCCCGTGGGGTCGAGACGTTGGGTGCCGAGGCCTCCATGGTGTTTGTCGGCAATACCCGGCACAATGTCCCCTATATGTTGAAGCACACCGATCTCTTTGACGAATTGCCGACGGTATACCACGATTCGGCCTTTCTGGATCGACTGCACTTTTATATCCCCGGCTGGGAGGTCGATATTATCCGGGGGGAGATGTTCTCGGAAGGGTATGGCTTTGTCGTCGATTACCTGGCCGAGATTCTGAAGAACCAACGCAGCCAGGATTTTTCTCAGGTCTATACCGACCATTTTCAGTTGCTGAGTGATATTTCCACCAGGGACCGGGATGCGATCCACAAGACTTTTTCCGGTTTCATGAAGATCCTCTTCCCGCATGGAGAGGCAAGCCGGGATGAGATTGAGGTCTTGTTGCAGTTCGCCATCGAGGGACGCAAGAGGGTGAAGGACCAGCTCATGCGGATCGATTCGACCTATGCAGCGGTGCAATTCGGCTATACGGCGGTCGATACGGGAAAGAAACAGTTGGTGAAGACGCTCGAGGAAAAACAGTTTCCTCAGCATTATTATCCTCACGGCGCCGCTGCGACTGAAGAGGCGGGCGATGATAAAGAGAAATCGGAAGCGACATCTGGGCCTGCCGCTGATGATGTGCCAAAAGATGAGGTCCTGAAGGAAAAGCACCTGGTCATTGAAGAAAACCAGAAGGGGATTTCATTTGATGACCTTTTTGGACCCTACCTCAAGGGAGCTTCAAGCCTCGTTATCACTGACCCGTATCTTCGAAAATTCCACCAGCTGCGAAATCTGATGGAATTGTTGGAGACCGTTACTCGATTAAAATCCGACGATGATGAGGTTCAGGTGCATCTCGTAACGGTTGAGGACGAGTTCAACGGCGATCAACAGAAGGGATATCTCATGAATATCCAGGAGAACATCTGGAACGGCGGCATTCGGTTCTCCTGGGAGTTCGTTCCTGACAAAAGTATTCATGCTCGACATATCGTGACGGATAATGGCTGGAAAATCCTGCTCGATAGAGGGCTGGATGTTTTTCAGGCCTTTGATAGCAAGGATGCCTTCTCACTTTCCAGTCGATTACAGAAGTATCGGTCGTGTAGAACGTTTGAAGTAACTTTTGTGAAAGAAAAGTAGCCAGAAATTGCTCAGCTGAAGTTTCCCGTTATTAAACCCGGCTGACCCGAGATCCTGGCAAGCGAGGCTCGTGATTCGAATCCGAACCGAGTTCGGAGAAATATTTATTTCAATAATTTCAAGACGATGCAGTGAAAAATTGGCGAAAGCTAACTGATTGATATTACACGGCAAATCAAGAGCGATTTTTCACAGGAAATGAGAAAATTTGAGTAATAACAGTGACATAATAGTGAATGCGAGGCCCGCTCATGGTAAGATGTAATTCTCCATAACAAAAAACCGGAGGAGCCTCGCAAGCCCATACTACACTCTCTGCTCGCCGAACTCAAAGCCGAATTTGCCGGATCCGAAAAAGCCGAGGAACGCGGTGTCTGGTTCCCGCATACCCTGCTCGCCATTATCCTGCCGTTCACCTCGTCCAAAACGTCAAATCTCCTCCGGGTCTTCCACGTCCTCTTCGGTTTTGCCGAGATCGGCAGGAAACGCTACTACACCTTTATCGCCTCGCCCAAAATCCCCTGGGACAGGCTTTGGCCAAGGCTCTGGCAAATGATCCCTCGACCGGAAACCAACGGCGGACTGATTGTCGCCCTGGATGATTATCTCAACCCCAAAACGGGCAAAAATCAGCGGGCAGTTGAAATGCTTGCGGCGTTTGCCGGAGAATTCCCCCGGCAGCGTATCCTGGTGGTGGCCGACTCATGGTTCGGCAATCAGGGGCTCTGGAAACCGTTGCGCAAGGAACTCGGCACGCAGGCCCAGCTGCTGTTTCGTCTGCGCGTCAACCGTCGAGATCATCGAATATTACGGCGCCAGATGGAAGATCGAAGCCGGCTTCAAAGAACTCAAACAGGATATCGGCAGTGCCGAGACCCAGAATCGAAACCCGATAGCGGTGAAAAACCATCTCAACCTTTGCATGATGGCCACCTCACTCACCCGGGTGTATGCCTGCCACCTCGACAAAACGCCTTCTCGGCGGCATGCGGTCAAAGGCCGCAACCATTTCGCCTTTTCCGATGTCCGGCGATTGATTGCCCAAGATGCGTTGGACAAGGATTTTCAATGAGTTTGCCCACTTCCGCGTAAACCAATCGAAAATTCCGTCGCCGTCGCGTTTATGAGGCTCGCCGCATGAAACTTTTTCGGGAAACTTCAGATAGGAAGGTATCAATGGGAAATATCACACTGAACAAGGTGACCAAGAAATTCGGCGATACCGAGGTCATCCCGCCGATAAACCTGGAGCTCAGCGAAGGGGAATTCCTGGTCTTCGTCGGGCCTTCCGGCTGCGGCAAGTCGACCCTGCCGCGGCTGATCGCCGGGCTCGAGGACGTGACCAGCGGGGTGATCGAAATCGACGGACGGGACGCCACCAGGATCCCCCCGGCCAAACGCGGCCTGGCCATGGTCTTCCAGTCCTATGCCCTGTATCCGCACATGTCGGTCCGCAGAAACATCGCCTTCCCGCTGAAGATGGCCGGTTTCGCAAGGAAGGGGATCGACCGGCGGGTGGACAACGCCGCCAAGGTCCTCAATCTCACCGACTATCTCAAGCGGCGGCCCGGGCAGCTCTCGGGCGGCCAGCGGCAGCGGGTGGCCATCGGCCGGGCGATCGTCCGCGAGCCGGCGGCCTTCCTCTTCGACGAGCCGCTGTCCAATCTCGATGCGGCCCTGCGGGTGAACATGCGCCTGGAGATCTCGGAGCTGCATCGGAACCTGAAGACCACCATGATCTACGTCACCCACGACCAGATCGAGGCGATGACCATGGCCGACAAGATCGTGGTCCTCAACGCCGGTCGGATCGAGCAGGTCGGTTCGCCGATGGATCTCTATTTCCACCCTCGCAACCTGTTTGTCGCCGGCTTTATCGGCTCGCCCAAGATGAATTTCATCGCCGGCGCCGAGGCGGCCCAGCACAATGCGGCAACGTTCGGCGTCCGGCCCGAGCATATCGCCCTCTCCCGGGAGATCGGGGAGTGGCGGGGGAGTGTGCGGGTGGCGGAACACCTCGGTTCCGACACCTTCCTGCATGTCAATGTCGAAGACATCGGCCTGCTGATCGTGCGCACCGACGGGGCCTTCAATTTTTCGTATGGGGATGAGGTGCTGCTGACACCTGATCCGGCCAAAATTCACCGCTTTGACAAAGATGGGGTAACAGTGACATGAAACGACTCGAGGGCAGATCAGCAATCATTAGGGGCCGTTACGAAATAACCGTTACATTTTTCACCATTTCGTTACGGCCCCTTATGCCGGAAAGGTATTTCTGTGTAACGGTTATTGTTTGACGACGGCTTACCGGCTCGGCGCGGGGGATCGGCAGGGCCTTCGCCAGGGCCTACATCCGGGAGGGGGCAACCGTGGCGATCGCCGACATCAACCTGGCGGAGGCCGAAAAGACCGCAGCCGAGATCGGCGCCGGCGCCTATGCGGTCCGGCTCGACGTCACCGACCAGGCCTCGATCGATGCCGCGGTGGCGGCGGTCGAGGTCCGCACCGGCGGCATCGACATCCTGATCAACAGCGCCGCCCTGTTTGATCTTGCCCCGATCAGCGAGATCAGCCGCGACAGCTACAACCGGCTTTTTGCGATCAATGTCGGCGGCACCCTGTTCATGCTCCAGGCCGTGGCCAGATCGATGATCACAAGAGGCCGGGGCGGCAAGATCATCAACATGGCCAGCCAGGCCGGCCGGCGGGGCGAGGCCCTGGTGGCGGTCTACTGCGCCACCAGGGCCGCGGTCATCAGCCTGACCCAGTCGGCGGGCCTCAACCTGATCCAGTACGGCATCAACGTCAACGCCATCGCCCCCGGGGTGGTGGAGGGCGAGCACTGGGAGGGGGTCGACGCCCTGTTCGCCAGGTACGAAAACCGGCCGCCCGGCGAGAAGAAGCGCCTGGTCGGCGAGGCCGTGCCCTTCGGCCGCATGGGGACCGCCGAAGACCTGGTCGGCATGGCGATCTTCCTCGCCAGCGCCGAGGCCGAGTATATCGTCGCCCAGACCTACAATGTCGACGGCGGCAACTGGATGAGCTGATTCCCGGCCCGAGCGGCAGGACAGAATTGAACAGAGGAGGACCTCATGACCATACGACTGGCCCTAAGGCAGCTTGACACAATTGCCACCGCCGCCACACCGGCATACCAACGATCGTCGCTCTCACCCGGTTTCGTGCATTTCGGTGTCGGCAACTTCCACCGCGCCCATATGGCCGTCTATCTCGACGCGCTGTTCAATAGCGGCCGGGACAGGGACTGGGCCATCATCGGCGCGGGTGTACTGCCCTCAGATGAAACGATGCGCCGGATCCTTGCCGGCCAGGATTTTCTCACCACGGTCGTCGAGCAGTCGGCAGGGCGCAGCGTCGCCCGGGTCACCGGTTCGATGATCGATTTCCTGTCGCCCGACGATCCGGCGGCGATCATCCGCACCCTGGCCGACCCCGCCATCCGCATCGTCTCGCTGACCATCACGGAACGCGGCTACTTCATCAACCCGGCCACCGGCCTATTCGACCATCAATCGCCGGCAATCGCCGCCGATGCGGCCCACCCCGAAAGCCCGAAAACGGTCTTCGGCCTGATTATCGCCGGGCTCAAGGCCAGGCGCCAGGCGGGCATCCAGCCGTTTACCGTCATGTCCTGCGACAATGTCCCCCATAACGGGGTCGTGGCCCGCAACGCGGTGGCTGGTCTGGCTAGGCTTTTCGATCCCGGCTTGAGCGACTGGATTATCGCCAATGTCGCCTTTCCCAATGCCATGGTTGACCGGATCACCCCGGCCACCGGCGACCGCGAGCGGCAGATCCTGGCCCGCGACTTCGCCATTGCCGATGCCTGGCCGGTGTTCTGCGAAGACTTCAGCCAGTGGGTGCTCGAGGACAGATTTCCGGCCGGCCGACCGGCCCTCGAAACCGTCGGGGTGGAGTTCGTGGCCGATGTGACGCCCTACGAGAACATGAAGATCCGGATTCTCAACGGCGGCCATGCGGTCATCGCCTACCCGGCCGGGCTGATGGATATTCATTTCGCCCATGAGGCAATGGAACATCCGCTTATCCTGGGGTTTCTCCGGAAGGTCGAGAGCGAGGAAATCATCCCCATCGTGCCGCCCGTGCCGAACACCGACCTGCATGCCTATTATAAAAAGACCGAGAGCCGCTTCGCCAATCCGAAGATCGGCGACACTATCCGCCGACTGTGCCTGGACGGCTCCAACCGCCAGCCCAAATTCATCATCCCCTCGATTGCCGATCGCCTCACGGCCGGCCTCGGGATCGACGGGCTGGCCCTGGAATCGGCCCTGTGGTGCCGCTATTGCTTCGGTACCGGTACCACCGACAGCGGCCAGGTCATCGAGGCCAACGACCCGAACCGGGACCGCCTTGTCCCAATGGCGCGGGCGGCCAGGGACGACCCCATGGCCTGGCTGGGGATGACCGACATCTACGGCGAGGTCGGCCGTTCCGAGGTTTTCCGCACGCGCTTTGCATCGATGCTCCAGGCCCTCTGGATTGATGGGGTGGAACGGGTGCTCGCCCGGTATGATCTAGGTGTGATCTGAGGGGGAAAATCCTATGTATCTCGGGCTTGATCTGGGCACATCCGGGGTCAAGGCGCTGCTGATTGACGGCGACCAGCGCCTCGTCGCCTCCGCCACCGGTGAACTTGAGGTCAGCCGCCCGCATCCGGGCTGGTCCGAGCAGGACCCTGCCGCCTGGATCCGGGCCACCGAAGCGGCGCTGGAGGCCTTGAAGATGAGCCACGGCAATATGCTGGCGGCGGTTCGTGGCATCGGCCTGTCGGGGCAGATGCATGGGGCCACCCTGCTTGATCAGGCCGACCGGGTCCTCAGGCCCTGCATCCTGTGGAACGACACCCGCAGTTATCGGCAGGCGGCCCGACTCGATGCCGATTCCCGGTTCCGGGTGATCACCGGCAATATCGTCTTTCCCGGTTTCACCGCCCCGAAGCTGGTGTGGGTGAAAGAGAACGAACCGGCGATCTTCGCCCGGGTGCATTGCGTTTTGCTGCCGAAGGACTATCTCCGGCTGTGGCTGGCCGGCGAGCGTGTCTTTCCGCCGGCGGCGGGAGGACGCCTCCAGTTGAAGAGGACACCGGGCAACAGAAAAGGCCGATGAAGAGGGGAATCCTCATCGGCCTTCGTGCGCCTGCCGTGCCCTCCAGGGCGGTGCAGGAGATGGTCGTACAAGTCGTGCGGGCTGGCGGGTTGTTGGTTTTTACCGCCTTGAAATTGCTCGAAGTCCAGTCAGCCGCGGAATCCTCGAGCCAGTAACCGGCCATGGGGATGATGAGTGCATCCGGATGGTCCCGGCCCCGATCACATCCTCGAGAATTGTTTGATCCATCCCTCCAGGAGCGGCTTTTCGGCGTCGTCGATCTCGAGGATCTCGCACCGCGACAGCAGCCAGTGATGCATGTCCATGGCGGCACCATTCCATTCCTCGATGGAGAGCACCGGCTGTCCGAATTGTGATGCCGGATGATCACTGGTGATGTTGCATGTCAGTTCCACGTGTTCCCGATCGAAAATGTCAAAAGATCTGATTTTCATGGTCTGTCTCCATTTTGAAAGGCTGACCGATACTCTTCATGGATACCTTGTCCTGACGATTCGGTCGAGAGAAAATCTCTCTGTCGGTGAATCGAATGCCATTATATCCGCGACTCCGCCCGGACCGCCGGCCGGCGGGGAGGGGCCGACGCCTTCAGGGCCGGATTGAGGCGCGGTACGACCACGATGTTCTCTCCAACCGCTGCCGATGACAGGATGCCGAACTGTTTCTTTTGCGATTTTTTCGCACTCTGATAAAGTTTCTTGACGTGCTTTTGTCCATGCAACGGCGTGTTTGATTTCCGGGGGCTCTCCGTGAGTATGCATCCACCGATGGAGACGGGTATCAGGGAAATATTTTTATGCCACGTTGGGGAGACTTGTCATCATGGCGCCGAGTGCCGGAAGAGGATGATTTTTGAGTTATCAGTAACTTGCAAATATATCGCTGTCATATTTCAATCCAGGGCGCCGGTATCGACAAATGGAGGAACGGGAAATGGAGAAAGAATGGGGCAGGGCAGACCTGCTGGGTGTCTCGAGTGCCTACTGGCGGGGTTGCACCCTGCAGGCCGGGGTACGGCTTGGAATCTTCACCGAGCTGGGGGAACAGACCCTGGCCGGGGAGGAGGTGGCGGCGGCGATCGGCGGCGAGCGCCGGGCGACCGGGCTGCTGCTCGATGCCCTGGCCGGAATGGGCCTCGTCGAAAAGCAGGATGACCGCTACCGCAACAGCACGGCGGCACGGGACATGCTCATCGCCGGTGCGCCCGGATACCTGGGCCATATCATCCTCCATCACCATCACATCCTTGACGGCTGGGCCCAGCTTGACCGGGCGGTGATCTGCGGCGGACCGGTGCGGAAAAGATCCTACGGCGCCGAAATCGAACGGGAAAGCTTCCTGATGGGGATGTTCAACCTGGCGATGGGGATAGCCCCGCTTGTGGCCGGACAGATGCCGCTCGCCGGCCGCCGGCGGCTGCTCGATCTCGGCGGCGGACCGGGCACCTATGCCATCCATTTCTGCCTGGCCCATCCCGACCTCCATGCGGTCATCTATGACCGGCCGACCACCGCCCCCTTTGCCCATGCGACCGTCGACAAATTCGGATTGACCGGCCGCATCGAGTTTCATCCGGGCGATTTTGTCAGCGATCCGATCGGCGGCGGACCCTACGATGCCGCCTGGCTGTCCCACATCCTGCACAGCAACGATTCGGCGCAGTGCCGGCTGTTCATCGACAAGACCGCAGCGGCGATGGCGCCGGGCGGGGTGATCATGGTCCACGATTTCATCCTCGACGACAGCGGGGACAGTCCGGAATTCGCGACGCTCTTCTCCCTCAATATGCTGGTCAATAACGGCCGCGGCCGATCTTATCGTGAACGGGAGATCAGGGAAATGCTCGAGCAGGCGGGGTTCGGCCGGATCGAAAGACTGGCCTTCCGGGGGCCGAACGATTCTTCGGTGATGATCGGGGTGAAACAGTGATGGGGAGACAAGGACAGCTCCTGCGTCGGCTGCCCGAACTGATCGACCGGAGTCTCAAACTTAACCCCCTGATTATATTTACGGAGCATGAATTCCAGATTCCATTTGCATTCATAACCATTCCACGCTACTATTTTCAGCCTTCTCCATCTTCCTCCCGGTTTTCCTGTGGAGAAATGGGCCTCTTGTCGAATCCACCGTCCCATGGTATTCCCGTGGTTGTTGCAGGGAGTAGCGCGGTCGTCAGCTTTTGTCGTAATTCGGGCCAATTCACATCTCAACGACCATTGAGTGAGTTACATCGGACAGATTGAAAATGAGTAAAATGGATATCTTTGATAAGTTTCAGCAGTTGGCAGAGGCCCGAAAATCGATGGAGAAGAATTGCAGCGAGTTCTTCCACATCGTTCTCGAAGACATATCGTCACCCACCGAGGCGGTGGTGAACGGCCGCCCGACACTTCTGGCCGGTACCAATAATTACCTGGGGCTTACCTGTAACAAGGAGTGCATCCGGGCCTCCTGTCTGGCCGCGGAAAAGGAGGGGACGGGCACCACCGGATCGCGGATGGCCAATGGGACATTTGCCGGACATATCGCCCTGGAGCGGGAGTTGTCGGATTTTTACGGCCGTTCCCATACCATCATCTTTTCCACCGGCTATCTCGCCAACCTGGCCATACTGTCGACCGCCGTCGGCCCGGGAGAGGTGATTCTCCTCGATGCCGACTGCCATGCCAGCATCTATGACGGATGCCGCCTGGGCGGGGCGGAAGTCATCCGGTTCCGGCATAACGATGTCCATGATCTGGAAAAACGGCTGCAGCGGCTCGCCAAGAGAGAGACCAATGTTCTGATCGTCGTTGAAGGCATCTACAGCATGATGGGCGACAAGGCGCCGCTGGCGGATATTGTCGCCGTCAAGCGGAAGTATGGTGCCTGGCTGGTCGTGGATGAAGCGCATTCCCTCGGCGTGCTGGGGGAAAACGGCCGCGGCCTGACGGAGGAAGCCGGAGTTGAGGATCAGGTTGACTTCATCGTCGGGACGTTCAGCAAGAGTCTGGGGGCGATCGGCGGTTTCTGCACGAGCAATCACCCGGGCCTGGAACTTATCCGCTATGCCAGCCGGCCGTATATCTTCACCGCCTCGTTGTCGCCATCGACGATCGCCTCCACCCGGACAGCCCTGGGGATCATCCGGACACAGCCTGAATTGCGGAAACGGCTGTGGGACAACGCCAATGTGCTGTATGCCAGGATCAAAGGACTCGGCTACGAGGTTGGACCCGTCCCGAGTCCGATTATTGCCATCCCTTACCGTAACGTGGAAGAGGCCTTCGCGATGTGGAATGGTCTGCTGCAACGCGGCATCTATGTCAACATGGTTCTGCCGCCGGCCACCCCCGGCGGCGGGGCGCTCCTCCGCTGCAGTCTCAGCGCCGCCCACTCCAGGGACCAGATTGACAGGATTGGCGAGGCCTTTGCCGCCCTGGCCGGTATTCATGTCTGATGCCTCGGTCTCGGAGATTGACGGGTCCCGGTCATAGGCCTCGGCCATCCCGTCCGGACCGATCTGCGCATGGGACTGTGACGGGCGGGACCTCTTCCGTGACCGTGCCTGACGATATGCACACCCTGACCGCGACCACCTGCATTTCCGTGTGGCGGATGGATTGCATCCATGGCCGCCATCGCGGATAAACGACGGATCCTCCGGCACTCACATTTTCTTCTCGGCATCAACTGCAGGCAGTCATGCGATTAATCCTCACATTCTTCAAGGCATACCCGACCCAGAGCATCATCACGCTCGTCGCCATGCTGCTGGCCGGTATCGCCGAAGGCTTCGGCCTGTCGATGCTGCTGCCCCTCCTTGGGGTGGTCATCAACACCACGAGCGGAGCAGAGAGTCTCGCCGGAATTTCGCCATCCCATCTCGAACGCTATGTGAACGGAATCTTTGCGGCGGTCGGTCTGCAACCCACCATTGGCGTCCTTCTGGCCTTTTTTGTGGGATGCATCGTCCTGACCGCCCTGCTGTCGCTGCTGGCGAACAAGAAGGTCGGGTATATGGTGGCCCAGGTGGCCACCGATCTCCGTCTGGCCCTGATACGCGCGCTCTTCGCCACCCGCTGGGAATACTATGTCCATCAGCCGATCGGGATGTACACCAACGCCTATGCCACCGAGGCCAACCGCTCGGCGGATGCCTATCTGTATGGCATCCGGGTCATCGCCCTGCTGCTGCGGACGACGGTGTACGCCGCTGTCGCCCTGCTGATGGCGTGGAAGGAGACCCTCATCGCCCTGGGGGCCGGCTTCTTCATCCTCTACATTCTCCGCCGGCTGGTCACCAAGGCCAAAAAGGCCGGGCAGCGCCAGACCAACCTGCTCAACTCGCTGCTCGCCCTCTTAACCGACACCCTGCAGTCGATCAAACCCCTGAAGGCCATGGCCCGCGAAGACATGGCCGATCTGGTGCTGCAGAAGGAGACCAACAAACTGAACCGCGTCCTGCGGAAACAGGTGTTCAGCAAAGAGGCCCTGAAGGCCCTGCAGGAACCGCTGATCACCATCTTTTTCGCCTTCGGCCTCTATGTGGCGATGATCTGGTGGCATATCCCACTGGCCACGGTGATAACCATGGCCTTCATGCTGGTGAAAATCATCAAGACCCTGCAGAGCGCCCAGAAGGAACATCAGACCATGGTCATCGCCGAAAGCGCGTACTGGTCCCTGGTGTCCAGGATCCAGGAGACCGAAGGGGCGCATGAAGACCTCGGCGGCACGATCGAGCCGATCTTCGACGAGTCAATCCGCCTGTCCCAGGTCAGCTTTTCCTATGGCGACAAACCGGTATTGCGAGATATTTCGCTGAATTTTCCCCAGGGGACATTTTCGGCGATCATCGGCCCCTCCGGGGCCGGGAAGACGACCATCGTCGACCTGATCACCGGGCTGCTCTCGCCCCAGTCGGGGCGGGTGTGGCTGGATGATCTGGACCTGGCCGCCGTCGACCTGAGGGCCTGGCGCCGAATGATCGGCTATGTGCCGCAGGAAACCCTGCTGCTGCATGATTCCGTGCAGATGAATGTGACCCTCGGCGACCCGAAATTTTCCTCCGGGGACGTGGAAGATGCCCTGCGGGCGGCAGGGGCCTGGGATTTTGTCGCTGAAATGGCGGACGGCATCGATACCGTGGTCGGGGAGCGGGGCAGCCGCCTGTCGGGCGGGCAGCGACAGCGTATCACCATCGCCCGCGCCCTGGTCCACAAACCCAGGCTGCTCATCCTCGACGAGGCCACCAGCGCCCTTGATCCGGCCAGCGAGGCCGCCATCTGCGCCACGCTGAGGCAACTGCGAG
This sequence comes from Desulfoprunum sp., assembly GCF_053613775.1. Taxonomy (NCBI): domain Bacteria; kingdom Pseudomonadati; phylum Thermodesulfobacteriota; class Desulfobulbia; order Desulfobulbales; family Desulfobulbaceae; genus Desulfoprunum; species Desulfoprunum sp. The sequence continues at coordinate 193,039 of NZ_JBSHXH010000004.1, forward strand.
GAACGCTGACAATCCTGGCGATTTCGCATCAGACGGCGATCCTGGATGCAGCCGACCGGGCCTACCGGCTCAGAGGTGGATGTGCCCATCTCATAGAAAAAAACGCCGCTGCCGGGGGAGAGGTGGAGCGCCACGGTCCCTCGGCGTAACAGGTCGATACGACGAGGCAATGCGCTTAATGCCGGCTGTGGAACAGAAGTCGGGCAAGGGGAGCGCAGGGCTTAAAGCCTGAATTTCTCACCCAGGTAGGTTTCCCTCGCTTTGGGACTGGCGGCGATAAAATCCGGGTCGCCGAATTCCAGTATTTCCCCATGGTCGAGGATATAGGCCTTGTCGCAGACAAACAGCGTTTCGCGGACGTTGTGGTCCGAGATCAGGACGCCGATCCCCCTTGCTTTCAATTGGCGGATAATATTTTGAATATTGATGACGGCAATGGGGTCGACCCCGGCAAATGGTTCATCCATCAGGATGAATGACGGTTCGATCACCAGGGCCCGGGCGATCTCAAGACGTCGCTGTTCGCCCCCGGAGAGGGTATAGCTCAGGTTTTTGGCCAGATACGACAGGCGGAAATCGGCCAGCAACCGGTCCTTGCGGTCCTGTTGTTCGCTGCGGCTGATCCCCAGGGTCTCGAGGATGGCCAGGAGATTGTCCTCGACGGTGAGTCTGCGAAACACGGACATCTCCTGCGGCAGGTAGGAGATTCCGGCCCGGGCCCTGGTGTATATGGGCAGGTCGGTTACGTCCCGGTCGTCAAGCAGAACCTGGCCCTTGTCAGGTTGGATCAGGCCGACCACCATGTAAAAAGTTGTTGTTTTTCCTGCCCCGTTGGGACCCAGCAGACCGATGACCTGCCCTGATTCCACCTCCAGGTCGACCCCGCGCACGACCTTCCGGCCCTTGTAGGATTTCTCGAGTCCCCGTGCTGAAAGCATCCTCTCCATCATTCACTGTGCGTCAGGTGTGGCTTTCGGGTTCGGCTCTCAGAGCAAACGCGAGAGCTCGCAGGAAAACGGCTGCCGGTCAATCTCTCCAGGGCGGTACCAGCAATGAAAGGCCGGGATCCGCAGGATACGACTGACAAACGGACCGATCGTCTCATGACGATTCGGTCAGTTTCTGCAGTTCGTCAACGAGATTTCCGACTGTCCTGATCCCACCCAGAATGTTGATCGGGATGGAGATGTCATGGGCGTCTTCCAACTTCTCCAGAAGTTCCATGACCTTGAGTGAATCAAGATTCAGATCGTTCATCAGATCCAGTTCCATTGTCACCTGCAGGGCATCCTGCGGGAGGATCTCGTGCAGCATGTCCTGGATCTGTTGCAGAATGTGTTCTTTCGTGGCCATCAAATGTGCATCCTTGTTTCTATTTGAACATCGTCTGCCGCAGCCCTTCCTCCAGCAAGATCCGGGGAATCCATGCCGTTTCACGGTGCAGTTGGCTGTTGTCCGCGACCCAGTCCGCATGGACCAGTTCCCGTACCTTCCCGGGCGTCAGCATGGGGACACCGCCCAGAACATGCGCCGCCATCAGGTTGATTGCAGCGACCATCCGTACACAGCATACCGGTATGTGCGCCCGGACGATGGCCTTCCCCCGCAATTGCTCGGCGACGGCGATAATTTCCTGCCATGAATAGCCGTTCGCCTGTCCATCGTGCAGTTCGTAACACCGTCGCGGATGGGTGCTGTGTTGCAGCCAGGAGTGCATGGCCTCAACCAGGTCTTCGACGTACAGCAGGGACACACGGTTTTCGGCGGATCCGATGACCGGAGCGACACCTCTGAACATCCATTGGAACAGGGGCAGCAATTCCCGGTCCCCGGGGCCGTATACCGCCGCGGGTCGAAATACCCCCCAGAACATATTACCGGCAAGAGAGGCCAGCGCCTGCTCGCCGTTGCGCTTGCTCGCGGCGTAAAATGACAGCTGGGGTTCACGGGCCGCGAGGGAGGAGACGAGCAGGAACCGCGGTTGGGGGTTCCGTGCCGTCGCTATTTTGACCAACCGTGCCACGCCTTCGACATTGACGTGGTCAAAGTCCGCCGCAGTGGAGCCGCGGACCGCACCGGCGCAGTGGACAATAGCTTCGGCCCCGGCGATCAGCCGTTCCAGGCTTTCTGCATCACCCATGTCGCCGGTAATCCATTCGACGAGGGGATTGTGAGGACGTTTGTGGAGTGAAGAGGCGCGTACCAGGGCCCGCACCTGCCAGCCGGAAGAAGCCAGCCGTTGGGCCGCCAGGCTGCCGATAAACCCGGTGGCGCCGGTTATCGCAATGGTTCGAGTCATCACTGTCCGTCTGGATAATGCCGCTGATTTCGTTCAATGGGTGATGGCCCGCTGTCGCTCGGCCGAACCGGGCAGGCCCGGCCTATCGGCTGGCGGGTTGTTCGGGATTTTAACGGTGCTTCAGGAAGTTGCGGGGTTGAGTTGAAGCATATTCTGCAGGTAATCTTTTCTGGTGGAGTGACGGGATGGCTTACCGGACGTTGTTCGAATCAGGGTGTTGCGGGCCACCAGCTCAATAATGCAGTCAATCCCCAACTCCGCGCGGACCAGCTGGTTTATTTTCCTGATCAGATCCTGACGTTTCTGTTCGTCATTTTCCCGACATTCGACCAGGAGCACCGCCTGATCGTACATCTGCGGATTCGGGATAGGGAATGCCGTTGCATCACCGGTCCGGATCTCCGGCTGCGATTCCGCCAGATATTCGATATCCTGCGGCAGTATATTGCGGCCGTTGATGATGATCACGTCTTTGGACCGTCCGATGATGACCACATCGGTACCGACCAGGTAGGCGATATCGCCGGTATTGAGCCAGCCGTCCGGCGACAGGACTTCCCGGGTGGCCTCGGGGTTGCCGAAATACCCCGACATCACGCTTGGGCCTCGTACATACAGGGTCCCGCATTGCCTTTCGGGGAGGATTCGGCCCTGTTCATCTCTGATTTCCAATTCGTAGCCAGGCAGCAGGCTGCCACAGTTGGTAAATATTTTGGCCCTGGAGGTTCCATTTTCCACTTCAGGATCGACGGCAAGGGCCTGCTGGTGGGAAGCCAGCTGTTCCGCATCGACTCGATCCACCTGCACTCCGGCACCCAGCCGGCCGAAGCACACCGCCAGGGCACATTCAGCCATGCCGTAGCAGGGCAGGAAAGCGCGGGCATCAAAGCCGCTGGGCTTCAAGCGGTCGGCAAAAAAGGCCAGGGTTTCGGTATGGATCATCTCCGCGCCGACACCGGCTACCCGCCAGTTGCGCAAGTCATAGCCGGCCAGATCGTCGTCCCTGAGACGCCGGGCGGCGAGATCGTAGCCGAACGGCGGGCTGAAGGAGATGGTCGCCCGATTTTCCGACATGATTTTGAGCCACAGCCGCGGGCGCATGGCGAAATGACGAGTGTTCAAATAGTCGACCGAGATCTGGCAGACCAGGGGAGTGAGGAGCAGCCCGACAAGTCCCATATCGTGATAATAGGGGAGCCAGGACACGGCGCGATCCCCCTCCCGGACCTGAACACCATGCTGGATGATCGCCCGGGTGTTATTTAAAACGGCTTCCTGGGAGATCATAACCCCTCGCGGGAAGCGGGTGCTGCCTGAGGTATACTGCAGATATGCCAGTTCATCAGCCTGCAGGGGCTGCAGTGGGGTTGTTGATTCCGGCAGACTTTCGAAGGTCTGTGAATTCCCTGCGAAGCGGATATTCTGTCGCGCGGCGGCATCTGTCAGAAAGAGCAGAAAATCATCATTGGCTATCGCAACCTCCGCCCGGCATATGGACAGGAGGCGTTGCAACTGGTTGGTATACTCCTGCTGGCCGCTCAATTGTATCGTGGCCGGCAGCGGAACCGGGGTGAACCCTGCATACTGGCAGGCGAAAAAGAAACGGACAAAATCAGGATGGGTATCGGCAACGATAGCTACCCGTGTGCCTCGGGGCAGATCAAGAGAAAGCAGCTTTTTGGCCAGGCTCAGGGCATCGCTGCGCAATTGTGCATAGGAGAGTGTGGCGTAGAGTTTTCCCTGACCGGAATAGAAGTTATAACCGGTATCCCCCTGAGCAGCGTAGTCCAGCGCTTCGGCCAGGGTTGAAAATCCTTCAAAAAGTAACGGTAAATCATGTGTAGTGGGCGTTGCTTTCATCAAATCGAGATAACTCCAGGGATACGGTCGGTTGAAGATCCTGCACTGTCCGATGAAAAATCTGCGTGTGCGTCGACCTGGTAAATATGTTCGTCGAGGTCGTTTTGCACACCTCTCCATGCAGAAAAAAATTGGTTCACGATACTGCCGCGCATCCGTTCCGACGCCTGAAAGCGTGTTGGGTCCGTGCTCGATTTTTTCGCGGCATCAACGTGTGCCGCCCGACCCGGGTAGGACAGCACACCGGTCATACATTCCGAAGAGCTGATCAACATCTTGTCCCGGTTCCATATGCAACAGTTCCCTTCAGGCAGGAAACTGTAATACCGGCCATGCCGAGTGACAAGTATTTGCGGGACTTGGAACTTCCGGCGGGAAATGTGATAGATTCCAAGGTGTCTGACACGGTATCCGGATGCAGGAAGAGGGAGTAGGAACGGTCGGGTAATGCAACCCTGTCCGCGCTCAATATATTTCCACTGCCCGTGCTCTTGTCATGACCAGAAGTATGCCGGGCCAGTTTCCGTCGATCGACATCGGCAGGTGCACTACCAGACTCGTCATAATGCAGAGATTGCTCATCTCCGCCGGTCCTGCCAGCAAGCCGCCGGGGCAGATCACGGTTCACAACGAAAAGCTTATGCGAATACCTGACAAGACAATTCTGCTGAAGAATATACTAATCAGTTTCGATGCTAGTTTTTACCTCAAGAGGGCATTTTTTACCACTTTTTTAATGTCCTATGAAAAAAACATTCAATTTGAATGAAACAAAAAACAGCGGCGAAATCCTGATTGGAGCGATTGTAATGCGTATTCCGGTAGCTGGCTGAGAAACAAAAAAACATCTGATATTCAAATGTTATAAGTGAAATATGATATTAATGCCGGCGTGGTGAAGATTTCAGTGCAGTCTTTCGTCGTTCGCCGCAGGGAATGGCGAAAATGCCCTCGGTCGTATGGACAGCTGCACACGATGCGACCAGATGTTAGAAATCATCGAACTCCGCCCCGGCGGTACAACCGTAATGACAAGACACACAGGGCCAGAATCGGATGGCGCTGCAGGAAAGGGCTGACATCGATCTTGACCCCGGAGTGCCGTTCAATTTTCCAGACGATGTACTCCACCCCCCCCTCAAAGGTCAGCGCCCCTTTCGCCAGTCTCAGCACCGAAAGGATCTTGCCTTGGACAATGCGAACGGTCCAGGTGATACGCGCCAGGAAGCGCGCTGTAGTGTCAATGCCGGCCGAATACAGCGTGGACCCCTGGCTGTCCGTGGAGGTTATCTGGAACGGAACACTGTCAAAGGCCTTGCGGGCGACCTCCTCGAAGTAATCAGCGGAGGCTTCGAACAGGCGTGCCTGCCGGTCCGGGCGTTCCGGCCGAAACTCGGCCCGGTACGTCATTTTTAGCCCCGTGAGCCACAGTTCGCGGATGGTCCATCGCTGCGGCAGCAGCGGCAGGACCCTGGCGATAAAGGTGATGACCGCCTGGGCAAAGGCCGTGTGAATTTGCGTTGCCACCCTGTCGTTGCAGGTGTAGACGACTGCTGCAGGTTGGCAGAAACGGGCCCAGAAATAGGAGTGGAACCAGCGTCTCGATGTTCCTTTCTGTAAATCGGCCAGGGACAGGAGGGCGTATTTGGCGCGGACCCGTTTGCCCTCGAGAAGGGTTTCCAGGTAGAACACATTGGGCGGCAGCAGCTTGTTGAGCAAGGCCTGGCGGAGGTTGCGGTTGGCGGAGAGATATCCGTCCACCAGGACGTAGAGATCAAAAAGTCCGTCCAGGTCCTTACCCGCGTGCAGGCACGATCCATAAAACACAATCCCCTGCACAGCCGTGCCGTAACGGGAAAAAATCTCCTCGACCAGGAGATTGACAGCCGGCGGGACATCTCTGGGGGCATGCTGCTGGATTGCGCGAACCAGTTGTGCTGGAGCGGTCATCATTCTATTCGTAAAAAGGTTGCTCTGCCGCCGGATCGCAAGACGGTTGGTTCCTGTATGGTACTCGGTGTGTACACTTCTCCGTCGAGGGCAACAGGGCTGTCAAGAAAGACACGTATTTCTTCGACATTGCTTGATAAATAGCCATTCTCCGGCGTTCCACGGCGGCACCGGCGGCCTCGTGCCAGCATCGGCAGGACCTGCAGCAGATACGGGGCCCCGGTTCTGACTGCCGTATAGCGCAGCGGCCCATGGCCCCCTCCCCAGAATGGCCGCAGACCGAAAAAAAGGCGGTCCAGTGTCGTAACGAGGAACAAGAGAAAATTTTCCTTCTGCGGTGGCTGACCGTCAAGGCTGACCGTCATGGCGGTGGTGGTCATCCGGCGGTTGCTGTGCCGCACAGCGGCCCACAGAGAACGGCACAGGGTCAGGACTATCCCCACGACACCATGCAGTCCCTGGTTATGGAGGTTCTGCTGATAGTAGCGGATGCCCTGACTGATGATGGCGGCACCGCAAAACATGCCGTATTTCGCCTCGTGACCGGGGACCTGGAGGCACAGGACCGACCGCTCTATCCGGACGACCCGGCCCTTGCCGGTCCGGGTCCAGTCAAGCAGACGGCGCAGGGCGCGGTGCTGGTCGCCGGCCATGCCGACATCGCCGGCAATCATGTTGGTCGTCCCTGCCTCCAGTACCACCAGGTGCGGACAGGTGGCAAAGAACCGGCGGGAGAACAGCACTGTCAGGGTGGCCTGGACCGTGCCGTCGCCGCCGCTGATCACGATCAGATTGATGTCCCGGCGGGCGAAGTCGGCCAGGGCGTCGTGTACCTCCAGGGGGGTCCGAACCTCTGTCATGAGGATATCGGAACAGCCGCTGGTGGTGCGCGGCAGGGCCCCGGGGGCCTGACGGTTGCTGCCGCTCAGCGGATTGTACAGGATTCCGATCCGTACAGTCTCGTCGATTGCCGATAGTGTCATGGTCGTTTCGCCGGTATCAGGATGCAACCATTGCCCTCATCAGCGGCCCTTGCGGCCGGTAAAGATCCGCGCCGCCAGGGAGTGCTGATACCTGGGCGTATCCGCCTCGGCCAGCCATGAATCGAGCGGTCGGCCCTGCCTGAGGCGATCGTATCCGGCGGTCGCCAGCCGGCCCAGCAGGAACACGGTGCTGGCCACCGTCCACAACGTCACCGCCACCAGTCCCAGATCCGGCCTCCCCGCGAGATGGCTGAGGGTCAGCAGGATCAGGTTCGGATTGCGCCTCGCCGTGATCAGCCGGAACCAGGAGTCGACCGGCTGCCAGCAGAAGATGCTGAACTTGCCCAGCAGCAGTTGGAACGATCCCTCGACCAGACGGCCGCCGATGTACCCGGCCAGGATCAGCCAGAAAAAGGTGGTCAACGGCCAGCCCAGGCCGTCGACCTGGGCGGCGGGCAACCCAAGGGCCCACAGGATATACCACAACGGGGGATGGACGAGATCGATCACATGGTCGAAGTAGTGGCCGAATCGGCTGGAGGTCAGCGTCACCCGGGCCAGTTTGCCGTCCACGGTGTCGAGAAAGGTCATCAGCCATCCTGCCAGCAGCCCCGGGCCGAAGTGGCCGGCGGCAAAGGCGATACCGGCGATGATAACCAGCATCAGGCCGGCCAGGGTGACATGATTGGGCCTGACATGCAGTCGGACGCAGAGTCCCACCACCTGTCGGGCCAGGCAGGGCCAGGCCCATTTGGTGACCAGATCCGTGACCCCTTTGTAGGACCAGTCGAAAAGCCGCCGCTCCAGATCTTTTCTGCGCTCGGCAGTGATCCGGAGGATGAAAGGCGGTTCTTTCTTACGCAATTTTTTGTGAAAGGGGAGGGGGATGGTCGCCGGAGTCAGGTTGTCGATGCCGGGCAGCGTATCGTCCGTGGTCCTGCCGGTGATGAGATCCAGGGCCTGTTGCGCCAGACCGGCCGGGACATGGGCGGCAACGGTTGTCTGGGGCTGGTGGTCCGGCAGTTGCAGGAGAATGTTGGGGGTTGCGGTAAGGTTCTCGATCAACCGGTCATCGAACAGGTAGTCACCGCGGAGGATCAGGACGGTGTCATGATCGGACAGCCCTTGAAGTTCATCCGCGCTACAACTCCGGACGGTATCTCCCAGTATGCGCTCTATCCGCTGTTGTGAGGTCATGCCCCAGATCCGGATCGGACTGATATGGCAAAAATTGATATAGATAGTCATTACAATGCTCTTTATCGTTCAACGAACCAAAATACGACGGGATGCTCCACCTGTGGGCCTGGATCACGTCCTGCCGCGCGGGTCCCTGAGGGTGGAGAGCCGTCTGTCCAAAATTTGCGCGCCGCGCTCCGATGACGGCGAGTCGCAGGCACCGGCCGCCCTGTTGCACCGGTTGTAGAACTGAAAAAGTCAATCTTTGCAAAAAAATTCTTCTTCCTGTATAGCTTTGGCCATTATGGCTCCGACCTCTCCAGGTACCCTCAACTCCGGCGGGACGTTTATCCGGTCGGCGGACGATGCGCCCCCGGCCGCAAGGTATGTGGTTGCCCATTGCTCCGACCCGCACATCACCTGCGCCGGGCAGAGCGGCCTCGGTGATTATCTCAACAAGCGGCTGCTCGGCTGCCTGCGGTGGCAGCTGAAACGGCGGCACGACCAGCACGATGGGCTTCTTACCACTCTTTATGAAGATCTGCAACGGACACGACCGGACCACATCGTCGTAACCGGCGATCTGACCCATCTCAGCCTGCCGGCTGAATTCGCAGCCGCCCGGGATTGGCTGCAGACCATGGGCACCCCCGAGCAGGTCACCGTCGTTCCCGGCAACCATGACCAGTATGTCAGGACGGAATGGCGGCAATCGTTCGCCTGGTGGCTGCCGTACATGGAGGGCGATATGCCGCTGCCGCAGGCCGTCGCCACCGACCCGGGTCCGGGGGATATCTTTCCGGCATTGCGCATCCGTCGAGATATCGCCCTGATCGGCACCAGTTCTGCCCGGCCGAGCGCTCTGCATCTGGCCACGGGAGCAATCGGCGACAGACAGCTGGCGAAGCTGGAAACGATCCTGCAGCAGCTGAGCGGACAACCCCTGTTCCGCATCCTCCTGATCCATCACCCGCCGGTAAACGGCGTCGTCAGCCGGCGGCGCAGTTTGACCGATGCCCCGTCGCTGCAGGCACTCATTGCCCGATACGGGGTTGAGCTGATCCTCTTCGGTCATGCCCACAAAACGGCCCGGTATTTCCTCCCCGGGCCGGCGGGGCCGATCCCGGTCATCGGGATGCCGTCGGTATCATCCCTCGAGCGCTCCGATGATCAGCGGGCCCGCTATTGCCTGTATGCAATCGTGCGCTCCGCCGATCGTTGGGTGGTGCGCATGGAAGAGCGGCTCCTCGGGGCTGACGGCATGCGATTCGTGGCCGGACCGCGGCGGGAGTTCATTGTCCCCAGGTAGCGGGCTGCGCTCCGTCAGAAGACCTTGCGCAGGCGCACCAGCGTGATGCCCGAAATCAGCAGGACCGGCAGCATTGCGGTGACAACCGGGCTCATGTTGAGCAGCAGTCCCCACTGGACCGACATCTGGTCGACAAAATACAGCACGATCCCGACCAGGGAGCCGATGGTGATGCGATAACCGGCACTGATGCTCCGAGTCGGACCGAAGACAAAACTGAGGGCGAGCAACGCCATGGCCCCGGTGGCCAGAGGGACGCTGATTTTGCGCCACAGGGCGATGGCATACGGATCGGCATCCTGGCCGCTCTCCTTGAGGGCCTCGATATAACGGATCAGATCGGAGGTCGACAGACTGTAGGGCGGCAGGCCCAGGACGCTGACCTGGTCCGCCCGTAAAAAGCTGTCCATGGCCAGGGTGGGCAGTTGCCTGGTGGTTATCTCACCGTCGTCGATCGTCCTCTGGGTGACATCGTGCAGCATCCATTGCCGGTTGTCCTGGAGAACGGCATTTTTGGCATGGGTATAGGTTCGCAGCTGTTTCCGGTCATCAAATCGGAAAATATCAAGACCGGCGGCGACCCCTTCCCGGAGCATCTTTTCAACATGGATATACGAATTGCCGCGACGCACCCAGAAGCCTTCCCGGCTCAGGTCGATGCCCTCGTCGCTGGAGATGGCCAGCGCGTGAGATTTGCGGGCCTGCTGCTCCATTGCCGGCACCACCATTTCCGCCAGTAAACCGGCGGTCAGCATCAGGAGCATACTGGTGACAAAGACCGTCGCGCAGATTCTCGGGACGGAAATGCCCGCCGCTTCCATGCCGACAATCTCCCCGTGGTCGGCCATGGTCCCCATGGCGACGATGCCGCCGAGCAGCGTCGTGATCGGCAGCAGGTCAAGGATCCGCTTGGGGATGGTCAGGAGGACGAAGAGGAGGGCGTCGGGCAGCCGATAGCTGCCTTTGCCGACATCGTCGAGCTGGGCGATCAGCTCGAACAGACTGAGCAGCACGGCCAGGACCAGCATGATGAGCAGACAGTAGATCAGAAACGTTCTGCCGATATACAGGTCCAGTATTCTCATTGCCGGTGCCAATGCCGTATAAAGGGAGGCCGCCAGACGAGGAGGACGAGGCAGGCGAGCAGCAGCAGTTGTCCCCAGAAGATGCCGGGCAGTACGTCGATGACCCCCTGGGACACCAGCTTCTTGGTGATGGCGCTGAGATTGTAGTACACGGCGAAAATCACGATGGCCAGCAGAGTGCCGGCACGCCGGCCCTGACGCGGCGAGGAGCGGCTCAACGGGATGGCGAGCAGCGCCAGCAGGATGGTCGACATGGGGGTGATGATCCGCCACTCCAGCTCGGCCGTTTCCTCCAGATTTCGTGCGGGCACCAGGGTGCTGGTCGCCGCGGCCTTTACCTTGTGGTCGGGGAGGATCGGGTTGTCGGGCCGCAGCGGCATGGTCGCGTTCTCGAACTCGATGATGACCCCTTTCCGACCCGAGGCGGAAAACTCGTACAGCCGACCGTGGTTGAACGAAATCACAGGGGCGTTGGTTTTCTCGTCATTGTGCTGGACCGCCCGGGCGGCATAGATGATCTGCAACGACGTATCTTTTCTGTTCAGAATGAATACGCCCTTCGCCTGGCTTTCCCGGGGGGCGACCTCGTCGGCGAAGATGACCCGGTCGCCGCCGCTGATCTCGTAAAAATTGCCGCTTTGCATCCGTGTCAGTTCAAACTGCGCCTCCGTCTGGGTCTTCAGCAGGAAAAACTGGGTCCAGGCCCAGGGACGGATGTACAGCGACAGGACGGCAACGATCGCGGCAACCAGCAGGGACAGGGAAAAAACGGCGAGGGTGATCCTGGCGATGTGGATGCCGCCGGTAAACATCGCGGTGATCTCGCCGTTCTGGTGGAGGCGACCGAGGGCAATCACCACGGACAGGTAGAATGTGGTCGGCAGCAGCACCTCGGAGGCGATGATGATCCTGAGCAGGACCAGCTGGAAAACGGTGGTGCCGGTCAACAGTCCATGAACCGCGTCTTCCCAGAAACGGGCGGCGATATAACAGCCGAAAATACCCACCAGCACAATGCAGATGATCACTGTGGGCTTGATTATTTCCCGCATGATATAACGATCGATAATCACGCTGCGTCCGTCGCTGAACCACGTTATGAACGGGATGCGCCGGCCGGCGGCCGGGGCGGCAACCCGTTGGTCATGAAACCGGAAGTGCTTCCATTTCCTCCTGCCGGTGAAAATGAGCGGCGACAATCCGTTCCGCCTGTTGCAGGTCTGCCGGAAAATCGATTTCGCACCAGGCGAGTCCCTTGATGGAGCAGGTCGATACGGTTCCCTGCCCGGCTATCTCGTCGATGACCGACAGAAACCATCTTCGGGAGCATGACTGGTCCTCCCGGGCCTTTTCCAGGCCGTTTCTGAACAGCATCGGGCCTGAACCGCGGAACAGGATCATACCGATCGATTCGCCGTGAATTTTATCCTGCGGGATGTCCTTGCCGACATGGACAAGACGGTTGCCCTCCAGGCTGACCTTCATGTCGTCGGTGTCATAGGCGTCTTTGAGATTGATGGTGACGGTGATCGGGGCGGCCGGCGAGTTGAGCAGACTTTCCACAATCGGCGCCTCGAAGAGGGTGTCGCCGTTGAGCAGGATAAAATCCTCGGTCATCTCCTCCCGGACCATCCAACAGCTGATCAGGTTGTCGGTAGTGGCATAATCCGGATTGCGGCAGGTCCTGATCTTGTTCGAGCCGTAGCGCCGTTGCAGCAGGTTTTCAACCTTATCGGCATTGTAGCCTACGACCACGGTGATATCCTCGATGCCGCATTTATGCAGTTCGTCGATTTGCCATTCGACAATTGTTTTTCCCCGTACTGTCAACAGGCATTTGGGCAGGGTAGCCGTCATGGGCAACAACCGCTTGCCCTGGCCGGCGCTTAAGATGATGACTTTCATGCAAAGATCTCCTTTCTGGTGTAATAAGCAGGGTTGGAAAATCCTGCTGGAAAAATAAAACGATCAATGCGCCGGACTCGACTGCGGTCGTATGCCGCTGCCGCCGGGGGCGCACGGTGTCGGGGGCGACAACTGCCAGGGATTCCGACTCGCACCCGGACATGACGCCATCGCTTCCGCCGGCCGACCTAACGGATCACCTGCCAGGCAGTATGCCGAGGAGTTGTCCGGGCTCCGGATCGATCTGCCGCCGGCAGGGGGCGGTAGTCGGGCGCAACTCCGGTCGACTCGTGCGACACGAGATCACGGTTCCGGGCCGGTCCAGTGGGAAGACCGTCGGTCCGCCCTCCTGTTTTCGAGTCGTCAGGCGAGGTGAAAGCGGCCTTGCAACCGCGTACGGCCTGTCGGCTGGACCGCAGCCGGTGGTTGCCGGTTCAGCCCGCTGAGCGGGATGAACAGCAAGCGACAAGCGCACTTGTAAATCAATTTGGCCGAGGAATAAAGAAATCTTTGCCTGGCGGGAAAAAATTCCTTACTATATGCACTGTACTCTCCGCAGTGAGACCGGGGAGACGGGGCTTGAATTTCAGAAAAAATGCCACGCATCGGTAAATTTTTTTGGCTTGAGAAACCATTTATGCCAATTTTACGAAATTTTTTCAAAGCATTGTTGTCGGAGATGCCGGACGGGGTGAAGGCGGGATGGTCGGTCCTGGGCTCCGGAGGGATATTTTTGCTGTTGACGGTGCTGGTCGTCCTGCCGCAATCCGGTTCTGCCGACGAAGGCCCCCCGGGAACCGCCATGGCGGCCAATAAGGTTTCCTGGTCCGATTTGACCTTTACAGGTTCCAAATTCCCAGCGGCCTTCACCGTCCGGATGCAGCTTGAGTCGATGGATGACTCCCCGGCAAACGCTGCCTCCCCGGAAAATGAGGAATGGGGGGAATGTCCGGTTGCAATCCGCGATGACAGCATGCGGTTGACCATAAAGGCCACGTTGCAGGTCCTGGGGGCGGAGGACAGATACGAAGAACGGGTCTGGTTCACTGCACAGGATGGACTGCCCTACGAGCGTGATCGCCTGAACCGGGGCGATGCCCTGTGGATGAAAAGCTACTGCTGGGAGGACAAGGGTGTACGGCGGCGGAAGTTCGAGCCGGAAAACCCGGCCGAGGGACAACAATCCCGGCCCCTCTGGTCACAGCGCACGGAGTCCCTGTACCGGTATCCTGACAATTATACCGGCTGCAGCGCGATATCCGATCCGGCCCTCATCGTCTACAAGATATCGAGACTTGCCCCCGGCATCGGCCAGGATCCGTTCGAACTCTGCGTCTTCGGCAAAAAGCAGCTGCATCGTCTCATCATCAGGCAGGGACAGGCCCTGCCGTTGAAGGTCGCCTACACGGTCCAATCCGCCACCAGGGAGAGGACGGTGGTGAAGGATCGGATTCTTCCCCTGGTGTATACAGTCACCTCGGAGAACATTGCCGCAGCCGACCAGGCCCCCGAGGCCTTTTCGCTCTTCGGCCTGCAGAAGGACATTCGGATATATCTGGATCCGTCCAAAGGAATCCCGGTCCGGATCAGCGGAACCGCCGGCCCCATCGGCGAGCTCGACTTCGAGGTGCAACAGGCGACCATCAACTGATCGGGCGGTCTGCGGCAGGGATCATGACGGGGATTGAGCTGCGATCCGTTGCACGTAGTGCCAGTCGTCGGCCGAGTCGACATCGATCGCTGCCTCCGGATAGGGGAGGACCACCACGCCGGCGGTGCAGCCCAGTCGCCGCGACAGCCTGTCCAGGACCTCGGCCAGGGTGAGGGTGCCCAGCAGATAGCGGAGGACCGTCATCCACCCCAGGATATTGATGACCTTCAGCGGATTCTTGCGCTGTTGTTCAATCCGGCGCCAGAATTGCGGCACCTGCCGCGATCGCGGGGTCATGAAGGCAAAGAGGTTGCACGAGCAGTACTCCCCATCCTTGAAACGGTAAGCGGTCCGGCGGGTGTCCGGATAGGCCGCGGTGACGGTCTCACGGCGGACAACCGCGGCCGCGACATCACATCCCGCCTTGCATGCCTCGAGACAGAAATGGTCAACGATCCGCGGGCTGAGCAGGGCATGGTCGCTGGTGGTCAGCAGCAGGGGAATGTCGGCGGGCAGTGAGGCCATGGCATGAAAGGCGCTCAGGCTGGGGGTCGCCTGATTTTCCTGCCAGCCGACCCTGCCGGAAGATACATACTCCTTCAACGCCGGTTCCCGATCAAGGATCGATCGGGGCGGGCCGCACAGGGTCCGGTCGTGGACGTGACCGGATGATGCCAGCGCTTCAATGACCCTGAACAGCATCGGAGTGCCGTTCACCGGCGCCATCGATTTGCAGCTGACGCCGGCCGCCGCGGCGACGGGGTTGTGGGGTTCGCGGTCGGCGGCGAGGATGATCGCCGAAAACATCTGGTGTCCGGTTGTCATGGTGTCGGTGCTCACAGTTGTTTGCTGAAAATGCGGTAGCGCTTGTACTCCCTGCCGCCGCAATCCTCGATGATGCTCCGGATCCCGATGTTGTCTTCCAGGATCCACGACAGTTCCAGCTCCTTCATGCCATGATCGACAACCGCCTGCCGGGTATCCCCGATCACCCTGTAGGCCAGGGCCGCCCCCAGCGTGGTTCCCTGATACGCCTTGCGCACTCCCATCAGCAGGACCCGCCCGGTCCGCAGGCGGCGGACCTTGAGCCGCCACAACAGCTTGAGCCAGCCCAGCGGCAGCAGCCGGCCGTCGAGATCCTCGATCGCCTCGTTGAGGTTGGGCAGCAGCACGACAAAGGCGGAGGGCTGGCCATCCACATAGGCGATCCTGGCCAATTGTTCATTGATCAGCAACTTCAAATCGTTCGCCATGTGGGTGATCTCGTTCCTGGTGAACGGGATAAAACCCCAGTTGTCCGACCAGGCGTCATTGAATATGTCGAAGACGATATCGATGTCCTGCTGAAAGTTCTTTTTGCGAACGGTCCGGGTCTCGATCCGGTTTTTCGTCCGTTTGAGGATCACCTTCATGGCGTTGGAGAATTCGACGCCGGTATCGATGGCATACGCCAGGAGATCCTTCTCCTTGACGTAACCGCACTGCCCCAGACGGATCGCATAATACGGCCGGGCATGGCCCATCATCATCGCCGGCTTGGTCTCAAACCCATCCACCAGTAAACCGCATTCCTGGTTGATCGACAGGTTGAATGGACCCCGGATTCGTTTCATGCCCCTGCCGCGGTTCCAGTCCTCCGCAGTCCCAAGGATTGCCTGAAATGTGTCGCTGTTGTCTTCGGCCTCCAGCATCCCGAAAAAACCTGTAGCATCCTGGTAGCGGTCGAGATGCAGGCTGTCGATCTGGGCACTGATCCGGCCGACTGGACGGCCGTTCCGAAGGGCTGTCCAGCAGCGGCAGGTTGCGTGATCAAAGTAGGGATTCTTTGGCGAAAAGAGCATCCGCTGCTCATGGAGGAGCGGCGGAATCCATTGTGGATCGTCCCGGTACAACGACCAGGGAAGCTTGAGAAAGGTATTGAGGTCGGAACGACTCTCGACCTTCACGATCCGCAGCGAACCATGGGTATCTGCCGGACCGGTGTGGGGTGTCGCATCTGCAGGAGTGACGTCTTTCATGCGGTGTAGAGATCGGGACTGGATGAAATAAGCGGAAAACGGGATGAACCGGAATTGACGATGCATTGGCTCGACACGCCTCGAGACCATCCCTGCAAGCAACAACTGGCGGCAAACGGTACACGACCTGCGGTATCAGGTCAATAGCCGCTGTCACGAGGTATATCCCCGCTTGTTGCCTGGAAAGGGCCCCATATTTGCAACTGCAACGTCGGCGACATTCAGGCGCCGTGCTTGGGTGGTCGGGGTAAATCCGGCTGTCGGCACCCGGAATTACAATGCCGCCCCCCCTCGGCCTTCCTCCTGGTGTTCAATCGCACAATCTCATGCCGGTTCACCTCCATGTCGCCCAGAAAACCCCTGCGGTAGTCGAGGACAAAGGTCATCCGACCCGACCAGCGCTGCGCCTTCGTCGTCGCCATTTTAACGAGGATGTTGCCGAGGATCTCGGCCTCGGCATCGTCGCAGTGTTGAATGAGTCTCATGATGTCGGTCTTGTCCAGGACCTTGCCGTGCGGAGGAAAGGACAGGGCCGACGCCGTCTCCCAGACCGGCGGCATGATCGACCATTGGCCGCAGTCGGGGCAGCGACAGTGCATGACGTTATCCTTCCGTTCCATCTTCGCCCTGGCGAAATCGAACTGCTCCAGGCAGTGGGGGCAATGAGGCTCCATGTCGTCACCAAGGCCCAGTGCCGGCAGTCCGCCAAAATCGTTATCATAGTCAATCATGACGATTCCCTCCCCAACTGACCCCCGGTCTTCATTGTCTCGCCCCCTTGCCGCATTTTTTCGATATGATCTATCTATTCACAATTATGTGAGATACACAGAGGGATCGGCGATAGTCAAGCGGATATGGAGCTGAACTCCATTTTTGTGGAAGCTGGTCCGGTTTTGCGGAAGAAAATTACTGAATAGTAATTGATAGCCGCGTTTGGCTGGGCGGACACGTGCACAGAGTGGTATCTGCTTCAGGGTGAAGATCGGACTGAATGGGCAGACAAAATTTGTATCGCCGGGGCGGCCGGTAAAAAGCCGTCCGGCGAATGCCGTGAGGTTGACCGGTGGTTTCAAAATATCTGCGCGTTGCACCGTGATCTGCACGAACGAAGTTTGAGTCGGCTGCCGTTCTCGTGCTATGATGGAACACAGATATCAGGGAACGGCTGGATTTTCCTTGTCCTTGTCCAGCCGGGGGAATGTTTTTCGCACACTAACGAGAGAAAGAGGTGAGAAATGCCCATCCGGAAAATCAGTCCCGAGAGTGCGTGTCTTCAATGCCCGCTGGAGATGTTTGCCTTTGAATCGACCGATGAGATCCATGAGGTCGCCCGGATAGTCGGCCAGGATCGCGCCCTGGAGGCGGTGGAGTTCGGCATCGGCATCGAGCACAAGGGGTTCAACCTGTTTGTGATCGGTCCCCAGGGGACCGGACGCCACACCGTCATCCGCTCGTTCATCGACCAGAAGGCGCTGACCCTCCAGGCGCCCCGAGACTGGTGCTACGTCAACAACTTCCGTCAGTCCCACAAGCCCCTGGCCTTCGATTTCCCGCAGGGGGAATCGCTCGTCTTCAAGAAAGAGATGCATGACCTCATCGACATGCTGCGGGTGACGCTCAGCACCGTTTTTGAAGGAGACGATTTCAAGTCCCGCATCAAGGCGGTCAACGAGGAGTTCAAACGCAAGGTTGACCGTCTCTACCACCAGATCGAAGAACAGGCCAAACGGGAAAGCATCGCCGTGGTGAAAAGCGATCAGGGGATCATGGTGGCGCCGATCGATGGTGCCGGCAACATTCTCGATACCGAATCCTTTCGTAAACTGCCCGAAACGATCCGTCAGCGCATCGATGAACTGATCGAAAAGTACCAGAATGTCCTGCAGGACGGCATGCAGCAGATCACCCAGATGAAACGGGAAACGGAAGGGGAGAAAGGCAAGATCAAGGAGGATCTGGCCCGCCAGGTCGTCTCCACCCTGACCAGCACCCTGAAGATGAAATATCAGAGCCGGGCCGCGCTTAACCAGTACCTGCAGGATGTGGAAGACGACATCATCGAGCATGTCGACGATTTTCTGTACCGTGCCGAAGAAGGCCGGGAAAATTTCGTCAATCTGATGACCGCGCACGCGCCGTCCTTCGACCGTTACGAGGTGAACATCCTGGTGGCCAACGACAGTTCCAGTGCGCCGGTGGTCTACGAGGATCTGCCGACCTACCAGAACCTGCATGGCCGTATCGAAAACGTGGCCAAAATGGGCATGCTGTCGACCCATTTCACCCTTATCAAGCCGGGGTCGCTGCACATGGCCAATGGCGGCTACATCATCATCGATGCCCGACGGCTGCTGATGCAGTCGTATGCCTACGAGGGGTTGAAAAGGACCCTGCGGTCCCAGCAGATCCGGATCGAACCGCTGGAGCGGCTGCTCGGTTTCATGAACACCGTGTCGCTCGAACCGGAGCCGATCCCCCTGCAGGCCAAGGTGGTGCTCATCGGCGATGCCTATCTCTACTACCTGCTGAAACAGTATGATGCCGAGTTCGACTCGCTGTTCAAGGTGCAGGTCGATTTCGAACATGCCATGGACCGGACGCCGGAGAACGTCCGCCTCTATTCTTCGCTGGTCGCCGGCATGGTCCAGTCCGAGAAACTGCTGCCCCTCGACCGCGGCGGCATGGCGCGGCTGGTGGAGCACAGCGCCAGGGTTGCCGGGGATTCGGGCAAGATATCCCTCTACCTCGAGCAGTTCTGCGACATCGTCAAGGAGGCCGATTATCTGGCGCGGAAAAGCGACAAGGCCACGATCGCGGCGCCCGAGATCGTGGCGGCGCTGGCGGCGGCCCGGCGACGGGCCGGGCGGATCCGGGACAGGATGATCGAATACATCGAGCAGGGCATCCGCCATATCGCCACCGACGGCGAGGAGGTGGGACAGATCAACGGGCTGTCGGTCGTCTCCCTCGGTTCCTCTTCCTTCGGCATCCCTTCACGGATCACGGCCCTGACCCGGCCGGGCAAGGAGGGGGAACTGATCGACATCGAAAAGAAAGTGGAACTTGGTGGTCCTATCCATTCGAAAGGGGTATTGATCCTTGAATCGTTTTTCCGCGCCCGTTATCTGCGGGACATGCCGATCGGCCTGCGGGCGAGCCTGGTGTTCGAGCAGTCCTATGGCGGAGTGGAGGGAGACAGCGCGTCCTGCGCCGAACTCTGCGTTCTGCTCTCTTCCCTGGCCGGCGTCGGGGTGAAGCAATCGCTGTCCATCACCGGGTCGGTCAGCCAGCGGGGCGAGGTGCAGGCGATCGGCGGGGTCAACGAGAAGATCGAGGGATTTTATGATCTCTGCCAGGGACGGGGCCTGACGGGCGGGCAGGGGGTTATTCTCCCCGAATCGAATGTTCGCCACCTGATGCTGAAAGAAGAGGTGGTCCAGGCGGTGGCGAACGGGACGTTCCACCTCTGGTCCGTCAGCCATGTCGATGAGGCGATTGAACTGCTGACCGGCATTCCCGCCGGTGAACGCGGAGCCGACGGGACTTATCCGGCGGACAGCATCAACGGCCGGGTGGAGAATACCCTGAAACAGTTCGTCCTCGATCTCCGGGCCTTCAATAAACCCGGGAAGGATGAGAAAGAGGACAACGGGGAGGCGCCGGACGCGGCGCCAACTTTCTGAAACCCGCGCATCCCTGAGTCAATTCTCTCGAGGTAATGTCGCCACCCCAGTACGGCCCCGATTGAAAAACCGGGGCCGTACTGGTCTTGCAGTCCGTTTGCGGTAGCGGTACAATGGATGATCGGGTTGTGACGGAGTCCTTGTCATTCGACAATCAACAACATCAAAGGAGAAAAAATGGCCACAACGACAGAAAATCTGAAAGAGGCATTTGCCGGCGAAAGTCAGGCCAACCAGAAATACAAGGCCTTTGCCAAGAAGGCGGAAAAAGAAGGTTTCGTCAATATCGCCAAACTGTTCCGCACAACCGCCGAGGCCGAGAGAATCCATGCCGAAGGTCATTTGAACGCGCTGGAGCATATCCATTCAACAGCCGAAAATCTGCAGGCGGCAATCGATGGCGAGACCTTCGAATATACCAAGATGTACCCGCCGATGGTGGAGTTGGCTCAGTCCGAAGGGCACAAGGCCAAGACCATGTTCAAGTTCGCCGTCGATGCCGAAGAGGTTCATGCCAGAATCTACCAGAAAGCCCTCGAGGCCGTGAAAAAAGGGGTGGATATGGATGTCAGCGATTTTTATCTGTGTCCGGTCTGCGGCTATATCGAGGTCGGCAGCGCACCCGACAAATGTCCGGTCTGCGGGGCGTTGAAGAAAATTTTCGTCAAGGTTGATTGATCTCTCCCCACTCCTCCGGCAGGCCGTGAGCGGTACGGGCCTGCCGGCTACGCCCTCTGCCGGATGGATGTTGTGGCCGGCCTCAACCAACCGTAGCAGCGGATGATCAGTGCCTGCGGTTGCCGTTTCTCCCCTGACTCTTTTCGTTACCCCTGCCTGATGTCGTGGTATTCTCGGTTGGGCAGGTTCCGCTGACGATGCGCCTCCAGTGCGAGATCAGACAACAGCGTTTTGCGCGACCTCGCTGTCGCGTCCTGGACTTCGAATCGAGGCGGTTTCCATATTGGCCGTAGTATTCCGGCCGTCCTGTACGTGATCCCCGAATCCTGTGGTTTTTCTCCCCGTGTTATGGCGTCTGGCATTCGTTCGGCATGTGGCGATTGAAAAAATCGGCCCATGCTTCCGGAAAATTTTATCTGTTTCCGGAGAGATGAATATGCTCAAGAAATGTGCCTGGATCAAAGGCATCGTTAATCCTGTGCCCGATAAACGTCATGGGGTAACGGCAATTCCCGGTGCCGGCGTGTGCGATAAAGCTGTCGGGACGGATGAAGAAAGGATTGAAATCCGGGCCGCTCGGTTAACCAATACTCGCTGTAGATTCCATGTGATTTTGGCGATATTGATGCTGCTCGAGCGTGATCGACGGATTTCATTTCACGATCTCTGAACCGGATTTTCAGAGAAGTGGACGATTTTATCATTCTGTTATCGTTATTGCCTCTTGTAAACGAATATCTTGATGCGTAATCTGTTAGCGAGAAGCATTCACAACAACACGGAAAGATCGATTTTTCACCAGTCAAACGTTCAGCTTCGAGCGAGAGGGCATCTGATTTTATAAGGAATACGAGACTCCTGTGGAGGCGATAACGATTGTCTCAAATGAAGGTCTGTGCTGGTGAATCGGGTAGGCGATATTTCTATAGTAAGACAAAATCTTTTGAAAAGAATATTTTTATGTGTTGGAATTTTTCATATTCAGGTTATTATCCTGCCATTGTTACGGTACCGGATTCCAGATGATGTTTTAACTCTGCTTATCCATTTCAAGGGAAGCTCAACCACAAGATTAGCCTTCGGGGCAACATCCAATGATGCTGCAATCATAAAAAAGGAGAACACTCATGAAAGATAAGCCCAAACAAAAAAGAGTCAGGCTCGGTAGTGATAAAGAGTTCTTAAGTAAGCTGGTAGCGATTCTTGAGAAAGAGAAGGTTACGAAAGAAGAACTCGCACAAAGATTGGGCCTGGATAATGCGAAAAAAATCTCCGATACAGTGCTTCTTGCCGCTGTGAAACTCGCCGGAGATAGCTCTTTCCTGGCCAATATCGGTGGAAAAACGAGCGGAAGGATTAAAAAAGGGGCGCAGTACGCCCAGAAGAAAGGGTTGGTTATTCCGGCGTGGCTGTTTGAGGGGAGAACTGTGGCCGATGGTCAGCAGTTTATGGTCCAGTTCGGGCGGAAGGGAATCATCACTCTCAGGCCGCAAACCGAAGACAACGCCTGATTGTCCACCTACCCGGGTCAGGGGCGGAGATCGACATATCTGTATGTCGTCACAGAATGCTGCCCAGAATTTGACCTCGAAACGCCGTTAGTCCGACACTCCCGGGTCAATTCCGTACGAGTGTCGGACTCGTCTTGAACGCGACCTCCCTCACTTCGGCACAACCACGGCTGAGCATAATGGCCGGGGTTGTGAACCTGGATCGCGATGGCCGCTCATCGCCTTGCGATACACTGTCGTTTATCCTGGACGTTCGGCCGGCCCCCGGTTTGCCTGACAGGTGAGGGGGCACCCCTCAGGGGCGGTATGGCTTGAGTCCGTTCTTCTTTTATTCATCACTCTATCAGTATCCTGGTCGTCAGCCTTGACTGCTGTGGTCGCGACCCGGGCGGTGGCCGATCCTGGCCGGGCCCCAGCCTATCGGGCATATCCGCTGCGATTCCTGGGGCATCAGCGTGTGGCCGTCAGAAGTCGGCGGCGAAGGTTGGTCAAAGAACCGAGGCCGCCTCACCGAAGAGGGCGATAGCCATATCGTAGCCACTTCGACTTGACCATCCGGGTATGTCATGCTATAAAATAGAGTATTCTCTGAAAATCTGGATTATTCTTGTCGGTTGGTAGATGAGGCTGTATACATTCGAATGCATCTTTCCCTGTATCTGCCAGGAGCCCGGCAGAAAAAAATCTTCCGCATTTCTCCCGCTAGCTGCAGAAGGAAGCACCTGGTCGCCATACGCTGAATGGTTTGCAACCACACGGATGGCGAAAGTAAAGACAACTTGATACTCCCCGGACTTGATGTATCAATTCTGATTTGAACGTAAAATAATTGAGTGATAGAACAGTGGAAAGCAAAATCAGCAATACTGATGGCCCTGAACACCTCGCCGTCCAATCAGACCAGGCCAATACCAAGCCTGGGAAGGTCAAATTTGAGGTATTTGGTGAGGAAATGATCGAAAAGGAGGTCAAACTCAGTGGCAACAGCGGCAGAGTTTATTTACCCCCGGTCTGGGTAGGCCACCGTGTGAAGATTATCAGATTAGACTGAGGACGTGCTGAAAAAAATGAATCCAGATGAAATAAGCGTCTCAATCAGAAAGATGAGACTCGATGATATCGATGATATCAAGAGAATTTACGAGCTTATCACCAAAAAAGACCTGCCCGAGGATTTCGGGGAGTTGGTGGAAAATCCTCGCGAAAAGCTGACACTGGAGCCGAATTGCTTCGTGGCCGAATTCGAAGGCAAGGTGGTCGGTTTTATGATCAGTTTCGTCATGGCCTTTACCTTTGGTATGGGAAAAAAAGCATGGATTGCTTCCATGGGGGTAGAGCCGAAGTACATGGGGAAACAGATCGGCGCCCGGTTGGCACGGGAAATTTTCGAGTTTTACAAAGCCCAGGGCGTCACCAATCTCTACACCGCCGTACAATGGGATGCCACGGATCTCGTCTCTTTTTTCAAGACGCTGGGATTTCATCGAAGCGACTTCATCAACCTGGAAAAATCCCTGTAGCCCTGATTCCAGCTGTTTGTGGTATGAAGAGTGTCGCCATGCTGAATGGTTTCCACCATATGCCGCTCAGCCCCACAACGACCAGAAAACCAACCACACCAACCGCCAAACCGACAACGGAATACCAGATCCCGGCCCAGGGCTGGCGGTCGGTGAGCGAATATTTGCCATAACCGCCGAAGAGCAGGGCCTGCCAGATCCAGGCGTTGATGATCATCCAGAAGAAAGTCGCTTCGGCGAAGACCTGGAAAAATTTCCCGGCGGTTTTGGCATCCACCTCCTGCGGCCCCGGCGCTCCGAAGGCCAGAATAATGCTTTTGGACATCCATCCCCAGACCGGCCAATAATCAGGCTCAGGATGAAGCAGGCCACAGCGGCAACAATTCCCGTTGTGATCAGGCTGTTGAAACTGCGTTTTACCATAAATTGATCCATAACTGGTATCACCTATCGTATTGTTGGATCGAAGTCTATGCTCTCAACTCAAAACGTTTGAGCTTTCCGGTCGCTGTCTTGGGAAGGTCATCGACAAACTCGATCCATCGCGGGTACTTGTAATGGGCGAGCGTTTTTTTGACATACTCCTTGAGATCCTTTTTCAATTGATCATCTGGGGCATAGCCACGTTTCAAGACGACAAACGCCTTCGGTTTGACAAGGTTCTTGTCATCGGTAGCACCAACGACGGCGCATTCGAGCACTGCCGGGTGTTCGATCAGGCACGCCTCGACCTCGACGGGAGAGACCCATATTCCCCCTACCTTGAGCATGTCATTGGATCGACCGATGTAATAGAAGTAGCCTTCTTCATCCACAGCATACTTGTCATCGGTGTTCACCCAATCACCCAGCATGGTGCTTTTCGTCTTCTGATGTTTATTCCAGTACGCGGCAGCCGCGCTATCCCCTTTGATGAGAAGGGTTCCGACCTCTCCGACCGGTATATCCTGAAAATTTTCATCCACTATGCGGGCGTCGTATCCGGGGACCACTTTTCCCGAGCTTCCCGGCTTGGCCTTGCCCGGGAGGTTTGAGATAAAGATGTGGCTCAGCTCTGTGGAACCGATGCCATCGATGATCTCAACGCCATGCCGCTGTTGCCAGCGTTTGAAGATATCAGCAGGCAACGCTTCCCCGGCAGAAACGCAGAGCCTGACACCGTCGAGGCTGCCCTCTTCCTGCAGCATCGAGCCATACAGGGTCGGGACGCCGAAGTACAGGGTCGGCCGGTAGCGGGCGATGGTCTCGTACACCGAGGCCGGGACCGGCCGAACCGGCATCAGGACGGAGGTCGCCCCGACGCTGAAGGGAAAGTATAGGCCATTGCCAAGACCGTAGGCGAAAAAGAGCTTGGCCGCCGAGAAACAGATGTCGTGTTCCTGAATCCCCAGCACCTGCTTGCCATAGGTTTCGGCGGCATAGACCATGTCATGCTGCAGGTGGATGGTCCCCTTGGGTTGACCGGTGGACCCCGAGCTGTAGAGCCAGAAGCAGGCATCGTCCGGGGTGATCGGCGCCGCCTCGAGCTGGTCGGATGCCCCCGCGACGAAGGAATCGAAACTGATGGTTCCGGCCGGGGCCTGTCCGTTCACGACGATGATATGCTTGAGGAAGCGGAGCTTGTCTTTGATCGGTTCGAACTTGCTGTAGAGTTCCTCGTCGATGATCAAGACCTTGGCACGGCTGTCGTTGAGAAAATAGAGGTAGTCCTTGGGTTGCATCAGGGTGTTGAGGCAGATTGGTACCGCCCCGATCTTGATGGCCCCGAAGAAGGACAGGGGATAGAATTCCGAATCCAGCAGCAAAAGGGCGACTCGATTCTCCATTTCGATGCCCAGCCCCTTGAGCGCATTTCCCACTTTGTTCATGCCTGCCTGGACCTGGGCATAGGTAAAGGCATTGTCGCGGCAGAGAATCGCAGTCTTCTGGCCTCGGCCTTCTCTGATGTTCCGATCGACGAAGTAGTCGGCGGCGTTGAACGTTTCTGGGAGATTCAATTCAACATGCATTTTTTTTCCTCCTGGTGCCTGATTGATTGGAGACTGCCCCGATGGGCAACCGATGGTGCACACTATGCTCGTAATCAAGCAAGAATCACGCCAGCAAAAACAGTGGCATCATTTGCGCGGAGGAATTTTGAAGTGTATTGATTCCAGATAGATAGCTTAATGGTGGAGAGGGCCGAAAACGGTGCTTGGTCGACCTGGGGGAAAGTTTTTTTCGGTGGGAGAAAGATCTTATCTGGGGATATCTCTATTTGCGACCGCCATCGATGATTTCAACCAGAACCCCATTGAGGGCTTCAGGGTGGAGAAAGGCATAATGTGAGCCCTCCCAGACCCGTGGTTTCCGGTCGATCATCTGGTAATGATTGGCGTTGAGAATCGGGATGGCGGCGGCAGTGTCCGGCACCTGAAAGGAAATGAGCATCACCCCCTCGCCATGCTTGTCGATAAACTGGTCGACAGGGCTGCCGCTGCGGGTGGAGCGCATCAGTTCGAATCCCACCTCGCCGACGTAATACCTGGCGACTTCGATCGATTCTTCAGCGAAGATATATTCGAGTTCGGGCTCTGCTTTGCCAAGAAGCCGTCCCCATCGCTGCTTCGCTTCCTGCAGGTCACGAACCGCGATACAGATGTGGTCGATTTTGTTGATCCCGATCATCTCTTATCCTCCATGCACAAGGTTGGGTTGCGGATTTCCGGCGGCCCTGGGAAAGCCGGCAGCGGGGCTTCCAGGTTGTGACGATCAATGATATGACTCGCCGTCCGATGGCTTGATATTGTATTTTTTGATCTTGCTTCGCAGTGTGGGCATCGAAATCTTAAGACGCTGGGCCGCCTCGGTACGTCTCCAGTTCAAGGCATCCAGGGTTTTCCTGATATGCTCCTTTTCCATGTTGTCCAACGAACAGGGGCCACCCTCGATTTCTTCCGTCTGAAGGTACCTGCACAGGATTGTATCAATGTCGTCGAGCAGCAGCACGCTGCCTCTGGTTTGGACTACCGCTTCAACCAGAACATTTTCAAGTTCGCGCACGTTTCCCGGCCATTGATGCGCTTTTAGCCGCTCAAGAACACCATCCTGCACATGCAGGACCCCGGAATGTAATTTGAGATTGATTTTCTGGAGAAAATGATCGACCAGTTCATCGATATCCGAAAGTCGTTCTCGCAGCGGCGGTAATTGAATGATGACCACCCGCAGGCGGTAAAAAAGGTCCCGTCTGAACTCGTTCCTGTTGACCATGCCGAACAGGTCGCGATTGGTGGCGGCGAGAATTCGACAGTTGGATTTCAGCGTCTCCTGGCCGCCTAGGCGCATATATTCATGGCGTTGGAGAAATCCCAGCAGTTTGCCCTGGACTTCATACGCCAGTTCG
Source organism: Desulfoprunum sp. (assembly GCF_053613775.1). NCBI lineage: Bacteria > Pseudomonadati > Thermodesulfobacteriota > Desulfobulbia > Desulfobulbales > Desulfobulbaceae > Desulfoprunum > Desulfoprunum sp. The sequence continues at coordinate 220,058 of NZ_JBSHXH010000004.1, forward strand.
CCAATCTCATCCAGAAACAGGGTGCCGTTTCCGGCAAGCTCGATTTTGCCTTTCTGGGTGCGGCTGGCGCCGGTGAAAGCGCCTTCCATGTGTCCAAACAACTCGCTCTCGATAAGACTTGGGACCACGGAACTGCAATCAAGGGTCACGAAAGGTTCATTCTTATAGAGACTGTTGCGGTGAATGACCCGGGCAACGACTTCCTTGCCGGTGCCGGTCTCTCCCTGGATCAAAACCGTGGTTCGTTTCTGGCACGCCAATCCGATGGTTTTGAAAATCTTTCGCATCTGCTCGCTTTTGCCGACGATCAGATCCGGATTCGAGTTCTTCGGTTTGGGGAGATCGTTCAATTTCACCTGCTCGGCCTCGAGCATGCTGGTGACGCGCTGGATCGCCTCTTCCACCAGATCTACGTCCAGCGGCTTATGAATATAATCGAATGCCCCGGATTTCATCGCCTGGATGGTGGTTTCCATATCGTGATAGGCGGTGATCATTATCACCTTGGTGAGATGGCCTTCGTTCTGGATCCGGGTCAGTATCTCCAGACCGTTGCTGTCGGGCAGGTGAATATCGATAATCGCAATATCCGGCAGATGTTCACAAAACAGGGCGAACCCTCTCTCGCCGGTTTCCGCCTTGAACACCTGATGCCCTTTTTCAGTGAAGAACATCTCCAGGGTTTCCAGGATGGATACTTCATCATCGATCAGCAGGATCTTCAGCTTCATCGAACAGTCCTCCTATTGCACCGGGATCTGAATGGTAAAGCATGCGCCCCGGGGAAATATTTTTCGGACCTCGACGCGTCCCATGTGGGCTTCGGCAATACGTTTGACATTGTTGAGCCCTAGACCGGTCCCCCTGACCTTGGTGGTGAAAAACGGCTTGAAGATCTCCATCATAATATTGTCAGGTATCCCCGGGCCTTGATCGGAAACCATAATTTCAACCATCTCCCCGAGTTCCTTGTCATATTGGCTGCGGAGATAGATTGTCTGTCCCGCCGTGGAGGCCTCGACGGCGTTTATCAGGAGGTTCAGGACGGCCTGGACGAGCAGTTGGCCGTCGATATGCATGAGGGGGATGGTGGGATCCAGGTCTGTATTGAGGATGATATTCTCCGATTCCAATTTCATCTCCAGCAGTTCAATGGAAGAGAGCAGAACTTCGTTCAGGGATTCTTTCCTGGCATTCAACCGGATGGGTTTGGCGAAATCGAGCAGTTCCTGCAGTATTTTTTCGAGACGTTTCACCTCTCTTACGGAAATATCGACCCTTTTTTGGTCGTTTCCCTGCAATTGGGGGTTTTTCTTGAGAATCTGAAGATTCATCTGTACCGCCGACAAGGGATTGCGGATCTCGTGAGACAGCGAGGTCGTCATCCGGCCGATGTCGGCCATCCGTTCCGATTCACGAATCTTCTGCTCCAACTGCACCCGGGTGGTGATGTCGCGGCAGATGCCGATAACGGACATTCTGCCGTCCCACTCTGTAACCTTGGAGAAAATCTCGGTGGGATAGCATTCACCATTGCGGGCAATGCGCTGATATTCGAACATCGGCAGGGAATCCCTGGTCGCTAATTTCGGATGATAGGCCGCCTTGACTCGTTTACGGTGGCCTGGAGCGACGAAATCCCAGAATTTCTGGCCGATCATCTGCGAGGGCTGATATCCGTGCATCAATCCGGTCGCGGAGTTGACAAAGACCAGGACCTCATCGTGAATGACAATGAATCCGTCATTGATCTCCTCGACTAAAATCTTATACCTCTGTTCCGATTCCTTCAATTCGGCCGTGCGCAGGCGCACCTGTTTTTCCAGGAGTTGGTTCTGCTTGAGAATTTTCTCCTGCTGCATGGATTGAAACAGATCGCTGAAGCGATGGATGGTATAGGTCAGACATCGGTTGATGCATTCGATGGCATCCTGCAATTCGTTGCCGGTGGTCTCTTTGACCAGCAAGGGAATAGAAATGCTACGGAAAAACTCAAAGGCCATCTGGACATCGGAGAGAGGGAAGCCGATCATCAGCCGCATTCGCGCGATCATCTCGATAAAGCGGTTGATGCGACTGAGATCGTTGTCGAACAAGGCGGTGATAAAGGATTCGTAGGCCTCGGTGACTGTGGCGACAATCTCACTTTCCGGCCGATCGGCGTACATGGCGCTGATCTGCGTTCTGACCGAGTCGATCCATTCCGCGAGGATGGCGCTTTTGTTATCGTCAAAGATGGCGATCAGTGAAGATCTCATGGGAGCTCTTCCGGTGAGGAAAACTATTGGTCTAACAACGAATATGCGGCCTGCCGGAAGAGAGGTGTCACCACATCTTCCGGAGGCCGCTCCGCGCACGAGGGATACTGCCCTCGTCACTCCACCTGCCTGGCGGTATCCCTCAAGCCGCTGCACTGCTGGGCCGCGAATTGCAAACGGCGGCAGCAGGGCAGGGGGGCTTGGATCAACCCTGTATGTATTCCACGTTCTTTGTCGTCAATAACCCTGTAGCTATGCTTTTTTAAAGATATAGTTCAACTGGCCGTTGGCCAGGTGATTGACGACGGTGGTCATCGCCATGCCGATCTTGACCTCGGACAGATCGAGGGCGTTGTCGAGCCGTCCGAAGACCTGATAGTCGCCGTAATCGAGCATGGCGATGCTGTAGGGCACGTCTTTTTCAAATCCCACCGGGGCGTACTGGAGCTGGCTGTAGGATACCAGTTTGCCGGCACCGCTGACCTCGCGCCACTCCATGTCGCTGGAAAGGCATGCGGCACAGTCGGCCCGGGGCGGAAAAAACTTGGCCCCGCAGCCTTTGCAGACGGTATGCATGACCTTGCCGCCTTCCAGATGGTCAATAAAATCGTTGACCCGTGTTGTTTTGGTGAAGCTCACCGTGCCGAATTTGCCGAAGCGGACATCTTCTTTTTTTTCACTCATTTCATCCTCCAGATTACTCGTTGCCAAGAATGGTTACGTTGCCGTAGATGCCCACCCCGCCGATATTATGCACCAAGCCGATCTGCGGATCCTTGACCTGAATGTCGCCTGCTTCACCCCGCAGCTGCAGGACAATGGTGCGGACCTGGCTGCCGCCGGTGGCGCCGATTGGGTGACCCTTGGAAAGCAGACCGCCGTCGACGTTGACCGGGATGCTCCCCTCCTTGTAGGTCTCTTTGCCCCGGATCAGCTCCTTGGCCCCGCCGGGCGCGGCAAAGCCCAGGGCCTCGTAGGCCAGCAGCTCGGCGATGGTGAAGCAGTCATGGACTTCGGCCACATCGATATTTTTGGGTCCCACCCCGGCCATGGCGTAGGCCTCCTTAGCCGCCTGCTCCGCCGCCTTCAGCCCGAACAGACGATCCCGGCCGGCGAGGTTGACGCTGGCACTGGCGGTGCCTATTCCCTTGATCCACACCGGTTTCTTGCTGAAGGACTTGGCCTTTTCGGCACTGGCGACGATCAGGCACGAGGTGCCGTCGGCGTTGGCACAGCAATCGCCGACCCGCAGGGGACTGGAGACCGGGCCCGACATCATGTTCTTGGGGTCGGTGAAGTTTTCCAAGGCGACCGCCTTGCGGAATACCGCATGGTCGTTGAGCTGGCCGTAGGTCGAGGCCTTGACCCGAACCGCCGCCAGATCTTCCAGGGTGGTGCCGTACTTGGCCATGTGGGCCTGGGCGTGCATGGCGTAATAGGCCGGCATCATCGTGCCGAAGGGGCTCTCCCACTGGATGTCGGCGCCGCGGCCCATCCGTTCCTGGCTCTCGGCCGAGGAGATTTCCGACATCTTCTGCAGGCCGATGACGGCGACGACGTCGTGCAGGCCGGAGGCCACCATGGCGTAGGCCATCTTGAGGCCGGTGCTCGACGACGAGCAGAGGGTTTCGACATAGAAGGTCGGCTGCGGGTTGAGCCCGAGGTATTCGGCAACGACCGCTGACGGCGACCGCTGTTTGTCATATTCCGGGGCCGAGCACAGAATCGACGCATCGATATCCTTGGCGGTGATCCCGGCATCGGTGATCGCTTCCTTGAAACCTTCGAACGCCAGCTCACGGATCGATCCCGGATAATTACGGACAAATTTGCTCTGTCCAACTCCGATAATGGCTACTTTTTTCATCGCTGTGTCCTTTTTGAGACGAGCGCCTTGTCCGCTCCCGACGGTTTTGCATCGCGGGATGATCCGGACAAGGCGCTCATGCCCCCCAACGGGGTGTTAGATGTATTGGCCGCCGTCGACCTTGATGCATTCGCCGGTGATATGCTTGGCCTTGTCCGATGCCAGGAAGGCGATCAGGTTGGCCAGGTCGTCGGGTTCGCCGACCCGCTTGAGGACGATCTCGGCCATCGCCATGTCGACGATCTTGTCGCGGGCCTCGGACTCTTTCAGCATCGGGGTCTCGATCAGCCCGGGGGCCACGGCGTTGACCGTCACCCCGAAGGCGCCCAATTCCTTGGCCACCGCCTTGGTGTAGCCGATGATGCCGGCCTTGGAGGCGCTGTAGTTTGACTGGCCGAACTTGCCGCGCAGGCCGTTGATCGAGGTCACGTTGATGATCCGTCCCGATTTCTGCTCCTTGAGCAGGGGGGCGGTGTGACGGGTGAAATTGAAATAGCCCTTCAGGTTGACCTCCAGGACCCGGTCCCACTGCTCCTCGGTCATCTTCCAGCAGACGCCGTCCCAGTTCATGCCGGCGTTGTTGACCAGGATATCGATTTTGCCGAAGGCCTCCAGGGCGGCCTTGACCACGGCTTCGGCCTCGGTGAAGGAGGCGATATCACATTTGACGCAGATGGCCTTTCGCCCCATCCCTTCGATCTGTTTGACGATCGCTTCGGCCTCTTCCTTGTGGCTGCGGTAGGTCAGACAGACGTTGGCGCCTTCCTCGGCCAGCATCAGGGAGACGGCGGTGCCGATTCCCTGGGAGCCACCGGTGACGATGGCACTTTTACCTTGCAGTAACATACATTTCCCTCTTGGTGATGGTTGGTCGATTGATCGCTATGGTTATTCTTTCGGGGTTGCCAGCACGGCTGCCATCATCTCGGTATCCAGGGATTCTCCGGCGGCGAGGCGCTTGCGGTATTCGATGAAATCGATGACATCGGTGCCGGTGATCTTCTTGGTGTTGAAGGCGTTGAAACCGAGGAAGGCCTCGCCGGACATGTTGGCGGCCAGCCAGTGACGGTTGATCACCTTGGACTGATCCCAGAAAAATTTCTTCTTCAAGCGGATCCCCTCGATGCTCTTGATCAGGCAGCCGGGGAACAGGTTGGTATAGGTCCAGATGACCTTGTCGACTTCCTTGTCGAGCAGTTCGAAATCGATCGTGGCCTTTTTCAGATAGTCGCGTCCGGTTTTGGCGGCGTCGCCGCTCTTGTACTCGCCGTACACCAGTTCGCCGTCGGCGACATAGGAATCGGTATGGACGGTGGGGTTGCGGACCCACTTGCCGTTGTCCTTGATGACCGGCACACACTTGGAGATCAGGCCAAGGCGGAACATCTTGTAGGCGCTCCACATCTCGCAGGAGACACAGTTCCACATCGCCAGTTCCGTTGGCAGCATCCACGGCAGGAAATCGGTGCTGCCTCCATCCGGGGCGGAGCCGTGCTTGGCGCCGGCCTGACCGAAGATCGCCAGGTCGCTGGAGATGGTGATATCGGTGGCCATGCCGATCTCCTGACCACCGGCCACCCGCATGCCGTTGACCCGGCAGATGGTCGGTTTCTTGCACGACAGAATACCGTCGACCATGGCGTTGAACAGATCCATGTAGATCCCGTACTCGTTCGGCCGTTTGGAGTAGTACTCGGCATACTCCTTGACGTTGCCGCCGGTGCAGAAGGACTTGTTGCCAACGGCGGTGAAGACGCAGGCCACCACCGAGGAATCGGCCGAGGCCCGGTGAAAACCGGCAATGACCGCCTTGACCATCTCGGTGGTATACGAGTTGTACTGATCGGGGTTGTTCAGGGAGACCCAGGCCGAGTACAGTCCGTCAACCAGGTTGCCCTGCGGGTCGCGGATCGGTTTTTTTTCAAAAATTACGCCGGGGGCCTGGGTGGAAAAGATATCCTCGCTCCACAGGTGATGGTCTTTCAGTCCGGACTCTCGAGGCAGCCAATTCAAATCGCTCATGTTCTATTCTCCTTTTTGTTCCCCGGGAGCACCGGGGGAAATTGTGTTTGCGAGTTACGGTACCATGATGGGACGCTGGGAAAAAACAATTCACTCTTGGTGGTGGTTGGTCGAATGATCTCTGCGCTTATCCCTACAACGGCAATTATGAACATGTGTTCCACATGCTGTAGGTCGCTTCGGAGTACGAATACTGCATATTGTGTCTATATTGACATGTTGCGTTGTAGGGTTATTATTTCGGGGTGCCCAGAACGGCTGCCATCAGCGTGTCATCCAATGTGTCGCCGGCGGCCAAGCGACGGCGGAATTCGATGAAATCAATGGTATCAGTGCCGGTGATTTTCTTGGTGTGGAAGGCGTTGAAGCCGAGGAAGGCCTCGCCGGCCATGTTGGCGGCCAGCCAGTGACGGTTGATCACCTTGGACTGATCCCAGAAAAATTTCTTCTTCAAGCGGATCCCCTCGATGCTCTTGATCAGGCAGCCGGGGAACAGGTTGGTATAGGTCCAGATGACCTTGTCGACTTCCTTGTCGAGCAGTTCGAAATCGATCGTGGCCTTTTTCAGATAGTCGCGTCCGGTTTTGGCGGCGTCGCCGTTCTTGTACTCGCCGTACACCAGTTCGCCGTCGGCGACATAGGAATCGGTATGGACGGTGGGGTTGCGCACCCACTTGCCGTTGTCCTTGATGACCGGCACACACTTGGAGATCAGGCCAAGGCGGAACATCTTGTAGGCGCTCCACATCTCGCAGGAGACACAGTTCCACATCGCCAGTTCCGTTGGCAGCATCCACGGCAGGAAATCGGTGCTGCCGCCATCCGGGGCGGAGCCGTGCTTGGCGCCGGCCTGACCGAAGATCGCCAGGTCGCTGGAGATGGTGATATCGGTGGCCATGCCGATCTCCTGACCACCGGCCACCCGCATGCCGTTGACCCGGCAGATGGTCGGTTTCTTGCACGACAGAATACCGTCGACCATGGTGTTGAACAGATCCATGTAGATCCCGTACTCGTTCGGCCGTTTGGAGTAGTACTCGGCATACTCCTTGACGTTGCCGCCGGTGCAGAAGGACTTGTTGCCAACGGCGGTGAAGACGCAGGCCACCACCGAGGAATCGACCGAGGCCCGGTGAAAACCGGCGATGACCGCCTTGACCATCTCGATGGTATAGGCGTTGTACTGATCGGGGTTGTTCAGGGTGATCCAGGCCGAGTACAGTCCGTCAACCAGGTTGCCCTGCGGGTCGCGGATCGGTTTTTTTTCAAAAATTACGCCGGGGGCCTGGGTGGAAAAGATATCCTCGCTCCACAGGTGATGGTCTTTCAGTCCGGACTCTCGAGGCAGCCAATTCAAATCGCTCATGTTCTATTCTCCTTTTTGCTCCACCGGGATAACCGGGGAAAATTCTTTTTGCAGGTTAAGGTACCATGATGGGACGCTGGTTGATCTTGCGCTGGTGCGCCATCTCGAACACTTCGTTGATGGAAGCCAGCGGGAAGGTCTTGACAAACGGCTTGAGGTCCATCTTGCCGGCCAGGATCAGATCGACGACCGGTCGATAGTATTCCGGTATGCATCCCCAGTTACCCCGGGCCGTGGCATTGAAGGCCATCAGGTTGGACAGACGGAACTCGGCCATGTCGAGGGTGAAGCCGACGACCGACAGGTGGGCGCCGAAGGTCAACAGGCCGAAGGCGGTCTTCTGTCCGGCGGCGGTGCCGGAGGTCTCGAAGATCTTGATATGGGTGGTCGACCGCCCCGTCTCCTTGGCGACGCCGTAGACCTTCTTGCGCAGATCCTTGAACGGGATTTCCTTGACGTTGAAGGTCGCATCGACATAAGGAGACAGATTTTCGAGCTTCTGCGAATCGAGGTCGATTGCCACTACCGCGGCCCCGAAGCTCTTGGCCAGCAGGGCGCCGAAGCCGCCGACACCGCCGACGCCGATGAACACGGCCAGATCCTGCTCGGACAGGCCGGCCTCGATGATCGCCTGATAGGGCGTGGTGATGGCATCGGCCACAACCGACAACTCCTCCAGGGTGATGCCGGTGGCGCTGATCGGCTGCATGTTCTCGTCGACCGGGACGTTGCACAGCTGCTTGGCCGGCACCACGATATGGCTGGCGAAGCCACCCTGGATGTCGTTGCCCGGCATCTTCTGGAAGCTGCAGATGTTGCCGCGGCCTTCCTTGCAGGACTCGCATTCGCCGCAGGGCATGACCGCCGGGACTACGACGGCGCATTTGGCCCATGCTTCGGCCCCGGGGCCGGTCGCCTCGACGATGCCGCTGATTTCATGGCCAAGGGTCAGCGGCAGAGCCGATTTGATCGGAACTGCGTCATAGAAGAAGCCCAGGTCGGTGTGGCACACGCCGCAGCCGCTGACTTTCAGCAGGACTTCACCGTCCTTCGGCTCGGGAAGGGGAGCTTCCACACGTTCCAGCGGTTGCTTGGGGTTGACCATCTGCCAGGATACCATTGTTGTCATAACGACCACTCCTTATCTTGTTTGCGGTTCATAGGGAATCCAGATCATGGATGAAATGTTCCTGCCCGTTGAAAATGAGAAACTTCTCGCCCTTGACCCGGGCGATCATGATGATGCCGAGGTCCCGGGCGAGATTCAGCCCCATGTGGGTGATGCCGGACCGGGAGATGATGGCCGGTATCTCCATCAACGCCGCCTTCATCACGATTTCCGAGGTGAGGCGGCCGGTGCTGTAAAAGACCTTGTTGCGGCCGCTGATCCGGTCCAGCCACATCTTGCCGGCGATGGTGTCGGCGGCGTTGTGACGGCCGACATCCTCGACGAATATCTCCACATTCCCGTCGCTGCACAGCGCACAGCCATGCACCGCCCCGGCCGACCGGTAGATCTCGTTGTAGGGGGCGAGCGACTTCATCAACCGGCTCAACTGCGACTGGCGCAGGGTGATGGGCTGCAGCTTGACGGCATAGAGCCCGTCGATCATGCAGCTGAACACGGTGCCCTGGCCACAGCCGGTGGTAACCGTCCGTCCGGTCAGCTTCTCCTTGAGTTGCTCACCGCTGCCGTCCTTGGTCTGGATAGAGACGGACTCGGTCGGCCAATCGACCCGGACCGATTCGATGTTCTCGATCTCGGTGATCAGGCGCTGGTTGCGCAGATACCCCAGCGCCAGCATCTCCGGTTGGGTGCCGAGCGTCATCAGGGTGACGATTTCATGGCCGTCGACCCGGATCGTCAGCGGTAATTCGCCGGCAATCTCGACCTGCCTGGTTGCACCCCGTTCGTCGATTACCGAAACGGTATGCGTCGGCCGGACGCCGGCGTCGGTCATGCGAGGACGGTAGTCGCTCACCTGTTCTTCCACTCGGGACGACGTTTTTCTTCAAAGCTTTTGATGCCTTCAAGGGTGTCCTCGGTATGCATCAACTGGTTGAGGAACATGTCGTTGACGCTTTCCATCGCCTCGTTGATCGACATGCCGACATGCTGGTTGACCGCCTTTTTGTTGAGCCGGATGATCAGCGGACTGGCGTGCTGGATCTCCTTGGTCAGATTGGCCACCCCTTTTTCCAATGCACCTTCGTCGAAGACATCGCAGACGACTCCCATCTGCTGCATTGCCTCGGCGCTGTAGCGCTTTCCGGTGGTACAGATCTCGATGGCCCTCGACGGCCCGACCAGCCGAGGCAGACGGACGGCGGCGTAGGGCGGCAGGAAGCCCAGCTTGATCTCGGGCTGGCCAAATACTGCCGATCTGGCGGCGACGACGATATCGCAGGCGATGGCGACCTCCATCCCACCGCCCAGACAGGCGCCGTTGACGGCGGCGATGGTGGGAACCGACATGGCATGAATCTGCTTGAGCAGGGCGTCGAAGTTCAGGATCATGTCCGGCGCCAGTTCAGGTTTGTGGTCGAGGACTTCGACGCCGGCACACCAACTGGCCCCCTGGGCGGCAATGACCACACATTTCAGCCCGGAATCGCCGTTGAGTTCAGCCAAAATGGCGGTCAACTCCTGCATCATGGCCATGTTCAACACATTGTGCTTCGGACGGTTGAACGTGATTCGGGCTATGCCGTTTTCCTGTGTCAACTGATGATAGGTAAGCTCCATAATGTCGTTATCCTTTTAGTTCTAAATTGCTGAAGAAAATCGCCGCCATTTCCGCTGGTTCCACGTCATATGTTCCGTTCCAGATGGTATCTTCGGTCATGGCAGCGCCTTTTCAGTCGAAGTGGTTTTTTCTTTCCCGCCCTTGCGTACAATGGTTCGCTGGTCCAGCGGCAGTGGCGGCGGCACCGGGCCGCCGACAATTTTGGTGACCGCACCGAACCGGGAGGGGCAGGCATTCAGGCAGGTGCCGCACTTGATGCACTTGTCCTGATCGATGACATGGACCACGCCCTTGCCGCCGTCGATGGCCTCGACCGGGCAGCTCCTGGCGCAGATCATGCACGCCTGGCACTTGGCCGGGTCGATATGGTACGAAGCCACCTCAGCGAACAGCCGCTTGATCTCGTCGAGGCTGAAATGATCGTCGTAGGCGGTTTCATCCTCCAGGCAGACCGTCAGCTTGTCGTGTTTTTCGATCTTGATGTAGGGGACCAGTCGGATGATGTCGGTCACGGCATCTTCAAGCCGGGCCGGCGTGATCTCCTCGGATTGGCCGATGGGGCCGAGCTCTTTGATCGTCTTGCAGAAATCGTCCACCACCGAGGCAAACAGGTTGCCTTCACCGCCCGACATGAAGGCGATGTGCAGCCGCCGCGGATTGAGCCCGATATGCTCGAGGATCTTTTTGCCCAGCAGGGCCAGGTTGAGGGCATGGTAGTTGCCGTGGGTGATGTAGTTGCATTCACCCAGCCGGCAGCCGCCGATGAAGACACCATCCGCGCCCTTGGCGAAGGCCCGCAGGATGTGCGCCAAATCAACCCGGCCCGAACACATCAAGCGAACCAGCCTCATATTCGTCGAGTATTGCAGTCTGGAAACTCCAGCCAGGTCAGCCGCCCCGTATACTCACCAGTGGCAGACAAAGCCGATGATTCTGGGGGTGAACATGTGTCCTTTACTCATGGTTCGCAATCTCCTCGCTTGTCATTTGACGACTATCGGTTCGGGAAGCAGCGCATCGATCTGGCTTTCGATCTCCCGGTCGGTGAAATGTTTCAGGACAATGGCCCCGGTGGGACAGACGGCGTTGCATAGACCGTCTCCCTTGCAGATCACCGGATTGACGACGGCCTTCTGGCCCAGTTTTGTCTTGCGCAACTCAATGGCATCATAGCTGCAGACCTCGATACAGGCGCCGCAGCCCATGCATTGTTTTTCGTTGACCTCGCACACCGCCCCGGACACGGTGACGATGTCGTTGGCGAGCAGGGTCAGGGCCCGGCCGGCCGCGCCGTAGGCCTGGTTGACCGCCTCGGGCATATGCTTGGGGTAGTGGGCCATGCCGCAGAGAAAGACGCCGCTCGTGGCAAATTCCACCGGCCGGAGTTTGACATGGCCTTCCTGGAAAAACCCGTCCGGTCCCAGCGGCACCTTGAACAGGCCGGCAATCTCCTGGGCGCCTCTGGACGGGATAACGGCCGCGGCCAATACCAGCAGGTCGGCGTCCAAGGCCAGCTTCTGGCCCAGGATCGGGTCGGGCAGCGTCACCTGCAGCACGGCGCGGCCGTCATCGGCCTCGGCCGCCTCCACCATCGGCGGATCTTCCGGGGTCCAGCGAATGAAGCGCACGCCTTCGTGGGATGCCTCACGGTAGTATGTTTCGTTGAAGCCGTAGGTGCGCATGTCCCGGAAGGCGATGGCGACATCCATCTTCGGGTTGATCGCCTTGAGTTTCAGGGCGTTCTTGACGCTATGGCTGCAGCAGACCCGGCTGCAGTAGTTGCGGTCCTGGTTGCGGCAGCCGACGCACTGGATCATCACCACGCTCTGGGCCCCGGTGACGGCGGTATCGTTTCGGGCAATGCGTTCACCCAGTTCAAGGTGGGTCACGACGCGCTCATCCTGCCCGTACAGGTATTCGGTGGGTTTGTACTCTTCGGCGCCGATGGCGATGACCGTGGCCCCATGCTCGATGACCGAAGGCCCCCGCTCCGAGGTGATCCGGGTCACGAAGTTGCCGATGTAGCCGGTTGACTCGGTGATGACCACCTCGTTGTAGACGTGGATTGCCGGATGGCGGTAGACCCTGCGGATCAGTCGGGCGAGATCGGCCTGGACGTCCTTGCCGTCGATGGTGGAATGAAGCCGGCGGGCGTTGCCGCCCAGTTCGGCCTCCCGTTCCAGCAGGTAGACGTCGTGGCCCTGGTCGGCGATGGACAGGGCGCAGGTCATGCCGGCCAGACCGCCGCCGACCACCAGGGCCGCCCTGTTGACCGGCAGGTCGAACTCCTGCAAGGGTTCGAGGTTGATCGAGCGGGCCACCGACATGCGGACGATGTCCTTGGCCTTGGCCGTGGCTGCTTCCTTCTCGCGGGAATGGCACCAGGAGCAGTGCTCCCGGATATTGGCCATATCCAGATAATATTTGTTGATCCCCGCTTCACGCAGTGTGTCGCGGAACAGCGCTTCCAGGGTCCTGGGGCTGCAGGCGGCGATCACCACCCGATTGAGCGACTTCTCCTTGACGGTGTCGACGATCGCCTTCATCGAGTTGGTAGCGCAGGAGAAGAGCTGTTGCTGGACGTGGACCACATTGGGCAGCGTCTGGGTGTAGGCGACCGTGTCGGGGACGTCGACCACCCGGCTGATATTGGCGCCGCAGTGGCAGACGAACACCCCGATACGCGGCTCCGCCGCGGTATTGTCGGTCTCCGGTGGGTAGACTCTTTCGGTGGTCAGTTTGCCCCGGCGGTAGTTCAGCAACTCGCCGCATTGGGAGCCGGCGGCACTGGCGGTAAAGACCGATTCGGGGATGTCCATCGGCCCCTGGAAGGCGCCGCTGACAAAGATCCCCGGACGGGTGGTGGCCATCGGGTTGGCGGAATCGATCTGACAGAAGCCGTGGCCGTTGACCTCGATACCGAACTTCTTCGCCAGACCCTGATAATCCTTGGGCGGGTTGAGACCGACGGAGAGCACGACCATGTCGAACGATTCTTCTTTGACCCCCTCGGATTCGGTGGCATAGCGGACGATGACGTTTTTGGTTTCCGGGTCTTCACCGACGATCGACACATAACTGCGGATAAACCTGACGTCCGGGAGCTGCTGGGTCCGCTGGTAGAAGGTTTCGAAGCCCTTGCCGTAGGCGCGCACATCGTTGTGGAAGATCGTGCAGGCGGCATTGCTGTCGTGATCCTTGGTAAGAATAACCTGTTTCTGGGCGTAGGTGCAGCAGACCGATGAGCAGTAGCCGTTGTCGCCTGCGGTTTCCCGTCGGGAGCCGACGCACTGGATCCAGGCGACGTTGTGGGGATGGCGCCTGTCCGAGGCGCGCAGGATCTCGCCCTCGTACGGACCGGTGGCGCACATCAGCCGTTCGTAGTCCATGCCGGTGACGACGTTCTGCAGCCTGCCGTAGCCGTACTCGTCCCGGATCTTCGGATCGAAAACGTCATAGCCGGGAGAGAGGACGATGGCTGCCACGTTCAGCTCCATCTTCTCCGGGATCTGGTGCAGATCGATGGCGTCGTTCTTGCACGCGCCTTCACAGATCCGGCATTTCTTTTCTTTCAGGTACAGGCAGCTCTCGTCGATGTAGGTGATCAACGGGATGGCCTGGGCGAAGTAGATATGGACGGCCTTGTTGTCGGAGATTTCCTGGTTGTACTGATCGGGATATTTCACCGGACAATACTCGACGCAGACGCCGCAGCCGGTACATTTGTCTTCGATGATGTAGCGCGGTTTCTTGGTCAGCCTGACGGTAAAGTCGCCAGACTGTCCGTCGACGCTGTCAACGTCGGTGTAGGTGAGAACCTTGATATTGGGGTGCCGGCCGACCTCGACCAGTTTCGGTGAAAGAATTCACATCGAGCAGTCGTTGGTCGGATACGTCTTGTCCAGCTGCGCCATGTGGCCACCGATGGCCGGCCCCTTTTCGATCAGGTAGACCTTGAAACCGGCGGTGGCCAGATCCAGCGAGGCCTGAATGCCGCTGATTCCGCCGCCGACCACCATGACGTCTCCAAAGTTGCCTTGACCCGAACCCTCAGAGCGTTGTACAATCGACTGGTTTTCCACGGTTTGTTTCCTTTTTTTCGAAGGATTAGAAGCGTTATTTGAGACTTTTTGTAGAAGCAGACATTCTGGCCACGGCATCCATGACCTTCTGCTTGCCGTGCTTTTCGATCAACGATGCCAAGCCGATGTCCAGCATTTCCTGTTCTTCCACAACTTCAACCTCTTCTTCCCGTACCTCCAATACCAGTGCATCGGTGATGCACCACTTGACGCACAAAGGTTCCTCTTCTCCTTCGCACATATCGCATTTCAACGGCAGGCCTGAATCAGGTTCTTTGAAGTCTTCGCGGGATGGACAGGGTGAACGGCAAAAGGCACACTCTTCATATTCCTTGCCATCTATGACGTAAACGCCCCGTCCAGCGCATTCAGCTCCGGCGGACTCACCGGCATAGACCGGTATATAGATATCTTCCAGTGGATGGCGCAGGACCTGGACCCGGGATCTGGCTGGATTGTTACTGGAGTATTTGGGCTCGGCGTGAAAGGCTGAACAGATCATTTCACAGGCACGGCAACCGTTGCACAGGTCAGCATTGATTTTAATTGTTTTGACGATCTTTTTTTCAGTTGCCAAAATTACACCTCCTTGCCGGTCTCGGCCGGGGTCGTCTCGGAAGGTGCATCCCCATTGTCCGAATAGACGCCGCGTTTCTCAAACTCTTCATATACATAGTCCAGTCCCAGATTGCGCAGCGCCTCCTCGGTGGGGATACCCTGCTCGTTCCATCCTTTAAATGCGTAGTAGGTGTCCAAGAGCTCTTTTTCTAAATCTGGGAAGCGCTTCTTCCAGTGATTTTCCGGTGGCTTATCATCTTTTCTGCGCACACCTCGTGTGGTGTTGATGGCCCGCACCAGGGTACGATAGCGCTTGGCTGCCTTGGTTAAGCTCTCTTCGTCCATGGCAAATCCAGCCCCTGCAGAAATGAATTTTGGATAGTTGTGGATATGATAGGGCGGTTTGAGCGGAAACGACGACAAACCGGCACACATACCCAAGGCATCGTCGATGTAGTGCATCCGTTCCTGCCAATCAACGATATCGCAGCACATCGCCGGGGTGGGGTAGAACGGGATCGAATTGTCGCCGCGCGGTTCCCAGTCCAGGAAATACTGTTTGAATTTTTCGTCCGGCACCTGGAACCAGTCCTTGACGAAGGTCTCCCGCTCTTCGCGGGTGGGGAATGGCGCTTGCGGGAACTGCCCCTCGATCTGGGTGATGTTCAGTTTCTCGCCAGTTGCGTACATGAGAAAATAGATGGGGTTGAGCATGGACAACTTGAGAGGCAGCTGTTCCGTCTTTTTTATAGTGTTGTGGGCATACTTCTCAGCGCCGTTACCGATCTGCTTGGCTGCCCAGTAAGTCCCGTTGGCCAGCACATCGCCGATACCTTCCCGTCGGACTATATGATCCAGCAACCAATAAAATCGCCCTTCGTTGTCTTCGGGCATTCCCGGGAAGTCATCGTCCGTGAGTATCCCATCTGCCAGGAGTTCCAGGGCAAATGCCATAACCTGCGGGGCGGAAAATCCGTCAACCCCATACTCGGTGGCGGCCTGGGCAATCCCCAGACCGAACTGCAGGTCGGAGAAAGCCGCCATGGTATAGGTGAGCTTGGAGAAACATTTCATCATATATGTTGGTTTATCCGGTGGAGAAATGGTCGCGCCACATTTCATCGGACAATTGTAGCAGCTGATCAAACGTGTCTGCATGCCCTTCATAGTTGAGGTCCAGTCCTCGGCGATCTGATCGGTCCAGAAATCTTTACGGCGCTCCCGTGAATTGCCCCACATGAAATTTTCGGTATGCCACTTTTCATCGTGGGTTTTCATCTCCTGGGGCGATCCCAGTCCGGAAAGGATGGCCATGACTCCAGGGATCGGATTCTTTTCACGGAACTGGATGTACTGCAACACTTCGTTACAGAGGCCAACAAATTCAGCAGGCCGCGCTGTATGAATATCCTTGGTCCCGCGGACGACAATGGCTTTTACTCCCTTGTCACCCATCACCGCCCCGAGCCCACCCCGGCTGGCACTGGAGCGACCTTGTTCAATAGAGGCAAAATAGACCCGATTCTCACCAGCCATGCCGATGGCTGCCACCTGGGCCTTGGGTTCCTTGAGTTCCTCGCAGATCAGCTTGGCCGTCTCTATGGCACCTTTGCCTCTGAGGTGCGAGGCGTCGCGAATCTCGACCTTGTCGTCCTTGATCCAGATGTAGACCAGGTCGGGGGATTTGCCGCGCAGGATTACCTTGTCATAGCCGGCGTACTTCAATTCCGGCGCCCAGAATCCGCCCATCATGGAAAAGGCCAGTAACTGATTCACCGGCGAAATGGTAGTGACGATAGTCCGGTTGCAGCCTATGGCCGGGGTTCCACACAAAAGACCGGTGCCGAAAATAAGCAGGTTGTTAGGCGAAAAGGCCTCTACTTCCGGGGCTACCCGGTCCCACATGATCTTGGCATTGGTCCCCAATCCCCCCAGATACAATTGGCTGTCCTCGGGATTGCTGGCTACCCGCTCGATATTGCCGCGGCTCAGATCAATCTCCAGATTATATCCAGTCTCTGCGTATCTCATTGTCTTTTCCTTGTGCTGTCGCTAATTTACTTCAGATTTACCGGTAAAACTCAACCAACCGGAAAATCCACTATCCAGACTCTCGGGATGAATTTCACCTGTTTGCCGGCATTCGCTACATTGCTTCCTGAACGATTTCCGTAATATCTTTAATTTCCAGCAAGTCACCGTATTCGAGGTTGAGGCGGCTTTCCTCGAAGTTGGTAATGCAATATGGGCAACTGGTTACCAGCACCTGGGCTCCAGTTTGAACGGCCTGATTCAACCTGATGTCGGAAAATCTCTGGTCTTGCGGCGTGTCCATCCATATTCTTCCGCCGCCACCACCACAACATAGGCTGTCACGGCGTGATTCGGCCATCTCAACCAGTTCAAGCCCGGCTATCCTGTTCAAGACAGTACGGGGTTGGTCATATATATTGTTATGCCTGCCGAGATAGCAGGGATCATGGTAGGTGACTTTCTTTTCAAATGGATGGTTGAACTGGAGGCGTCCTTCATCGAGCAGTTCCAGCAGATATTGGCTGATATGGACAACTTCAAAGTTGACCATGAATTCGGGGTATTCGTTTTTAAAGGTATGGTAGCAGTGGGGGGACGAGACCAGGATTTTCTTTACCCCTTGGTCGATAAAGGTCTTGATATTTTCCCTGGCCAGGGACGTGAATACCTGTTCACTGCCGAACTTGCGGATACTTTCGCCGCAACAGTTTTCCTTGTTGCCCAATATGCCGAAATCAACCCCTGCTTTTTTGAGGATAGCGGCCGTGGCTGCGGCAACTTTTTTCATTCTCGGATCGTAACTCAGATAACAGCCGACAAAGAACAGCACCTCCATTCCTTCGGAATATTGTTTGACCCCGTGCTCCTTTGCCCAATCCCCTCGTTTCTGCCGCTCTACCTGCAACGGATTCCCTTCCGAGATAAGGCTCGCCCTTGCCGTGCGGGCGGACTTGACTGACGCCGGGAAGACTTCATAGCCGGCGGCAACCCGCCGCAGAGAAACGCCGAGTTGAATCTGATTTACTCCCCTTGGACATTGTGCTGGACATCTTCCGCACGTGGTGCAGCGCCAGATGTCTTCTCCGTCGATTTCGGTCAAACCAAAGGTGGCCTCACGTATGACTTTGCGCATACTGAACTGCCTTACCTTGTTCCAGGGACAAACTGTGTCACACAAGCCGCACTGAAAGCAGAATCTCTGTGATTGTCCGCCGGCTCCCTCTATCTCTTCAACGACTTCTTTGAAAGGGGCAACTGTTTCCACTTTGTTTCGTCCTCACTCTCATTTTAAAGGGTTGACTAATATGTTAATAGACAATATGTTAATTATTAATGCGTGTCAAGACAAAAAAGCTAGTATTAAGCTATAATATTTAACCCTGAACGTTGCTCCAAATCAAATGGGCAACATTTTGTAATTATTATTTTTCTGTGTTATACATACCCTGAACGTTGCACCATTGTAAATGGATAACATAATGTAATTATAATTTATCTGAATTGAACGAAGGATGAGGATATGCCAGCAGAAACCTACCCAGCAGAAACCAACGAAAATGATTGGGGCGAATACAACTATAAAAACAACATGGAAATTGGCGAAAAAGTCATTGCTGTCCTGTTTCGAGCTTCTGAGACGATAAAAAAGGATCTCGATTTGACCTATAAAAATTACGGGTTGACGTTTTCCCAATATAACGTACTGAGAATATTGAATAATTCAAAGAATGGCCAGAATACGGTGAGTAATACCAGCAAGATTATGCTGGTGTCCAGTTCCAATATTACCGGTCTCACTCAACGATTGGAAAAAAACGGATTAATTTTGAGAAAGCAGGATCCCGGTGATGAGCGGATTACCGTGCTTGAAATTACCCCCAAAGGATCACGCATATTAAAGAACATTCAAGATTCTCATTTATCTAAGATTAACATCTATTTGAAGCACTTTCCCAGCCAGAAGCAAAGAGAATTGCTAGAAGATCTGAAGCTGGTATACAGAGATGTGCGGAAAAAGTAATTTTCCTGAGAACAAAATTGTTGACACTGAATTTGTTAACATGTTACTCATTAATATATTCATTGTTATCTTGGGTGATCGATGTTTTCTCAACAATGCTTGATACAATAGCAGGAGGATATTTTGAAAATTCTTACTACCGTAAAAAAAGTCGTTGATGTGGAATTGACCATCCGCGTGGAGTCAGGGGCCATTGTCGAAGAGGGGCTGCAGTATGTCATGAATGCCTGGGACGAAAATGCGGTAGAAGCCTCTGTCCAGCTCAAGGAAAATAATGGTGCAGAGACAACGCTGGTCAGTATCGGCGGCGGCGATGACAACACCCAGATTATCCGTCGCGGCTATGCCATGGGTATTGACAACGGTATCCAGGTCGATGACCCGCAACTTGCCGGAGCGGATTCCTTTGTCTTGGCCAGGGTACTGCAAAAGGTTTACGAAACCGGAAGCTATGATCTGGTCGTAACCGGCAAACAGGCCCAGGACACCGATAATGGCCAGACCGGAATAATTCTGGCCGAGAACCTTGGGATACCCTGCGTCAGTAATGTGGTCGCAATCGACGTGATAGACGACAAGCTCATCAAGGTGACGCGGCTGGGCGACGGCGGCAAGGAGATTGTGGAATTGAAGTTGCCGGCGCTTGTCACGGTCAGCGATAGTATCAATGAACCCAGACTGCCGCAAATGCGTGGTCTGATGATGGCCAAGAAAAAGAAGATCGAGGTGATGGATCTGGCCGCACTTGGCACCTCGTTTGCTGAGGTGGGTGGCAGCGGCAATCGATCTGAAATCCTCGAATTCAGTAGATCTCAGGCGCGTGAAGCCGGCAAAAAATTTGAAGGTGATGCCGCTCAAATCACCGCCCAGGTTGTTGATCTGCTGATGAATGAAGCCAAGGTCTTGTGAAGACACCCTCTCAATTACGTATATTTCATTGATTTAAATAAATTTATATAAGGAAAAGAAGATCATGGCTAAAGTACTCGTAATTGCGGATATCAAGCGAGGTGAGGTGAAGCGCAGCACAGCGGAACTTTTGGCAAAAGCCAGAACTCTTGGTGCTGAGACTGCTGTCGTTGCTATCGGTAACAACCTGGAAGCATTGATTCCTGACCTGGTGAGTGTCGGCTCCGGTAGCCAATATATAGCTGATGATCCAGGTTTGGAACTGTTTTCAGCCGGCCCATACGCCTCCTGTGTCGTCGACGCGGCAAGCCAGTTTGGCGCCGACCAGATCTGGTTCGCGTCAACAGAAAGCAGCAAAGCCGTGGCACCGAGGGTGGCTGCCCGGCTCGCGGTGGCCTGTGCAACCGATATTACCGATGTGGCCTCTACTGGGGGCAATATCGAAATAACACGGCCTGCCATTGCCAATAAAGTGATACAGCGGGTGAAAATAAACAGTGAAAAGCTTGTTGCAGTTGTCAGGGCAGGGGCTTTTCCGATGACGGACGAGGGCACTGCCGGCAGCGAAAATGTCATCCGCCTTTCAGCGCCGCCCACTGATCTGGGGGCCGTGATCAAGGAACTGATAGCCGATGCCAGCGGAGATATCGATCTGGGCGATGCCGCCATTGTCGTCTCAGTCGGGCGCGGCGTCAAGGATCAAAAAGGTATTGATCTGGTGAAAGGACTGGCGGATGATCTGGGTGCCGGTTTCGGCACTTCCAGGGCCATGGTCGACAGCGGTTTGATGGGGCACAACAAACAGGTTGGCCAGACAGGAAAAATAGTGGCCCCGAAACTGTATATTGCCGTCGGCATTTCCGGCGCGATTCAGCACCTTTCCGGTATGACCGGCTCGCAGGTGATTGTGGCTGTCAATAACGATCCTGAAGCGCCGATCTTTAATGTCGCTGACTACGGCATAGTAGGGGATCTTTTTGAAGTGGTTCCGATTCTCCGTGAACAGATAAAGAGCATTAAAAGGTAGTTTTTTCCGGTAACTCTTCAAACTCAGCCCGGTTGGTGAAGGATCGGATAATCTTCTGAAATTTAGCCAGGCCGAGTTTCTCGGTTTTCAGATAGATCTTATGTTCCAGCAGGATGTGCTCAAATAATTCCATTATATATACGAGTTGAGGAGATAGTTTTGAATCCCTTAGTAATGGCTTTTTTACTTGTTATTGCCCTGAGTGTATTCTGCTATTCCATGGTTCGTAAGATTCAGCTGCTCCAGGCGCTGGCGCCCGCCGACAGAGCGAACCACCTGAAAGAACGCTTCAAAAACATGATGGTTCTGGCCGTCGGCCAGCAACGTCTTATCGGCAGGGCCAAGGAAAGAAGCTCCGGAATCATGCATGCCTTTATTTTCTGGGGATTCTGCATTCTGTTAATTCGCAGCTTGATGCTCTACGGGGAGGGATTCCAGAAGGGATTCGAGCTGCCTCTCTTCGGCGCGCCACATCTGCTTGGCTACCTGTACGTTGCGTTAAAAGATTTGGTCGAGGGGATTGTCCTGGCCATGGTCATCTGGGCAATCTATCGTCGAGCCGTTGTCAAACCAGAAAGATTGCATAACAGCTTCAAAGCGTATCTGGTTCTGGTGTTGATCGGCATTTTAATGGTGTCTGATCTGTTATACGACGGTGTGCGATTCAACCTGGTCCAATTACCTGATTCTTCAAATAATATCCATATATTTAACAACCCGCAGTATGGCCCGGAAGCTCTTTGGGCGCCGTTATCGAACGTAACAGCTGCACTCATTTCCGGCTTCAGCGCTGAGACCCTGGCTCTGCTGATGGGAGCCATGTTCTGGCTGCACATCTGTACTCAGCTGGTCTTCCTCAACCTCCTCCCGTATGGCAAGCACTTCCATGTGATCACGGCACTTCCCAACGTTTATCTCAAAAGCCTGGGCTATCCCCATGAAAAGGCAAAACTCCTGGATATGGAGGACGAAGCTGCCTGGGAAAATGAAACATTGGGTCTTAATCACATCCACCAACTCGACTGGAAACAGGCGCTGGATCTCTTCACCTGTACCGAATGCGGCCGATGCAAGGAGGTGTGTCCTGCCTACACCACTGATAAGCCACTCAATCTGTACGATTTCAATCTCAATCTGCGGCAGGAACTGACTGATAATGAAACGGCCATCATCCAGAGGGCCAAACTGTTATCAGGTGCGGAACAAAGCGGCGAAGATGCCGATGCGTTGAAAGAAAAGGTCCTGGCACTGAACAGCGAAAAACAATTGGTTGGCGATGTCATTGCAGGGGACACGCTCTGGGCATGTACAACATGTCGAGCCTGTGAAGAGGTGTGTCCGGTGGCGATTGAACATGTGCCGCGTATCATTGCCATGCGCCAGGGACAGACCCTGATTGCCCAATCGTATCCCAAAGAGCTGAACCCGGCTTTGAAAGGTCTTGAACGCAACGGCAATCCCTGGGGTATTGGGTATGATAAACGCGAGGAATGGGCCAAGGGACTGGGGGTTACTACAATGGCGGAGAATCCGGACGTCGAATATCTCCTCTGGGTAGGATGTGCCGGTTCGTTTGATGATCGAGCGAAAAAAGTATCCGTCAGTCTGGTGAAGATTCTGCAAAAAGCAGGCGTCAGATTCGGTATTCTCGGGGTGGAGGAAAAATGTACCGGTGATTTTGCCAGAAAGGTCGGCAATGAAATGCTGTTTCAGATGCTGGCCCAGGAAAATATCGAAACACTCAATGGATATAACGTTAAAAAGATCATCGCCGCCTGTCCTCATTGCCTCAATACGCTCAAGCATGATTATCCGCAATTGGGAGGAAATTATCAGCTCATCCATCATAGCGAATTCATCGAGCAGCTTGTAAAAGTGGGCAAAATCAAGCTGAACCAATCGATGAAAGGCACGGTAACATACCATGATCCATGTTATCTAGGCCGCTATAACGACATTTACCGCCAGCCGAGGTCAGTGCTGCAAGCTGTTGCTGTTGATGGGATCAGGGAGATGGATCGAAGCGGCAAGGAAAGTTTCTGTTGCGGTGCGGGCGGGGGCCGAATGTGGATGGAAGAGAACATAGGCAAAAAAATATATCTCGAGCGGACAAGGGAAATCGTCGATATGGAGGCCACGACCGTTGCGGTGAGTTGCCCCTTCTGTCTGACGATGATCGAAGACGGAATCAAGGAAATGGAAAAGGTGGACACAGTCCGGACCAGGGATATCGCCGAACTCGTAGCGCAGTATATGGTGTAGCCCGGAAATAGACAACGCACAGGGGCCAGGAAGATACAATCAACGCCCGCTAAATAGTTTCTTGTACATTCTGTTTTCATAAGGTCACCCGTGTTGAATATGTATCGTGTCGGAATCGCGCTAAATATTTAACACGACTGACCTTTTTGCATTCTCTAAGTGAGAAATCAAAAGACAATCTTTCTCCTGCGTACGTCATAGACCCCTTCATAGGTCAGCCGAAGTTGCAAAACCGAGGTGAAGGTCAAAAAGACAAGGGTCCACAAGGGATTGTCCAGGTCCGTACCCAGGGATTCGATTTCACCATTCAGATGGCGGATCTCGGCTGCCAGTTCCGGAACGGATTTCAGCGAACAATGGCCGCCCAACGGCAGCGGGATGCTGGCCCGAATTTCCCCGTTTTGAACAAACCCGACGCCGCCGCCGGGTTTCAGTGCCTCGGCGGCGGCCAGGGCCATGTCCGAAGGGTTGCTCCCGATCACCAGGAGCCCATGGGTATCGTGGGATACGGTGGAGGCAAGTCCGCCCAGTCCACGCGGGTACCCCTTGACGAAACCCCGCCCGGTCTTGCGCCCGTCACGGGCGATCAGGAAGGCCGGCAGGACGTCTTCAGGTGGTGCATAGAAACCGTTTCGGATCGGCAGGGCTATTTCCTCGGCGCCGGTCACGGTGCGGTTGACAATGGTGATTACCGGTACCGTGGCAAGGCCGGGCCTTGCCACGATCCGGAAAAGATCCGGGTGGATGTCGGCAATCTCAAAGGGGCGGCTGCCCACGACTGGATCGACCTGTTGATAGGCATCGGTCAGGAGCCGGCCCTCTTCGGCGACCAGGCCTCCCCTGGCGAAGACCAGCCGGGGGGTCGGCTGTTCCAGTGATGACGTCACCAGAATGTGGGCCAGGCGGCCGGGGGCGATGGCGCCGACCTCATGGTCCAGGCGGAAATAGCGGGCCGGATTGAGGGTGGCCATCTGGATCGCCCGCACCGGGTCGATCCCGCACCGCACCGCCTCGGCGACCACCCAATCCATGTTGCCCCGCTCGATGAGGTGATCGGCGAAGATACCATCCGACACCAGCATGATCCGGCTGGTGTCGAAGGCCTCGGCTGCGTGCACCGCCTCGATGTATTTCGGCATGTCCTCCCGAATGGAACCGTGCCGCAGCATGACATAAAATCCCAGCCGCAGGCGCGAGGTGACATCGGCTGCGTTCAACGACTCGTGGCACGAGAGCACGCCGCCGTAAGCCAGCGCATTGAGTCGGTCCCAGTTGGCCCCGGTGGTATGGCCCTCGATCAGCTTGCCCATGGTGCGCGCCAGTGCAAACCGCTTCATGAGGTTTGGGTCGCGGTGCACGATCCGCAGATAGGCGACCGTCTCGCTGACGGAGAGAATGTCTTCGCAGGCCATGGCCTTGGTGAAATCGGCCATGGACCAGAGGTTTTCTCCTTCTACATCCGGATACGGCGGCGTTGCGGCCGGGGCGCCGCTTTTGATGGTCATCGGGCCGTGTTGCAGGCTTTGGATGATCGCGAGAAACGCGTCCACCCCCACGGCGGCGGCCAGATCATGGCCGTCGTTGAAGATGCAGGTGGTGCCCCGGGCGAGGACGCAGCGGGCATAAGCGAAGGGGTTGTAGAACAGGTCCATATGGGCGTGGCCGTCGAAAAAACCCGGGATCAGGTAATCGCCTTCGGCGTCGTGGATCGAGGTCGACGGTACACCCTCGGTGGGACAATCCCCGACGTGGAGTATTCTGCCGTCGCGTATCGCCACGTCGGCCGTGAGAATTTCCCCCGAATAGACATTGACCACCCGCCCGTTGCGGATGATGGTATCGGCTTGCATCTGTTTCTCCTTTCCTGATTGTAAATCCGTATTCGTTTGCTGCGGTATTCAAGTTCCAGAAACTGGATACAAGCTTCACTCGCGCCAGGCGGGGGGTGGTCCGAACCGGAGGGGCAGGTTTCACGAGCCGGTGGAAGCTGGTGAAACCCGGTATGGCCTGTGATCAGTCCCCCGGAGTGCGATTCGTCCATCACACCCGATATCCTGACAACCTCACACTATATTTTCCCCACCTTTTCAAACAACCCGTTCTTCATATCTTCCGCAGCCTGCGATCTGGCCTTGTAGTGCAGCAATTTGCCGGTCGCCGTCATCGGCAGTTGATCGACAAAACAGTAGTATCGCGGCCGCTTGTAATTGGCAAGCATCGGGTGCTGGACGCAGAATTCATCCAGTTCTTTTGCGGTGACGGAATTTCCCGATCTGACGACAATATATGCGACTACCACTTGCCCCCATCTAGGGTCAGGCGTGCCGACGACTAAATTGCTGCTCACCGCCGGATGCTCATTGAGAATCGCCTCCACCTGCGCCGGATGAATATTTTCACCGCCGGAAATGAACATGTCGTCTTTCCTGCCGACGATCGTCACGTATTCTTCCTTATTCCATTTGGCCAGATCACCTATATACAGCCACCCCTTGTAATACTTGGCCTTGGTTTCTTCGGGCCGGTTGAGATAGTTGAAGGAACACTTGGTTGCGGCTCTGACGATCACCTCGCCCACCGCTTCGTTGTTTTTTTCCACATGGTCGTCCGGTTCCGCCAGTCGGTCGTGGTAGACATTGACCACCGCCATGTCGTCATCGGTGCAGGAGCGTCCGGCAGACCCGGCCATTTCCGGGAGATCGTAGGGCCTGAGAAACGTGTTCCAGAACGCCTCGGTACTTCCATAGCCATTGAAGATATTGGGGGTGAGCATCTTCTGGAAATTGATGCACGCCGCCTGTTCAAGAGGGGCCCCCATGGTGACGATCCCCTTCAAGCGACTGAGGTCACGGGGGTTTCTGGTCTGCTCGTCGCACAGTGCCGACAGGGTGACCGGCGCCCCGATCAGGAAGTTGATTCCATACTTTTCCGCCAACGTCAGCACGGTGGCGGCGTTGAAATGGCGGAGAGGAACCAGCCCGCCGCCGACGTAGAGCGTCGGGCACGGCCCCCCCGAATACAGACCGCCGCGATGGAACCAGGGGGTCATGTTGAGCGTCTTGTCCATCGGCGAGAGCGGAAAGTGCATGATCACGTCATGGGCACTGAAGATCTCGTTGATATTGTTGAGAGGAACCCCTTTTGGCTTGCCGGTCGTCCCTGAAGTGTAGAGCCGGGTGACTTCGTCGTAAATATGTGTGGGGCGGTATACGTCAGGTTCCGTTGTCGGCTGGTTCTGCACGTACTGGTCATAGGATACGGCGCCCGCAATCGGTTTGGAGGTTCCATACATGTCGACCATGACGACGGTTTTGGGTTTGTGGGCGGCGGTGTTCAGCGCCTTTTCAACCGTATCCGAGTCGGCGGCATCGTAAAAGAAGATCTTGGGTTTGCTGTCATCGATGGTGGTGGCAATTTCACCATACGAAAGTCGGAAATTGATCGGACAGTTGATGGCGCCCAGTTTCTGTGGCGCCAGATAAATAAATACCCACTCGGCACAGTTATACATCTGGTACATAATAACATCGGCTTTACCGACACCGTTACCCATCAGCGCATGGGCGAGACGGTTGCATTCCTGATTCAGTTCTCGATAGGTCCACTGCTTATCCCGCTCGTAACAGGTCACCGCAATTCGATCGGCGTACCTGTGGGTGTTGCGCATAAATCCGTTGATATAGGTGAAGTCGTTTTCGAAGGTGTCCTGAAACATTGAAATATCGTAGGTGTATTGCCGATTTTGCGTCATGGAGTGCTCCTTTGATGGGCATTATGGACGGGCAACGGTTTGCATTCAGGTTATCGCTCGCTTATCGCATCGCCTCCGCCTGACTCCGGGTTATGTGAACAACAGTTCGCGGCCGGTGACCATCCGGGTGATCTGGTTGGTGCCGGTGTAGATCTGGGTCAGCTTGGCGTCGCGCATCATCCGCTCGACGTGGTTCTCCTTCATATAGCCGGAGCCGCCCAGGACCTGGACCGCATCGGTGGTGACGGACATCGCGGTGTCGCTGGCCATGGTCTTGGCCATGCTGCCGTACAGCACTGCCGCCCGGTCATGCTCGTCGACCAGATGGGCGGCCTTCCGGGTCAACAGGCGCGAGCACTCGACGGCGGTGGCCATGTCGGCGATCATGAACTGGATCGGCGCCAGGTGGGCCAACGGCTTGCCGAACTGGACCCGGTTCCGGGTGTGCTTGATCGCGATATCCAGGGCGCCCTGGCCGATGCCCACCGCCTGGGCGGCGCAGAAGATCCGGTTGATCGTCAGGGTCTCCATCAGGTTCTTGAACCCGCCCCCTTCGGCCCCGATGATATTGGCGGCCGGGACCTCCATGTTCTCGAAGAACAGCTCGGAGTTGATCGAACCGCGCATCCCCATCTTGTTTTCGTTGCGGCCGTAGATCAGGCCCGGGGTGCCCTTCTCGACGACGAAGGCGGTCATCCCCTTGGCCTTCTTCGCCGGATCGGTCATGGCATAGACCACGATGATGTCGGCCACCGAGCCGTTGGTGATGAAACATTTCTGGCCGTTGATGACGTACGTGTCGCCCTGGCGCACCGCCCGGGTCTTCATCCCCAGCAGGTCGGAACCGGCGTTCGGCTCGGTGGCGCCGAGGGCGGTCAGCAGCTTGGATTCGCCGGCGAAGGGGCGGAGGAAGCGTTCCTTCAGCTCCGGGCTGCCGCCGTGGATGATCGGCAGCATGCCGTCGGTCTGGGCGATCAACAGCAGCGCCGTCGCGGCGCAGGCCTTGGCGATCTCTTCCAGGACCATGGCCAGAGTCAAGACCGGCATGCCGGTGCCGCCGTACTCTTCCGGCAGCAGGGGGTTGAGCAGGCCGAGCTGGGCGAACAGGTTGCGGGCGTGTTCCGGAAACGCCGCCGTCTCGTCGAGTTCCAGGGCCCGGGGGGCAATTTCCTTGGTCACGACGTCGCGGACCATGTCGATCGTCAAGCGTTGTTCTTCAGTCAGATGTTTCATCGGTGGACCTCTTTATCGGTGGTGCAGCAATTGGCGTTGGGTGATTTACACGGTCTCTTTCAATATTTCCCTGGCGATGACCAGCCGCTGGATCTGGTTGGCGCCTTCGAAGATCTGGGTCAGCTTGGCATCGCGGAACATCCGCTCCACCGGGTAGTCCTGCATGTAGCCGTAGCCGCCGAAGACCTGGATGGCGTCGGTGGTGATCTGCATGGCGGCATCGGAGGCGAACAGCTTGCCCATCGAGGCCAGCTTGGTGTTGCGCTGGCCGTTGTCGAACTGGGCCGCCGCCCGGTAGATCAGACCCCGGGCCGCCTCGATCCTGGTGGCGCTGTCGGCGATGATCTGCTGGATCATCTGGTGTTCGCACAGCGGCTGGCCGAAGGTCTTGCGCTCCTTGGCATGCTTGACCATCTGCTCGAACGCCCCTTCGGCGATCCCCAGGGCCTGGGCGCCGATCGCCGGCCGCGACATGTCGAAATCCTTCATCGCCAGCAGAAAGCCCTTGTCGACCTCGCCGAGCACATTGCCGACCGGGACGCGCACCCCGTCGAGATACATCTCGGAGGTCTTGGAGCCGCGCTGCCCCAGTTTCCTCTCGATCTTGCCGACCGTCAGGCCGGGGGTGTCGCGCTCGACCAGAAAGAAGGTCAGACCGTTGCGGCCGTTGTCGGAGGTGCGGGCGAGGACGGTGTAGTACGAGGCGACCGGGCCGTTGGTGGAGAAACATTTGGTGCCGGAAAGGATGTACTCGTCGCCGTCCCGGACCGCCGTGGTGCGCAGGGCCGCGACATCGGAGCCGGCACCGGGTTCGGACACCAGGTAGGCCGCCAACTCCCGATTCTTGACGATGCGGGGCAGGACCCGGGCCAGCAGCTCGGGGCTGCCGCCGTGCAGCAGCGGGAAGCTGCCGACCGCCTGGATGATCAGCATCAGGGCCGACGAGGCGCAGTGGCGGGCAATTTCCTCGACCGCGATACAGAGCAGCGTGCCCTGGTTCTGTTCCGGGCCGCCGTGTTCGGGCGGGAAGGCCATGGTCATCAGCCCCAGGTCCCACAACAGCGTCAAGACGTCGCGGTCCAGTTCGCCGGTGGCGTCGGTCGTTGCCGCCACCGGGGCGATCTTCTCGCGTGCGGCCTGGCGGATGGTCTCGGTCACTATGCGGATTTCATCGGATTCGGCAAACATTGTTCCTCCTGCGTGATGGTTGTTGGGTTCGCGTGATGTCTGTAACTTTGCGAACTCTCTCATTCAGCTATCGTGCCATTTCGGATGAAAGCGTAAATTGAATGTTAAGATATTGATAGTTAACAGTTATTGTTCTTTGTCCATATCAGGAAGGCTTTGCTGCATATCATACATGTAGACCAGCGTATACATATACACAGTTCAGATGAGGCCTGGATGGGGGTATCGCCAGGGTGTAGCCGGCCGGGGACATGTCGATCAATGGATACACCGCCCGGCAAAAGTCTTGATCCGGAAAGCCGACTCTTGCGGATGTGGTTTCGTCTTTTTACGAGCGAACAGGCCGAGTTACCGTCCTGAATACGGACTTTTCCGGTCCTGAATTTGTTAAAATCGATGAAGGTTCTCAACTTCCAGCTGAATCATACCATCTGGGTTGGGGGAGAATGTCAAGGCCTGGGAGCACAAAGGGTTCGTTAGACCCGGATCAATTCCAGGGGGATCGGAGCAAGGGGGCGGACACCGGTGTCGTCGAGGAGCAGGGTATCCTCCACCCCGACTCCGCCAAGATTGGCGATGATTGCCTTGGGCTCGAGGGCTACGGCCGAGCAGAGCTGCAACACCTCCTTCACCCCCTGGGCGATCAATGGCGGCTCGACAATTTCCAGGCCTACCCCGTGCCCCACGAAACGGCAGCGATGCCCGGGGCGGCCGAGATAGCCCGATAACCCCAGGGACTCCGCCTGCTCCTCCCCCCGGGCGAACACCTCCCCGGCAATCGCCCCCTCCCGGAGTGTCGCCACCATTGACCGGTATACCTCGAGGACCCGGGCGTGGCCCTCCAGGAGCCAGTCGGGCGCCGGCCCGACGCAGAACGTGCGGGTCTGGTCGGTCTGATAACCGAAAAGGCTTACCCCGAAGTCGACGATCACCGGTTCCCCGCGTTGGATTTCCCGTCGTCCGGCGCCCCAGGGAAAGGCCGGCGACAGGCCCTCTCCCGACATCGGCGTATCGACGGCACCGGGACGGGCGGTGTTGGGCCCCGACAGGACATGCCAGGAGTAGGCCTCGAAACTGCCACGGGTACGAAGCAGTCCCTCGTGGCCGTGTTTCATCGCGTGGGCGAAGAGCAGCCCTGCAAATTCCGCTTCGGTCATCCCTGGCCGCAGGATCTCCGCCGCGTGGCGAAAAACGGCGGCCGCGACCCTGCCGGTCTCCTCGAGACGGCCAATCTCCCAGGGGCTTTTCCGGAGGCGCAGTGCCAAGAGATCCGGACTGATGTCGGTCACGGCATGAAGGTAGTCGAGTCCCAGGTGGCGCAGATGGGCAACACTGAGCACATCGAGAGTCAGGCCGATCCTCCCCGCCCCGACGAGGTCCCGGACTTGATTCCACAGGTCACGCCAGCCGGAGACCGCTACAACCTCCAGCGGGGTTTCCGACCGGGCCCGATCAGTGTCGCGGAGCACGAACAGCCGGGGATCCTCCTCGGCACCGACCCAGAGAATCCCCTCCTGCACCGTGCCGGAAAGGTAGAACCGGTCCACCCGGGCGGTGAAGAGGGCCCCCCGAAGCCCACGGGTCGACAACCGGGCTCGCAGTGATTTTACCCTTGCACGTATTTCATTCTCCGGAACGATCAGCATCCTAATCTCCTCTGCCCATCAACCATCTTGACTTCCTCGAAAGAGAACCGTTTTCTTTAGCTCATACTTCAGCCCGGTTGTCTGCGTCAAGTTCTGCAATTGATTGTACCACTCTTCGGATTGGTGACCGGTGGCAGCCGAAATGCCGAAAATTCCAGGCCGATTTTGAGCTTGAGGGACTCTGTGACGAGGCTGTTGTACCTTCGAAAAATGCCGCATTGTGAAAGGTCGACCCCCTCCAGAGAGGTCAACAAACCGCCACCCGCCTTGAGGGCTGGGTGGTTATGAAACGCTGAACTGCAGATTCCCTATACAAATGAAAAGTGATTTGCTACGTTGTGAACCTGTAGACGAGCGTATACATATATGGCCCGAATCAGCTCTGAAATGGATATGCATCAGGGCGTTCCCAGCAGGAGACTGACGATCAATGGATACATCATCGGCAACAACCTTGATCCGGAAAGCCGGCTATTGCAGATGCGGTATTCTCTTCCTCGACCAGTCAGGTCGAGTGACTGCCCTGAACCCGGACTTTGTGGGCCCTGAAGATCTGAAAATCAAAGAAGGTTCTCAACTGCCGGATGAATTATGCCGTCTGGATCCGGGGCAATGGCTTTTCTGGGGTAGAGACTGGTTTGTCCAGGCAGCAGGTAGAAAGACCGCCGAGATCCTGGTTTTTCGGCGGCTCAGGATGGCGGACCAGCTGTTGGGTCCCTACGGGGAATCATCCACCAATGAAGAAATGGTTCGGATGGTGCTGAACAATCCTTACGAGGGCCTGACGGTTGTCGACACGGAAGGCAACGTGACCTTCCTCAGCGCTGAAAATGAACGATGGTTGAAACTTAAGATGGGGGAGGGGGCAGGAATCGCGCTGTCATC
Source organism: Desulfoprunum sp. (assembly GCF_053613775.1). Lineage (NCBI taxonomy): Bacteria > Pseudomonadati > Thermodesulfobacteriota > Desulfobulbia > Desulfobulbales > Desulfobulbaceae > Desulfoprunum > Desulfoprunum sp. Next base: position 251,913 of record NZ_JBSHXH010000004.1, read on the forward strand.
CTTCGCCCCTGCCAGTCGTTTGGCGGAGGTGGCCCGTACCGGTATTGCCGATAATGCCCAGATTGTGGACCTGCAGGGCAGGACAAAGATCACGGTCAATCTTCCGATCAAAAAAGATAATAAAGTGATCGGCGCGGTCGGAAAAATCCTGTTCCAGAACACCGATCAATTGGAGAAACTGGCGAGCAGGGTGCGTGCCGTCGAGTTACAGGTCGAACGCTATGAAACTTTGCTGGACGAGATGCGCGGTCATCTCTACACGTTTGACGATATCCTCTCGAATAACCCGGCCATGTTGAGTCTTATCGCACAGGCGCGCCGTATCGCTGACTCTTCTGCCACGGTTCTCATCCTGGGAGAAAGCGGAACGGGGAAAGAGCTCTTCGCCCAGGCCATCCATGAGGCCTCGAATAAAAACAAGGGGCCGTTCATCGCAATCAACTGCGGTGCGATCCCCGGTGATCTGATTGAGTCAGAGCTCTTTGGTTACGAGGAGGGAGCCTTCAGTGGCGCCAAGAAAAAAGGGAAACCAGGAAAATTTGAACTCGCATCCGGCGGGACCCTGTTTTTAGACGAAGTGGGAGAACTGCCCCTCGAAAGCCAGGCCAAATTGCTGCGCGCCCTCGAGGAGCGCAAGATAGATCGCCTTGGCGGCACGACCCCCCTGCCTGTCGATTTTCGTCTGGTAACCGCGACCAACAGCGATCTGTTCACTCTCGCCAAATCAGGAAAGTTCCGCAGCGACCTGTATTATCGTATCAACGAGTTCCCGATCGACATTCCTCCACTCAGGTCACGACCGGAAGACATCCCGCTGTTGGCGCGCCACTTCCTGGCGGAGGTCTCCCGTCGGGAACAGTTGCCGATGCTGAAAATTTCCGAGGAAGCGTCACAGATTCTGACGCATCATAACTGGCCCGGGAATGTGCGGGAATTGCGCGGCCTTATGCGACAGATGACCTGGAAAGCGCAAGGGCAGACAATAGAACCGCATCATCTGCCTTCGACACTCAACAAAGGGCGGAGCCGAACCGGAATTTCAGGGACATTGGAAGAGCAACTCGATCAGGCCGAACGCAATGCCATCCTGTCGGCCCTCCAGGCAGCGGAAGGAAATCGAGCCTTCACCTCACGCCTGCTCGGTATCCATCGTACCGCGTTATACAAAAAGATGGCACGGCTTGGTATCGACTTCAACTATAAGAACGATGCACCGAACGGTGAGTGGTCGAGAGTTGGGGCGGATTGATATGCCGTCTCCGTAAGGTGATTGGCAAGCTACTCTCAACTTCAGTTAATGGGAAAGAACCGTCAAAAGTGGCAACCTATCTTTCTCTTTCCTATTCATAATCGTACAGACGCAGTTTGGTCCTGAGAGTGGGCCTGCTGATACCCAAAGTCTGGCATACCTCTCCCAAGTGTCCGTTCTTACTCGCGAGTACGTTGAGAATGTGCTCTTTTTCCACCTCTGCCAAGGTCTTGAACGATACATTTTTCGAGAACTCTCCCTGCGTTTCCGATAAGGCATTCATTATGTCCTGATTGGTGAGCACCGAGGCCTTGGTCAATACCGCCGCTCTGGTCAGACAATTCTCGAGCTGCCTGACGTTCCCGGGCCAGGAGTAGTTTTCCAACTGGGTCATCGCCCCTGATGTAAGGGTCTTGACAGATATATTAAACTTGCGACTAATCTTATCGAGAAAATGGCAGGCTAAAAGAGGAATGTCGGAGCGGCGGTTGCGGAGCGGCGGAACGTGAATCGTCACCACTTGCAGGCGGTATAAAAGATCCGTCCGCATATGCCCCTCGGAGGCCATCCGGGTCAAATCCAGGTTTGTGGCGGCCAGGATGCGGGCATCGGAATGCATGAGCTCACTGCCTCCCACCCTCGCATATTCCTTCTCGTGTAAAAACCGCAACAGTTTGCTTTGAAGTCGCAGCGGTAGTTCTCCGATTTCATCGAAAAAGATCGTGCCTTCCCCGGCCAGTTCGAGCGTACCTTTGCGAGTGATATCAGCCCCGGTGAAGGCACCCTTCTCATAGCCGAAAAGTTGACTTTCAGTAAGCGTATCCACCAATGTGGAGCAATCGACAACCATGAATGGCAGTTTTTGGAAGGAGCCCTGATAGTGGATGGCCCGTGCAATCAGTTCCTTGCCGGTACCGCTCTCCCCCTGGATCAACACCGTGACCTTGGAGTCCGAAACCATGGCGATCTTTTTGAAGACCTCTTTCATGGACTTACTCTTTCCCACAATGTACGAGTTCCCCTCGGAAGAACGGTTGAAAGTTGCCGGATCGGGTTGTTGCTGCGATTTCTGGGCAACGCTGACTTTGGCAAAACGATCCAGAGCAGCGTCCAGTTCGTTGATATCTATAGGCTTGTGAATAAAATCAAACGCTCCGAGCTTGATGCAGCAGATGGTGTTCTCCATGTCCTGAAAGGCCGTGACCACAATCACCTGAGTGCCCGGCATCTCCCGCCTCAATTGCTCCAGGACGCGCTGCCCGTCCATGTCAGGAAGCCTCAGGTCCAGGACCACCAGCGAAGGATTGAGGCTGTGGGCCATCTCCAAAGCCTGGCCTCCTCGCAGGGCGGTGGAAACCTCCCATCCGCGCCCTTCGAAAAACTCTCGCATCGACTCCAGAAGGGAGGCCTGATCATCTATGATGAGAACTCGCATGAACATTATCTCACTTCACCGGCAAGCGGAGATGGAAACCCATACCCCGTGGCTGGTTCAGCTTCGCCCGCACCGATCCGCCGTGCGCCTCGATGATGCGTTTCACATTATGCAGGCCCAACCCGTTGCCGCTGATTTTTTGACTGAACATGGAATCAAAGAGGTACGGCAGCATTTCCTTGGGCACACCCGGGCCTTGATCCGATATCACTATCTCGACCCATGCCTCCGCCCCTTCGTTTTGAGGCCGGATGGAAATTGCTATTCTACCCCCGGTCGGTTGAGCTTCAACGGCATTGAAGAGCAGATTGATCAGTGCCTGCTCCAAACGATGGGGATCCGCCTTGATCACTGCAACATGACGATACTGCCTGAGGGAAACTCTCACCTGATTGCCGGCCAGGCGCTGACGCATGCTCTCCAGACAGTGAGCAAGCAATTGCCTGAGATCCACCGACTGCCAGTTCAGTCGCAGCGGAAAGCTTATATCCAGCATGTCCTTGAGACTTCTCTCTATCCGGTCCACTTCGGCGAGGCTGGCCTCAAGAAGCCGCAGACATTTGGGATCCTGCTCGGACCGGGAAAACATCTGGAGATTCATCCTCACCGTGGAGAGAGGATTTCTCACTTCATGGGCAAGGGCGATTGCCTGCTGGGCAAGGGCCTTGAGCTTCTCCGTCTCCCTGGTGCGTTTTTCCAGATCCACCCGCTCACTGATGTCACGCCAAATCCCGATATCGGCCGGCTGGTCTCCGAACATGGTTCTCTTGGCCATGATTTCGGTCGGCAGTTTGCTCCCATCCCTGCAGAGACGCAAAAACTCATACCTGGTCGGTATGTTGCCGTTTTCGAGGCTTAGCTCGTATGCCCCTCGAGCGACTTCCCGGTGCTCCTCAGCGATGAAATTCAGATAGCTGGTCTGGAGCACCTGATCGAGTTCATACCCGAGCATGCGGGCGAAGGAACGATTGGCAAAAACTACGCGGTCCTCAGCCAGAACAAAGAAACCGTCGTTGATATCTTCGACAAGAGTTTTGTACTTCTCCCTGGACTCGGCGATCTCACGAGTCCGGGCCTTGATCTCATGTTCGAGGATGTTGTTATGGTTGCGCAGGAAATTTTCGTGGATGCCTTGAAAATATTCTGAAAATTGAGTGATGGTAAAAACCATACATTTTTGAAGTTTAATGAGTATTGGCTCCAATTTCTCTAATTCAAGATCGGCAAACAGCAGTGTAATCAGGGTTTGCCGGTAGAACTCAAAGGCCTTCTGCACCTCCGATACCTTGAATCCTGCATTAAACCTCTTCTGGGCTATTTGAATAATGAACTCTTTTAAGTCGGTCCAGTCGTCATGGAGCATGACGTGGCGGAAGGCTACCGCTGCTCGGTTCAGGAAGGCCCGAAGATCCTGAGACGGTTCGCGATGATAGCGGGTAGTGCGGTCGTTGGAGAGCGACCGGAACCATATATCCACGATCCGTTCATGGTGCTGCTGGAAGAACTCCTTTGTATCCATTTCGGGCTCCATAATTGAACGTATACACAGGACCTGCGTGAGCTGTGGAAGCTCGTTCAAGGAAAGAGAGATGAAGGATAAATCCCTGACCGGCGGCTCAATTGCTCGTGCTCAAGGAGGATACTATACACTTCCATTCTCCGCCCGACAACCACATAGCCCGATTGAAGTTTATTTTTCATCATAGTGAAAAAATATTTCAAATATACCTGACATGAAAAAGATAATATCCTGACAAAACATGAGATATTGTTATGGCATGAAATTTGCTTTACACCTTGGCAAAAGAGTCGACCAACAAAATTCCACAACAGATCGGGAACAACCCGATGCGCTTTTCTGCTCCGTTTGCATAGATGGAGTTATTTGTACGGTTACAGCAGCAATGCATTGGGGTCACAAGCGGTATCTCAAATGATCTCGACGCATTTTCACAAGGAGATGCCGTGAAATTAGCAATCGCAGTCATAGACATGTTAGTAGACAATCTGAAGACAGGAAAACATGCTGCTGTCGAACGTGAGGGGATGGCGATCGTGCCGGCGCTGGTGGCACTGTTGCGTAAATGCCGCGCAGCTGGCATACCCGTCATCTTCGCCAACGATAGCTTCCTGCCCGGAGACGCAATTTTTGAAAGCTGTTTGCAGCCGCATTCTCTACGCGGTACTCCCGGGGCATCGGTGATTCCCGAATTGACCCCCCAGCCCGGGGACCACATCCTGCCCAAGCGGCGTTTTTCAGCTTTCTATAAAACCGATTTGGACCAGACTCTCCATACGCTAGGCCTCGACACGCTGGCCGTTACTGGCATCACGACCAATTTTTGTGTCCTCTCCACCGTATTGGATGCATTGCAACATGACTTTAACACTGTAATCGTGGAAGATGTCTGCGCCGCGCCTGTGCCCGAGGTTCACCAATCCTGTCTTGATTTGTACCGCAAGACGGTGCTGTGGCCCCGGCTGCGGGTAGCAACCGCCGAGGCGTTGCAAAATGCTTGGGAGCAAGGCTCTTGGGGGCCTTCCGGCGGTTGAAACCGACGACACGACTGATCCATAGATAAAAAACCTGACTCCATTCAGAGATAGGGGTCAGGTGGAAAACAAACCTCTACAACACCAAAGGGAGCAGAAGATGAAGTTTGCCGTACTGGGAACCGGAATCATGGGCAGGGGGTGGATCACGCAATTCGCCATGAATGGCCATGATGTGCATTGTTTCGACGCCAACACCAAAGGGCTCACCGGGGTGATCCCCGGTTGCGAGAAGATGGCCGCCACCGCCGCCAAGAAATTCAAGAACGACGATCCCGACTTCATCGCCAACACCACTTCGCACATCACCATCCACGAGGACAAAGATGCGTTCATCGCTGCGGTCAATGATTGTGACGTCTTCTTGGAGGCGATATTCGAAGATCTGAAGCTCAAGTGCACGGTTCTGGCTGATTTCATGCCGCAGCTTTCAGACAAGGTGGTCCTATGGTCCAACACCAGCAGTCTGGACATCGACCCGATGGCAGACGCTTGCGGAAGGCCCGACCGCGCGATCGTTACCCATGGCATGAATCCCGTGCCGCTCATGCCGGGCGTGGAGGTGGTGCCGGGAGCAAAAACCAGCGCTGAAACGGTGGAGTTTACCCGTCAGACCCTGCTCAGTATGAAGAAGTCTCCCTTCCTCGCCCCCAACATCCCCGGGTTCTGGGTCAACCGGCTCCTGATGCCGCAGATGCTGGATGCTGTCAGGTTGCTTGAACAAGGTAAAATCAAGGTGGAAGACGGCGACATCGGCCTCAACACCAGCCTCGGACACCCGCAGGGCACCTTCAAACTCCACGATTTCGTGACAGCTCCGACCATGCTCCGCGTTGCGCTCCAGATGTATCAAGCCTCCAACGACCCGCGACTCTACCCGCCGCTGACGCTCATGAGGATGGTCCAAAACGGCGAACACGGAGCCAGCACAGGAAAGGGCTTTTACGATTGGAGCGATCCAAGGAACCCTAAAGCCAGAGATGTCTCGCACTACCTGGTTGACAATGTTGACGACATGCTGGAACACATTAAATAAGGTTCATCCGGTTGAAGCGTACTTTCCAAATAAAAATGTGGACATATTCCTTCTTTAACAGTGATCCTCATCAACTGATAAAGGAGGTGGAAGTATGTCCACGAGCATATTGTACCATGGATTCGGCATTTACGGCTACCGCTACACCAGGACTGAATATCAGCAAGGCGATCTTGTCTTCAGCATCGAGAAGGATCCGACTTCTTTGCGATGCCCGTGCTGCAAAGGGATTCAGGTCATACGCAAGGGAACCGTCCTTCGATGGTTCCATACCCTGCCGATCGGGAGCAAGCAGGTGTACCTCAAACTGCAGGTGCCAAGAGTCATGTGCCGAGCCTGCGGCATCGTCCGCCAGATCACCCTTGGTTTTGCCGATGCCCGGCGCACATATACCAGGGCATTTCAGCGCTATGTCGTTGAACTGTCGAAGCGTATGACCATTCGCGATGTTGCCCGACACCTCGGGATAGGCTGGGACACCGTCAAAGAAGTTCTGCGGACATACCTCTCGAGCCGCTTTTCCCGGCCGGATTTGAAGCATCTGGAGTTGATCGCCATCGATGAGATCGCCATCGGCAAGGGACATCGGTATCTCACCGTGGTGCTCGACCTTCTCTCCGGTGCTGTGGTCTTTGTCGGAGACGGCAAAGGCGCTGACAGCCTTGCACCGTTCTGGAAACGCGTGAAAAGGGCCAGGGCGAAAATCAGGGCTGTGGCTATCGATATGTCGCCGGCCTATATAACCGCGGTATCGACCAACCTGCCCGAGGCAGTCATCGTCTTTGACCATTTTCATCTCGTCAAACTGTTCAACGACAAACTGTCCAAACTTCGCCGGGAACTGCAGCGACAGGCCGAGACCGCCGGCAAGAAGGTCCTCAAAGGCACCCGTTGGCTGCTGTTGAAGAAACCGGAACGTCTTTCCCCGGACCACAATGAACAACAGCGACTGGAAGAGGCATTGCGCCTGAACAGTTCCCTTGCCACAGCCTATTACCTCAAGGAAGATCTCCGGCAGTTGTGGCAATGTCCGGATAAACCGGCTGCCGAAACATTTCTGGATGACTGGATTGCCAGGGCCAGAGCCTCAGATGTTCCCATGTTGCACAAATTTGCCCAAACTCTCGACGATCATCGGGAAGGGATCCTCGCCTACTTCGATTTTCCGATTTCAACAGGTCCACTGGAAGGGACCAACAACAAGATCAAGACATTGCAAAAACAGGCATATGGTTTTCGGGATATGGAGTTTTTCAAACTGAAAATCTATGCCCTTCATGAATCCAGGTACGCTTTAGTCGGATGAACCAGAAGGTACTTCTGACGATGCATAGCCGTGATGCTGCCGATGGTTGAATTGGCGGCATAAAACCAGGCAGGGATTCCACTTATAACTGCTGCTCATTTTTCAAACAAAGGAAAGAAGGAGGAACAGATGAAGAGTAGGCAATTTCAAAAAATTTTGTTTTATGGTGTGCTTATGTCCAGCATGGCAGGAACACAGGCTTTAGCTGCAGACGATACAGCACAGAATGTTCCATCCCAACCGGAAAATGTCAAAAAGATGGCTCCGATGAGTGGAACACCTGTCAGTGCCGCCCACACCGGTGGAACCATCGTGCCTAAGGGAGTGCTGTTGAGCACCCTGAGCTATTCCTATCGGGACAAGGATGACATTGTTGAAGATGCAGGTTTTGGTGCCAGAACAATGGAGCAGGAACTGTATATATTGAAGCTGCGATATGGCCTGACAGATCACCTCGAAGTCATCTTTGTGCCTGGATACATCGATATGGATCGTGATGCATACGGGCCTTTTGGATCGGATCATATTGACGGATCTACGGATTTCTTTCTTGGTGCAACTTATGCCCCATTCCTGCAAAGACTTGGAGATCCCCTGAGCTTTAACATGACGTTTGGCGTCAACATGCCCACCGGCCAAGAAGGACCAGAACATCCTGTGGGCGGTGATGTCTGGTCATATACTGCCAAAATGGGAATAACAAAGATTTGGCACCCCAATCACCGTGTCGACGTAGACTTGGGAATTGTCCAACCTACGGAAACCGGTAATCAGGATGTGAAAAAAGACACAGTCTGGAGCATAACCGGTGGTTATAAATATGTTTTTAATCCAACATTCGATATGGGATTGGAATTCACGGCCGAGAATTGCCGGGATTGGGAAAGAAACGGTATTAACATTCAGAATGGCAGTACGGAAGTATATGTCGGTCCCACGATGAACTATGTCATCCCAAAATGGAAAGTTTGGCTGGGCGCTGGTCTATATTTTCCGATAGTGAGGGATTATGACGTAGCGACAGCAACGGACGACATCCGGTTGGAAATCAAGTTGGGTAAAATCTGGAGTTTCTAAAACAATGGCTGATCAAACAGCGTGATCGAACAACGCTGTTTGATCAGTACACAGAAAACACCGTGCGAAGTGTATAGTTGTAGATTCTCACAAACAAATCCAGTAATTATCTCAAGAAACCTTGCCAGCCAATATCCAAACAAGACAGCCGGTCGGATCACTCCAACCGGTTGTTGTGTGTAGACAGCAGTCTACCGCACCGAGTTATCCCTTGGCGGCGGAGTCCCCTCGCGTCCGCCTCCGTTTCACTCGGATTCGTTGAACCATTCCGAGTTGTAGAACGTACTGGCGGAGATGGTTTTTTCTTCGAGATAGTATGCTTCTTCAAGAGCCATTGTTGCGGTATTCATGAGGGTACGTCGGTTACCCCTGGTGAAGGCGGCAATGATTTCTACGGCATCTTTGTCAAAAAGCACTGGAGAGGCATCGGCGTTTTTTAGGCGATGCTCGATAAACAACCGGGTTTCGTTCTCATTCATAAACTGGGTTTTGATGATGCCTGTGAGTCGTGAACGAATGGGGGCCAGGATATGGAGATCCAGTCTTTTGGCCAGGGTTTCATCTCCGACGAGCAAAAGGGAAGCGGCAGCAGTCGGCTTGGCCGTTTGAAAAAGCAGAGAGCAGAGATCCCAAAGGGAGTCATTTTCGAGCCTCTGGGCATCATCGACGACGATCACTGGATGACGAGGATTGGCGCCGTCGATCATCGCTTCGATATGTTGCTGGGTCCTGGCAATCAACGGAACCCCCCGGCCTTTGGTATCGACGCCGAGGGATTCGGCGAGGATTCGAGTAATGCCGTTTCTTGAGTGCCCGGCATAGGGAATGAGGACGGAGCGGTAGGCGTTCTTGTCAAGTTCATGGAGCAGGGCATGGACGAGGGTGGTTTTGCCGGAGCCGGAGGGACCGCAGAGGGCGAGGCTTTTGCCGGTATGCAGTAATCGTTCGATGGTCTCTTTGTGTTTATTGTCCCGATCAGGCAGAAAGAGATGCCGTTGTCCATAGGTGTCGGCAAAGGGATGGTGTTTCCAGCCAAAGAAATCGCCCATGGGCGATTTCCCGGGAATTTCAGTAAAACGTGACATATCAGCTCCTTGTTTTTTGGGCGTTTTGGTGGCGATCGACCGGTTTGGCCGGTTTCATCTCGGGTCCGTACCAGACTTGGCTGGTATCCCGGGGCATGAACCAGACATCGACCCTCTCACCGGGGAGGGCATCGATCACCTCATAGCTGCATTTCTTTATGCGGATAGTGCTGTTGAGATAGACTCGGCAGCGACGTTTCATGCGGAATAATGGTTCAATATCGATGGCCTCCGGCAGCATTTTGCAAGCGCTCGGGCGGCTGAGCCGTTGCTGCAAAGGGGAGACACCAAGTGAACTGTGCACAGATTTGTGATAGAGTGAGAGCCACTTCTGCAGTGCGGTGTTGATAGCGTCGAGGGTATGGGCGACGGGCGTTTCGCCGTCGAGGAACTGGTCTCGGACCCGGCGGAAAAATCTTTCGACCTTGCCACGGCCGCGGGGTTTCCCTGGTGGAGTATGGATAAGATGGATACCGAGAGTGGCACAGACAAATTTCAGATGGTGGCTGGCATAACAGGCGCCGTTGTCGGTGTAGAAACGGATCGGCTTGCCGTGGATCTTGACGGCGGCCATGAGTTCCCGCATCATCACCTCGGTATCCTCGGCGAGGAAAAAACCGGCATGAACCACATGGCGGGTGGCATCATCGATGATGGCATGCAGGTAGGTTTTGCGTTTCTGACCATTCACCCTGATCTTTGGACCATGGAGGAAATCGGCGGTCCAGAGCTGGCCAAAATCCTGATGGGCAAAGGCCCTTGCCGGCGGGTCGGTTTCGAGATGCGGGTCACGGTGCAGATTTGCGGTCGCCGCGAAGCGGTAGAGGGTTGCACGGGAGGGATTTACCATATCCCAAAGCTTCTCGTTGATCAGTTGACTGAGAAGACGGGCCAGAGTCCATCGTGGATGCTCTCCGCGTAACTCGAAAAGGCGGTCTTCGAGTTTTTTCGGAACGGAGTTGTGGCTGCCGAGGTTTTTCCTTGGCGAATCCTCCAGTGCAGGAAGACCTCCGTGTCGGTAGCGATAGAGCCATTTCCGAAGGGTCTCCGGTGAAAAGGTTACAGTTCTCCCGTCCGGTTTGCGAAAGGATCGTGAGGAAAGTCGGGTGAGCTCGTTTTGCAGGGTTGCATCCTCTTCATTCGGGTGAAGAAGACGGCTGATGATGCCGTATCGCCATACGGCTTGGTCTGTTTTTTCTGTTGTCATGGATGTCTCCGGGTTAAAGGTTGAAAAACCCGGCTATGACACCATATCTTACTGAAAACAGATAGGTAATTATTGTGTTGGCGCGTGCATCAGCCACCTCTTCGGGTACAAGCTTTGCGAGAAATCCCTGGTGAAATCAGGCCATGAGAGGAGTAGAATTGCGTCAGGATCAGGTCCCCGGCCGGCGATCTTCTTTTCATGGTCGAACCATGGCAGAAACTTGGCTCCCAGAGCGACCAGACGTTTGACAACCCCGCGGCTTAGACCGAAGATCCGAGTACATCTCGCTTGGCTTTGCTCTCTGATGGCCGACATACACCATCCGGGAAGCATTCGAGGAGGCACATCACACGTCCCCTGAAAAACGGATTATTCTGACTCCGGATTTCTAGGCAATTTCAATCGTGGACATCTGCTCAGTCATCGCATCGGGCAGATGTCCAGCGTCATGCAGTTTAACGTCATCTCCATCCAGCATCAGCTCAACAACTCCGAGAGCCTTCTCTCTCTGGCAGGATTTCCCCTGCAACCGGTTTGAATTCCCACTTCATATTGTCCCGGCTTCTACGGACCGGGATATTCCTTTGGCCATCAAGCCCCATTCTCCGCATGGCAATCATCTGCTTCAATTGTAGAATATATTCAAAGCATATTGAAAAATAGTTTCAAAAAATCTGGTCTTAAAAATATATCATACTGATAAAACAAGAAATATTATGTGGCATAAAGTTTGCTTATTCTACTCTTCAAAGGCGTCGAACACTACACGTCCATAACAAGTTCCATGGAATGGGCAGAATGACCCAAAATCAGTTTCCGAATGTATTTCGCGAGCCCCAAGTCGGAAGGATCGCTCGCCGTCTCTTAGGTTCTACTGAAGGCTTTACGAGGCAGGAGTGCGCATCTGACCAAACGCAAACAAGGTCGGAATGCGCATTTAACCACATTCAACGTTCTTCGCCGGCTTCCGGTGGAGGCAATGAAAGGAGAAAGGTATGGAAGGTTTCGTTCCCTGGCCGTCTGAATTCGCTCAACGTTACCGTAAGGAAGGGTATTGGCTGGACAAGACCATCAGCGAAGTCATGGATGAATGCTTCGAGCGCTTTGCATCCAACACATTGTTGATCTCGGCGAAAGATGGTCGAACCTATAGCTACCGGGAATTCGGGAAGCTGGTTACCCGGCTGGCTCTCCATCTCAATGCTCTCGGACTGAAGCTCTATGATCGAGTGATTCTGCAAATTCCGAATCAGCCGGAAGTGCTCTTGGCCTATTTCGCCATCCTCAAGGCCGGCGGTATCCCCATCATGGCCCTCCCTCCTCACCAGGAGGCCGAGATCGGCTTTTTTGCCAAACATGCCGAGGCGAAAGGAATAGCGATATCATCGGTATACCACAAGACAGATAAGCAGCAGATGGCCGAAAACATCATGCGTGAAACCCCCTCCCTCGACCTGGTCCTGGTAACCGGCGGTGAGCCCCGACCGGGTTTCCACTCCCTGGATAAACTGCTGGCAGACCCCATAGAAGAACATATCGATACCGGGATCCTGCCTCGCCCCGATCCCGACCAGCCGGCGGTATTCCAGTTGTCGGGTGGGACTACCGGTATACCGAAGCTCATACCGAGAACACACAACGATTACGCCTACAACTTCCTGTGTAGCGCCGAAATCTGCGACCTGAACGAAAGTACCATCATGCTGCTGGCCATTCCCCAGCAGCACAACTTTGCCATTGCCTGCCCCGGATTCATGGGATTGGCCTCGCGTGGCGGTTGTGAAATATTGAGTGACTCACTTACTCCACAGTCCGCTTTGGAGTTGATCGCCAGCTATCGGGCCACCCACTGGACCGCAGTTCCGGCCTTGATCATCGCGCTGCTCAATTACCCGGATCGAAACGGTTACGATATCGGGTCGCTGGACATGATCCTCACCGGCGGCCAGAAGCTCAACCCCGAGGTTGCCATGCGCATAAGGCCGGAGCTTGGCTGCGATGTCCAAGAAGTCTTCGGAATGGCGGAAGGGCCACTCTTCTGGACCCGCCTTGATGATCCCGATGAGGTGCGCTTTACCACCCAGGGGCGTCCGCAATCCCCGGGCGACGAGTTCAGAATAGTGGACACGGTAAGCGAGGAGGATGTGAAGCCCGGAGAGATAGGCGAGCTATGGTGCCGGGGACCCCACACCATTCGGGGCTATTATCGTTCTCCGGAGCACAACGCTAAATCCTTCAGCGTTGATGGCTTCTACAAGTCCGGCGATCTGGTCCGGCTGCATCCCAGCGGTAATGTGATTGTGGAGGGCAGGTTGAAGGATTGTATCAATCGAGGCGGAGAAAAGATCAGCGCAGAAGAGATAGAAAACCACATTCTCGCCGCACCCCAGATAGATATTTGTGCCTGCGTAGCCATGCCGGACCCGGTGTTGGGCGAGAGGATGTGTGCATTCGTAGTGCTCAAGCCAGGCAAGGAGCTAACCTTGGCCGAATTGAATCGCTTTCTGCTGGAAGAGCGGCGGATCGCCAAGTTCAAGTTGCCCGAGCGCCTTGAACTGCTCGAGTCCATGCCGCTGACCAATGTTGGTAAATTGAACAAGGTGTCTTTGAGAACCATGATCGCGGAGAAACTCCAAGCGCAGTGAAAATTGGCGAGAGGCAATCAGATCGGCCCGGCCTGACCGGGCCGGGCCATGATATTGGAATATGAGAAAGGGGAACAAGGATGACTATGCAGCCGCCAGATAAAACGAAAAAGATACAGACTGGACCTTCGACCACCATCATCCAGTGGTGTGACGAATTGCAATTGAATCGATTGCATGCCCTTATCTTTACTTTAGCCGGTATGGTTCTGATCTTCGATGGCTATGACTCGCAGATTATTGCCTACATCATGCCGCATCTGATGAAAGAGTGGAACCTGACGCCCGTGACGGCTGGTTCCATAGCCTCTTATGGCTTCCTTGGCCTTATGATAGGGGCGGCCGGCTTCGGCATGATCGCCGACAAGATCGGCCGTAAAGGGGGGCTGCTTATCTGCCTCGCTATTTTCACCATCTTCAGCGGTGCCGCCTATTGGGCTCCCAATTTCAAGATATTCTGTATCCTCCGCTTCCTCGCCGGCCTGGGTATGGGCGGCGCCATGCCCCTTGCCATTACCCTGGTCTCCGAGTTCGCTCCTGCCCGCATCCGGGCAAAGGCAGTGACGGCAATGTTCGGAGGCTTCACCTTCGGCTGGGCCGTAGCGGGGCTGATCGCGATGCTGATAATCCCCACTTACGGGTGGCGGCTGCCTTTGCTTTTCGGGTTTTTACCAATCCTCTTCCTGCCCGTTTTAGTTTTTTATCTGCCCGAATCTATCCGCTTTCTCGTCTCAAAAGGAAAGATTGAATCGGCCGTCAAAGAGATACGTAGGATGGAGAATGCCGCAGGACTTGACCATCAGGAGTGGGGAACGGCGGACTTCGCCCTGCCTGCCACCCCGCCTGCCGGCGGTTTCAAGGAACTTTTCAGCCCCCGCCTGGCGGTCATGACCATCCTGATCTGGGCCACCTACTTTTGCAACCTGCTGGTCGTCTACGGTCTTGCCACCTGGCTCCCTTCACTGCTGGTCAAGTCCGGATTTTCCATGGTCAAGAGCTATAGCTTTGGCTTTGTTCAGGCCCTGGGAGCATCTGCAGGAGGATTTCTGCTCGGTTACCTGATGGACCGTTTCGGCCGAAAATCCGGTCTTATCGTGGCCTATCTGGCAGGCGGTGTCGCCATCTGGATGTTCGGAATCGTTACCGGCAACATAAGCCTGTATCTCGTCGGTGCAGCAACAGGGGTGTTTGTCATCGGATCGCAGATAGCCCAGCACGTGGTGAGCGGGGAGGTATACCCCACCCATATACGTTCCACAGGCGTGGGCTGGGCTCTCACGGTCGGCAGGCTGGGGTCGATTGTCGGTCCGCTCCTGGGCGGCTACATGCAGATGTGGGGCCTGACATTCAGTCAATACTTCGTTGTCTTCGCCATCCCCAGCTTCCTTTGTGCCGCCCTGGTCATAATGTACCAGGTCAACGTGAAACAGGAAGGTCTCGAGATCATTCACGAGAAGCTGATGGGCGATAAATCCTGATTGCCATCAGGTTGTCCCCCGGCTCTTCCGGGGGACAACCACAGTTTGACTGTTGCCGCAGCATTTTTTTCACATCTTGAAACAGGAGCTTACGTTAAAAACACAGTGATGGAGATCTGTGTTTTTAACGTTTGCGAATTTGTCCTTTTGAGGGGCCTGCAACCATCACCCGACGCTGGTGCCTTCTGGCGCAGCGGGGTTGTCCAGAACCGCCATGGTGACCCTTGACACGCAGACGAGTCGATCCTGCTGATCGGTGATCATGACATGCCAGATGTGGGTCGTGCGGCCGATATGCAGTGGGGTGACGACCCCGACGACATATCCTTCCTTTACCGACCTGACGTGGTTGGCATTGATCTCCAGACCGACGCAGTGCTGTCTGCTGCGGTCGATCGTAAAGGCGGCGGCACAGGAGGCCAGCGACTCGGCGAGAACGACCGAGGCCCCGCCGTGCAGGAGTCCCGCCGGCTGGCGGGTCCTCTCGTCGACCGGCATCCGGGCCTTGAGAAAATCGTCGCCCGCCTCGACCATTTCGATCCCCAGATGACCGATGGCACAATTCTTCCATCGGGTGGAGGCGAATTCGATAGGGGAAACGTCATGCCAGATTGGATTCTTGACCACAATGTACCTCGCTGAAGGGATCAGGTGAAGTCACTCTTTGTCGGGGAGGTATTTCCCTGAGCGGGCTATTTGTCGACCTTGATGCCCAGTTCCGCAACCAGAGGGCCATCCTTGCGCCAGGCCCAACAGGAATCGACCAGGTGGCTGCCGGTTTGCGGATCGGGCCGGACGGGCTCTTCCCGCAGCCAGGCGATGTTTATCCACGCCCCCTGAACAGCCGCCGGGGCCATGGCCAGCAGCAGGGTGTTCAAGTGGACGCAGCCTTTGTTGCCGCCTACCATCTTCCTGATCCTGGAGGAAAAACCACGGGTGATATCCATTCCTTTGATCCGGTCGAGGCTGGTTGCCATCGCCGGACAATCTCCACGTGGGACCCGGGGCAGGGTCACCACCACATCCTCGATCGTTTTGGTCCCGGTGTCGATCAACAGCTCGATTCGCATGTGGTGATAGACGCCCGGGGTGATTTGCTCGCCAAAACCATTGATAAAGCCGACATATCGTTGCTCCTTCAGCTCCCCGACCACGAGGACGTGGTCGGCATCCCAGGAATAGGTCGATATGTCGATGTTACGGTTATGAATATTCTTTTTGTCGCATTGATCCAGAAGGCTCATCGTGTCGTATCCAGTTTCAGCGGTTGTGGGTGGTCATGTGGGTGATGGCGCCTAGGCTATCGAACATGGCCGGAGTTGTCAACCTCGATGCCTTGCCTGCAACGGCAAGAGGTGGTCTTTCTTGAAGAGGGTTTGACAACGGGCCGTTTTGTATTTTCAACTTGTTGTATTGATATATTATCATGACACTCTCTGGTATAATTGTCTATCTGGGGGATAAGCCACTGGCTGCGTTCCGGCGCACTTTCCTCTCAACCTGATCGACAGCTATGAAGACGGGCCATGGACGATAAGCAGATCGAAGAGCACAAGGCAAAATTACGCAGCCTCGGGGAAGAATGCATCTACGCCCTCATCGACAACCCCTACGAATGCCCCATCGTCATCGGCCCGGACGGCGTCATTATCTACGTCAGTCGCTACAGCGGCAAACTTCTGGGGATCGATGCCGACGCCGCCGTCGGCAGGCATGTCACCGAGGTTGTCGAAGGCACCCACCTCCATGAAATCCTCAAGGACGGCAAGGCCCGGATCGGGGACATGCTGTACATCGGCGGGCGGCAACAGCTGATCTCCAGGATCCCGCTCAGGGACTTCGAGGGCAGGCTGCTCGGCGCCGTCGGCAAGGGGATGCTCAATGAGGTCACCCGGCTCTGGGACCTCCAGAAAAAACTCGAACTCCTCGACGGCCAGCTGCGATATTATCAGAATCAGGTGAGCCAGCTCAAGGGGGGAAACATCATCATCGGCCAATCCGCCCCCATCCGGGATATCAAGGAAAAATGCCTGCTGGCGGCGAAAACGACGTCGACCATCCTGATCACCGGCGAATCGGGGACGGGCAAGGAGGTCATCGCCTATTTCATCCACCAGTCGAGCCCGCGGGCCGATCAACCCTTCATCAAGGTCAACTGCGCCTCGATCCCGCCGGAGCTGTTCGAAAGCGAACTGTTCGGCTATGAACACGGGGCCTTCACCGGCGCCCGGTCGAAGGGGAAAATGGGGAAATTCGAGATGGCCCACGGCGGGACGATCCTGCTCGACGAGATCGGCGAGCTGCCGATGTCGATGCAGGCCAAGCTCCTGCGGGTGCTGCAGGAGCGGACCGTGGACCGGCTCGGCGGGACGAAGACCATTTCGGTGGATTTTCGGCTCATCGCCGCGACCAACCGTGACCTCAGTGAACTGATCAAGGAGGATAAGTTCAGGATCGACCTGTACTTCCGCATCAATGTCTTCAACATCCAGGCGCCGAGCCTGAGGCAGATGCCGGAGGATATCCCGCTCATTGCCAATTATCTGTTGTCGCAACTCAAATCGGAGATCTCCTGGGGCCCTTCCGGAATCTCCGATGAGGCTCTGGGGCTGATGAAACGCTACTCCTGGCCCGGCAATGTCCGGGAGTTGCGCAATGTCATGGAAAAGGCCTCGATCATCGCCAGGGGCGATATGATCATGCCGGAGGATCTTCCGGAGCAGATTCGTCATTGTGACGATCAGGGGCAGGAGCGGCACGATGCGCCGCTGGTGGGCAACCTCAAGCAGATCCTGGAAGAGACGGAAAAAAAAGTGATCGAGGACGTCCTGCGGTCGGTTCACGGCAACAAATCGAAGGCGGCCGACATCCTTGGGATTCACCGGACATCGTTGTACGACAAGCTCAACAAGGCCAAACCCGGGACGACGGGGAACGAGAATGGTTGAGTGGTGGAACGTTCCCGATCGATCTCTTTCCCCATCCACGGACAAAAATTTTCCGCCGCTGGCATCGCAACCCGTCGGCAGCAAATGACATTGTTCACCTGTCGGTGCCTGTATC
The DNA here is from genome assembly GCF_053613775.1 of Desulfoprunum sp. Classification (NCBI taxonomy): domain Bacteria; kingdom Pseudomonadati; phylum Thermodesulfobacteriota; class Desulfobulbia; order Desulfobulbales; family Desulfobulbaceae; genus Desulfoprunum; species Desulfoprunum sp. The sequence goes on from NZ_JBSHXH010000004.1 coordinate 270,047, forward strand.
TCTCTGTGCAGGGCAAACCCTACAGTGTAGAAAAAACCCTACACGATTGACGAAATAGTGTAAGACAGGCCATTTGCCGGTGGGCTGTCAACATTCTCCTCAGTGAATGTAGTCTTATTCCTACAACTGATCCTCGCCCTCCCTGCCAGTCCCGAATCCCGATTTATCCCATAATCTCAATAATATAAAAATTTAAACATTATTGGCATCCCTGTTGCAACATAATGTGCAGTCGGAGGGGCAGGTGTGTATTGCATCCATCAGGGAACAGGTTCGATGAATTCCAATCAAGACAAAGTCATGACGCTCGAGGAGGCAATCGCCAGATTTGTCACTGACGGTTGTCATATTTCGATCGGCGGCTTCACCGTCAATCGGAATCCCATGGCTGCAGTCTATGAGATCATACGACAGGGGAGGAAAAATCTCCATTGCTATGCCCATTCGAACGGTACCGGCGTCGATGAGCTGATCGGCGGCGGCTGCATCGCCAGGATCGAGATCGCCTACGGCGGCAACGGCAAGGCGGCTCCGACCTGCATCCGCTTCAAGCTGGCGGTGCAGCGGGGGGAACTCCTGGTCGAGGATTACACCAATTATCAGATGGCGCTCCGCTTTCTTGCCGGGGCCATGGGGGTTCCGTTTCTCGCGACGTTGTCGGGGTTTGGCACCGACATCGTCGGCAAATGGGGGTTCTCCCGGGAGATGCGAGCCAACCACCCTGAATTGCCGAACAAGAAACTGGAAATTATCGACAATCCCTTCGACAGCTGGGGCGGCGCCGCCAAGGTCGTCCTGGTTCCGGCGATCAATCCCGATGTCACCATCGTCCATGTCCAGAAGGCGGACAGACACGGCACCTGCCGGATCGAAGGATTGAATTTTGCCGATATCGATCAGGTGAAGGCTGCAAGGAACGTGATCGTGACCTGCGAAGAAATCGTCGATACGGAGCAGCTAAGAGATAAGCCCGAGTACAATTCGATCCCTTTTATTCATGTCGACGCCGTGGTGCATGTGCCGTTCGGCGCCTATCCAACCGCATGCCATAACTTTTACGATTATGACCCCATCTATTTGAGGCATATCAGTCATTTCGCCAAAGACGAGAAGCTGTATGCGGAATACCTGGCAAAGTTCGTCCATGGTGTCGAGGATCATCACGGGCTGTTGAATCTTGTGGGCAAAGGGCAACTGGACATTATCGCCGCCGATAAGAAAACAGGATATGCAGTCGGCCTGGACCGGCGTTGATTTGCATGGGAAGCGAATTGATGGGGTATACATTGCAGGAAATGATGACGATCATGGCCGCCAGAGAGATCCACAACGGCGATATCGTCTTCTGCGGGACCGGTATTTCCATGGTCGCTGCCATGGCAGCCAAACATATCAACGCTCCGGACAGCATCATTTTTTTTGAGACGGGGCCAATCGACCCGAGGCTGGAAGAGATACCCATGGCCGTGGCCGACCCTCGTGTCATGTACGGCGCCGCCTCCAACGGCGGGTTGCTGGAGGCCTTCGCCACCATGCAGAACCGCAAGACCGGTCGACGGGTCATCGGCATTCTGGGGGCGGCGCAGGTCGACAGGTACGGCAACCTCAACTCGACCTGCATCGGCGAGTATGCGCAGCCGGAGATCCGTTTTCCCGGCAGCGGCGGCGCCTGCGATGTCGCCTCGTTCGTCCCCCGGTATCTCATTTTCATACAGCACGAAAAACGCAAGTTCCCGGTCAGGTTGGATTATCTGACCAGTCCCGGTTATCTGGATGGACCGGGGGCCAGGGAGCGGGAGGGGCTGTTGCCCGGTGGGCCGACGGCGGTCATCACCAATCTCGGGGTGATGCATTTCGATGACGACACCAAGGAGACGTATCTCGCCTTCTATTATCCCGGCGTGACCCCTCGGGATATTCTGGACAACATGGAATTTTCGGTGGACGTCTCGAGGGCGGCGGAAGCGGCTCCTCCTACCGAGGTTGAACTGACGATTCTGCGGGAAAGGGTCGATCCCCACAAACTGATTTTATAGGGCCGGAAACCAGGTCGCAGATGCCGATGGCGTTACGGTATCGGTTCGGGATGACGTCAGAGAAGAAATTATCCTCCGCACTGGAGCACAGGTTGTAACAAAGCAGGAAATAACAGAGAAAAATCCTACCGAACAAAAGGAGAACACCATGCATTTCAAATTGACCGACGAACAGAAGATGATGCAGGACATGGCCAAGGATTTCGCCGAGAAGGAAATCGCCCCCACCCTGAAGGAAGATGAAAAAAACCACACCTTCCGTCCTGAGCTGGTGAAGAAGATGGGCGATCTCGGGTTCTTCGGCTGTGCGATCCCGGAGGAATACGGCGGCAACGGCTGTGGGTTCTTCGAGTCGGTTCTCCTCGGCGAACAGTTGGCGACGGTCAGCGGCTCCTGGCGGGTGCCGCTCAACATGCAGAACATCGGACCGGCGATCACCGTCAACAAGTTCGGCACCAAGGAGCAGAAAGAGCGCTTCATTCCGGGCTGGGTCAAGGGCGAGTCGCTCGGCTTTTTCGGCATCACCGAGCCCAACTCCGGTTCGGACGTCGCCAGCATGGGAACGACGGCCACCGATCGGGGCGACCACTGGGAACTCAACGGCCAGAAGATGTGGATCTCCAACGCCCATGTCGGTGATTATGGCCTGGTCTATGCCTTCACCGACCGGAGCAAGAAATACAACGGCATGACCTGTTTTATCGTCAACCTGAAAGGCAATGAAGGCATCGTCACCGCCCCGATCGAGACCAAGCTGGGACTCCATTGTTCTCCCACCGGCGAGATTGCCTTCACCAACGCCAAAATTCCCAAGGATTCGGTTCTGGGCGAGGTCGGCCAGGGTTTCAAGATCTGCATGTTCCAGCTCAACAACACCAGGGTCAGCTGCGCCTCCGGCGCGCTGGGCATCGGCGGCGGAGCCATTGCGGCGGCCATCAATTATGCCAACGAGCGGACCCAGTTCGGCAAGAAGATCGGCAGCTACCAGATGATCCAGGCCTCGATCGCCGAAATGGTTGCCGAGCACGAAGCGGCCAAACTGCTGGTCTATCAGGCCGCCTGGCTCAAGGATCAGGGGATGCCCAACCAGTATCAGACCTCGATGGCCAAGCTGTTCGCCTCCGAGGCCGCTGTTCACGCCGCCCTCGAGACCATGAAGATCTTCGGCAGCTACGGCTTCTCCACCGAATTTCCGGCCGAGCGTTTCCTGCGCGACGCCCAGTCGCTGCGGGTTGTCGAGGGGACCAGCAATATCCAGAAAACGATCATTGCCGGAATGGCCCTCGGGGATACTCCCAACCGCTGATCACATCGGGGGCAGAACTCGAAACAGTGGAATTACACGTGTTAAGTTGAACAGAAGGAGATTGGTATGTCACGTCGCCAAACACCATTACGCCCATATTTTGAGAGCATGCCCCCGATCGGCAGTGCTCTGAGTGAAGTAGAGATCAACCGCACCGCGGAAAATGTCGACTTGGTCAAGGAGCAGGAGCAGCTCATCGCCAAGGAGGTCGAGCGCGTCAAGAACGCCGGAATCCCGGCCCAGAAGATCCATGACCGCGGCGGCATGACCGTGTATGACCGTCTCGCCTATCTGGTCGACCCCGGGACCTGGTGCCCCCTCCACACCCTGTACAACCCCCGCGACAACGAGGAGGGATGCACCGGGGTGGTCAACGGCATCGGCAAGATCTCCGGCAAGTGGGCGGTGATCATCGGCTTCGACAACAAGGTCATGGCCGGTGCCTGGATATCGGGCCAGTCGGAGAACATTCTCATGGTCACCGATATGGCCAAACGGCTCAACGTCCCCCTGGTCTGGATGACCAACTGCAGCGGCGTCAAGCTGATGGAGCAGGAGACCGTCTACGCCGGCCGGCGGGGCAGCGGTACCCCGTTTTTCCGCCATGCCGACCTCAATCATCTCGGGATTCCGATCCTCAATGCCATCTACGGCACCAACCCGGCCGGTGGCGGGTATCAGGGGATCAGTCCGACGATCCTGCTGGCCCACAAGGATGCCAATATCGCCGTCGGCGGTGCCGGCATCGTCGGCGGGATGAATCCGAAGGGCCATTTTGATGCGGAAACGGCCAAGTCGCTGATCGAGGCCACCAAGGCCTTCAAGGCCAAGAGCCCCGGCCGGGTCGAGACCCATTTCGACAAGACCGCCTATTTCCGCGAGGTCCATGACACCGAACAGGGAGTATTGGACGGTATCAAGGAGTACATGCGGATGATGCCGGCCTACGATCCCACGATGTTCAGGGTCGCCGCCCCGGCGGAACCGAAGTTCCCCGGCGAGGATCTCAACCGGATCCTGCCGGTCAACCAGAAGCGGCAATACGATGCCAAGCAGATTCTCGCCCGTCTGACCGATAACAGCGAGTTCATGGAGTATCGTGCCGACTACGGTCCCGAGGTATTTACCGGGATCGCCAAGGTCGACGGTTTCCCGGTGGCCTTCATCGGCAACAACCAGGGGTTCTTCCCCGATTATCCGAAATACGCCAACGACACCTATTTCGGGGTCGGCGGCAAGCATTACCGCGAGGGGCTGATCAAGCAGGGCGAATTCGTCACCCTGTGCGGCCGCGACAACCTGCCGATCGTCTGGCTGCAGGACACCTCCGGGATCGATGTCGGCGACCTGGCCGAGGAGGCCGAACTGCTCTCTCTCGGTCAGTCGCTGATCTATTCGATCGAACAGACCGAGCTGTCGATGATGTGCGTCGTGCTGCGCAAAGGCTCGGCCGCCGCCCATTATATCATGTGCGGCCCCCAGGCCAACAACAACAATGCCTTTACGCTGGGTACCCCGATGACCGAGATCTATGTCATGCATGGCGAGACGGCCGCCGCCGCCTCCTATGCCCGACGACTGGTCAAGGAGGATTCGGCCGGCAACCCCCTCGATCCGGTCCTCGACAAGATGAACCAGATGATCAAGGACTATCAGGACAAATCACGTCCGGCCTATTGCGCGATGAATGGCTTCGTCGATGAGATCGTCCCGTTGTCTGATCTGCGCAAGTACGTCCAGGCCTTTGTCGGGGCCAATTATCAGAATCCACGATCGATCACTCCGGTCCATCAGATGCTCCTTCCCCGGATCATCAAGGGGTAGAAGCGGCAACGGCAACCGCGGGGATCGCCTGTCATGGTGCAGCGTCACCTGACAGGCGATCCCCGTAGCGCAAAAATTCGGAGCACATGGAGTGATAAAGAGAAGCTATGGAAATGAATAAGGCTGTCATTGTCAGCGGATGCAGAACAGCGGTGGGCGCCTTCGGCGGCGTCCTGAAGGATGTGGCGGTGGTCGACCTCGGAGCCCTGGTCCTGCGGGAGACCCTGGTCAAGGCCGGGCTGCGGCCGGTGGCCGGCGCCGATCTGGCCGAGACCGTGCCGGGCAGGCTCGCCGATCGCAACCAAACCGAGCTGGAAGAGAAATATGCCGGCTGGGACGCCGGCCTGCGCGAGATCGCCGTCGACGAGGTCATCATGGGCAACGTCCTCCAGGCCGGCCAGGGGCAGAACCCGGCCCGCCAGGCGACGATCCGGGCCGGGATCGCCAAGGAAACCCCGGCCTTCACCATCAACAAGGTCTGCGGCTCCGGCCTCAAGGCGATCGCCCTGGCCGCCCAGTCGATCATGACCGGCCAGGCCGAGGTGGTGCTCGCCGGCGGCCAGGAGAACATGAGCCAGGTGCCGATGGCCCTGATGAAGGGGCGCTGGGGCTACCGCATGGAGATCACCGGGGTCGGCGAGATCCACGACCTGATGGTCTATGACGCCCTGTACGAGAAATTCTACGGCTACCACATGGGCGTCACCGCCGAGAACATCGCCAGGCTGTACGCCATCAGCCGCGAGGACCAGGACCGCCTGGCCTGCCAGAGCCATGCCCGGGCCATGGAGGCAATCGAAACCGGGATCTTCGCCAGCGAGATCGTGCCGGTCAAGGTCCCCTCGCGCAAGCAGGAGATCATCGTCGACCGCGACGAGCGGCCGATGGTCACCAGCATGGAGAAACTGGCCAAGCTGCGGCCGGTCTTCACCAAGGATGGCTCGGTCACCGCCGGCAACGCCTCCGGGATCAACGACGGGGCGGCGGCGGTGCTCTTGATGAGCGAGAGCCGGGCCAGGGCCCTGGGGCTCAAGCCGCTGCTGACCATCGAGAGCTTCGCCTCGGGCGGGGTCGACCCGGCCTACATGGGCCTCGGTCCGGTGCCGGCGATCCGCCGCGCCCTGAAACAGGCGAAGATGACGATCGCCGATATCGACCTGATCGAGCTGAACGAGGCCTTCGCCTCCCAGGCGATCGGCTGCATGCTCGAACTGGGGATCGACGTCGACAAACCCAACCGTTACGGCAGCGCCATCTCGATGGGCCACCCGGTCGGCTGCACCGGCGCCCGGCAGATGGTCGCCACCCTCAACCAGATGCAGCGCGGCAACCACGCCACCGGCCTGATCAGCATGTGCATCGGCGGCGGCATGGGCATGGCCATGATCGTGAAAAGATAAATCCGGCCGACCCGGCATGCCGGGTTGGCTTTACGCATAATTTTCTTACAGGGAACAAGGCGGTTATGGAAATACATACATTGGGCGTCGTCGGCGCCGGTCAGATGGGTGCCGGAATCGCCCAGGTCGCCGCGACCAATGGCGTTCGCGTCATCATGAACGACATGAACGACGAGTTCGTCAAGAAGGGACGGCAGCGGATCGTTGACAATCTCAACCGACTGGTCGAAAAACGGCGATTTTCGGAGACTGAGCGCCGGCAGACCCTCGATCGCATCTCGGTGAGTTCCGACCTGCGGCACATGGCGACCGCCGATTTCGTGGTCGAGGCCGCCTCCGAGAACGAACAGATCAAATTCAAGCTCTTCCAGGAACTGGACGATATCTGCCGGGAACATGTCATCCTGGCCTCCAATACCTCGTCCATCCCCATCGGCAGGATCGCGGCCGCCACCCGAAGGCCGGACAGGGTGATCGGCATGCACTTCATGAACCCGGTCCCGATGATGCAGCTGGTCGAGATCATCCGCGGTCTCGCCACCTCCGACGAGACCTATGATACGACGCGTCTCCTTACCGAAAAGCTGGCCAAAACACCGGTACTGGCCAATGATTTTCCGGGATTCATCGCCAACCGGATCCTGCTGCCGATGATCAACGAGGCCATCTACTGCGTCTACCACGGGGTCGGCGATTGCGAGGCGATCGATACCGTGATGAAACTGGGCATGAACCATCCAATGGGGCCACTGGCCTTAGCGGACCTGATCGGCCTCGACACCTGCCTGGCGATCATGGAGACCCTGCACAAGGGGCTGGGAGATCCGAAATACCGTCCCTGCCCGCTGCTGCGGCAGTATGTGGAGGCGGGGTGGCTGGGACGCAAGTCAGGCCGTGGTTTCTATACCTATAATTGAACGTTTCATGACCTTTGGAGGATGCGGAGATGACGGAACTGGTGGCCATTCAGGATTGCTATGCCGATGAATACGCCCATTGCTATGGCTGCGGAAGACTCAACGATGATGGTCTGAAGCTGAAGAGCTATGCCGATGGCGACGAGACCGTTTGTCGGTTCACTCCCGATCCCAAGTATTCGGGCGGCTATCCGGGCTTTCTCTACGGTGGCATGATCGCCTCACTGATGGACTGTCACGGCGCCGCGACCGCCTGGGCCGCCAAGGCCAGGACCGAGGAGCAGACGGTGACCCGGTTTGTGACCGCTTCGCTGAAGGTCGATTTTCGCGCTCCGACCCCGACCAACGTCGAGATCGAGATTCGGGGCAGGATCAACGAGATCAAGGGAAGGAAGGTCGTCGTCGACCTGACCGTGTCGGCCGCAGGCAAGCTGTGTGCCGAAGGGTCGGCGGTGATGGTCCAGATCCCTGTCAACAGGCAGGAAGGTTAAGATGGAAGCTACCCGTGAAATATATTGGAATGTAGGGCACGGCTGGACCACGCTGGTGCCGATGTACCTGCTGACGATCGCCGCGATAGGAGTACTGGCGTATGGCGGCATGCAGCGGGTGAAGGTCTATCGGTTGGGCAAACCGATCGATCGCACCGATGACCTGTGGCAGCGAATCGCCGACGCCGCCGCGACCGTGCTGGGACAGGCGAAAGTCATCCGGGTCCGCTGGCCGGGTCTGGCCCACGGGGCGTTTTTCTGGAGCTTTTTCGTGCTGTTCATCGGCACCTCCCTCATTGTCCTGCAGGCGGATTTCTCCGACCTGCTGTTCGACATCAAATTCCTGAAAGGCACCTTTTACAAGCTGTTTTCGATATCCCTGGATCTGGCCGGACTCCTCGCCCTGGTGGGGATGGGGGCCCTGTTTGTCCGCCGCTACCTCGTCAATTCCGCCGCCCTGGACAGCAACTGGAACGATGCCTTCATGCACGGTCTACTGTTTCTGATCCTGCTGACCGGCTTCGTGATCGAAGGCGCCCGGATGGCGGTGACCGAACTCGGCACCCCGCTGTCATACTGGTCCCCTGTCGGGCTCGTCTTCGCCAAGGCCATGTCCGGGATGGAGGCAACGGGACTGCAGCAGCTGCACGTCTTTACCTGGTGGTTTCACCTGCTGCTGGTGATGGTGTTCATCGTCTCGATTCCCTTCACCAAGTTTCGTCACATCGCCACCATCGCCCTCAACATGGTCTTTGCCGATCGGGGCCCGATCGGCAAACTGCAGACCATCGAACTGGAAAACGAGGAGGCGGAGAGCTTCGGGGCGGTGCAGCTTACCGATCTCAGCTGGAAGGATATCTTCGATACCGACGCCTGCATCAAATGCCGGCGCTGTCAGGACCGCTGTCCGGCCTATGCCACCGACAAGCCGCTGTCGCCGATGAAGGTCGTCAGCGACCTGGGCGGAGTCGCCTTTTCGCCGACGCCGGATGCCAACCTGATCGAGACCGTCGGCCGTGACGCCCTGTGGTCGTGCACGACCTGTCGCGCCTGTCAGGATATCTGCCCGGCCGGGGTCGAGCACGTCGGCAAGATCGTCGAGATGCGCCGCAATCTGGTCCTGATGGAGGGCGAGTTCCCCGGCGACGAGGTGATGACGGCGATGGAGGCCACCGAGGTCAACGGCAATCCGCTGGGAATGGGCTATGCCTCGCGCGGCGACTGGGCCGACAACCTCGGGATCAAGACCCTCGACGAGGATGCCGAGGTCGATATCCTCTACTTTGTCGGCTGCTATGCCAGCTTCGACAAGCGCAACATCGCCGTCGCCCGCAGCTTCGTTGCCCTCTGCCAGGCCGCCGGGATCAAGGTCGGCATCCTCGGCAAGGAGGAGAAGTGCTGCGGTGAGCCGATGCGCAAGATGGGCAACGAATATCTCTATCAATCGCAGGCGATGGAGAATATCGAGACCATCAAGGCCTACGGGGTCAAGAAGATCGTCACCACCTGCCCCCATTGTTTCAATACCCTGGAAAAGGATTACCGGGATCTGGGCCTCACGGCCGAGGTCGTCCCCTACGTTGTATTCCTCGAACAGCTGATCGCTTCCGGTCGACTGCAGCTCAAGAGCGAGGGCTTTTCCTGCACCTATCACGACTCCTGCTACCTGGGGCGCCACAACGGTATCTATCAGCCGCCTCGGACCCTCATCGCCAAGGCCGGTGGCCAGATCACCGAGATGGGCCGCAACCGCGACCAGGCGTTCTGCTGCAGCGCCGGCGGCGGCCGGATCCTGGCCGAAGAGAAGCTGGGCAGCCGGATCAACATCAAGCGGGTGCAGATGGCGACCGAGGCCAAGGCCGATGTGCTGGTCTCCAACTGCCCCTTCTGTCTGACGATGTTCGAGGACGGGGTGAAGGGGGCCGGAGTCGAGGAATCGCTGCGACCGCGCGACATCGCCGAGATCCTGGTCGAGAGGGTGGTACAGCCGTCGGCCCGGGGTTGAGCGGGCGGAGCGGCCGGGGAGACGCCCGGGCGAGAAATTTGAAAAGAAACAATACATTTCAGGTATTGGGTACTCAAACAAGGAGAATGACATGAATATTCTGGTGTGTATCAAACAGGTTCCCGACATGGAATCGAAGTTCAAGGTCAATGGCGAAGGCAACTGGTACGACAGCGCCGGCCTGGCCTGGCGGATGAATGAGTATGACGAGTATGCGGTCGAGCAGGCGGTGCAGTTGAAGGAGCAGGCCGGCGGCGATCTGACCGTGCTCTGCATCGGTCCGGAGCGGGTCAAGGAGACGATGAAGAAGGCGCTGGCCATGGGCTGCGACCGGGGTGTCCATGTGGCCGATGACGACAGCTACAAGAAGGACCCCTTTTCCATCGCCTCGATCATCGCCGAGCATGCCAAAACCAAGTCCTATGACGTGATCTTCACCGGGTTGCAGTCCCAGGATCGGGGCAGTGCCCAGGTCGGGGTGCTGACCGCCGAATCCCTCGGAATCCCTTCCGTCACAACCATCGTCGGCTTCGAGTTCGCCAATGGCACGATTACCGTCAAGCGGGAACTCGAGGGCGGGGTCAAAGCGGTGGTGAAACTGCCGGTGCCGGCGCTGGTGACCTGTCAGCTCGGGCTCAACACCCCGCGTTACCCCACCCTGCCCAATATCATGAAGGTCAAGAAGAAGGAACTGATCACCGTTGCCGTGGCCGATCTGTTGAAGGAATCGGCCCTCGAGGAGACCCAGGCCCTCTACTTCCCGGAGAAGAAGGGCGGCGGTCTCGTCCTGGAGGGGGATATTGGCGAAATGGCTGACAAATTGATCAAGATTCTGAAAGAAAAAACCGCCGTTCTGGCCTAGGGGAGGATCCGATGAAAACATTGCTTGTTGCTGAGTATCGAGAAGGAAAGTTGCAGGGCGGGGTCTACGATCTGGTCGCCTTCGCCCAAAAGGTCGGCGCCGAGAGTGCGATGTTCCTCGTCGGCAGTGACAGCGAGCTGCCGAAATTCGCCGGGACCCTCTACCTCGCCGATGTCGCGGCCTGCGGCGAATACAACCCCGATGTCCACAAGCAGCTGGTGCTGGAGACGATCGGCAAGGTCAAGCCGGATATGGTGGTCTTCTGCCACTCCTCCTACGGCTGGGACCTCGCCCCGCGGGTGGCCCACGCCTTGAAGGCCGGCCAGGTGTCCGAGGTGGTGGATTTCGTCGACGGTCTGCCGGTCGTGCCGGTCTGCAACTCGAAGTTGCGGCGCAAGGTCGCCGTCAAGAGCGGCGTCACCGTGTTGACCCTGCAGGCCGGGGCCTTCAGCCTGGCCGACGACCCGGCGGGCACCCCGACGGTTGAGAAGATCGGCACCGGCGCGACCGGCAAAATCGAATTGACCGGCTACGAATATGCCGAGAAAGGCGGGGTCGACCTGACCAAGGCGTCGGTGATCGTCAGTGCCGGCCGCGGCATCGGCAAGCCGGAGAATATTGCCATCGTCGCGGCCCTGGCCAAGTCCTTGAAGGGCGAATACGGGGCCAGTCGACCGGTCGTCGATGCCGAGTGGGCCGAACATAACCGTCAGGTCGGCACCACCGGTCAGACGGTGTCCCCGAAGCTGTATGTTGCCTGCGGTATCTCCGGGGCGATCCAGCATCTGGCCGGAATGAAAAAATCCGAATTTATCGTGGCGATCAATACCGACAAGGATGCACCGATCGGCGAAGTTGCCGATGTCCTCGTGGTTGCCGATCTGAAGCAGTTTATCCCGGTCCTCACCGAGAAGATCGAAGCGATGTAAGGCGCAGGCGGAAGCCGAACCCTGTAGAGACATCCCGGCTCCACGCGACACAGGGGCCTCGGTGACAATAGACGCCATCGCCATGGGGGCATCCTGTCTCATGAACGGCCTCTCAGGCAAAGCGACGTGATCCGGAAATAGCGGGGGCGGCCCTGATTAAAGCGGTTTTTCAGCAGGCCCCCCTGCACTACAAGTGAGGCAAGAGTCCAATGATTTTTGAAGGTGTCAAACTTATGGTCGTCGGCATGACCACCGTCATGCTCTTTCTTTTGTTGATGATTTACTTCATCAAATTGGTGGCATTCCTGACCCGGGGAGCCGCGGCGCGCGAAATTCAGGCGATTGCCAACGATCGAGCCATCCTGGCCAGTAAAAGAAAAAAAGCACGAGCAGTACCAGTACCAGTATCAGTACCTGTCAGTGATGGAGGGGCGGAATTTGCAGTCATCGCCGCCGCCGTTGCCGCCTACGAGAGTGATATGGGTATTCGGTAATAATATTTGATTACAGACTCTGGGAGGAAGGCGAGTGCCTGTCCCCCCACCGGATCGGAATACACCAAACCCACCAAGAGTCACAGCTTGAATAACTCGAGCGAAAGAGAAACTGCGAGCACAAAAAGGGAGTGAAACAATGAGCGATACCACCTCGACGGGTCCTGCAGCTGCCGGGACGCGTAATTACATCATCACTGTCAACAACCAGACGTACAACGTCACCGTCGCTTTGGCGGACGGTTCCCAGGTGCCGACGGCGGGCGGGATCACGGTCGCCCCGGCAGCGGCTGCCGCTCCGGAAAAAGAAGGAACCGACGTCGATGCCCCGACGCCAGGTAATATCATCAAAATCCTGGTTGATGTCGGCGAGAACGTTGTCGTCAATCAACCGCTGGTGGTGATGGAAGCCATGAAAATGGAATCCGAGGTCAACGCCCCCTGCGCCGGCAAGATTCTTGCCATCCACGTTGGCGCCGGCGATGCCGTCCAGGCCTCTGAGCCGCTTCTCACCATCGGCTGACAGGGTGCAGGTTTCCTGCTTACCGGTCTTTGACCGGTAAGCCTCTCTTCTTTGCTCATATCGGGTAGGTATTATGAAATTCAAATTTTTCATATTTCTATTGCTGACATGGCTGTGTACCTGGTCGCATGCCGCCCTCGCGGCGGACGAAACGGTAGATATAGTCGCGCCGGCAGACGCAAAAATAATTCGGGTTCTCGCCCATCAGGACAGCTTCGTCTATAGCGGCGACGAGATCGCGACCCTGAAAAAGGAGGACGGCACGGTGATCGTCCTGAAGGCCGGTTCGGCTGGAAAAATCACCAGTATGAAGGCTGTCGCCTACCAGAAAGTCCACAAGGACGACCTGCTTGGAACCATTGCCACAACCCCGGTGGTTGCCGACCAGCCCGCCGTCGGCGGCGGCGGAACGCTGCCGTCCATCTCCGGACTTCTTGTCGCTCTTGCCAAAACCACCGGGGCGTACGGCATATTCGAGGCGCAGACGACCCAGGACTGGACAGTCGGCATCGGCCGGGTGCTGATGATATCCGTCGGCCTGGTGCTCCTCTACCTCGGCATCTTCAAAGGTTTCGAGCCGCTGCTGCTGATTCCCATCGGCTATGGCGCCATCCTCTCCAACATTCCGCTGGCCGGGATTGCCGAACCGGGGGGAATCCTCGCCTATATCTATGACGTGGGGATCAATACCGGGGTCTTTCCGCTGCTGATCTTCATGGGGGTCGGAGCCCTGACCGACTTCGGCCCGATGATTGCCAATCCGATGACCATTCTGCTCGGCGGGGCGGCACAATTGGGCATTTTCGCCACTCTGCTCGGGGCCCTGTGGCTTTCTGACCTGGTGCCCGGCATCAATTTTTCCCTGCGGGATGCCGCCTCCATCGGGATCATCGGCGGCGCCGACGGTCCGACGGCGATCTTCCTGGCCAGCCGGCTTTCTCCTCGTCTGCTGGGTTCAATCGCCATTGCCGCTTACTCCTACATGGCGTTAGTTCCGCTGATCCAGCCACCGATCATGAAGTGGCTGACCACCGAGGAGGAAAGAAAGATCAAGATGGTGCAGCTGCGGCATGTATCGAAAATGGAGAAAATCATCCTGCCCCTGCTGGTGCTGACCATCTGTGCAGTACTGCTGCCGTCGGCCGCACCGCTGATCGGTATGTTCATGCTCGGCAATCTGGCCAAGGAGTGCGGTGTCGTCGACAAGCTCTCCGATGTCATGAAAAATGCCCTGATGTATACGGTCATCATCTTTCTTGGCCTGGCTGTCGGCAGCAAACTGTCGGCCGATAAATTCCTCAATGTCGAGACCCTCGGCATCCTGGTCCTGGGCATGATCGCCTTCAGCATCGGCACCGCCGGCGGCGTCCTGATGGCCAAATTGATGAACAAGCTCTCGAAAAACCCGATCAATCCGCTCATCGGCGCGGCCGGGGTGTCGGCGGTACCGATGGCCGCCCGGGTGGTCAACAAGGTCGGTCTCGAGGCCAATCCGCAGAATCACCTGATCATGCACGCCATGGGTCCGAATGTCTCCGGGGTCATCGGCTCGGCCGTGGCCGCCGGCGTGCTTCTGGCGCTGCTCTAGCCGTTTATATCGATGGGAGGTTGTATGGATTCTGTCGCACCCAAGGCCGGCGGACTGCCACAGTTACAGAATTCACTCATGGAGGTGGAAGGTCGGGTAGCTGTCCTGACCTTCCAGCGGGATGATGTCCGCAATGCCCTGACCGGCACGCAGCTGATCGACGACATCCTGCAGACGGTTGCCTGGGTCAACGGCAATGACGGGATTTCGGTGCTGATCATCACCGGCGATGGCACGGCCTTTTCTTCCGGCGGCAACGTCAAGGAAATGCATGATCGCTCCGGCAGCTTTCAGGGCACGCCGATCGACCTGCAGGACCAGTATCGACGGGGGATTCAGCAGATACCGCTGGTCGTGCACGGGGCCGAGGTGCCGATCATCGCCGCCGTCAACGGCCCGGCGATCGGGGCTGGTTTTGATCTCGCCTGCATGTGCGACATCCGCATCGCCTCGACTCGGGCCGCGGTGAGCGAGGCCTTCATCAACATGGGCATCACACCGGGGGACGGAGGGGCCTGGTTCCTGCAGCGACTGGTCGGTTACCAGCGGGCTGCCGAACTGACCTTTACCGGTCGGCTGGTCTCGGCCTATGAGGCCCTGAGTCTGGGCCTGTTCCTCGAAGTGGTGGAACCCGAGACCCTGATGGCACGCGCCCGCGAATTGGCCGGGCAGATAGCGGCCAAGCCGCCCCAGGCCCTGCGCCTGACCAAGCGGATGATGAAGCTGGCCCAACGCAGCGAACTTCCGGATTTTCTCGAACTATGCGCCTGTTTTCAGGCCATGGCCCATCATACCGGCGATCACCTGGAAGCGGTGGGCGCCTTTCTCGAAAAGAGGGCGCCACGTTTCAAGGGGGAATAGGACAACTGGCGAGGTGGTAACACAAATTATTGAAAAAATACGATTAAATAGCATGTCCGCACGATGAATTCTGGATCTTCTGGTTTAATCGTCCTTGTAAATTTATAAGGGAGTTGTGTGATGCAAGAGATCAATCCGTTGATCGGGAAAATGCACTTGAAAGAGATCGGGCACCCGATGGTCGACCCGATATCGGCCATGCGGATCAAGAAGGGCAAGATCGTCTCGGCCGAGGAGGCCATCGACCTGATCCGCGACAACGACACCATCGTGACGGCCGGTTTTGTCGGGGCCGGTTTTGCCGAGGAACTGGCCATCGCCCTCAAAGAGCGGTTTCTCAAGACCGGCCGGCCGAGAAATCTGACGCTGACCTATCCGGCCGGCCAGGGGGACGGCAAGGGCAAGGGCCTCAATCACCTCGCCCTCGAGGGCCTGGTGGGGAGAGTCATCTGCGGCCATACCGGTTTGACCCCGGGGCTGGGAAAACTGATCCATGAAAACAAGATTCTCGCCTACAACGTCCCGATGGGGGCCGTGACCCAACTCTATCGCGACATCGCCGCCGGCAAGCCGGGCAATCTGACCCATGTCGGCCTCGGCACCTTCATCGATCCCCGGGTCGATGGCGGCAAGCTCAACGAACTGACCAAGACCCAGGGTGAAGATCTCATCACCTTGATGAATATCGATGGCAAGGACTATCTCTTCTACAAATCATTCCCCATCAATGTCGCCTTCCTCCGCGGGACGACTGCCGACCCGGACGGCAACATCACCATGGAGAAAGAGTGCATGGTCCTCGATGCGCTGGCCATGGCCCAGGCCGCCCGGAACTCCGGCGGGGTCGTGATCGTTCAGGTTGAACGGCTCGCCGACAGCGGCACGCTCAGTGCCCGCAATGTCGTCATCCCCGGGATCCTGGTCGACTGCGTGGTGGTGGCCAAGCCCGAGAACCACTGGCAGACCTTCGGTACGCCATACAGTGTCGCCTTCAGCTGCGAGCACCGGGTCCCGATGCAGGCGATCCCGCCGCTGGAAATGGGCGAACGCAAGATCATCGCCCGCCGCGCCGCCTTCGAGTTGAAGCCCAACAGCATCGTCAACCTCGGCATCGGCATGCCGGAAGGGGTGTCGCGGGTGGCCAACGAGGAACGGGTGCTGGAATATGCCACCCTGACGGCGGAATCGGGCATTATCGGCGGCCTGGTGATGGGAGGGCTGGATTTTGGCGCCGGCGTCAACTCCGACGCCCTGATCGCCGAGAACGCCATATTCGACTTTTACGACGGTGGCGGCCTCGACATCGCCTTCCTCGGCATGGCGGAGACGGACGTGGAAGGAAACGTCAACGTCAGCAAGTTCGGGCCACGGTTCACCGGTCCGGGCGGGTTCATCGACATCAGCCAGAATGCCAAGAAAGTCTGTTTTGTCGGGACGTTCACCGCCGGCGGGCTCAAGACATCGGTCGAGGACGGCAAACTGATCATCGACCAGGAAGGGCGGGAGAAGAAGTTCGTCCGCCAGGTGGAACAGAAAACGTTCAGCGGGAAGTATGCCGTCAGCATTCGGCAGCAGGTGCTGTATGTCACCGAGCGCTGTGTCTTCACCTTGTGCGAGGAAGGGCTGGAATTGATTGAGATCGCTCCGGGAATCGACCTGGACGGCCAGGTCCTGGCGCTCATGGATTTCAAGCCCGTCATGCGCCGACCGCCGAGGCTCATGGACGAACGACTTTTCCGGCTCCGTCGCATGGGGATCAAGGACGACCTTTTGAACATTCCCATGGAGGATCGTTTCAAATACCAGGCGGAAGATAACATCTTTTTCATCAACCTCGAAAACTACTACATGAAAACCAGTGACGAGATTCAGGAGATGAAACAGTTGGTCGGATCGATACTGGAGCCTCTCGACCGGAAGGTGCACACCGTCGCCAACTACGACAACTTCAACGTCTCGCCGCACCTGGTCGACGAATACGTGGAAATGGTGAAATACGCCGCCCAATACTACGAGAGCGTCACCCGCTATACGACCAGTACCTTCCTGCGGATGAAACTCGGTGACGAACTGCAGAAGCGGGGAGTTTCGCCCCACATTTACGAAAGCAAGGAAGAAGCCCGAAGGGCAATGGCTCCCAAATGAGTCGTTAACCCCGGGATGCTGCAACGGGCAATAATTTCCTGACAAGCGGCCAGGGTGCCGGGAAATCGACCTTTCCCGGCACCGGCCGCCGGAACCTCGGCCAGGGCGCACTCTCGACTCCGGCCTGGCCCATCTGTGAACGGGGCCGAGAGTGGGGAGGGGCTCTCGGCGGGTCGGAGCTACGGCTCCTGTCGGGACGCGCCTCGCGTCTCGGGGGCGATTTTCCCCGCCGGACCATAGGCGGCCATGAAAACCGCGACCGCCCGGGCCGTCACCTGCCTGATCTCGTCGCGGCTGACCTCTTCCAGCAGTTGAAAGAGAAACCGGTCGATCAACTCGGCCTCCAGCAGGCTGTAGAGGTGTTTTGTCGCCACGACCGCATCGGCCTGACGCAGTTTGCCGTGATCCATGGCCTTGCGGATGAAATCCGCCACCAGGTCCTGGCTGCGTTGGACCCGGCGCTCGTAGACCAGGCGGCCCAACTCCGAATGGCCCGATTCGGAGATGGACAGATGCCGGTTCGCCCGGACCTGCGGGGAGTAGAGGATGGTCAGCAGGCGTTCACCGAAATTTTGCAGGGACGTGACAATATCATCCGTCGACGGATCGATCGCCGAGTGGACGGCCTGGAATTCGGCCTCGGTCGAGAGATACATGATCTCGAAAAACAACACTTCCTTGGAAGGGAAATAGTTGTACAGGGTCGCCTTCGAACCGCCCATCCGGGCGCAGATCTCCGACATGGTGGTCCGCTCGAAACCCAGTTCCTGGAACGCCTGCGCCGCCTCCGTCAGAATATGCTGTCGTTTCGTGTCGGATTTTTTCGCCATCCTTGTGGGGCTTCTCCTTCTGTTACCGGGGTGAGCAGCAGCATATCCCGTGGGGCGCAAAAATACCGTCGGTAATCAGTGCGGCACCCCGGGTGCATTACGTGGTCGTGGCCAACGCCTCACTGCGGTGTACCAGAACAGGAATGGTGGAGTGCGTCAATACCCAGAACAGGAATGGTGGAGTGCGTCACTCCCTTTCGGGTCTCGCTTCCCAGGACAAATCCCTTGACTCCCTTGCGCCCGTGCGAGGCCATGAAGATGAGATCGCACTCGTTGTGCCTGGCCGCCTCGATGATTGCCGCGTACGGCTCTTCACTGAAAAGCATAACCTTGCGGCACTCGACCCCGGTCGCCAGGGCAAGCTTTTCGGCGGCATCGAGAATGTCCTGGGCCGTGCTCCGCATCGATTCACGGAAGGTGGTGGGCATATGGGCGTCAAAGATCGACCCCATGCCGTAGTACATCTTGGGCGATGGCTGTATCGCACAGAAAAAGGTGATGCGCGCCCCCGCCTCGCTGGCGAACGAGACCGCGCGGAGCACGGCTTCCTGGGAGAGAGGGGAGCCATCTGTCGGCACCAGCGGATGTTTGAACATGGAAGATCTCCTTGATTCGATTTTTTAACAGCGGAAGAGAGCAACTAATGGCCGCCGGTCCCCGGTTCGACAACCCGCGCCGGCTTGGGTGAAAGCCAGGTGATCAGCGCGGCGACGATCACGATGGCCCCGATGGCCACCATCATCTGATTGGTGGCCAACATGACGCTCTGCTGCACAATCAGGTAGTCAATCACCTGGTTGACCACATCCAATGGGGCGCCTGAGCCGTCCAGCATGGCACGAACGCTCAGGTCTTGATCGGCCAGGCCGACCAGTTTCGCATGGTTGCGGGTGATCTGGTCGCCCCAGACGGTGGTGATCATCGAGGTGGCGAAAGCTCCGGATAAGGTGCGCAGGAAGTTCATGAGGCCGGCGGCGGAATCCATCTCGTGCGCTTCGACGCTGCCTAGGGCCAGATCGGTCGTCGGGATGAAGATGAACGGCATGCCGAACCCCATCACGATCAGGGGCATGGCGACATCGAAGAAACCCATGTCCGTCGTGGCCACGGCCCGCCACAGCGTGACGATGCCGAACCAGATGACGCCGAAGAAGACCAGTTTGCGCGGGTCGGTCTTGCGCGCCAGCTGGGCGGCCATCGGGGCGACAAAGATCGACGACAGTCCGCTCCAGGCCATCGCCAGTCCGGCGATGGTGGCCGTGTAGCCCATGAAGTTCTGGAGCCAGAGCGGGATCAGGACGTTGATGCCGAAGAAGGCGGCAAAGGCCAGACCGATGGTGGTGACGCTGACCGTAAAGCCCCGATGGCGGAACACCCGGAGGTCCACTATCGGATGGTCGTCGTAGAGTTCCCAGATGATGAACGCGGCAAAGCCGATCCCGGCGATGATGCACAGGGCGACAATCTTGTCGCAGGCGAACCAGTCGAGGTTTTTCCCCTCGTCCAGCATCACCTGCAGGGCGGCGACCCAGATGACGAGGAGCACCAGGCCGATCATGTCGAAGGGAGTGCGGATCGCTGCCGCTTCGCAACGCTTGAGCATGTTCCAGGCGATGAAGGCACAGACCGCGGCAAACGGCGTGCTGATCATGAAAACCCAGTGCCAGCTGTATTCGTCGCACAGGTAGCCACCGAGGATCGGCCCGGTCACCGGCGCGATCAGCGTCGTCATCGACCACAGGCCGATGGCCGCCGCGGCCTTCTCCTTGGGAAATATGCGCAGCAGCAGGGTCTGCGACAGAGGCATCAGCGGCCCGCCGGAAAAACCCCGGAAGATGCGGGCGACGACCAGCATGCCGAGGGAGGTGGAGAGGCCGCAGAGCATGCCGAAGATTCCGAACAAGGCCGTCGACCAGACAAATACCCGGACTGGACCGAAGCGTGCCGCCAGCCAGCCGGTCAGCGGCACCATGATGGCCTGTCCCAGCTCGGCTTCGGCCTGCGCGAGCGCCAGCCTGGCGTCGGTCTGGTCGATCTTGACGAGGACATCGCCTTTCTTGACCGCCGGGGTCACCTGGGCCACCTCGGCCGCGGCATAGGCATTGTCGGTGGAGATAATGTGCGAGCCGTACAGAGCCCAGTAGGCCGTGGCCCCTGCGCCCGAGAAGACCACGACGGCAGCCAGCGCAATGAGCAGTTTTTTGCGACGATTTGATTTGACCACATTGGTAGGAATCGATTCGGTAATGTCAGACATATCGGCAATCCTTCTGGTGTTAATGGATAGGGAAATCAGATATTTTTATGCTGAAATCCGCCGCCAAGGGCGCGCTGGAGCGCGACATCGAGGGACAGTGCCCGGGATTGGAGGCTGGTGAGGAGTCGCTGGTTGTTGAGCAGCAGATCTTCGGCGGACAGGACCTCGATGAAATTGGCCAGTCCGCCTTCGTAGCGGTTGCGCGCCACCCGATGTGCCTGCGACGCCTCGGCGACGGCTGCCCTGCCTTTGTCCAGCTGACCGGCCAGCGCTTTGATGCTGAGGGCGGCGTTGGCAACGTCTTCCAGGGAATGCGCCACCGTGGCGTTGTAGTTGGCGACCAGCTCGTCATAGGTCGCCGCCCGCTCGCGCAGTTCGCCCCGCAGGCGGCCGGCGGTGAAGAGCGGCAGCGACACGGCCGGGCCGATGCCGCCGATATCCGAGCCGGATTCGGTCGGCATGTCCAACCCCCGCGACTGGACGCCGAGGAAGGCGATCAGGTTGACGTTGGGGTAGAACTCGGCCTGCTTCTGGTTCATGCGATGCAGCTGGGCTTCGGCGAGGAGACGGGCCATGATCACATCGGGGCGGCGCCCGAGAAGATTGGCCGCCAGCTCGGGCGGCAGGCCGAAATGGCTGTCGAGCTTGATCGTCGGGCGATGGATGGAACGGGCGCGGTCCGGACCGGCGCCGACCAAGGCGGCCAGACGATGACAGGTCAGGCCGATCTGCTCATCGATCGCCAACAGTTCCCCCTCGGCACCGGCCTGCCGGGCTTTGGCCTCACCGACGCCCCCCTCGGTTTCCATGCCGTTGGCGAAGCGCTCGGCAAACAACTCGACCGTTTTGCGGCGGATATCCACGGTGCGCCCGGCCGTGTCCCGTAAGGCGTAAAGGCGGGCCAGTTCCGAGTAGTTCATGGCGATGGCCGCGGCGATGTTCAGCCGCACCAGCGCCGCTTCGGCCCGACTGGCTTCCAGTTGCGAGGTGGCCGCCGCCAGTCCGGCGCGGTTCTTGCCCCAGAAATCGATCTCCCAGTTGAGATTGATCGTCGCCAGCCCGTAATCCTGCCAGCCGTCCGGGGGCATGGCTCGAGGGGTGAGGTAGTTGTAACTCAACTTCTGCTCGGTCGCCGAGGCACCGGCGCTGGCCTGCGGCATCAGTGTCGATCGGGACACGGTGGTGTAGGCCTCGGCCCGACGCAGACGTGCCGCCGCCGCGGCCAGGTCGGGCGAGTCGCGCAGGGCCTCGTCGACCAGCGCCATAAGCTGCGGATCGCCGTAGGTCCGCCACCAGTTCTGATCCGGCCAGTTGCCGGTCGGCGCGGAAAATGACGCCGCGGTCCGATAGTCCGAGGCAGGTTTCATGCGGTCACGTTGGCCAATCTGAGGAAGCCGGGCGCAACCGCCGAGGGTGGTCATCAGCACCAGAGCAATCGTGATGACCATGGGGTTCGGAGGCGTGATGCACGGTGGGGACATGGGTGAACTCTCCTGTTTGCTTGATTCGCCGCGAGGCATTCTCTCCGCAGCCGGCTGGGAGAGAGGGAATGACGATTGGCAAAAAAAAGACCCCCGCGAGGCGAGGGTTGCCAGAACTGTACGGTGCGGTACAGTATGAGAAAAAAGAAATCAAGCGTAAATTTTTCAGAAACTCCTGTTCGTTACAGCAAGGGGGCAAGAAGTGGTTCGATGCTCGATCGTCTTCCGAAGTTCGAACAAAGAGGGCTTTCGACGGCTGGCAACAGCCGTCGACAAGGCCGGAGAACAGGCCTTTTCACACCTCCATGCGGCCACCTCGTTGCCCACGACAGTGGCTGTCGACCGCCGCCTCCCAATCGAGCGCGGCTTTTTCAACTGTAGATGGGCAGATTACCCCGACGCAGTTCAACGAAGGCTGCCCTTGGTAAACACGAGATGATGGTAACCTCCGGACAATGATGGTAGGATCATCGTCCGGGCGTCGGGGCACCGACCAATTCCGCCGCCGGATCCACCGCCGGGTCAGCCTCCAGGTCGCCGAACAGTGAGAACAACAATGAACGTCATCGATTTCCATGTCCATCTGGCCGACCCCCGGTACTTGAAGCCGGAAATCATTGCCTATTTCCGGGAAAACAATCCCGGCTACCGTGCCCGTTTCGCCGACGGACCCAATCCCGGGGAGGTCGTTGCCTATATGGCAACGCAGGGGGTGAGCCGAGCGATCATGCTCGCCGAATACGCGCCCAGATCCACCGGGGTGGTTTCCAATGAGGTGATCGCCGGGTTCTGTAGCGATCACGAAGAACTGATCCCCTTTGCCTCCATTTCGCTCGAGGCCGATGCCTCCTATGTCGATCAGGCTCGGCATGCCGTGGAGGAGATGGGGATGAAAGGTTTCAAACTCCTTCCCTCCTACCAGCATTTTTCCCCCAACGACCCGGCATTTTTTTCCTTTTTCGATTACCTCCAATCGCAGCGGTTGCCGGTGATGTTTCACACAGGTTCTTCGATCTTCCGGGGGACGAGGATACGCTATGCCGATCCACTGCTGCTGGATGACGTCGCCGACGAATTCCCGGATCTAACCATCATCATGGAACACGGAGGCCGGCCCTTCTGGTATGACCAGGCCGCCTGGCTGATCTCCCGCCATCGCAATATGCACATCGGCATCGCCGGCATCGCCACACGGCATCTGCCCCGCTATTTTCCCAATCTCGAACGGTATGCCGACCGGTTCCTGTTCGGCAGCGACTGGCCGTCCATCCCCCTGGATATTGAGGGGCTGATCAGCCGGGTGCTGGCGCTGCCCTATTCGGACGACACCAAGGCCGCCATCCTCCACGGCAATGCCGAACGGCTGTTGGGCCTCAAGAACTGAGATCTCGACTTCTCCTGCTGTCATCCCGACCGCCCTCAATGTCATCCCGACCGCCCTCAATGTCATCTCGACCGCCCTCAATGTCATCTCGACCGCCCTCAATGTCATCTCGACCGCCCTCAATGTCATCTCGACCGCCAGGGAGAGATCTCCAGCGATAAAGCCGAGATTTCTCCTTGGTGCTCGAAATGACAACATTAAAACCATCATTCCAGCCATTCCCTCTCCCTCTTCTCGACCTTCCCCCCTCCTTGTCATCTCGGCCGTAAGGAAGAAATCTTCATCGGCAGAAACGAGATTGCCTGCCCTGCCTGCATGGCCGCCGTTTGGCTTGGTGACGGCAAATACTGTCAGTATTTCTCTCTTTACGTCGCTTATTTCTTTTGCTTTGACAAAAATTACACCTCAGGTAAGGTTACACATTATATAGTTATACATTAAATAATTATGCATTGCTGTGTTTGGGTGGCGGCAAGACGGGCGGGTGAACACCGATCAATCGATGCTGGCGATTGCTTCCCGCGGCAGGAATGACAGGGGAGGAAGGCCAGATAACCGCCGGTTCTGCAGAGGTATACTGTGTAAGAGGTTGGTATGATAGATGTTCATGAGGCACATCAGCTGATTCTGGCGACGACACCTGTTCTGGGAAGCGAAAGCGTGCCCTTTCTCGATGCCCTGGGACGGGTGCTGGCCCGGGATATTGTCGCCACCGAGGATACTCCGGGCGCGGATATCTCGACCAAAGACGGTTTCGCCCTCCACCATGCCTCGCTTCAGAGAGCGTCGGCCCAAGCCCCGGTCTTTCTTAAGATCATCGGCGAATCGGCCGCCGGCAGGCCCTGCGGTGCCGCGGTCGCGGCCGGGGAAGCGGTGCGGATCATGGCTGGCGGCATGGTGCCGGAAGGGGCGAATGCGGTCGTCGGCCTCGAGTTCGCCACCGAAGACCACGGCTATGTCGTCTGCACCAGTGCGCCGAAGCGGGGGAGCAGTGTGCGTCTGCGGGGGGCGTTGCTCAAAAAAGGCGAGGTGGTCTTTCGTGCCGGATCCGTGATCGGCCCCTCGGAGGTGGGGGTATTGGCATCGCTGCGACGGGCCTATGTCCCGGTACATCGCAAGCCCCTGGTGGCGATTGTCACCACCGGCGATGAACTGACGGATTTTCATGAACCGGTTTTGCCCTGGAAGACGATGAGTTCCAACCTCTATTCCCTGGCGGCCCTGGTAATGGAAGCCGGCGCGGTGCCGTTGTGCATCGGGATCGTCAAGGACGAACTGAAGACCCTGCAGGCCCATCTGGGCGAGGCCCTCCGGGCCGATGTCCTTATCACCTCGGGCGGCATGTCCAAGGGCCGGTATGATCTGGTTCGGGAGACCTTTGCCTCGTTGGGGATGGACATGAACCTCTCGACCATCTTCGGCAAACCCGGCAAGCCGGCGATTTTCGGCAAGATCGGCGACAGGCTCGTCTTCGGACTGCCGGGCAGTCCGCCGGCGGCGATGCTCTCCTTCGCCCAGTTTATCACACCGACACTTCGTAAGATGATGGGCCATTCCCAGGTGTCCCCTCCGCCGGCAGCCCATGGCCGTCAAGAAGCAGATGGAGGCGGCCTGTTGTTATTGAATGCAATGTTCAATCGGGGGCGGGCGGCGATGCCGGGGGAAGACAGGGCCTCGCTGATACCGGCTAAAATGCCTTCTCCTTGATCAACTCAGTCGATAACCGCTGGTTGCGTTGAACTTTCCGCACTACCGGTCTCGGATGGTTGAGAATCAATCGAGCCATAGATGGAGATGACCACATATGAGATACGCAGAGACAGGATATAATTTAGAAATTGATTTAGCCACCGGCAAGATCGAGCGGGTCGAAACCGACCCGAATCTGTTGGGGCTGCATCTCGGGGGGCTGGGAACCAACGTCAAGCTGATGTGGGACCGGGTGCCCCCGGAAACCAAGGCCTTCGACCCTGAAAACTTACTGATCTTCAGTAACGGGCTGTTGTGCGGCACCCCCGCCTTCAGCATGAACCGGACCGTGGTGTCCTTTGTCTCGCCGCAATCGGATCTGCTGGCCTACCCCATGATGGGAGGGTTCTGGGCCACGGAGCTGAAGTTTGCCGGCTATGACAAGGTGATCTTTCGCAACAAGTCACCGCAGCTGGTCTACATCTGGATCAACAACGACAGGGTGGAGATACGGGATGCCACCCATCTCAAGGGAAAAGGGGCGGTTGAGACGCAGGAATTGATCCGAGAGGAGTTGAATGAGCCAAGGGCTCAGATCGCCGCGATCGGTCTGGCCGGGGAGAATCGTGTCTTTACCGCCTCGATCGAGCAGGCCCGGTCGAGCGCCAGCCGACTCGGCGGCGGCGCCGTGATGGGAGATAAAAACATCAAGGCGGTTGCCGTCCGGGGGACAAAAGACGTCAGTCTCGCCCGGGGGGCGGAATTCATGGCCCACATGAAGGACATAACCAAATATATACATTATCGAAACACCAATCCCCTGCCGGGTGTCATGACCATCCTCTCCGGTATCGGCTCGCCCCAGGAGATGAAGCACACCGATGAAAAGTGGCACACGGAAAGTTTTGCCTGGGGCAACGCCCGCCAACGACGAAAAGACTTCTGGACCAAGGACATCGAGACGAGCTGGAAAGAAACGCAGGACAATGCGATCAAACGGTTTGTCAGCTGCTTCAACTGCCCGCAGCAATGCGGCGGCCTGATCACCCATGGCGACGTATCGAGTTACATGATGAAATGTTTCTCGAAACTGACCTACCTGATGGGCGCCTATGTCGACAACCTCGACTTCGGTTTCAGGATCGGCAAACGGGCCTTCGAGTACGGCGTCGACTCCTTCTCGACACCGCAGATCCTGGCCTTTGCCGTCGAGCTGTATGAGGCCGGCATTCTTACCGACAAGGATTTTGAGGGGTGTCCGACCGACAAGGAGGGCCGGTTTATCTGGCTCCTGGACCGAGTGGTCCGACGGGAGGGAATCGGCGATATCCTGGCCGACGGCACCTACTGGGCCGCCCGCAAGATCGGCAACGGCGCCGAGGCCTATGACCACAATACCATCAAGAAGCACGAGCAGATGAACATCAAATTGGGCATGCTCGATCCCCTGTATTATCTGATGTATGCCACCAACGAGAAGATCAGCATCACCCAGATCGAGGGCAACTGGCCCCAGGGGCCGTTCCCCTCGCGGGAAGACCGGGAGGCGTTCGTCGCCGACTGGCCCCAACTCCCCGACGACAAGTTCAAGCAGTATTTCCTCGACTGGAACCCGCGCGGCGAAAACTCCAACCCCTATTACCCGACGCCGGATATGTGCTGCGAGATCGTCGATTGGATGGAGATGCTGCACAATATCGACGATGCCATCGGCCTCTGTGCGGGGATGGGGTCGTTCTGCCTGAAGCCGCCCTATCACATCCACAACTACCCGAAACTGATCTCGGCCGCGACCGGAATGGATATCGACGAGGCTGGGCTGAAAAAGATCGTCAGCCGCAGCCGCAATCTGCACCGGGCCTTCAACAACCGCCGGGGCATGACCCGGGCCGACGAGAAACCGCCCGAAGACCACTGGAAGCATCGCTTCCCCGAATACGAGGAACAGTTGCTGACCACCTATTACACCTACAAGGGCTGGAATCATGACGGTATCCCGACCAGGGAGCGCCTGATGGAACTGGATTTGGGCTATGTCGCCGATGACCTGGAAAAAAGAGGAATATTGAAAGATGGCCAAGATAACAAGGAAAATTAAGACGATCACGGTGAATGCCGACAAGTGCAACGGCTGCCGGACCTGCGAGGTGATGTGCTCGGCCTACCACTCGACGCCGAGGTACAGCACCGTCAATACCGCCCGGGCCCGTATCCATGTGACCACCCACCGCCTGAAGAACATCTGGCTGCCTGTCTTCGCCGGTGACTATACCCGCAGCGAATGCGGCTGCCGGGATCAATACGTGCTGGGCGGCAAGGAATACAGCGAATGCAGCTTCTGCCGGGCTGCCTGCCCATCCCGCGATCTGTTCAAGGAGCCGGATTCCGGGCTGCCGCTCAAATGCGACATGTGCGAAGGCGAAGAAACGCCGTTGTGCGTCCAGTGGTGTCTCAATGATGTCCTGACGTATCAGGAGCGGGAAGAGGAAGTGGAAGAATCACCTGTGATGGGAGATCTCGAGATGGGTCTGGAGCCCCTGGTCGACAGATACGGGCTGGAGAAGCTCACCAGTTCCCTGATCCGTCTCTCGCAAAAGGACTGATGCGGAAAATCGGCCGGTCGCCCAATGCAGACCGGCCGTCGGCCGCACTGATCCAGGAATCGCGATATGGAGGCAGGGCATTTTCCAATTGACCGCTTACCTGAGGCTGAACGCCTCGGTTTCCGAAGCCGGGTCGCTCCATAGGAATAAGGTGACTTGAGTTGTGAGAAAGATAACGGCGCACGTTCAGCAGCTGCAGAAAATGTATTCCCTCGACAACGGCAGATTGCAGGGAGAAGCCGGGTGGGAGAAATTTCCCCGGTTCTGGTTCATTCTGTTCCTGTCGTACAGATGCACCCGGAAATGCAGATACTGTTATTCCCTCAACCAAGCCGGGATTGGCAGACAGCGGCTGGAAATGGATGAGGATACATTTGCAGTGTTGCTCGATTGGATTCCCGAAGTCTGGAGGCAGAACAACGTCAAGGTCAACATCGTCAACTTTCTGGGCGGGGAGCCGTTGCTGCGGACGGATCGGATCAAAAAGGTCATGGATGCCGTCTACAGGTATACCGACGGGATGCAGGGGCTGGTCAACACCAACGCCGATCTGGTGGATACGGTGAATTGGGATGATCTCGGATCGATCCAGTGGATGACCACCAACATCGCCGACACCAGCCTGGAAGAGCTGGCGCGACGGATGAACATCATCCAGGAGAGGTCGAATGTGATCAACCAGACCATCGCCGCCACGTTGGACCAGGTCAATCTCGAGCGGGTTGTGGACATCACCCGCTTCGGGATGGAAAATGGCTACCGGTTGCGATTCTACAAGAATCTGTATGCGGAACCGGGAAGAGAATATCATCGAAAATTGTTGAAGAAATATCATCAAGTCGTTGATTTGCTGGAAAACTATGCCGTTCGCGGCTTCGATGTCCATACGACGTTTCTCTTCGACATCTTGATTCCCTCGTGGAACCTTCCCTCCAGTCCCTACCCCTGCGGCAAGCGACTGGCCGTGGTCTTTCCCGATGGAACGATCGGCCCCTGTATCCGTAACCATACGTTTAAAACCGGAACCATACTTGACCCGGACCCGTTGCGCCGCCTGCAGAGCGTAATGTTTCACTATGACGTGACAAGAAACGACCTGCCGGATGATTGCCGGCAATGCGCCTGTAAAACCACCTGCCAGGGTGGATGTCCCAATGACAAAGTATTGTTGACCGGTACCAGCGCCGGCAGATCGATGGCCTGCGAGCTGCACCGGGAGATCATTCCCCGGTTACAGCATCTGGATAGTCTGCAACGGCGGTCCTGACGTTTGTTGTACGCCCCCCGACCTTGCTGAAAAAGGAGAGCATGACTTCGGTACCTGATACGATCACCACCTGGCGGATGCTGCAACCGGAAACCCGCAACAGCGAGACGGGCGAGACGATCCCGGGCGGATTTGAACTGGTTGAACTGCCGGTTCCGGAACTTGCCGCCGGAGAGGTCCTGGTGGAAATCGCCGGCTGTGGCGTCTGCGACACCGATCTCGGCTTTTTCTACGATGGCGTTCCCACCGTCCGCCGTCCGCCGTTGACGCTGGGGCATGAAATTTCCGGCACCGTGGTGGCCGGAGAGCCATCATGGCTTGGCAGGGAGGTACTGGTTGTCGGCAACGGCAGCGGAATCCATGGGGGATATTCCAGCCACATTGCGGTTGCGGCCGCCAACCTCTGTGCGATCACCAACCGTCGCAACATTCCCCTGGAGCACATGGCAGCGGTTGCCGATACCGTCGCCACCGCGTTTCAGGCTGCAAGAAGGGCGTCGATGGCGGTCGGGGACTATGTGATCGTGATCGGGGCAGCGGAGATGGGACCGTTTCTCGTGCAGATGGCCAAGGCCTTCGGGGCGGCAACGGTGATGGTCGTCGACGCCGTTGACACCCGGCTCCACCGGATGCTGACCCGGGGGGCCGATGTCGTGATCAACGCCGCCGGCAAAACGCCGGAGGTGGTGGCCGTCGAGGTGCGGCATTTCAGGGAGTCTCAAGGATTGCCGGCATCCGGGTGGAAGATATTTACGGCCACCGGAACCAGGTCCGGCCGGGAAGCGGCAGCGGCACTTGTCGGCCAGGCTGGAAAACTCGTCCTCGTTGCCTCCGAAACGGCCACGATCGCATCCGTCAGGAGCCGTCTTTCCGTAGTGGATGTCGAGGTCGTCGGCAGCGGGCGATGCCCTTCCGACGACTATCCCCGGGTGGTGGAGATGGTGACCTCGGGCCGGATTGTCCTCAGTCCATTCGTGCAGACCCGCCCCATGAGCTGGATCCGGGAGGTGTTCGCGGCGGCGCGCATGACCCCGCCGGACAAGCACACCATTCTGACTGCCGATGATCTGGGTCTTGAGGATTGTCCGGAGCCCAAGTCCTGCAGGTAATGTGATGATCCGGCGTTTCATCGGTCATCGATCAGCCGCTTTCTGCCACGGTGGATAACGCCGGGTGAATCTGACTGAATCCCAGTATGAAATAAGTATAAACCTCGTAAATTTCCGAGCTGTTGCCTGTTCAATGTTCTGTTTCACTGTGGTCATGGAAGTGCGAACTTCCCGGGGCTCAAGTGCAACTGAATTTCAAAGGAAGGAGGAACAGATGACATGCGGGAAAATTTTGCTTTGCGGGGTACTGATGTCCGGCCTGGCAGGTGCCGAGGCGGTGGCCGCAGATCAAGCAGTGTCGGGTGGGCCGGGTCAACCGGAAAAGGTCGCAAAGATGAGTGGGGCCAGCGGCACGCCGGTCAATTCCGCCATCAGTGGCGGCGCCATCGTGCCGAAGGGGATGTTGTCGAGCGCCTTGAATTTTTCCTATCGGGACAAGGATGATATCGTCGACGATAACGGCAACGGCGCCAGAACGTCCGAGAATGCATTGTACCTGTTGAAATTACGGTACAGCCCGGCTGATCGTTTCGAGATCGCCTTCGTGCCGGGGTACGTCAGCATCGATCGCGATGCCTTTGGCCCGAATGCATCGGACAGCATCGATGGGCAGACCGATTTTGCCCTGTGCGGCACCTATGCCTTTTTTCAGCAGCGGCTCGGTGACCCTTTGAGCGCTGCGGTTTCCCTGGGGGTGAATATGCCCACCGGTCAGGAAGGGGGCGATCATCCGCCCGGCAGCGATGTCTGGTCGTTTATCACTACGTCTTCAACCCCGGATTCGACCTGGGGCTGGAATTCACCGTCGAAAACACCAGCGATTGGGAGCGATACAGCGCTGATATGAACAACGGCGGCACCGAAGTCTATGCCGGTCCGACGGCGAACTATGTCATACCGAAATGGAATATGTGGCTGGGCGCCGGCCTGTTTTTCCCGGTCGTCAGGGAGTATGATATCCCGACGGCGACCGATGACATGCGGGTTGAGGTCAAGCTCGGCAAGGTCTGGAGCTGGTAAGGCCAAAAGGCATGATCTTCCTGCTCAAATGCGTTTGGGCAGGAAGCCTGGTCGTTCGACCAACGAGATGTCGCCTGGCGGGTGGCAGGATCATTTAATGCCGTGCTTGACCGCAAAACGCATCAGCTCCGCCGAACTCTTGAGCCCCAGGGCCTCCATCATGCTGTACTTGTGAAATTCGACCGTCCTGGCCGAGATCCCGAGGAGCACGGCGGCCTCCTTGACCGAAAGGCCTTCGGCAATCAGCTGCAGGACCTCGCGCTGGCGCGTGGTCAGGCGGGCCAGTTCCTCTCCCGGCTCTTCCCCTCTGGGCCGGTTGCGCTGGTAGTTGAGCAGTTCGCCGGCCAGCAACGGGGTGATGTAGGTTCGACCCTTGAGGGCGCTGCTGATGGCGGTTAGCAGTTCCGAAGGGGCCGAATGCTTGAGCACATAGCCGGACGCCCCGGCCTCGAAGGCGCTGGCGGCGTAGGCGACATCGAGGTGCATGGTGAGAAAGACGACGGCGATCCCCTTGTTTTTCTTCTTCAACTGCCGAACCGCCTCGATCCCGTTCAACAGCGGCATCGACACATCCGCCACCACCACGTCCGGCATCAGCCGGTCCGCCGTCTCGAGCAGGGCCCGGCCGTCTTCGACGATCCCCACCAGTTGATAGTCCTGTTCAAGCAGGCCGCGCAGCCCTTCGGCCACCATGCGATGGTCGTCAGCAAGCAGTAGTCTCGGTTTTTTCATGCCCTCTCCTGTGCAAATGGAATCGACAGCGAGATCACCGTTCCATGTCCCGGTTCGGAACTGACGGTGAATTCCCCTTTGACATACTGCACCCGCTCCCGCATGCTGGCCAAACCGATCCCGGGCGTATGACGGGCGCATTTGGGTTCAAAACCGGCGCCGTCATCCTCGATGGCCGCCAGCAGCCGATTGGCCGAGCCTTTGAGGAAGACATCGACGTGCCGGGCATGGGCGTGCTTGGCAATGTTGCGCAGACCTTCCTGGATGACTCGATAGACGCACAAGGCAGCGTCCGGCGATATATCTTCCGGCAGGGCCTCGCAGTGGCAGTTCACCGGGATATCCTCCCGGTCGGAAAAGTTGAGACAGAGCGACTTGACCGCCCGCTCCAGTCCGAGGTCCTTGAGGATCGCCGGGTGCAGTTCCCGGGAGAGGGCGTGGATGTCGTCGGAAAGGTTGATCACCTGCTCCTTGATGTGACCGATCCGGTCCCGCAGCGGGGCCGGTTCGAGCTGCGCCGAATGGAGCTCGAGGGTGCCGGTCTCGATGGCCAGCGCCGCCAGGCGCTGGGCATAATCGTCATGAAACTCACGCGACAACCGGCTCAGTTCTTCTTCCTGGGAGGAGATCAGACGGCCGGCCAGCGTCTGCAGTTCACTCCGGCTGTCCTGCAGGGCGGCCTCGGCCTTTTTGCGCTGCCGCAGGTTGAACACCAGGCCGACGATCAGCAGCGTCTGCAGGACCAGCAGGATGACGACGCCGACGATATACCGTTTGTACAGATCCCAGATCGTGGCCTCGCGAAAGAGGATGGCGCTGTTCTTGGGCAGCAGACTTGCGGCGATGTTATGGCGCCGGAGTTGCCGCCAGTCGTACTGGGTAAGGGTGATGTCGTCGGGGACGATGAAGGGAGGATCGCCCGGGGGCTGGCCGGCCAGGACGCGCCGGGCCATCTCCGCCGCCTTTTTCCCTTCGAGACGCAGGGAAACCAGCGGCCCGCCGATGATGCCGTCACCCATGTAGGATTCATAGAGGCCGAAGATCGGCAGGTCGGTATGGACGGCAATGGATCGCAGCACCATCCGCGGCACGTAACTGCGGCCCTTGCCGTCGACGAAGAGGGTCGAATAGAAAATGATCGCGCCTTGGGGAAGATGTTCACAGCGGGCGAAGATTTCCCCGAGCGACAGACCCGTCAGGTCGATAAATTCCACCTTGGGTTGCCTTGCCTTAAGGGCGTCGCGGAGGGCGACGGATCTGGCATGATCGTTTTCAAAGGCCCCGGAAATCAGGACGACATGCGTGGTGTCGGGCTTGAACCGGAGCGCCGATTCGACCAGATACCGCGACACGGCAGCCGGTTCCAGGATGCCACTGACGTTTTTTTTGAGAGGCGAGGCGAGGATGCGGTCTTTGAGCGACTCGGGGATGGAGCACATGACGACCGGGATGCCGGTGAACAGTTTATCACCGTATTCCATCAGAAAATATGCCGCCGGCACATCGACGCAGATCACCAGATCGATGGTGCCGCCGCCGTAGCGGTTGTGCAGAAGGTTGGCCAACGCGGTGCGCTGCGGGGCATCCCGGAAGCGGGAGAGATCGAGATATTCGGAATAGAGCTGGACCGAGCCACGATTTTACTTGTCCATCCCTTCCGCCAGGCCCCGTTCCACCATCTCGGTGGCCGGGAAATCCCGTGGCTGCGAGTAGAGGACCACCACCTGTTTTTCGCCGGCGCCGCCTGGTTGGGGCTCGGCCGCGAGCACAGCGCTATGGCCGATGATCAATATCGTCACAAGACACAGGACGATATGGACGACATGGCGGGGAAATGACCCTGGTGCTTGTTTTCCAGACATGCTTGGTTGACTCCGGCCGGTGCGGGTTGCCGCTTTGCTGAAATGGTAACTGTATTCTACAGGATAAGGGCGGAAAATGGAAAAAGGTCCAACGACAGGAACAAAGGTGATGACGACGACAAACGCCAGGGAGGGAAACCGGATTGCAGTCCCGGTTTCCCTCGCCGATGGCGCGTTGTGGAGGCTGGTACTTATTCAATCTCTTCCAGGCTCTTGCCGCCGGTCCGCTGGCCCCAGAGCAGCAGCGGGATGATCGGCAGGAAGAACAGGATGGCGACCGAGGTGAAGATCCCGGCAAATCCGTACGCTTGATGGATCATCGGGATCAGCGGCTGCGAGGCGGAGACCGACAGCCGGGCCAGGCCGTTGTGGAAACCGCAGGCGGTGTTGCGCATCCGCGTCGGATAGGACTCGGCGGTATAGGAGAACAGGATGAAGTTCAGGGCCATGTTGAAGACCGTGACGGTGAAGCCGAGAAGGGTCAACATCATCAGGCCTTTCATGCCGCCGAAGGCCAGGGCGGCGATTGCCGCCAGCACGCCGAGGACGGCGAGAGGGGTCTTCCTGCCGCCCATATCGGAAACCAGGGAGTTGAGGAAGCAACCGATCGGCACCCCGATGCTGATGACGGTCATCGCGGTGAGGCTTTCCTTGACCGAGAAGCCGAGCATCTTCAGGAGCTGGGTGGTCCAGGTGGTCAGCAGGAAGCCGGCCGGGGTGATGCAGACGAACAGGAGCATGATCAGCAGGGTCCGACCGACATACTTCCTGGTGAACATGCCGGTCAGCACTTCCATGACCGAGATCTTGGGCTGAACCGATCTGGCGGCCTCGGACAGGTCGATGTCCTTGCCGGTCAGGTAGGTCACGACGTCCTCGGCCTCCTTGACGCGGCCGTGGGCCACCAGCCAGCGCGGCGATTCCTTGAGATACTTGAGGCCAAGCAGAAAGGGGATCACCCCCAGGCCGCCGGCGTAGAAGATCCAGCGCCAGGCGTCTTCGGCCATCGGGATGACCATCCGGCAGATCAGGGCCACCACCGGCACGGCGCAGAAGCCGATCGCCGCCACCCGGCCCTGCCACATGCCGCGGGTCTGGCACGGGGCCATCTCCGCGATATAGGCCTGGGAAGTGACCATCATGCAGAACACGCCGAAGCCGGTCAGGGCCCGGAAAATGGTAAAGACCACAAAACTGTCGGTAAAGCCGGTGATGATCGAGGAAACCGAGAAGATGACGATGGAGATGAGAAAGGTCTTGCGGCGGCCGATGAGATCGGAAATAACCCCGCCCACGAAGCCGCCGGAGGTCATGCCGATGAAGTACCAGAACAGGATGGTGGCGATATCGGTCGGTTTCAGTCCCCATGACTGGGACAGGGCCGGGGCGACGAAGCCGAAGTTCCAGTTGTCGAACTGCTCGAAGAAATAGGCCGCCATGATGATGAAGAACAGCAGCGCATGGATGCCGCGGACGGGGATGCCGTCGAAGTAGTTGTTGACGAATCGGCCTTCCCGCTTCCCCACATCGAGGATGCAGGGGGTCGAATCGTTCAGTTCGAAATCCAGGTCGAGGGCGCAGGGGGCTTGAATTTTTTGCGTGAGTTCCATGTTCACCTCGTGTTGTCGGGTTGTGAGACTGTCGTTGCCTTGTCGGATTCGGCTGAATGCCACATTCGCTGGGGAAGTTTTCACGCCCATCGGCAGATGAACGTTCCCTGCTCATGGCCCCCATTTAAAGAAAAAGCGGCCCCTGCAACAACTCGCAAACTTACGAGGTTTTTCACTTAACATTACGAGGTTGGAGGTCGAATGTACTGGTACGGCAAGGGGGCAGGGCGGGGAAAACACCAACACCCCGGCACGCAGCCGGACGCAAAAGGCAAGCGAGATGATAATCGCCCGACTTCTGCGCCCGGCCGGTGACCAGGGTGGGATGTTGCGCTGCCGTTAGGCAGTTATGTTGGTATTTCAGTCACATCACGGGCAGCAGATCGTCACCCCGGTCTGGAACTTCTTGTCGTTGATGATCAGCTTGACCTTGAACACGCCGTGCAGGCCGAGTTTGCTGATGTGCATCTTGACGTCGCGGTCGTCCTTCTCGAGGAAGGCGCCGGAACACATCGCCAGATGGACCACGGCGGCGGTGTTGATGAAGTAGTTGTGGCTCTCGTCCTCCTTCTCCAGGCAGAGCATCGCCAGGGTGCCCTTCTCGAACCGGCCGTGGAAGACGAAACGGTCCTCGTCCTCCTCGATGAAGATGTTGTGGAAGGAGGGGGGCAGGGCGAACACCTCTTCCGCCTCGGGCACGGTGTCGAACTCCTCGGTCACCTCCAGGCTGCCGAGGACCTGGCCCTCGCCGAGCACCAGGTTGTCGCCGCCGTGGTAGAGCGGCAGCTTCTCGGCCCGGTAGAAGTTGCCCTCGGTCTCCAGCTGGTAGAGGACCACGCCGTCTTTTTCCTCGACGGTGATGGAGCGCAGTTCCACGTTCGGATCCTTCATGTCGAGGAAGGCGCCCAGCGACTTGGAGGCGTAACCGCCCTCGCGACCGATGCCGCCGGAGTGGATCATGTAGTGGCCCTCGCCGTAGTACTCGACGTTGCAGATATAGGCCGAGAAGAACTCCTGGCCGCGCTCCTTGCCGTATTGCCAGACCTGTTCGATCTCCATCTTGTCGGTGTCGATGCGGTAGCGCACCCCGCGCGAGAAGTTGTCGCGGTTGGCGATGTATTTCTCCTTGGTCTTGGCCCGGTACTGGCCGTTGTCGAAGCACATGACATCGCCGTCCGGGCAGACGACGCAGGCATGCTGCTCGTACTGCCAGTCGAATCTGGACAGGTCGCCCACCGGCTTGAAGAAATATTTGTCGACCATCTCCTGCGGCCAGCCTTCCGGGTCGCCGATGATCCAGTTGAGGTCGCCGGTCTCGTAGTCGAGATTGATCACCGCGTCCCGATGCCGGCCGGACAGGGTCAGGCTGTGGGTCCGCTTGTCGTACCAGACGGCGTTGTTGTGGAACCAGTCATGGGCATCCTGCGAGCCGGAGCCGCCGACGTTCATCGGCAGCACCTTGCGGTAGTCCCAGGTCTTGAGGATGGCGCCGGTGTTGCGGTCGAGCAGCACGCACATGTCCTCGACCGTGTCGCGGCTGAAATCCTGGGTCAGGGCGAGGATATTGCCGTCCTCCATCTCGAAGTGATCGTGGTGGTAGTTGCCCGGCATCCGGTATTCCTTGTAGATCTTGCCGAGCAGATTGATCTCGATCAGACCGGTGCAGTTGTAGGGCATGTGGCAGAAACGACTGGAACCGGTGACGATGTTGCCGTTTTTGACCCGCTTGATGTCGAACATGGTGTTCTCGGTCAGCAGCCAGCGGATGTCGCCCTTGTAGTCGTAGGCAGTGGGCAGGTTCTTGCCGGCCGGGGTGAGGAACATGATGTTGTCGCCGAGATAATCGAGCGTGGCCTGGACGTTGAGGCAGCGGCAGACATCCTCGGGCAGCTTGCCGGTCTGAATAGTCAGGGTGGTGCTGCTGCCGTCGGGCAGGGACACGGTCACCGTGTTGGCGAAGTCCTCGTACAGGCCGAGTACCGGCAGGACATGGTCGGTGGCGCTAGCGAAGGTGTGGCTGATGTTCTCCCGCTCGTAGCGCTTGCCGTGGACGGTGAGGGTCGGGGCCACGGCGCTGGGGGTGGTGAACATCACCAGGGCGCAGAGGGGGTTGATCAGGTAAGGGTTGACCACCACCTTGGGGGCGGCGAAGTTCGGCTTCTCGGCGGCGAATGCGGCGAGAAATTCCTTTTCCGCCTGGTTCTGGCGGGTGATGAGATGGTCCTGGCTGATATAGCGAACTTTGTTGCTCATGGTTTCCTCCCTGTCAGGTAAGTGCGTCGATCGCACCGATGATGGCGGGTTTCTGCTTCAGTCCTTCGAGCCGGCTGACCTCCCGGCCGTCCTTGAAGAACAGCATGGTGGGGAAGCCCTTGACCCCGAGCTGTTCCTTCAGTTCCCGGTTTTCGTCGAAATCGATGATGTAGATCGGAAACTCCGGTTTCTGCTTGCTGATATCCTTCAGCACGAAGGACAGCATCTTGCAGGGACCGCAGGTCTTGGAATAGAACTCGATCAGTTTCGGTTCCGCCTGGTTCAACGACTCGTATTCTTGTTCGGTAATCTCGGTAATCATCTGGTTTCCCCCTGATTATCTATTTGATTCAACGTAGTTGGCGGCACTGTTGGCGGCGACGGCGCCGTCCGAGCAGGCGGTGACGATCTGCCGCAGGTGCTTGACGGTGATGTCGCCGGCGCCGAAGATCCCGGGGACCGAGGTCCGCATGTGCGAGTCGGTCTGGATGCAGCCGGTGCGATCGACGATGCCGAGCCGGGCGAAGGCCTGGGACGAGGCCTGAAAACCGATGTACTCGAAGACGCCGTCGCAGGTCACATAGCGCTCGGTCGCATCTTCTTTGGTCGACTTGAAGCGCACCCCGGTGAGGCGGTCGGTGCCGGTGAACTCCAGGACATCCTGGTAGGGGTAGATGGTGACGGTGGGCAACCGGCGCAGCTGGTCGCAGGCCTTGGGGTCGGCGGTGAGGTCGAACATGGTGACGATGGTCAGCTTGGTGCAGATGCCGGCGAGGTAGATCGACTCTTCGACCGCCGAGTTGCCGCCGCCGATGACCACGACCTCCTTGCCGCAGTACTGGGCACCGTCGCAGATCGCACACCAGCTGATGCCGGAGGCGGCCCAGGTGTCCTCGCCGGGGACGCCGAGCCGGCGGGGCACGGTGCCGGTGGCGAGGATGACCGCCTTTGCCTTGTAGACGGTGTCGTCCTCTTCGCAGGTGATGGTCTTCCACAGGCCGCCGTCGGTGATGTCGATGACGGTCTTGTAGTCGAACTCGACCCCCAGTTCCTGGGTATGTTCGAACATCCTGATGGCGAGGTCGGCGCCGCTCAGCTTGCCGGCGCCGGTATAGTTTTCGACCTCGTTGGTGTTGATCATCTGGCCGCCCGGTGACAACCGGTCGAGCATCAGCACCTTCATGTTGGCCCGGATCGCATAGATGGCCGCGGTCATGCCGGCCGGTCCGGCCCCGACAATGACGATATCGTATGTTTTTTCCATTGACTGCCTCCCTGACCGCCTGCCGCGGTCAAAATATTGTGGAATGAAACGAACCGTTAAAAAAGATCCCACTCGTTTCGAGCGCCCTGTACCGGAATGAGAATTTTTTCAGCGGAGTCCGACTTCCATTTCGATGGCGATTGCTCCGGCGGCAGATGAACGCCGGTCATGCTCATAGGGCGATTAAATAAAAAACCGGGCCTCGGAACAACTCGGAAACTTACGAGGTTTTGCGTTTAAATTTTCGAGGAGGGGGAAAAATGATCGTCAGGCACTGGGCCAATCGGCAATGCCTGCCATTGTGGGAATTGGGGGTAAAGAGAACTGAAGCTGTTCGAATGCGGCGGTGCACTCGTGGCCTCCTGACGCGATACTGGCGGCGATCGGAAACAAGTGCGGGGAAGGGAGGTCTGGCGGATCCATCGGTGCGGCCGCAACGCTCGTGCGGCGCCCCGCCCGGTCAGATCTTGATTTTCATTTTTCTGATGAAAAAATCGGCGCCGATGCCGATGGCGAAGGCCCAGCCCATGTTCGGCACGACCAGGGCGATGCCGGCGATCAGCAGGGCAACGAAATATTCCTCGTTGGTCTTCAGGCTGCGCAGCAGCGGACAGAGTTCCAGGCCGGCGAACACCAGCAGCACCCCCAGGACCGACTGGGGGATGAGCGCCAGCAGGGTGAATCCCAGGTCTCCCAGCACCAGGGCGACGACGACGAAAAACAGGCCGATCATGATCGGGGCGCCGCCGGTCCGGGCGCCAAAGCGGAAATGGGCCGCCAGTCCCCCGGTGCCATGGCACATCGGTACCGCTCCGAAGAATCCGGCCGGGAGATTCATGATCCCCATCGAGAAGGCGAATTTTCCCGCCTTGGCCTTGCTCAACTGCGAGTTGCCGGTGAACAGGCTGGTGCAGGTCTCTGCCGTGCCGACGCAGGCATTGCCGATGGTCAGCGGAATCTGGGGCAGGATCAGCATGATGAAGGCGGTCCAGAAATCGGCCAGCGTCGGGTGGATGAGGTGCATGTCCGTTGGACCGAGGGTCAGGGAGCGACCGGAGAGTCCGCCCAGGGCGATCCCCGAGACGATGCCGACAGCCAGGGCGGCCAGGGCGGCCGGGAACCGTTTGTTGTCGAGGAGAAGCAGAACCATGCAGAAGACCGCGACGCCGATCATCATGTTGACCGGAAGCCCGCTCAGTCTACCGGAAATTCCGGACATGAACAGGTCCTTGTCGATGATCAGTTCGATGCCTTTCTTGAGGAAGATCAGCCCCAGGGTCAGTTGGATGCCCCGCACCACCGCCTGGGAGAAGAGCCTGGCCAGCTGGTCGACCATGCCGGTCAGGGAGAGGGCGAGCAGGATGACCCCGAAAATGATCCCCGAGGCGCCGATCACCGATTCGGTGATGACCGCCGGGTAGGCGATGGCGATGGCGCCCACGGCCTTCAGCGGCTGCACCGGAATCGGCAGGCGATAGTAGTAGCCGGCCATCAGGTAAAACAGGCCGAAGCCGAGGAACACCGTCGAGGGGCTCAGCTTGTTGATCAGGATCATGGCCACGACGATAGGCAGCAGCGTCCCCAGATCGCCGAAGGCCCCGGAAAGTTCGACCCTGTCGAACCGCAGGGCGGTTGTCTCGGTGGCAGCGTTGGCCAAATCGGCAGGCGGGGCGGGCTTCTCCGTCTGCCGATCCCTCTGTTGCTCTGTCGTCGTGTTCATCGGCACCTCCCGGGCAAACTCCAATTTCACCCCCGAATGCGCGGCCCAACCCGGAACCGGCGGGCATCCCTGCGAATTCGGCATGGATGCAGGCGCAGGGCGATGGGGAATGTATTGCTAACACGATTAAAATAATAATCGTGTTACAACACTCTTACCGTGATTGAGGCGGGTTTGTCAAGTTTTTGCGGAAACAATAGACACGTCAGATCGGGGTTGTCCTTGCCCCTGTCTCGCCGGCCCGGCGGTGATTGGTCGATCGTTGCCGTCGCTGTGCCGCCGTTATTTTCTGCCGCCGACCTCGAGGGAAAGGCGGAGTACAGGGGCACGGATCGGCCCTCATGCCTGATCGGAGCGGTGGCAGGGGGAATGACGAGAGTTGGCCGGTGGCGTCGGAACAGACGGCCACCGGCCCGGGAAGGTGGGGAAGGGGTCAGATGCCGTTGAGCAGGCCGGTCCGTTCGAAATAATCGATCGCCTGCCACAGATCTTCCTGGGAATGCGGTTCGAGGGTGATGACCGGGTGGCAGTTCCGCTCATTCAGGAACTGGAAGAGGCCGGGAAAATCGAAGCTGCCGAGCCCCGGGGCGAGATGCCGATCCTTGTCGCCCGCGTTGTCGTGGAGATGCAGCTGGCCGAGCCAGGGCAGCAGCGTCGGCAGCCAGTCCTGCCAGGAGCCCCGGGCGAAGGCGGCGACATGGCCGACATCGAGGCAGAAGCCGATCGCCGGATGCTGCAGCTCGGTCAGGACCAGCCGGTGCACTTCGGGGGTGGTCTCGTAGGTATTTTCGAGCATGATCCGCGCCCCGACGGCCGCCGCCTGTTCCACCAGCTGGCGCCAGGTGGCGAGGGATTGAGCCAGCCAGCGGTCGAAGAAATAGCCGTGCTTGTTTTCCTCGAACTGCAGGTGGCAGACAATCGAGCGCGGCTGGAAGACCGCTGCCAGTTCGATCGCCCGCCGCAACTTGTCCCGGCTTTTCTCGAGGATATACGGGTCGAGGGAACCGGGGGCGAGATCGATGAAGGGGGCATGCAGCGTGCACTGCAGGCCCCGGTCGGCGAGCAGTTTCTGGATCCTTTTGAACTCGCCGATATCCTCGTCGTAGAGGCAGGTCCCCTCGAGGCCGATCTCGGGCTGCAGACGGTTTTCGAGAACGAAGTCCAGCAGCCTGTCCTTCAGGTCGTACCATGGGGCGTTGACGAAACAGCCCTGGAGCACGCTCGTGCGCGGAGGCATCGGTTCAGCCTTCCGAGAGGGGGCGGGACAGGACCGCCTCCTTGAAGGCATCGAGGCCGATCCGTTCGATGAAGCGGGAAGTCCGCTCTTTTTTCTTCCCGTGTTCGGCGTAGAAGTCGATGCAACGGTTGATCAGGGTGATCACCTCCTCGGTGCCGATCTCTTCGGCCAGGATATCGCCGACCCGGGCCTGCTTGCCGGAATTGCCGCCGAAGGAGACGTTCCAGCCTTTTTTCCTCCCCGTCACGCCGATATCGCGGACCAGCCCCTCGGCACAGGTAAAGGGGCAGCCGGAGACTCCGACCTTGAGTTTGGCGGGCGTTTCCCGGCCGGCCAGCATTGCTTCGAGTTTGATGCCGAAGCCGAGGGAATCCTGGATGCCGAACTTGCAGACCTCGGTGCCGGGGCAGGCCTGGACGTAGTGGAGGCAGAGCTCGGTGGCCTTGCCGGGGTCCATCCCCAGGTCGGCATAGATGGCGTTGATCTGGTCGGCCTTCATGCCGACCAGGGCAATGCGGTGGCCGGAGGTCAGCTTGACGATCGGGATGTCGTATTTTTCCACGACCGTCGCCAGGTTCCGCAACTTTTCCTTGGTCAGCAGGCCGCAGGGGATGCGGGGAACGATGGCGTAGGTCTCTTTGTCGCGCTGCAGGATCGCTCCCTTGGGGGCTTCTTCCGTAGACATGGATATTTCTCCTTTGTATCGTATCGATAAGGTAGTGACAATGGGTGACTGGTATCATTGTGCATATACTACCAGATTTTGCTGTCAATGCATCGCCGATTTGAGTTGCGGGCGATCTTGCCGGGGCACGGCCGTATACGAGCGCCGATGTGCCGGCCAGGGACCTTCGAGGGCGGGAGGGGGATCCGCGCCGTGCTCAGCCGAGGTTGCCGGTCTATCGCCGGTTTTTCGGGTCGGCCCTGCCGCCGGTGGGTTTTCGCCGCAGCAGTCGGGTGAGGATGCCCTCCAGTTCGTCCCGGTTGATCGGTTTGCTGAGATAGTCGTCCATCCCGGATCGAAGGCATTTGTCACGGTCCTGGGTCCGGGCATGGGCCGTCAGGGCGACGATCGGCACCTCGGATTGTCGGCCGGGAAGCATCCGGATCCTTCTGGTAGCCTGAAATCCGTCGAGTTCCGGCATCTGCAGGTCCATCAGCACCAGATCGAACGGACCGGAATCATAGATCGCGGCGAGGGCCGCGGCGCCGTTGGCGACAGCGATGACCTGGACCCCGAGCTGGTTGAGCAGGGTGGTCGCCAGCATCTGGTTGATCGGCTCGTCTTCGGCGAGGAGGACCCTCCTGCCGGACAGGCTCGTGCCCTCCGCTGCCGGAGCGGCGGCGGTGTCGGCCAGGCGTTCCCGAGCTTTACAGGCGTCGGCGGTCTTTTTCAGGGCGCAGATGAACCAGAAGCTGGAGCCGCGGCCCGGGCTGCTCTCGACGTAGATCTTGCTGCCCATCAGCGATGCCAGCTGTGAGGAGATCGCCAGTCCGAGACCGGTGCCTCCGTATTTGCGCGTCGTCGAGGTGTCGGCCTGGTTGAACGATTCGAAGATCAGGTGCTGTTTTTCGGCCGGGATGCCGATCCCGGTGTCGATGACGTTGAATCGCAGGCAGATCTCGTCCTCGGCGGTGGCGGTCATCGGCACGACCTCCAGCCGCACCTCGCCCTTGTCGGTGAACTTGATGGCGTTGTTGAGCAGATTGATCAGGATCTGGGTCAGCCGGTTGGGATCGCCATGGACCCATTGGGGCACCGTCTCATCGATGTGGAAGGAGAGGACGAGATCCTTCTGGAGGGCCGGCAGATCGAGCATGTGGATGGACTCTTCCAGGGTCTCGCGGAGGTTGAAATCGACCGGGTCGAGCTGGAGCTTGCCGGATTCGATCTTGGAAAAGTCGAGAATGTCGTTGATGACCTTGAGGAGCCTGGCCGCCGACTGCTGCACCATTTCGAGATAATGCCTCTGGTCCGGGCTGAGGTCGGTGGCCAGCATCAGGTCGGTCATGCCGATGATGCCGTTCATCGGGGTGCGGATCTCATGGCTCATGTTGGCGAGGAAATCGCTCTTGGCGGAGTTGGCCATCTCCGCCTCCCGGCGGGCGATCGACATCTCTTCCCTCAGCTTCTGCTCGTTTCTGGCCCGCTGATCGAGTTCGCCGAGGATGGTGTCAAGGTTTGCGAACTGCTTGGCGACCAGTTCGGCGGTGATCGCCGCCGCC
Organism: Desulfoprunum sp.; assembly: GCF_053613775.1. Taxonomy (NCBI): domain Bacteria; kingdom Pseudomonadati; phylum Thermodesulfobacteriota; class Desulfobulbia; order Desulfobulbales; family Desulfobulbaceae; genus Desulfoprunum; species Desulfoprunum sp. Next base: position 313,972 of record NZ_JBSHXH010000004.1, read on the forward strand.
TCCCGCGCCACCCGCAGCTCGTTGAAAAGGGCCGTGTTTTCCTCGCGCAGCCGCTGGATGATCTGGTCGCTGTCCTGGTCGCTCATCGCTGGCTCATCCGGCGCAGACGGGTTGTAAACGGCAGGGGCGGCCGCTGGCGGATCCGACCGTGTCGAGGCAGATTCGGGCCGCCTCCCGGCAGATCGCATCGGTCGCCGGCCCTTCGATGCCGACGACGACAATAGCCGGCAGCGGCGGGTCGAGGACGTGCGGCGCTGCCTGGAGCAGATAGGCCAGTCCCGCCTGATGGCCGTAATCCACCGGTACGGGCGGCAGCGCCGCCGGATCGAGGATGACGATTCCCGGCTCATCCCTGAATCCCTCGACCGCGTCGACGACGATGACCTGATCGCAGCCTTCGAGCAGCGGCAGCAGGCGGAGACCGGCCAGACCGCCATCGACCAGCTCGACCGCTGCCGGCAGACTGCGGCCGGCGAGGATGTCGTGGACCATCGGTCCCGCCGCATCGGCGGCGATGAAGGGGTTGCCGATGCAGATTATACGCGTACGCATCGCGAGCGGCCGGTGGCAGGAGCGTTGTTGGTCAGCAGGTGCACCGAGCAGACCTGACAGGCATCGAAGGAGCGGATGACATGGCCGATCTCGACCGGGTTGTCCGGGTCGGCGATCGGGGTGCCGATCAGGGCCTCCTCCCATGGCCCGCGGACCCCGTCGTGATCCCGCGGTGAACCGTTCCAGGCGGTGGGGGTGATGATCTGGTAGTGGGCGATCTTCTGTCGGCTGATCTCCACCCAGTGGCCGAGGGCGCCGCGACTGGCGTCGATCAGACCGTAGCCGTGGCCGTCGGGGATCTCGCGCACCGAATGGTAGAAAGGGGCCTCGGGGTCGATCTCTCCGGCCCAGGTCTTCATCGCCGGCAGGAGCTCCGCCGGTCGGGTCAGCCGCGCCAGTTCCCGGACATAGGCGTTGGGGCCGCCGGCGGCGATCATGTCGGCAAACAGCGGATGGCCGCTGGTCAGCATCTGCGCCAGGGGGCCGGTCTCGGCCGGCCGGCCGTTGTACCTGGGGGCCTTGCAGAACGAGTATTTGATGATCTCGTAGGGCGAGACATAGGGCTGGGTCAGACCTTCGGAGGGATGGAGGCCGCCGGGATAATCGACGAAATGGGAGTAGGCGACGTGCTCGGTCACCAGTTCCTGATCGCAGCCGGCAGGCGCCTGCCCCTGGCCGATGAATCCGGCCGCCAGCAGCAGCGGGTCGGCGGTGCGGCCGCGGACGGCGCTGCCCTGCGGCAGCTCGAGCTGGCCGAAACTGACAAAGTTGCCATGGCCGCGGCCGAGGCGGTCGAGCCCGACCAGCCGGGCAAAACGGATGAAGAAGCCGAGGTCGCCGTCGCGGTGGGCGTCGCTTTCGTCGAGCCACGCCTGCAGGTCCTGTTCGCTTCGTACCTGCTGCCAGCGTTCGAGCGGGCAGCCGAGGATCTGCTCCTCGTACCAGGTGGTGAAGAGGTTGATGATATAGGTGCAGTTGACGATATCGTTGAAGGTCGGGACGCTGGCGACGCCGCCGGGGACGATGAACGACGAGTTGGGCCACTGGCCGCCGAGGATGGCGACGATCTCGAGGATCTTTTTGGTCATGCCGATGGCCCCGATGACCGAGCGGCCCTTGAAGGCCTGGTAGCGGCGGACCGCCTCGCCGTAGAGGGGCAGGCCGGCGTAGGCCGGGTTGTGGCAATCCTGCATGAACATCAGGATGCCGTGGCGGAGATCGCTCTGGATGTGCTCCGCCATCATCGCCAGGTTGCGGACCAGCAGGGCGTTGACCGGCAACTGGGCGCCGCTGATCATGTCGAGCGCCTTGGCTGCGGTCAGCAGGTGGGCGGTGCCGCAGATGCCGCAGACCCGGGGGGTCAGGACCAGGCCGTCGAGCGCCCCCCGTCCCTTGAGCATGTTCTCGAAACCGCGGTACATGATGCCTTTGCTCCAGGCATTGGTGACCACGCCGTCTTCGTGTTCGATCCTCAGTTCGAGATCGCCTTCGACCCGGTTGAGGGCCACATCGATCGTCTTTTTCCTGTTCTCGGACATGTCAGACCTTGGGTTGGCGGTGTTTCAGCCTCTCGGGCGCCGCCGCCGCGGCCATGCCCTTGTAGGCGAGATAATGGGGCCGGTCGACGCCGTCGGGCAGGTTGATCGGCAGGCCGACGATGTTGGGGGTCTCGAAGAACGGCGTATCCTGGGGAAAGTCGGGTTCGGTGCAGCCGAAACAGGGGATGCCGGATCTCGTCTTGCAGCTGCGGTTGTTCCACAGAAACTTGTTGCAGGGGCCGTGGGCCAGCGGCCCGTGGCAGCCCATATGGAAGAAGAGGCAGCCCATCTGGCCGAAGTCGGTCTCCTCGATCTGGTACTCGTGGTACTCGTTGCGGGTGCAGCCCTGGTGGACCAGCATGTTGTAGTACTCGAGCGGGGCGTTGCGCTCGTTGAGCTTGAGCCGCTTGCCGGTAGCCAGGGCGCTGAGGGTGCCGATGAGGACCTGGGGATGGACCGGGCAGCCGGGCAGGTTGATGACCGGCGAGCCTTCGCGGCTGACGAAGTCCGCGCTGAGAAAGCCGCCGGCCTCCTTGCCGGCGAACTGCAGGCCGACGCCGCCGACATCGCAGGCCCGGGTGACCCCGCCGAAGGCGGCGCAGGTGCCGACGGCGACGATCAGTCCGGCCCGGGCCGCCAACTGGGCGATCAGGTCCTTCTTGGGGCGGCCGGCGCAGGTCTCGAACATCCCGGTGCCGTTGGGGCCGGTGATGACGGTGCCTTCGACGCAGAGGATGTCGAGGGGCAGGGCGCCACCCGTCAGATCGTCGAGCAGCCGCAGGTGCCGGGCCGGCGTCAGGGCCGAGAACGAAGGGTGGAACAGGACATCGAGACCGACGGTATTGGTGGCCTCGGCGATGTTCGGCGAATCGGCGCTCAGCATCGACATCGTGTCGCCGCTGCAACCGCCGCACTGCAGCCAGTATAGGTTTGGATTCATATCTCTCCTGATGCTCCGCGCTCGGAATAGTCCGAGGCGGCGGTGCTAATAGACCGGTTTGTAGTCGAAGAAATGCCTCGTCTCCAACTTGCGGTAGGTCCGTGTCTCCCCACGGGCGACGAACGAGGAGGTGATGGCCCCGTTCGAGGTGAAGCGGACGCCCTCGAGGAATTCGCCGTCGGTCACGCCGGAGGCGGCGATCGCCACCTCCTTGCTCCGCACCAGATCCTCGACCCGGAAGATCTTGTCGAGATCGCTGATCCCGTGGGCCTCGGCCTGGGTCCGGTCGCGATCGTTCTCGTAGAAGATCTTGCCCTCGAAGTAGCCGCCGAGGCAGCTGATCGCCGCCGCGACCAGGGCCCCCTCGGGGGCGAAGCCGTAGCCCATGTAGATATCGGCCCGCTCGCCGGTGATCGCCGCCAGGCAGCCCGAGATCTCGCCCTCGTCGATCAGCTTGATCCGGGCGCCGCAGCTGCGGACTTCGTTGATCAGCTGCTGGTGCCGGGTCTGGTTGAGGATCAGCACGGTGACGCTCTCGGTATATTTTTTCAGCGCCCGGGCGACCCGTTTGACATTGACGATCGGCGGCTGGTTGATATCGATCACCTGTCCCGCCTCCGGCCCGACCACCAGCTTGTACATGTTGAGGTTCGGCACCGACTGGATCGAGCCCTCTTTGGCGATTACGGCAAAGGAGGTGGCGTTGTTGCGGCCGTCGGCGGCGGAATGGTAGGCCTCGAGGGCCACTGCCATCAGGTCCGACTTCGGGCCGCCGCGACCGATGGCCGCCGGCAGCTGAAAGAACCCCGGGCGGTCGACGAAGCGGTCGTTGACGAGGCAGCCCTCGATCGCCAGCCGGTTGAGGGTCTTGGCGATGGCCTGGCGGGTTTCGTTGAGAATGCCGGTGTGGTCGCCCAGTCCCTGCAGCCGTGCGGCGGTCAGGGCGGCGATCTCCGTCGCCCTGACGATCTCCATTCCGTAGTTGGTGTCCATGAAATCAGTCTTGTGCATAGGGAGGGGAGGCGGCGGCGTGCCCGTTCAGTTGTGCCAGCTTCCTGATCTGCGCCATGATCTCGTCGCGCTGTTTCTTCAGGGCCCTGCCTTCGATGGTGTCCTTGATTTTCATCGGCTGGCGGAATTCGTCGATCAGTTCGATATCGAGCGGCGCCGATTCGAGCCGGCGTTCGGCCTCGATGATCTCGGTGGGCGTCGGCAGGATGATGCCGTACAGCTGGTGCGGGGTGTGGACCAGCGAGTGGCCGCGGTTGTAGTAGGCCTCGGCGAAGCCGCCGTCGATGTTGATCGCCACGCCGTCCGAGCTCGCCATCTGCGCCCCCTTCTTGTAATCGACCGGGGTGTGGCCGTAGATGACCCGGCGGATGCCGAACTCCTGCTGCATCTTCTCCTTGAAGGCCTCGGTCTGCATGTTGTCTTTCCAGTAGAGCGACCGCTCCTTGTGGGTCTGCTTGTCGCTGAGGAAATAGCGCTCGAAGGTCTTCATCGCGTGCTTGCCGAAGAACGGCGACCTGGGGCCGCACCACAGATAGAAGAACAGGGCCTGGTCCTGGGGGCGCTGCGGCCGGTCGTCGAGGTAGTTGACGCCGACCCGGCGAATCGTCTCCTGGGTGAAATCGAGGAGCTGCTTGCCCTTGCGGCCGAGGAATTCCTCGAACTGGCCGTCGGCGGTCGACGGCACCAGGGCGTGGATGTTGAGGAAGTTATTGTGGATCAGATAGGTCTGACCCTTGGTGAAGAAGAATTTGAGCAGCCGCTTGAGGCGGCGGTTGGTGGCGAACTGATGGGCGAGATCGTTCATGATCTCCTGTTCCTCCGGCAACAGGCGGCCGGGGTTGTCGAGATCGATGGTGGGGAAGCTGGTGTCGTTGAGCCCCTCGGTCTTGCCGGTTTTCAGCATCAGCGCCAGGCGGTCGAGCCACAGCCGCGACTCCATGTCGTACTCGGGGTAGTCGCGGATGGTCTGCTCCTCGAGCTTGAACTGGATGATCGCCAGGGCCTTCTCCATCGCCCGTCCCTTGCTGGTCTTGGCCTTGAAGTTGCCGGTGATGGTCTCGACCGGGTAGGTGCGCTCGGCGAATTCGGCGAGATGGGTGGTGTCGAAGCGCAGGCGCTCGATCAGGGCGAAGTGGTCGTAGCGGCAGGTGATCCGCATCGTTTCGGCGATCAGCGAGCGGTTGCCGGAGGCGGCCCCCATCCACAGGATGTCATGGTTGCCGTAGACATAATCGACCATATCGCGATAGGCGCTCGACGACAGGATGCGGATGATCTTATCCGGCTGCGGCCCGCGGTCGAAGATATCGCCCAGGACCTGGATCCGGTCGAGCAGCACCTGGCGGATGGTGTGCGACAGGTGGGCGATCAGCCGCAGCGAGATGATCTCCTCCTCGAAGATCGGGTTGGGCACCGGCAGGCCGGAGAGCAGCCGGCTGATGGTGTCGCTGAACTCCGGCGGGAAGATCTCGCGGCCCTGGTAGCCGATGTTGGTCAGCTTGTACCTGAGGATCTGGATCAGGCAGAAGATGACGTCCTGCATGTCCATGGCGATGTCCTCGTCGCGGATGTACTGCTGTTTGCGGATGATGCGGACGAGGTACTGGATCTTGTCGGGGCTGAAGGTGTTGGGCAGGGCCTCGCGGCAGGTCTGGTAGAGCATGCCGAAACGGCCGCGGAGGATCGATTTGAAGCGGTCGCCCTCGCCGTGCAGGTCGCTGATCCACAGGGTGGTCGGGATATTGGAGTTGAGCCGGTTTTCCAGCTTCAGCAGCTGATGTGCAAGCCGGTCGATCTCTGCCACCATGACCTGCCTGTCGATATTCGGGCTTGTCTTGTTTGTCTGATCGGGTGATAATCCGGGTCGCATACTGCCGCTCCGTGGCTGTCATAGAAGAAAATGTGCCTGCCTTCATGCCCCAGGGCATCGTTGGACAGGGCCTGTCGAGCATGTTGCATTCCGTCATCCGGCCATGACTGACCGGTGTGGCCTAATTGTATTCTTCTACATGATATTTTTCAAAGGAAAAGCCTCAACCTCCGGCAACCGCGATCGATGCCCGGCCGGCCGTTCCCTGATGGGGGCGGGGGCGGCGCTGATCAGGAAAAGTTTTGCGCTCCTGCTGTTGGGCGGGCTGCTGGTCGCGGCAGCGGCCCTGGCCGGGGCGGGGGAGATCGGGCAACGGCAGGCGAATATCGAGAAATTCTGGCAGCGGGAATTCACCGTCGGCACCTTGCGCGGCAGCGGCGGGGTCGAGCTGCGGTACGCCGGTCGGAAAGCGGCGTCAGGGCGCGGGGCGCTGGTGGTCGTCAACGGCCGGACCGAATACGCCGAAAAGTATGCCGAACTGTTCTACGACCTGAAGGACTCGGGTTTTTCACTCTATACCTATGACCATCGCGGTCAGGGACTGTCCGGCCGGCTGCTGGCCGATCGCGGCAAAGGCCATGTCGACGCCTTCGACGACTATGTCGCCGACCTCGACCGGTTTCTCGCGCGGATCGTCAGGCCGCAGAAGCCCAAGACTATCATCGTCCTCAGCCACAGCATGGGCGGGACCATCTCCCTGCTCTATGCCGCCCGCCACCGGGGAGTGCTGGACCGGATCATTCTCTGCTCGCCGATGCTGTCGCTCGACCTCCATCCCGTTCTCACCAATATTGTCCGGGGTGCTTGCCGGCTCGCGGTCCATACCGGCCTCGGTGATGCCGCGGTCCCCGGGGCCGGGATCTACGAACGGCAGAAGATTTTTGAGGGCAATTACCTCACCGGCAGCCGGCAGAGATTCGAGATGAACCGGCGCCTTATCGCCCGCAACCCGCTGTTGGCCATCGAGGCCCCGACCTTTAGGTGGGTCGACCAGGCCCTGGCAGCCACGCGGGAGCTGATGGAACAGGACCTGGATCCGGGGCTCCCCATCCTGCTGCTGCAGGGGGAAAACGATCGGGTGGTGGGCGGAGAGGAACAGCGGCAGTTCTGCCGCCGGCTCGACGACTGCCGCCTGGTCGCCCTGCCGGAGGGGAGGCACGAACTATTGATGGAAAAGGATGCGATCCGTGACCGGGTCCTCGCGGAGATCCACGGTTTCATCGACGAGACGACACGGTGAAGGGGCTGATTTTCCCCCTTTTGCCGCGGCCTACCCGAGACACCTGTACAATGTACGACCGGGCGTGCTAAAACCTGCACGGCGCGGAGTCCAGGCGTTTACGGGGCGAAACTGAACCCAATACACCCGCTGGAACGACGGCCCATGCGTATTTTACGATTTCTGTTCAGCCATATCCTTGTCGAAGTATTCCGAGAGCTTTTGACGAACATCTGCTGGAATAGGAAGGGTGGTATTCTGTTTGTAATCAAAAAATACCTGAACGGATCGCCCATGAGCGCAGGCTGATGATTCCCTGTCATTATCGCCTTTCTTCAGCAATTTATAAATAAAATCAAAACGTTTTTCGCCAATTTCTCCGACCCATATTTCCAGGAACACTGTGTCGCTTATTTTTATCGGCCTCACAAAATCACAATCAATATGAGCAAGGATAAAATTGTAATCTTCCGGATTGATGATGCCAAACAATGAGCGTACAAATTCCTTCCTGCCTTCTTCAAAATACGTCAGATAGACGGCGTTGTTAACGTGTCCCATCGAGTCGATATCTCTGAATCTGATCTTTATCTCCGTTACGAATTTTTTATGTTCGATCATGATGTGGCCATCCTTGAGTTTAAGTCGGGTAAAGGCTTTTTCATCAGATATCGATTCTTTCGAATCAGATGAGCTGACTCAACAGCTTTACGCATAGTATGTTTCGTAAAACCAGGACCTGAAACCAATATGAAGATACTAAAATATGATATCGATTTCATATAAATAATTTTTAGAAAGATAACATAGTATTACCAACGGCAACGGAGGACAGGGGAATTGCTGCCGGAGCGAAAGGTGATCTCGGCAGATTACTTTATTGCAAATACCATGAGACAGACTGTAAAGGGGAGATGGGGGAAGCTTTTTATCTCCGTAACAACAAAACCAAGCTGCTGATACCACTGCTTCAACTCAATCTGCTCATCGATGATGCCGATACCGACCTTGCGGGCTCCTTTTGATGCGGCATGTTCCAACGCATATTGCACAAGCCTGACTCCAAAATGCCTGCCGCGCATTTCAGGGAGGACCGAGAGGCGTTCAAGATAGCAGACATCGGCTTGTGGTTGTTCAACGGCCACGCAACCTATCGGCTTTTCATCCACATAGAAAATGGAGTACTGAACACCGCGTGCGAAATCCGACTCGATCCATGATGAATCGCAGTTTGATGGGTGCTTTGGACAGTTGTCCTGTTTCAACGAAAACCGCTGCGCTACATCGCGGAAGGAATCGCGAATGAGCTGCACCAAAACTTCACGGTCATCCAGTGTGGCTTCTCTGATCATTTCGATTCCAAGGCTGGATCCTGGAGCGCCGGCGAGAGGTCCTTCTCGGCTGCGATCAGTTCGGTAACCCGCCTGGCTGTTTCTTCTACGTCGATATTGTCAACCTTCATTGAAGCCCCCGTACATTGTGTTAACTCACTATAACATGGGTTTTCATACCATCGATTTTCGCGAAGCGTTTCGGATCAATCGCCGAAAGGGCAGCCCCTATCCGGCTTCAAAGGTAACGTGCTGTTATAAAATATAATTTTATTCAGGAGAGCCGCCCCCGTGTTGTGTTATCAACTGTGACGCTTAAAAAATGGAAATACAAGCATAAAATACAAGGCTAGTCAGCGCTCCACAGTGTGCCATGTCAATAAACAATATAATGACATATAGTTGCCGATATAGCTCTGACGATCGATTTTGGGTTGCGTAAACCCTATCCGGTTTGTGTTTTTAAATTGACTGTCATGTGCGTCACTATGTATACATACAGGGTATGAGAGATGCCGACTTTTTCACCAAACCGGTCGACAAATGGCAGCGCAAGTACGAAGCGCTACGGGCTTCCTTTGTCGAGCGTCTTCCGGACCACATTGTTGCCGAACGTTTCGGGTTGAGCGTCGGCTATCTCCGTGTTCTCAGGCATCAGTTCCGTCATGAAAAGATCGACTTCTCGGAAGCAGTGGCCGAAGGCAGTCGCCCGCGACGGAGAATCGATGCCGCGACCCGGCAGAAAATTGTTGCATGGCGGCAGCGCGAACTCTCGGCCGGCGATATCGCCCAACTGCTCCACCAGGAGGCGGTAGACATTTCCGTGCGCACCATCGAACGTATCCTGGCCGAAGAAGGATTTAAAAAGCTTCCCCGACGAACCCAGCTGAAGATCGGCCGGACCATTGGAGGATCAGAGGTGCCGGAAGTTGCCACACCAGTCGCAATCGAACGACTCGAGGGGCAACGGTTCGAATCCGCCGGCGCCGGGGTGTTTCTCTTCGCTCCATTCATTGCCCAACTCAATCTTGATGCCGTTATCAAGGAGGCCAAGCTTCCGGAGAGCAAGAGCCTTTCCGCAACCAACTACCTCTTCTCCATTCTGGCCTTGAAGCTTCTCGGTACCGAGCGCCACGCCCATGTCGACGGGCACGTTTTCGATCCGGGGCCGGGCCTCTTCGCCGGTCTCAACGTCTTGCCGAAATGTACCGCCCTCTCCACCTACTCGTATTCCCTCGACGCCGATCATCTTCTCCGCCTGCAGGATGCCTTCATCCGCCAGGTCATGCGCTTGGCCCTTTGTTCCGGTTCGATCATCAACCTTGATTTCCACACCATCCCGCACTTCGGCGACGAATCGGTTCTCCAGGAACACTGGGCCGGCGCCAGGGGCAAACGGATGAAAGGGGCCCTTACTCTCCTGGCCCAAGATGCCGACAGCAGACTGATTCTTTTTTCCGCCGCCGATATTCAGCGCAGTGAGGCCGATGACCAGATTCTCGCCTTCCTCTCCTTCTGGCGGGGCATCAAAAAGCCGATGGACTCGACATTCATCTTTGATTCCAAACTGACCACCTACGAGAATCTCTCCGAGCTCAACCACCAGAAGATCGGGTTCATCACCCTCAGGCGGCGGGGCCATAAGCTTGTCGCGGAGACGGAGAAACTTGCGCCCTGGAAACGGATTACCATCCCCCACGATAAACGTAAGTATCCGCAACCGATGGTGCACGAATCGAGAATTGCACTGCGCGGTTATGTCGGCGAAGTCCGGCAGATCATAGTCCGTGGCAACGGCAGGGAGAAGCCGGCCTTTCTGATCACCAACGACTTTGCGATGCCGGCGGAACTGCTGGTCGGCAACTATGCCAGGCGGTGGCGTGTCGAAAACGGGATCGCCGAGGCGGTCAAGTTTTTCCATCTCAATGCCCTGTCGTCGCCGATCCTGATCAAGGTCCACTTCGATGTGATCATGACGATGATTGCGGATACCCTGTATTGCCGTCTGGCCCGGCAGTTGCGTGGTTTCGAAGACTGCGATGCAGCAAAAATTTTCCGGAACTTCGTCAAGGGCGGGGGTACTATCGAAGTTCGGGACGGGAACATCACTGTGAAGTTGTCCAGGCGCGCCCATACACCGGTATTGCGGGCCGTTGACTGGTCAACCCTGCCCCGGAAGATGCCTTGGCTGAACGGCGTCGATTTGTCTCTCCAGTTCAGTTGAACGGAATTGGTGCATGTTAATGATTGTGTCGGTTAAAGCAGGCGCGAAAACCGGTGCGTAAATACATCCAGCTGGATAGTTACTCCTTATGAAGAACAAAAGAATCCTGTTAATTTCGCCGCAACCCTTCTTTCAATGGCGTGGGTCACCAATCCGGGTCAAATTCAACCTTCTTGCCCTCACCGATCTCGGGTACCAGATCGATCTACTCACTCTTCCGATAGGAGATGATCAGGAGATCAACAGAGTACGGGTATATCGGGTGGCCAATCCGTTCAGGGTCAAGAATATCCCTATCGGCCCCTCTTTCTGGAAGCTGTTTTTTGATCTGCTCATTTTTCTGAAAGCGATTTCGCTCTGTCTTCAGAATCGTTACGATGTTATCCATGGGATAGAAGAGGCTGGATTTTTCGCCGCCGTACTTGGAAAATTGTTCAGGGTAAAAGCTATCTATGAAAAACACTCCGATCCATTCTCCTACAAAAAGGGACGAATCAAAAACATCATCCTGAACGCTTACGCTGCTCTGGAAAAACTCTCCGTGCGAGTAGCCAATGCGGTTATTTGTACCGGTCCGGGTCTGGTCGATCAGGTCAACGCCATGAAGACCGCTACCCGGGCCTTCAATATCGCCGATATTCCTTCATCCCTTATGGAGCCATCCCCAGTCGATATTCAGGCAACGCGGGGGAAGCTTTTGCAGAATGATGATGATGTCCTTATCACCTTTGTTGGTTCTTTTGCCATTTATCAGGGCGTGGATTTGATGTTTGCCGCCATTCCGACGGTGGTGAAGAATAACGAACGGGCGCGTTTCGTCATTATCGGCGGCAACCCGGAAGAGATAGCGAAAAATAGAAATGTACTGATCGAACAAGGAGTAGCTGCTCACGTTACCTTTCTTGGCAAGATAGCTCCCGATATCCTGCCAGATTATCTTGCCGCATCAGATATACTACTTTCTCCGCGAGTTTCCGGAATCAACACCCCTCTCAAAATTCTGGACTATATGAAGGCAGGAAGGTCCATTGTCGCAACGGATGTCGTCTCCCATAGACTTCTGCTCGATGAAGAGACAGCGGTATTTGCACCACCAGAGCCTGAATCGCTCGCTCGTTCCATAATCCTGCTGGTAAACGATGAAAAAATGCGAGAACAACTTGGCGATGCCTGTCGCAAGCGGTATGAGACCACCTTCACCTTCGATCACCTTTGCGCCAGACTGGCGAGGTGCTATGAGTATGTGCTGTCCTCCTCGAATCTGGGGGTTGTCCCCAAAGTGCTGCAAATTGTCTTTATAGTATTCTTCAGTGAAGTATCTACCAATATCGCTACGGAGTTAATGAGTAATGACTGAAAATTTCTGCAAGATTCCCAAAGGTACTCCCGTACTCGTTACCGGAGCCACCGGTTTTACGGGGATTGTACTGACCAGGAAACTGGTTGACGCTGGCCTGAAGGTCAGTGCAGTCGCCAGAAACACTTCCAACCTGGAACCATTGAAGGATCTGCCGATCGAATGGTTTCGGGGCGAGGTTTTCGATGAAGCAATGATGCGGCAAGCATTGCAGGGTCAGGAATATGTGTTCCACGTTGCCGCTGCCTTCCGGGAAGCAAAAAGTACCGAACAAGACTATTGGAATGTCCATGTAAAAAGTACCCGGATCATCGCCAACGAGGTCCTCAAGAACCCCGATTTCAAACGACTTGTTCAGGTTTCAACCTTCGGGGTGCACGGCCATATCGCCAATCCGCCGGCCACGGAGGAGTATCCGTTCGGACCTGGGGACGAATATCAACGGACCAAGCTCGAGGCTGAACTCTGGCTGAACGAGTTTGCCAAAAAGAACAAGCTCAACTACACCATCATCCGCCCCGCCGCGATCTATGGTCCGGGAGACCGTCGTCTGCTGAAACTGTTCAAGATGGCGACCAGGCCGTACTTTCCCCTGCTGGGCAACGGCAAATGCATGTATCATCTCGTCCATGTTGATGACCTGACCAACACCTTTATTATCGCCGCCACCCATCCGGCAGCCGAGGGTGAGACGTTTGTCTGTGGCGGCGACGAAGCTATTCCGATTGCCGAAATTGCCGAAATCATATCAAATCATTTCAATGTGAAGACAAAAGTGGTGCGCCTGCCGATCGGCCCGTTTTTTCTTCTCGGAGACCTCTGCGAATTGATCTGTAAACCGTTTAAAATCGAACCGCCCATTTATCGTCGCCGGGTGGCTTTTTATTCGAAGGACCGACATTTCGATGTGAGCAAGATGCGCAACGTTTTGGGTTATCATCCGAAATATTCAAACAGGGAAGGCCTTGTCGAAACGGCTGATTGGTATGTTCAGCAGGGCTGGATGAAAAAATAACAACTCATTTCCATAAAATACATTCATGAAAGCAATCACCATTCTCGGCAATAATTCAGGCCGTAATGCAGGCGACAATGCAATATTAGGGAATCTGCTCGACGATTTTGCTCTGCAGCGATCCGATATTCATTTCAAGATACCGACACTCAATACCAACTTTATCAGGACTGCCTTTGGCCGGCACCGGATTCAGCCCATTGGCTTGCTCCCCTGGAATCTTGCCTTGAAAAATCTGGGTTGGCCTTTGTATCGGGCGATGGTCGATACTCAGATGGTATTGATTGTCGACAATATCCTTTTCGACCGAAAGTTCTATAACCCTTTAATCAACAATCTCAGCTCCATATCCCTTTTCGCCCCCTTCTGCCGCAAGAAAAACATACCGATTATTCTCTATAATGCCAGTATCGGACCGATCGACCGTCAGGTCGGCAGCCGGGCGCTCCAGAGAGTACTGGATGCCTCTCCACTGGTGATCACCAGGGATGAAAGCACCAAGCATCTCATCGAACGGTTGAATTTGCGCCATCCTGAAATCAAGATTCACGCTGATTGCGCCCTCAATACCCAGGTTCCTTCCCCCGCCCGGATGGATGAAATCATCCGCAAGGAAGGCTTGTTCACCAACCCGAAGGGCACCATCGGTCTCAATGTCAATTCCTATATTGATGATTTCAATGAGAAAGGCAGCATGAACCGGGAGAAATTCTGCCGGATTATCGCTGATACCGCCGACAGTCTGATTGAAAAACTTGGTGTCGATATTCTGTTCACCGTGAGCCAGATCATGGACATGAAGATCACCAAGGAATGCGTTCAATACAGCCGTCATCGAGATCGTATCAGGATTGTCGGCAATTGCGATTATACCTACCAGGAACTCACGGGGTTGCTGAGCGAATTGGAAATTCACGCCGGACTTCGAACCCATACCCTGATTTTCTGTGCCGCCGTGACAACGCCGATGATCAATATCAACGCCTACCCCAAAAGTGCAGGATTTTTAAGAACCATCGGCATGGGAGACTGGACGATTACTTTCGACGACCTGTCCATGGAAAATCTGACCGCCATGATGATGAGATCATGGGAGAAGAGAGAAAATTTACGAAATCACATGCGGCCGATAGTCGACAACGAAAAGAAAAAGGCACGCGACAGTGTCGGCTATGTCTCCGATATTCTAGATTCTCTGTGATCAGATCAATCTCAGATGGCGAGCCCGCCAACCGAGATTGATCCTTGATGGCACTGGGGCCGACATGAGGGAACCTTGAAATCGCCAGAGACAATATCGCGGAATGGATCGCGAATATGATGATTGGCGAGGGAGGGGGCTCATCAATCGAACATCAGTTGCAACGAGAGGGGCATCTTCTGAAACACGAGATTTCTCGATTCGCTCGAAATGATAAGGAGGGAGGCCTCGAGACTTTCCTTTTTGTCAATTTACAAGGGTGGTCATAGCCAATGTCCATTTCTGTCTGAAAAATGGCCCGATATGTTGGGATCAGGGGTAGCCGGCAGCGGGGAAATTTTCGGATTACGAACTGGACAAAAGTATGGAGACAAGAATGGAGGCAACGATGGCGGATACCACGATGTTGGGCAGGATGGTGAAAAAACGTCTTGGCTTTCTGCCGACCCCGGTGGAGTCGTTGCCGGCCCAGGTGAAACATCTCGAAGGACCGGCGATCCTGAGGTGACAATATGGCCAGACCGGGCTGGCGCTTGGCGTTCATGGTATGGTTGAATAGGGGGAAGGGAGGAGTGGGTGGTAGTTCATGGTGCTTGACATCCAAGAATTTCTTACAATATTATAAAAGTAATCAAAATAGAATGAGGTAAGAAATGATTTCGACGGTAACTACCAAGGGTCAAGTTACGATTCCGGTGTCGATCAGGAAAAAATATGGAATTAAGACCAACGACAAGATCGATTTTATCACTGAAGGAGACAGGATTATCCTCGTTCCCGTCAAGACTCTCCGTGATTTTCGCGGTGCAGTGGCCGGTCCCGGAAACATGGACGAAGAGCGGCAGACTGCCAAAGAAGAGGTGAGCCGCCGGACCATCGAGGAAATGTCATGAAAACAAGTTTCCTCGACGCCGATATCTTCATCCGTTATCTGACCAACGATGAACCTGCCAAGGCCGACAGGGTGGAAAGGCTTCTGGATCAGGCCGCCAAAGGCAAGGAACGGCTGATGACCACCGAAATGGTCCTCGCCGAGGTGGTCTGGGTGCTCGAATCCTTCTACAAACTGGAAAACCGTGCCATCGGGCCGATGGTCAAGGCCATCCTAGCCACACCGGGGCTCGAAGTCATTAACGGCGCCCTTGTAGAGAAGGCGATCGAGATGTATATGCAACGCAATATCGATTTCATCGACGGCTATATTGCGGCGGTCATGGAACGTCATCATGTCGAGGAGATATTCTCCTACGATAAAAAACACCTGGCTCGAATTACCGCCATCCAACGCAAAGAGCCGTGATTGTTCATACGCAGCGAAGCCTGGGCTGATCGGCCCTTCTTCGCTGTCTGAAAAGTCAGTATCGGAACGGGCAGGAGGGTTTGTCGGACTTACGTCCTTGATTTTCCTGGCAGCGAATTGTTCCCCCGATCTATTCGGCGCCGGAACGGGGAGTGAGGAGAGAACAATCCCATCGTTTTTCAGATCATTGCAAGAGCCGAGACTATCGACCATGTCCGCTGCAACCTGCCCTTCGGAGAAAAAAGCGGCGACCATGGTTGCCTTCCAATTTTTCGGACCGAGATCCTCAAGCTCATTGCACATCCTGGCAATTTTAATCACCGACGGGAAGTACTCTCTGGAGGAAGGTGCCGGTCAGTGAGGACCAGGAACCGATTGCCATTAGAAAATAAACAAAATATCAGAGCCTTTTGCAAAACGACAAAATCACACAGTACGTCTCACTTGCATTTCGAATGCACGAAATAAATTATGTTGTCATTTCGAGCGATAGCGAGAAATCTTGGTTTTCAAGACGAGGAGATTTCTCCCTCCGGTCGAAATGACAGATTCTGCATCTGTTCTTTATGCAAGAGGCTCATCAGTAAAAAATAGCTGGAGAGAAAAACGGAGGCAACGATGGCGGATACGACGATGCTGGACCGGATGGCGAGAAATAGCCTGGGTTTTCTGCCGACCCCGGTGGTGCCGTTGCCGGCGCTGTCGAAGTATCTCGGCGGCCCGGCGATCCTGATAAAGCGCGATGACCAGACCGGGCTGGCCCTGGGCGGCAACAAGACCAGAAAGCTCGAATTCCTGCTCGGCGACGCGCTTGCGCAAGGTGCCGATGTCGTCGTCACCGGCGGCGCCGCCCAGTCCAACCACTGCCGCCAGACCGCCGCGGCGGCGGCCGTCTGCGGTCTCGGCTGCCACCTGGCCCTTGGCGGCGAGGAACCGGCCGCACTGAACGGCAACCTGCTGCTGGACCGGTTGCTGGGGGCGACGATCCATTGGTCCGGCGCCCGCCGCAAGGGGGAGGATATCCCGGCGATCTGCGACCGGCTGCGGGCCAGCGGCCGAAAGCCCTACATTATCCCCTATGGCGGCTCCAACGCGATCGGGGCGGCGGGGTTCGTCGAAGCAATGCGGGAACTGACGCTCCAACTGGGTCCGGAGGCCGATCGCGTCTCCCATATCGTTTTCGCCTCGAGCTCGGGCGGGACCCACGCCGGGCTGATGGTCGGCAAGGTCCTGGGCGGCCTCGGGACGCGGCTGGTCGGCATCAATATCGACAAGGAGGAGAGCGGGGAGATGACGCTGGGCGAGCATATCCTCGACCTGGCCGGGGCCACCGCAACGCTGCTGGGACTGGACCACACCTTCGCTGGCGCCGATCTGATCCTCCGCGATGACTATGTCGGCGCCGGCTATGGGGTGATCGGCGACCGCGAGCGCGAGGCGATCTCCCTCACCGCCCGCCTCGAGGGCATCCTGCTCGACCCGGTGTACACCGGACGGGCGATGGGCGGGCTGATCGACCTGATCCGCAACGGCGAGATCGGGCCCCGGGATACCGTGCTGTTCTGGCACACCGGCGGCAGTCCGGCCCTCTTTGCCCATGCCGGTGAACTGGTGATTTGATCTCCGGTTCGGGTGGTTTATGGATCAGTATTGCTTGCCTTGTCCATTAATTATGTTTATCCTTGCGTGTTGTGTCGTTCAGGCCTCGATATGCGGAAGGCCTTGCGGTGAGTCATTCTGCGGTACTCCCACGGGATGCCGTTTCTCCTCCCTCGAACAGAAAGAGTCGCAACCTTGAAAAAACGAATCCTAGTCGCCAACAGGGGCGAAATCGCCATCCGGCTTATCCGGGCCATCCAGGAACTTGATTACGAGGCCATTGCCATCTATGAGACACCGGACAGGAATTCCCGGCATCTGCGGTTAGCCGACGAGGCGATCTGGATCGGTGACGGGCCGCGCAAGGATTATCTCGATGTCGAAAAGATCATCGGCACCGCCCTGCGGTCGAATGTCAGCGCCATCCATCCCGGCTACGGCTTTCTGGCCGAGAACCCCGATCTTGCCAGGGCCTGCGAGAATGCCGGGCTGGTCTTCATCGGCCCTCCCTCCGATGTCATCGAGAATCTCGGCAGCAAGGTCATGGCCCGCCGGATCATGGCCGAGGCCGGCATCGCCATGGTCCCGGGCACCGAGAATCTGCCGGCCGGCGCCAAAGGGCTCCAGGTGGCGATGGACTTTGTCGCCCGCTACGGCTTTCCGATCATGCTCAAGGCGACCTCGGGCGGCGGCGGTCGCGGCATCCGCCGGATCGAGAACGAGAACGAGCTGCGGGAGCAGTATCCGATCGCCCGGGCCGAGGCCAAGGCGGCCTTCAACGACGATTCGGTGTACATCGAGAAGGTGGTGCTCAATCCGCGCCATGTCGAGGTCCAGATCCTGGCCGACCGCTCCGGCACTACCCTCCACCTCGGCACCCGCGACTGCTCGATCCAGCGGCGCAACCAGAAACTGGTGGAGATCGCCCCGGCCTTCCAGATCAGCGAGGAACTGCGGGAAGAGATCTGCCGGACGGCGGTCACGGCCGCCAAGGCCTCGGGCTATTTCAACGCCGGAACCGTCGAATTCCTGCTCGACAGCGACAACACCTACTATTTCATGGAGATCAACACCCGCCTCCAGGTCGAACATACGGTCACCGAGATGGTCACCGGCATCGATATCGTCCGCAGCCAGATCAAACTGGCGATGGGCTACAATCTCCATATCCGGCAGGAGGATATCAGGACCCGCGGCCACGCCATCGAGATGCGGATCAATGCCGAGGACCCGCAGAACAACTTCATGCCCGAGGGCGGCAAGACCATCAGCGTCTACCGCTCGCCCGGCGGCTACGGGGTGCGCCTCGACGGTTTCTGCTACCAGGGTTTCACCATCCCCGAGGTCTACGACTCGCTGCTGGTCAAGCTCACCGTCTTCGGCTGGTCGTGGGAGGAAACGGTCGATCGCCTGCGCCGCTGTCTCACCAACTACGTCATCACCGGGCCGAAGACGACGATCCCGTTCTACCTCAATCTGGTCAACGATCCCGATTTCCAGAAGGGCGTCTTCGATACCTCGTACCTGGAGACCCACGAGCAGCTGTTCCAGTACAAGGAAGACAATTCCGAGATCAACAAGCTGGCGCGGCTGATCGCCGAGATCCATTACCGGGGCGAGAACCGTTACGCCAAATGAGGCGGCGGTTTTCCTGAATCATCGCTTTCCCGCAAAGCATTCCACGGATACCAATATGACCAGAATCGTTCAGAATACCGATGCTGCCGCCGTCATCGCCACCCTGCGCCAGGCCGACGGCTACTATATCACCAACACGGCCCGTGACCTCTCCCAGGCCGACTTCAAGAACCGCATCCTGCTCCACACCGACCTGATGGCGGCCAAGGGACGGGAGGCGGCCGGTTATTTCTCGCTCGAGATCACCGGCGGCGCCTCGGTCCATGTCGACATGCTGCGCAAGCAGGTCGACCCCTTTCTCAAGCTCGAACTGCTGCGCAAGGCGATGCCGAAGACGATGTTCCAGACCCTGTGCCGCGGCACCAATCTCTTCGGCTACCGCCCGTACCCGCAGAACGTCATCCGCCTGACCGTGCGGGAATTCGCCAAGTATGTCGACGTCTGGCGGACCTTCGATTTCCTCAACCACGTCCCCAACATGGAGGCGGTATTCGAAGAGGTGGCGCTGGCCGGCAAGATCAACGAACCCAGCATCTGCTTCTCCACCGGGCCCGAGCACACCAACGCCTACTATGTCGGCAAGGTCGGCGAGATCCTGGCCGTCACCGGCACCGACATCATCCTCTGCATCAAGAACCATGGCGGCCTGGGGACGCCGCAGCGGATCGGCGAACTGGTCGATGCCCTGAAGCAGGCCTACCCCGACCTGGTGATCCACTATCACGGCCACAACACCGACGGCAACGAGATCGGCCGGATCGTCGAGGCGGTGCTGAGCGGCGCCAGGATCGTCGATGCCTCCGACCACGCCCTGACCGGGTTCTACGGTCCGCCGCCGGTGCTCACCGTCATCCAGACCCTGAAGGGGTATGGCTATACCGCCGTCGGCATGAGCGAGGAGGCGGTGATCGAGACCTCCGACACCATCCGTGACCAACGGCGCTACTACGCCCAGTTCGAGGCCCAGATCAAGGGCTTCCAGCCGACCGTGCAGATTCACAAGCTGCCCGGCGGGGCGATGGGATCGAGCCTCGAGCAGGCGGACAAGGGCGGCTTTCTCGACCGGATGCCCGACATCCTGCACAAGGAACTGCCGCGGGTGCAGAAGGACCTCGGCAACTACTGGAGCGTCACCCCCGGCTCGCAGATCCTGTGGACGACGGCGGTGTC
This sequence comes from Desulfoprunum sp., assembly GCF_053613775.1. Taxonomy (NCBI): domain Bacteria; kingdom Pseudomonadati; phylum Thermodesulfobacteriota; class Desulfobulbia; order Desulfobulbales; family Desulfobulbaceae; genus Desulfoprunum; species Desulfoprunum sp. The sequence continues at coordinate 333,937 of NZ_JBSHXH010000004.1, forward strand.
CAATGTCCTCGACGGGGAGCGCTACGCCAACCCCTCCGGCGACCTGAAGAACCTCCTGCTCGGCAAGTACGGCCCCTTTCCGTTCCACAGGCCGGCCGACTGGATCTATAAGAAGGCCTTCGGGCCCGATTGGAAAAAAATCGTCGAGGCGGAGGAGGGGATGCCCGGCATCGAGGATGTCGATCTCGACCGGGAGCGGGCGGTTCTGACCGAAAAACTGGGGATGGAGCCGACCGAACAGCAGCTGGTCCTCTATCTCCAGCATCCCAACGATGCGGTCGATTTCTTCAAGTTCGAGGAGACCTACGGCAAGGCCTACGTCCTGCCGCCGGCGATCTTTTTCCGCGAAGGCGGCTTCGCCCTCGGCGACAAATTGACCTTCAAGGACCATTTCGGCAAAGAGCATGTGGTCGAGATCGGTCCGACCCAGAAGACCGAACTGGGCGAGACCAACGTCTACCTCAACGTCGACCACGACCAGCGGCTCTATCTCTTTGAACCGGAACTGCAGCCCGGGGTCCGGGCCGAGGTCAAGCTGTCCAAGGAGGAGATTGCCGCCCTGGCGGCCGAAGGGGATATTCGCGCTCCCTTTGCCGGCACCATCTGCGCCGTCAGTGTCGAGATCGGCGACGAGATCGGCGTCGGCGATCAGCTGGCGGTGATCGAGGCGATGAAGATGCAGACACCGATCCTCAGCGAGGTCGCCGGGGTGGTCAATGCCGTCTCGGCCAAGATCGGCAAGATGCTGCAGGCGGGCGACAGGATCTTCAAGATCGACCGCTTCGAAGACTGATCCGGTACTCCCGGCCGGGTCCTAGCGCCCTGATTTTCTATGGGCGCTGGGAAAAATCAGCGTTCCTTCGCTATGGTAGCCGGAGGGGGCGGTGGTGTTCGGCATGAGGACGCAGTTCCTGCCGAGGATCGTGCCGGGGTTGGTGACCGAGTTGCAGCCGGTCTGGGTGTGGTCGCCGAGGATGGCCCCGAGCTTGCGCCGCCCGGTGTCGATCCGCTCGCCATCGATCCGGAGGGTGACGTTGCCGGGCAGGAAACGGAGGTTGGCGAACTTGGTGCCGGCGCCGAGGTTGGTGCCGTTCCCGAGGATCGAATCGCCGAGGTAGGCGAAATGGCCGGCCTTGGCGTCGTCGAGGAAGATGCTGTGCTTGACCTCGGTCGCATGGCCGAGAATGCAGCGCCGGCCGGCGAGACAATACCCCCGGAGATAGGCGCCCTGCCGGACCTCGCTCATCTCGCCGATGATCGCCGGGGACCTGATCATCGCCCCGCTCTCCACCAGAACTCCCGTCCCGAAGTCGATTTCCTTCCCGAGCAGGACCGCCCCGCCCATGATCACCGTCGCACCGACGAGAATTTCCCCGCTGTCCCTGACGATCAGACCGCCCCTGGTGGTATCGCCGTAATGGATCTGCAGCCCGTCGGCGGCAAGGACCCGGCCGCCATGCAGCACCACCGTCGCGGTGAGCGGTGCGCCCTGGGGCAGGAGCGGACTGTCGGGCAGGGTATAGGCGAAGTCGTTCATGTACCCCTTGAGGTGGTTGAGCGCGGTCCAGACATAGGCGCCATCGGCGAACAGCTGCGGGTGGCCGAAGGACGACAGGTCGAAAAAAGTGGCGGCGGTGAGCATCGCATCTCCATCGGTTGGCATGGCATGGGGGCAGAGAAGGCCCGGAAGATACTGTCACTATGGTGGAAAAATTCAAACAGTTCAACGGAAATCAGCTCGTCGACGTGAAACCGGAATGAACCGGCCGGCGTCGCCGATGTTCGTGACGGCCGGCTGGTCGGGACCGCCGCACAATGAAAAATCCGGTGCACTTTCGGGACATACAGCAGGCAATATCTTGACTTCGGCAAAGTCGTGTTTAGTCTTTCACAGGTTTCTGGATTAATGATGTTTATAGTGTACAATGTGAGCGTGAATCATCAGGGAAGGCGGTACGCGGGCCTTCCCTGCAACAGAGGGGCAGGGGGTATGCGGCCCCACAGTCCGGTCGGAGGTATGTGTGGAATTTAATGATGCGCTGAGCATTGGAATGGACGATTTCTCCAACAACGAGGAGATGGAGATCCCCGAGGTGCTGCCGATGATGGCGGTGCGCGACGTGGTGATCTTCAATTACATGATCATCCCGTTGTTTGTCGGCCGTCCGGGATCGGTCGAGGCAGTCAACGAGGCCCTCGGATCGAATAAGCTGCTGATGCTGGTGACCCAGAAGGACGCGACCAAGGACAACCCGAAGCAGGAGGACCTCTATTCCGTCGGGATGGTCTGCATGGTGATGCGGACGCTGAAACTGCCGGACGGCCGGCTGAAGGTTCTGGTCCAGGCAATGTCCAAGGCCAGGATCAAGGATTATGTGCGCACCGAACCATCCTACCAGGTGACGGTCGAGGTGATCGAAGAGACCGAGGTCAAGGAGATCACCGTCGAGATCGAGGCGATGATGCGGACCGTGCGCGAGCAGACCGAGAAAATCATGTCGCTGCGCGGCATCCTCTCCGCCGATCTGATGATGATCATCAACAACATCGAGGAACCCGGCCGCCTGGCCGACCTCGTCGGGTCGAACCTGCGGCTGAAGATCGTCGAATCCCAGGCGATCCTCGAGGAGACCGACCCGGTCAAGCGGCTGAGGCTGGTCAACGACCTGCTGTCGAAGGAACTCGAGGTCTCGACCGTCCAGGCCAAGATCCAGAACGACGCCAAGGAGGAGATGAGCAAGTCGCAGCGCGAGTATTTCCTCCGTGAACAGCTTCATGCCCTGCAGAAGGAACTGGGCGACACCGACGACAGGATCCAGGAGATCGAGGACCTCGAACGCAAGCTGCGGCGGACCAAGATGCCGAAAGATATCCGCAAGGAGGCCAAGAAGCAGCTCAGCCGGATGGAGATGATGCACCCCGATTCATCCGAGGCCACCATCATCAGAACCTATATCGATTGGATCCTTGACGTCCCGTGGCTGAAGGGGACGACCGACCGGCTCGACCTCAAGGAGGCGAAGGAGGTCCTCGACAACGACCACTACGGCCTCGACAAGGTCAAGGAGCGGATCCTCGAGTATCTGGCGGTACGTAAGCTCAACGCCTCGACCAAGGGCCCGATCCTCTGTTTCGTCGGCCCCCCCGGTGTCGGCAAGACCTCGCTGGGGCAGTCGATCGCCCGGGCCATGGGCCGCAAGTTTCACCGCATCTCGCTCGGCGGCATGCGGGACGAGGCCGAGATCCGCGGCCATCGCCGCACCTATATCGGGGCGATGCCCGGCCGGATCGTCCAGGGCCTGAAGACGGTGGCGTCGAACAACCCGGTGTTCATGATGGACGAGATCGACAAGATCGGCTCCGATTACCGCGGCGATCCCTCCTCGGCCCTGCTCGAGGTGCTCGATCCGGAGCAGAATTTCGAGTTCTCCGATCATTACCTCAACCTGCCGCTCGATCTGTCGAAGGTGATGTTCATCACCACCGCCAACATGACCGACACCATCCCCGGGCCGCTGAAGGACCGGATGGAGGTGATCCGGCTCTCCGGCTACACCCTGGAGGAGAAGATCGTCATCGCCCGGAAGTACCTGCTGCCGCGGCAGATCAAGGAAAACGGGATCAAGCCCGTCCATATGAAGATGACCGATGAGACCATCGAGTACATCATCAGCCATTACACCCACGAGGCGGGGCTGCGGAACCTCGAGCGGGAGATCGGCAAGGTCTGCCGCAAGATCGCCCTCAAGATCGCCGAGGGAGGGAAGGGCCCGTACACGATCAATGCGACGACCCTCGACCGTTACCTCGGTCCGCCCAAGAGCCTGCCCGAGGCCGAACGCGAGCAGCTCGATCAGCCCGGACTGGTCACCGGCCTGGCCTGGACCGAGGTCGGCGGCGAACTGCTGCAGATCGAGGTCAACCTGATGCCGGGCAAGGGCAAACTGACGCTCACCGGCCAACTCGGCGACGTGATGAAGGAGTCGGCGCAGGCGGCGCTGACCTACTGCCGCAGCCGGTCGGAAGAACTGGGCGTCGACGCGGGATATTTTGAAAAGAACGATATCCATATCCATGTGCCGGCCGGGGCCATCCCCAAGGACGGACCGTCGGCCGGCATCTCGATGGCCACCGCCCTCTATTCGGCGATCACCGGCAAGAAGGTGATCAAGCGCCTGGCGATGACCGGCGAGGTGACCCTGCGCGGCCGCGTCCTGCCGATCGGCGGCCTCAAGGAAAAGGCCCTGGCGGCGCTGCGGGCCGATTTCGACAAGGTCATCATCCCCGAGCTGAACAAGAAGGACCTGGTCGAAATCCCTCAGGATATCAGGGACAAGATGCATTTCTATCCGGTCAAGGACATGGATGAGGTGGTCCGCATCGCCCTGGGGAAAACGGCAAAGGTCGGCAGCCGCAAGGAATAATAAAGGGTAGTTTTCGCAGTGGTTGAATCAACACCGAACCCGTCGGCTTCATCTCCATCATCGACATCAAGGGCAGTCCGAACGGCTGCCCTTTTCCTTTGCGGCTGCTGTCTGCTGGTGTCCGGCTGGTTCGCCGTCTATGCCTTGTCCCCCGGGCCTCCTGCCTCGGAGGCGTCGGCGGTCGTGACCATCGCCCGGGGCACGCCGCTCAGGGAGATGTCGAAGGTGCTGGCCGGGGCTGGACTGGTGGAGGAGGATATCCGCTTTGCCGTTCTCGCCCGGCTCCTCGGCTACTCCGGCCGGATCCGGGCCGGCGAGTTCGAGCTGGCGACCGGGATGACTCCGCTGCAGTTCCTCAGGCAGCTGGTCGCGGCCCGGCCGATCCAGCATGCGGTGACCATCCCCGAGGGCCTGCGGCTCGACGAGATCGGCCGGATCTTCGCCCAGGGAGGGTGGTGCGACGCCGAGCAGTTCAGGCAACTGACCCATGACAAGGCCTTCCTGGCCGCAATCGGCTTTGGCGAACTCGACAGCCTGGAGGGCTATCTCTTTCCCGATACCTATTATCTCACCCGCGATGTTCAAGGGGCGGAGGAACTGATCACCATGATGACCAGACGGTTCCGGGAGGTCTGGACTCAGCTTTCTCCCTCGCCGGCCGGCAATGCCAGCCGGCATGACGTCGTGATCCTCGCCTCGATCGTGGAGAAGGAGACCGGGCGGGGCGAAGAGCGGGCGGTGATTGCCGGGGTCTTCGCCAATCGTCTGAAGAGGGGGATGCGGCTCCAGTCCGATCCCACGGTGATCTACGGGATCGATGATTACACCGGCAATATCACCAGGAAACACCTGCAGACGCCTTCCCGCTACAACACCTACACGCTGGCCGGCCTGCCGGCCGGACCGATCAGCAACCCGGGGCGGTCGGCCCTCGAGGCGGCGTTGCATCCGGCCGCCACCGACTATCTCTATTTCGTCGGCCGCAACGACGGAACCCATCAATTTTCCCGCACCCTCGAAGAGCATTCCCGGGCCGTGCTCAAATACCAGCGGAAAAAGCCGGAAAAAAACGGTAAAGGTTGAACGGGGAACCCTTCGCCTCGATGCCGCAGGCAGGCAACGGCGGAGCGGTTCATGTCGAATACGTCGAGCACAGGCCAGGAGAAGAGCGCAAGGTGAAGATAGCCCTGATACAGATCAACCCGGTGATAGGAGATTTTCAGGCCAACGGCCGGAAAATCGTGGAACGCGCCAACGAGGCCCGCGCCAGGGGGTGCCGCCTGGCGATCTTTCCGGAACTGGCCCTGCCCGGATACCCGCCGCAGGATCTTCTCGAACGCGACTCCTTCCTCGCCGACCATGACCGGGCCCTGGCGCGGCTGCTGGCCGAACTTCCCGATATCGACGTCCTGTTCGGCTGCATCGTCCGGCGGGAGGGGGGCAAGGGGAAGCGATTGTACAACTCCGCCGTGGCGGTGCGGGACGGCCGGATCGTCTTTCGCGCCGACAAACGGCTGCTGCCGGCCTACGACGTCTTCGACGAGACCCGCTATTTCGAACCCGGCCTCATTCCTGAGTTGTACCGGGTCGACGACCTGTGCTTCGCCGTCACGGTCTGCGAGGATGTCTGGCAGCACCAGATCGGCGAATACCGGACCCAGCCGGTCGACGAACTGTTTGCCGCCGCCGGCGCCGGCGGGGAAAAAATCGATGCGGTCATCAACATTTCGGCCTCGCCGTTCCAGCGCAACAAGGAACTGACGCGAAAGGCCATCTTCGCCGAGATCTGCCGTACCTGGCAGGTCCCCTTCCTCTATGCCAATCAGGTCGGCGGCCAGGATTCGCTGCTGTTCGACGGCCGCAGCCATGTGCTGGATCGCGATGGCCAAACCGTCTGCCAGGCCGCCGGCTGCAGCGAGGACCTGGTGGTTGTCGACAGTGCCGACTGGCGGGGCGAGATGCATGCCCCGGCCGAGGTCGAGGAATTGGCCTCGATCCATGACGGCCTGGTGATGGGGGTCAGGGACTATGTCCGCAAGTGCGGTTTTTCGTCCGTCGTCCTCGGCCTGTCCGGCGGCATCGATTCGGCCCTGACCGCCGCGATCGCCGTCGCCGCCCTCGGCCCGGACCAGGTCCTCGGGGTGGCGATGCCGTCGGTCTACAGCGCCGCCGAGTCCCTGGCCGATGCCCGGCTGCTGGCGCAGCGGCTCGGTTGCCGCTTCGAGGTGATCCCGATCAAGGGCCTGTTCGATACCTTCCGCCAGACCCTGACGCCGCTGTTTGGCGATCGCCCCGAGGACCTGACCGAGCAGAACCTGCAGGCCAGGATCCGCGGCAATCTGCTGATGGCCCTGTCCAACAAGTTCGGCCATCTGCTGCTGACCACCGGCAACAAGAGCGAGATGGCGGTCGGTTACTGCACCCTCTACGGCGACATGAGCGGCGGCCTGGCGGTGATCTCCGACGTCCCGAAGCAGCTGGTGTACCGGTTGGCCGGGTATGTCAACCGGGAGCGGGAGATCATCCCCGCCCGGACGATCGTCCGGGCGCCGACGGCGGAGCTGAGACCCGACCAGCGCGACCAGGATGATCTGCCGCCGTACGAGATGCTCGATCAGGTCCTGGAGATGCACCTGGAGAAAGGGTTTGCCCTGACCGATATCGTCGCCCGGGGCTTCGACGAGGCCATGGTGCGCGACATCCTCCGCCGGATCCGGATCAACGAATACAAGCGCAAACAGGCGCCGATGGGGCTGAAGGTGACGAGCAAGGCCTTCGGCTACGGGCGGCGCTATCCCAACGTCCAGAACTACCGCGAGTAGGCAGCAGGCGATGGAAGAGGGCAGGAGAAGCAGACGCCGGATCGTGGTGCCGGCGGTGAGCCTGGTCCTGGTGGTTATCGCCTGTGCCTGGCTGATCGTGCGCGAGACCCGGCTCAAACGCCCGCCGCAGCTGACAACGACCACTGCCGGCACGATCGATATGTGTCTGTCCTGCCACAAGGACGTCAAGCTTGATCCCGCCCACGATCCGGCGGTCATCGGCTGCACCCCCTGCCATCGCGGCGATCCGCTGGCGGTGACCGAAAAGGCCGCCCATAAGGGCATGGTCCTCAACCCCGGCGACCTCCGGGTCGTCGAGCAGACCTGCGCGGTCGAGGGCTGCCATCCCAAGGACGCCCACAAGGTCAAGAACTCGCTGATGGCCACCAATCGCGGCATCCTCGGCACCCTGCTCTATTACTGGGGGGAAACGTCGAGCCAGAATACCGAGCTGACCGTCGAGCAGCTGCTGCAGTCCGGCCAGACCTCGCTGGCCCTCGATTATTTTCGCAAACTGTGCGCCACCTGCCACCTGTGGAAACAGAAGAACGACCTGCCCGGCGAGGCGGCCTTCTTCAACGAGAAGGGCGGTGGCTGTTCCGCCTGCCATTTCCAGAATCCGCCCGAGGTCCCGGTCCGCGACATCCGCTATTCCGGCGACGAGATGGCGCCCCCTCCCGCCGCCGACCGGAAGAAGATTCATCCCCTGGTCAAGAAGGCGATCCCCAGCGACACCTGCATCCGCTGCCATAACCGGTCAGGGCGCATCGGCCTGTCCTATATCGGCCTGTTCGAATCGGAGGGTTACGGCACCCCGTACGAGCAGGGGAGGATGACGAAGAAGCAGCTGCCGGGAGCGCGATTCTATCTCCAAATCGCCGACGACATCCATCATGCCCGGGGCATGGAGTGCATCGATTGCCACACCCGCAACGAGATCATGGGCGACGGCACCAGCTACGCCCATTACGAGGAACAGTTGGAGATATCGTGCGAGATATGCCATCGCGACGAACCGGCGCCGACCAGGAAAGGCGAGCCGCTGAACAATGTCGAAAAGACCGGGGAGGGATGGCGGCTCAAGGGCAAGATCGATGGCCGGCTGCGGCCGCTCAAGCCGCTGCGCGAGGGAGTCTGCAACTACGGCGGCCACAGGCGGGTCGGCTGTGAGGCCTGCCACTCGACCTGGGTGCCGCAGTGCTACGGCTGCCATGCCAAACGGGATGCGAGGGGCCGGCATCTCGACAAGCTGACCCTGGAGGAGACCGAGGGGCTGTGGGAAGAGGGACGGTCCTATATCCGTTATGAACGGCCGATGCTGGCCGTGTGGAAGGACGAGGTGGTGATCGTCACCCCCGGTTGTCAGGACATCGTCACCGTGGTCGGCAAGGAAGGCGGGATCGATGCGGCCTTCAACCGCTTCACGATGGCCGCCATCAATCCCCACACCACCCAGGCCAGGGGCCGCAGCTGCGCCGACTGCCATGCCTCGCCGAAGACCGTCGGCCTTGGCGAGGGGACGGTCTCGGTCGAGGATGGCAGGCTCGTCTTTACCGGCATCGATCAGGGGGTGGACACCGCCGCCGGCCGCACCGTGCCGTTCGACGCCTTTGTCCGGATCGACGGCACGCCGCTGCAGCGGGGATCGCGACCGGACCTGCGGCCCTTCAACGGCGAGGAGCTGCGGCGCATCCTGCGGGTCGGGATCTGTGTCGGCTGCCATGCCGAAGCCGATGCCAAGGTGTGGAACAACTACACGGTCGACACGGTCTGCCGGCGCCAGGGTGCCGAAGCGGACGAGTTGCCCGGACCATCAGCGAAGCAACAGGAGGTAACGCCATAGCCAATCTCACCGGAAATCTCGACGGGTTGAAGAAGAACCAGATCCGGCTGCTCGAACGGCTGGCGGGGAAAAAAATCCACCGCGACCTGATCGTCTCCCCGGAGATCGCCAGGACCCTGTCTGAACTGTCGTTCGAGATCAATCGCCAGATCGGCCTGCTCATTCATCGCTCGGGCCAGATCGAGATGGTGATCGTCGGCACCTTCAGCGGCCTGATGATCCCTCAGCTCAACGCGATCCGCACCGCCGGCGGGCGTCTGCGGGGGCTGCGCCTGGTCCATACCCATCCGGGCGGCGAGGATATCAGCGACGAGGACCTGATGGATCTGCTGTTTCTCCGCCTCGACCTGCTGTCGGTGCTCAAGATCACCGCCGACGGGCTGCCGGAGCGGCTGTATTCGGTGCACCTGCTGCCGGAGGATACCGCCGGCCGGGGCTGGACCTTCCTGCCGCCGGTGCATCCGGCCAATCAGAACGAGTCGTTCGAGGAGCTGATCAACGCCCTCGAGGGTGAATTCACCCGGCTGCAACGGGCGCGCCGCCGGGTCGAGCGGCGGGAGGACCGGGCCATTCTGGTCAGCGTCAGCACCGAAGCGAAGATCGTCGCCGAGGAGTCGCTGGGCGAGTTGGTGGAGCTGGCCCGGTCCGACAACATCGAGGTCCTCGATACCGTGCTCCAGCGCCAGCGCCAGATCAACCCGCGGCTGATCGTCGGCAAAGGCAAACTGGCTGACATCATGATCCGGGCCCTCCAGCTCGACGCCAATCTCCTGATCTTCAACCAGGAACTGAACCCCTCGCAGATCCGCTCGATCACCGATTTCACCGATCTCCGGGTCATCGACCGGACCCAGCTGATCCTCGACATCTTCGCCCATCGGGCGATGAGCCGGGAAGGCAAGCTGCAGGTGGAGATGGCCCAGTTGAAGTACATGCTGCCGCGCCTGTCGACCCGCGACGACGCCCTGTCGCGGCTGACCGGCGGCATCGGCGCGAGGGGGCCGGGCGAGACCCGACTGGAGATCGACCGCCGCCGCATCAGCGACCGCCTGGCCCGGCTCGGCGGGGAATTGAAGGCGATCGCCAGCGAGCGCTATCGCCGCCGCTCCAAACGGCGGAAGAAGGATCTGCCGGTGATTTCGCTCGTCGGCTACACCAACGCCGGCAAGTCGACCCTGCTCAACACCCTGACCCACAGCGATATCATCGCCGAGGACAAGCTGTTCGCCACCCTCGATCCCACCAGCCGCCGGCTGCGGTTTCCGACCGAGATGGAGGTCATCATCACCGATACGGTCGGTTTCATCCGCCACCTGCCGGACACCCTGCTGCAGGCCTTCAAGGCGACGCTCGAGGAACTGCAGGAGGCCGACCTGCTGGTCCATGTCATCGATCTGTCGAACCCCGTCTACCGGGAACAGATGGCGGTCGTCGACCGGCTGCTCGGCGAACTCGAGCTGGACGAAATCCCCTGCCTGCGGGTGTTCAACAAGATCGACAAGGCCCCGTATCCGGTGCAGGCGCGGGCCGAGGCGGAAAAGGAGGGGGTGGTGATCAGCGCCATCGATCCCGGGACCCTGCGGCCGTTTCTCGAGCGGGCGGAGCGGATGATGGGCAAGGCCCTTGAGCCGATGTGAGCGAAAATCAGGATGGAACCCGGGCCTTTTGCAGAGGCCCGGTCTGAGATGCAGGGGCGAGGGGAGTGGTCGTCAGTCGTAGATGATGGCGGTATACTTCTCCAGGATCTCCTCGGTCTCCCGGTCCAGTTCGCCGGCCACCTCATGGATCTGGTATTCCTGCCGGCAGCCGGTGCAGCGCATGCGGACCCGGCGGCACATCCGATGGACCTCCAGTTTGGCCGAACACTTCTTGCATTTCATTGTCATGGCGCCAACAGCTCCGTTCGGGTAAATATCGATTTCAGCCGGTAGCCGGCCCTGGCCAGCTCTTCCACGCCGCCTTCCTCGCGTTCGACCACGGTGGCGACCAGACCGACCTTGAAACCCTGGGCCTCGACCCGGTCGATGACCTTGAGCAGGGTGCCGCCGGTGGTGACCACGTCCTCGATCAGCGCGACGGTGCAGCCTGCCGCCATGTTCTTCAGCCCCTCGATATAGTTGCCGGTGCCATGCCCCTTCGCCTCCTTGCGGACGATGAAGGCGGGAATCGGCGCCTGCTCCAGATAACTGACGATCGACACGGCGGTAACCAGGGGATCGGCGCCCAGGGTCATCCCGCCGACGGCGGCGATCGGTGTTTGCTCCTCCCTGATCAGGCCGAACAGGAGCCTGCCGCAGAGATAGGCGCCCTCGGCCGACAGGGTGGTCTGCTTGCCGTCGATATAGAAGTCGGAGGTCTTGCCGGAGGTCAGGGTGAAGGTACCCTGACGGTAGGATTTTTCAAGCAGGATCGATTTCAGTCGCTGTCGTTCATTCATGGGAGTGTCAACCTGGAGAGAGGGATTGGTGTCGGTCGTGGGAAAAGCAACGGTTCCCGATTTTACTTAAATAGGACCGGGGAGAAAAGAAAAAACTCGCGTTGCCGGAAAATGGCGTGGTATTCTGTCTCCATTATCTGTCAGTCTGTGGTTGTTGACCGAGCGTCCCCTGTATGCATCGTTTCAAGCCTTTGGAGAGGAGAGTTGTATGTGCGGCATCGTAGGTTATACCGGTCCCCGTCGTGTGGTGCCGGTACTGCTGGAAGGGCTCAGGCGTCTTGAATACCGGGGGTATGATTCGGCCGGCGTGGTCTATCTCGAGAACGGGGCGCTGACCAAGTACCGCTGTCAGGGAAAACTCTCCAATCTCGAGAGGCTGATCGACGAGGCGGTCGTCACCCCCTCCCATATCGGTCTCGGCCACACCCGCTGGGCGACGCATGGGGCGCCAACGACCGCCAACGCCCATCCGCACAGCGATTGTACCGGTCGGCTGGTCGTGGTCCATAACGGCATCATCGAAAACTACCATTCTCTGCGCGAAGAACTGAAGGCCAAGGGCCATACGTTCTCCTCCGAAACCGATACCGAGGTCCTTGCCCACCTCATCGAGGACTGCCTGCGGGACGATCTGCCGACGGCGGTACGCGAGGCCCTGCGGCGGGTCGAGGGGTCGTTCGCCCTCGGGGTGCTGTGGGCCGACCAGCCGGAGCTGATCGTTGCCGCCCGCAACCAGAGTCCGCTGGTCCTCGGCGTCCATCCGGAGGAGGGGTCATTTCTGGCCTCGGATATCCCGGCGCTGCTGCCCTTCACCAACCAGGTCGTGTTCCTCGAGGACATGGAGATGGCCGTGCTCACCAGGGAGGGCCGGGAGATATCCTCGCTCGTCACGGGGCAGCCGATCACCCGCCAGCCCCAGACGATCCTGTGGAATGCGGCCATGGCCGAGAAGGCCGGCTTCAAGCATTTCATGCTCAAGGAGATCTTCGAACAGCCGCAGGCGATCACCAACACCGTCAGCGGCCGGGTCGACCCGAAGTCGGGGGAGATCAGCCTTGCCGAGATCAATCTGACGGCGGAGGAGTGCCGTAACATCGACCGCATCTTCCTTGTCGCCTGCGGTACCTCCTGGCACGCCGCCCTGGTCGCCAAGTACTGGATCGAGCGGTATGCCAGGATCCCGGTGGAGGTCGATATCGCCTCGGAATTCCGCTATCGCCACCTGCTCATCGACGAGCGGGTGCTGACGATCACCATCTCCCAGTCCGGCGAGACCGCCGACACGCTGGCCGGTCTGCGGATCGCCAGGAAGATGGGATCGAAGGCGATCACGATCTGCAATGTCGTCGGCTCGACAATGACCCGGGAGGCGGATGGGACCGTCTACACCCACGCCGGGCCTGAGATCGGGGTGGCCTCGACCAAGGCCTTCACCTCCCAGCTGGCGGCCCTGTTTCTGCTCACCATTTTTCTCGGCCGCCACTGCGGGACCATTGACCAGGCGAAACAGCAGGAACTGGCCCAGGCCCTGATCGGGATTCCGGCCATCATCGATCATCACCTGCCGAAGATCCAGCAGCAGGTCAGCGCCTTGATCGACGGCTTCTACGATTGCCGTGATTTTCTCTTTGTCGGCCGCGGTCTCTCGTACCCGATTGCCCTCGAAGGCGCCCTGAAACTGAAGGAAATCTCCTACATCCATGCCGAGGGGTATGCTTCCGGGGAGCTCAAGCACGGGCCGATCGCCCTGATCGACAAGGATATGCCGATCGTGGCGATGGTGCCGCAGGATGAGGTGTACCAGAAGACGATCTCCAACGTCGAGGAGATCAAGGCCCGCCAGGGGCGGCTGATCCTCATCGGCAGCGAAGGAAACAGCCACCTGCGGACAATTACCGACGATGTGATCTGGCTGCCGAAGATCCACGATGATATGAACCCGATCCTCTACACCATTCCGGCCCAGCTGCTGGCTTACGAGATCGCCACCCGCCGCGGCTGCGACGTCGATCAGCCCCGTAATCTGGCCAAGAGCGTGACGGTGGAGTAGGCTGACCGGGATTGCCGTGCCGGCCAAACGGGTAACGCCGGCGGCACGGCTTTTTCCCCGGCCATCTTCGGTCAACCTGCGGCAGCGGTCGTCCAGTTGCAGCGATCCCTTCGGCCACCCATTCACACCAGCCTTGTAATATCCTCAAAATGCTCTACCTTTTTCAGACCATCGTCCCGGTCAATCGTTGATCGATGACTGCCATCACCATAGCGCCGAGATCTTGCCATGAACAAGTCTGGATATTTGCAACATATTGTTTTCGTTATTTCTTTCATAGTCTCGACGGCTTTGTCGCCGTTGACCGGCTCTGCCGAGTCCGGCGCTGCCGCGAGCGATTGCATCTCAACGGACTGGCCGTCCTCGCGCAGCGATCTGCATCCCGATCCCAGCCTGGTTCGAGGGATCCTGCCCAACGGTCTGCGCTATGTGCTGAAGGAAAACAGGGAACCGCGTAACCGGGTCGCGGCCTATCTCAACATCCAGGCCGGATCGCTGCACGAAACGGATGAGCAGCGCGGCTATGCCCATTTCCTCGAGCACATGCTGTTCAATGGGTCGACCAATTTCAAGCCCGGTGAACTGGTGGAGTACTTTCAGTCGATCGGCATGAGTTTCGGCGGCGACATCAATGCCCGCACGTCCTTCGACGAAACGGTCTACCATGTCATCCTCCCCGACGCCGGTCGGTCGCAAGTGGAGAAGGGGTTCACCGTCCTTGCCGACTATGCCCGCGGGGCCTTGCTGCTGGAGAAGGAAATCGAGCGGGAGCGGGGAGTGATCCTGTCGGAGCGACGGGCCCGGGATTCGGCCGAATACCGCACCTATGTCGCCGGCAGCGAATTTGCCCTGCGCGGGACCAGGATGCCGCAGAGGATGCCGATCGGCGTCGAGGAGACGTTGAAGAAGGCCGATCGAACGCAGCTCAAGCGATTTTACGACCAGTGGTATCGGCCGGAAAACATGATCCTGGTGGTGGTCGGCGATTTCCGGAAGGCGGAGGTCGAACCGCTGGTGCACCGGATCTTCGGTCGTCTTGCCGCTGCCGAAGCCGTCGCCGAATGTCCTGATTTCGGTGATCTGCAGCATAAGGGGATCGAGGGCTTCTATCATTTCGAGGAAGAGCTGGGCAAGAGCGAGGTCTCGATCGAATCCCTGTGGGATACCGAAGAGAAAAACGATTCCCGTGCCCTTCAGGCAGCGGAACTGCGGAGGCATGCGGTATCGCTGATCCTCCGGCACCGGCTGCAGCGGCTGCAGGAGCGTTCGGAGACGCCGTTCTCCGGGGCCTTCTATGGTTCGGGCGAGATGTTTGACCGGATCGGCTATGCCGTCCTTTCAGCCGAGGTACGGCCGGGTAAATGGAAGGAGGCCCTGCGTCTGCTCGAGCAGACCCTGCGCCAGGCCCTGACCTATGGAGTGAGCCAGGCGGAGATCGATCGGGTGAAGAAGGAGATCAAGGCCAAGCTCGAAGAGGCGGTGTTGACTGCCGCCACCAAGGACTCCAAGGACATTGCCAATGACATCATCCGGCATCTCAATGAAAACAGAGTCTTCATGTCGCCGCAGCAGGAACTGGACCTCTATGGTCCGCTGCTGGCGGCACTGGATGTCGAGGCCGTCAATGCCGCCCTGCGGGCATCCTGGGCCAATGACAGCCGCTTGATCGCCTTGACCGGCGACACCAGACTGGACGACAAGACCGCCACCCAGGAGATCCTCGACGTCTTCCGGCAGGCGGCGCAGCAACCCGTCGATGCGGCCGGCAGTACTGCCGGCACTACCTTCCCCTACCTGGAGAAGCCGGCGGCGGGAGTCCTCAACGCGGTGGTCCCGTTCAAGGAGATCGAGGCCGAACGGCTGGTCTTCGCCAACGGGGTGACGGTCAACCTCAAGCCCACCGAATTCAAGAAGAACGAGGTGCTGGTCGAGATCCATACCGGCAGCGGTAAACTCGGCGAGCCGAAGCCGGGACTCGCCCTGTTGACCGCAGGCGTCGTCAACGGCTCCGGCAGCGGCACCCTGTCACGGACCGAGCTGGACGAGGTGCTGGCCGGCCGTACCGTCGGGGCGATGTTCAAGGTCGGCGAAGGGAGTTTCATCTGGTCCGGCAAGGCGATCAGGAGCGAAACCGAACTGCTGTTCCAACTGCTCCACACCATGACGGTTGATCCGGGGCTGCGGCCGGATATCTTTGAGCGCGTCAAGCGCGACCTGCGCCAGGCCTATCAGGGAATGGAACGCGACGTCGACGGGGCGATGCAGTTCCAGGTCCTGCCCTTTCTCGCCGGTGACAATCCAAAATTCGGCATGCCGCCCTGGGCCGTCGTCGACAAGGTCGGTCTCGAAGATATCAGACAATGGCTGCTGCCCGAGTTGACCGGAGGGCCGCTCGAGGTGTCGATCGTCGGCGACTTCGAGCGCGACGAGGTGGTGCGCCTGGCGTCGATCTATTTCGGCGGTCTGCCGCCGCGGCAGGGCAGGGGAGCGGTGGCCGAGCAAGTTCATTTCCCGGTCGGGAAGATGTTGACGGCCGAGGTGGATTCATCGATCGACAAGTCGATCCTGCTGATCGCCTGGCCGACTGACGATTTCTGGGATATCCACCGCAACCGCCGGCTGCACATGCTCGCCTCGGTCCTCGATGACCGGCTGCGCAAGGCGATCCGCGAGAAGCTCGGAGCGACGTATTCACCCGAAGTCGGCAGTTCCGCCAGCCGCGTCTACCCGCATTACGGCATGCTGATGGTTCAGATGGTCGTGCAACCCGGCCAGGAGAAGAAGGTCGGCGATGAGGTGTTGCGCATCGCCGATGATCTGCGCCGCGGCGGAGTGACGGAAGAGGAATTGGCACGGGCCAAGGCCCCGATGATGACCTCGCTCAGGGATGCGGTGCGCTCGAACACCTACTGGCTGTCATCGGTTCTTACCCAGTCGACCGCCCATCCGCAGCAGCTGGCCTGGCCGCTGTCGATCCTCAGCGATTTCGAGGCAGTAACAAAAGAGGAGATGGGGGCTCTGGCCGCTACCTACCTGATCAACGACAGGGCGGCCAAGGCCTGGGTCGTTCCGGTCGCCCGTCCCGACGGCCGTAAATAACGAGGCTGAATCAGGCGGAGAGGCCTGCGGCGGTACAATGGGCATCAGCCGATGATCCACAGTGCCATGTTCTGGGTCTGCATCACGGTCCGGCTCGAGATGCTGCCGAAAATGCCCTTCGCCATCCCTTCCCGCCTCCGGCCGATGACGATCGTGCCGCATTTATGTTTCCTGGCGTTGCCGATGATGCTGCTGCTTTCTTCCAGGGCCGTCGGTTCCGGCAGGGTGTGGATCATCTCCTTGTCGATGCCGGCATCGAGGAGCAGTTGGATCGGGCCGGTGAACAGGCAGTTTTTGCCCTGCAGGTGCGTGTCGCACCACTCCTTTCCCCAGCGGTCGTAAAAATCCTCGGGAACACACTGGACCCTCGATGAAAGGAGGCTGCGGGTGTGAAAGAACAGGAAGGCGATATCGTTTCTGCCGGCGAAGATGTGGGCCAGGTGATCGACGGCCATCAGGGAGTTGACCGATCCGTCGACGGGGACGAAAAACCGTTTGGTTGTGACCTCGCCATCGATGATCCATAACGGTATCTTGCGGCATTTCCGGAACAGCTCCGCCGATACCGAGCCGAGGAGCATCTCCCCGACCACCCCTATCCCCCGTCTGGCGACGACGATGCTGTCGACCAGATGTTTTTCCGCATACCCCTTCAGCGAAGCGGCGACGCCGGTGGCGTTGGGAATGGTCGAGGAGGTGATGCGGCTGGCAACGACCCCAAGGGCGGTCAGTTGGTTTTCGGCCTTTTTCAGATGAAGGAGGCCGATAGCCTGGTGGCGATCGAGCCTGTGGTCGGTCGGCAGCAGGCTGTTCTCCGGGTCCTCGGCCTCGGGGCGAACAGAGGAGCCGATGCTGGTGCAGTGCAGGACATGAAAGCTGACTTCAGGCTGGTCGGCAAAGAGCGCGGCGATATACTCGAGGGCCTGGGTGCTGCAGGGTGAGCCATCGACGGCGAGGAGGAGCTTTTTTTTCATGGAACCACCTTGTAATAACGCTATTTCATTAAAATAAATGAAGTATATCTTTGAACAGGCGGCGAAGTCAACGGCAAAACTGCGCACTCCGGGAGGATCGATGCGCGGAATTGCCGAAAATTCTGTTGAAGTTATGATATCATTTGCTTAACTACCGAAAAAGGGGCGGTCATTTAACAAAAACATCACGAAGGAAAGAGAGACGGCGCATGATCGGACAACAGCCTGACCAGTTCCACGAACGACGCAAGGGGATGCGAACGCGTTATGTCACCACTGTCTTTCTCTCTTTTCCGGATGGACAGGAACAATTGGAAGGCGGTCTTCAGGATATCAGTCTTTTCGGGATGTATGTCGGGACGGACCGGCAGGTGGCGATTGCAACCATCTGTTCCATTCGGATTGTCATCTCCGCCAGGCACAGTCGACTGATCCTGGACGACCTTCAAGGGAAGGTCGTCCGTCAGGATGCAAACGGATTGGGCATCCGCTTTGCCGCCAAACTCGAATGGTATGTCCTGTTCAATATCTATACCCATTTCAGCATAGAGCACAGGGATCAGGATGCCGTCCCCCCGAGCGAGCCACCTGATTCCGGGGGCCGCTGACTCATCGTAGCCGGGAACGCGGCCTCGTTTCCTACATGGCGGAAACGTCAGCAGGAATGGGGCCTGCCTGTTGCCTGTCCCGGGACCAAGGTGCCTGAAAACCGCCATTGCGGCGGATAATCATCGTGGAAAAATAGTGCGGGTTCTCGGGAATAGTGGAGAGATCGCGGATGATCCGTTCGCCTTCCATCCCCGCCCGCTCGATCAGCACCGCCTTGGCGAGGAGACCGGTTTCTTCGAGCAACCGGCAGATCCGGGGCAGAACCCGGTGCACCTTCATCAGGACGATGGTGTCGAACGCCTCGAGGGTCGAACGCAGGCGTTCGTCGCTGAAGGTCGCCGGCACCACCGCCAGCATCTCGTTGCCGAGGCAGATCGGCATCGCCGTTTCCGCCGAACAGCAGCTCATCGCCGGGATCCCGGCGTGGAATCTGACCCGGATATCCGGCCGCATCGACAGCAGGGTATCATAGAGATAGTAGCCGGTGGAGTAGATCGCCGGGTCGCCGAGCGTTGGGAAGGCGACATCGAGTCCCTGGTCGAGACAGGCGATGATCGTGGCCGCCGCCGCCCGCCAGGCCCGGCTGACCTCCTCTTCCGGCGCCTTCCCGGCCCTGATCTTCTTCATCGGAAAGTAGAGTTCGAAGACTGTCTTGCCGTCGAGGTCGACCGCCTGACTGATGATGGCGAGTGCAGTCGAACTGCCGCTCGGCGAGGCCTTGGGGGCGGCGATGACCGGGCAGGCGGTGAGGGTCTTCAGGGCCTTGAGGGTCAGGAGATCGGGATCCCCGGGGCCGGTACCGATGATATGGAGGGTCGCGTCACGCATGTTTTTGTCTCGGGTTGAAATGGGTGGGAGGATGCTCATTGGCGATGTCCGGTGGTTGGCGGCTGCGGGTAGAACAGCCGGTGCAGTTGTTCGATGCCGGTGAGGAGCCGCGGCGTCGGCCGGGACACCAGGGTCTCTTCGATCAGGTAGACCCTGTTGTCCTTGAAGGCCTTGATCAGCTCAAAGCCGGGCTCGGCCTTCAGGGTGTCGATATCGATGGCGTTCATCCGCCCGGTCTGGCTGAGAAAGATATCGATCTCGGCCGCCCGGGCGATGATGTGTTCCTTGCCGTATTCAGCGATATTGCTCCTGTTCCGTGGACGGGCATCGGTGGCGATGTTCCGGCCGCCGGCCGTTTCGACGGCGTAGATGGTGATCGAGGCGGGGGAAAAGGTCTTCATCTTGGCATGGATCGCCTCGACATAGACCCCGGGGCGCCGGCCGTGATCGGCGATGGGGATCTTCCGCTCGATCGCCGCAACCCCGGCGAGAAAACGGGTTCGCATCGATTGGGCGGCGGCGGCGCGGCCGGTCAGGTCGCCGAGGGTCTGCCAGTAGGCGAACATCCCCTTGACGTCGGTCGGCTGGAGCGAGACCACGGTGATGCCGCTGTCCCGCAGCCGGGCGAGCAGGGCCGGGTGGGAACGGGAGATCATCGGCCGGACGAGGACCAGATCCGGAGCCGCGGCGAGGAATTTCTCGGCGCTGTCGGCATCGCTGAAGATCTCCTTGCCACGGACGGCAGCGGGGTTGTCGCCGCGACTGACACCGATGATCTGCTCCGTCGCCCCGAGTTCCACCAGGTTCTCGGTGTGGGCGGGATAAAGGGAGATGATCCGGGAGAACGGCCGATCGAAAACGATCCGCGTCCCATCCTGGTCGATGAGTTCGGCCGCGGCCGGGACCTGCGGCAGGAGGAGGATAAAGAGCAGCAGACTCACTCCGCTTCGCAGGGTGAACCGGCAACAGCGGCGCGACGCCATGAGCGCGAGCAGGGGATGATGCGGAGGAATCAGTCTAGGCATAGCGGTATTGCACCCGTGGTTTGCCGAGCAGTTCGTCATTGAAGACCACCGCTTCGGCGGCGAAGACCTCGCGGATCAGCGGCGCGGTCATCACCGCGGCCACCGGCCCGTGGCAGTAGAGCGAGCCGGCGTGGAGGACGATCAACTCGTCGCAGAAGACCGAGGCCAGGTCGAGGTCGTGGATGGTGGCGATGACGGTGATGCCGGTCTCCGTCACCTTCCGCCGGAGGATTTTCATGATATCGAGGGTATGGCGGATATCGAGGCTTGCCGTCGGTTCGTCGAGCAGCAGGACGGGGGTGTTCTGGGCCAGGGCCCGGGCCACCAGGACCCGTTGGCGTTCGCCGCCGGACAGGTGCATGACCGAGCGGTGCTGCAGGGCGCTGATGTCCATCTCGGCCAGCGCCGCCTGCACCAGGTCGATGTCTGCCGTCGATGGCGGCGAGAATCGCGGGATGAAGGGGTGACGGCCCATCATCACCACATCGTAGACCGTGAAGTCGAAACTGATATGGAGGTCCTGGGGGACGACGGCCAGAAGCCGGGCGAGGGCGGCCTTGCCGTAGGTCCCGACCTCCCGCCCGTGGAAGGTGAGCCGTCCGGCCAGGGGGTGGGCGGCGCCGGTGAGCAGGTCGAGCAGGGTGGTCTTGCCGCTGCCGTTCGGCCCGAGGAGGCCGTAAAACCGGCCGGAATCGAGGTCCATGCTGATATCGACCAGGACCGGGGTCGCGGTGTAGCCGAAGCTGCAGCGGTCGAGGACGAATAGAGGGGCGGTGCCGGTCATCATCTTCCCCTCCCCAGTTGCCGCTTCCTGAAGATGTAACAGAAGAACGGGCCGCCGATCAGCGCGGTGAGGACCCCGATCGGGATCTCGTGCGGCAGCAGGGCCCGGGTGACGGTGTCGGCGGCGAGGAGCAGGATGGCGCCGGCAAGGAAACAGGCGGGCAGCAGCAGGCGGTTGTCGGCGCCGACCAGGAGGCGCAGCAGATGCGGCACGATCAGGCCGATGAAGCCGATGATCCCGGAGATGGCAACACAGCCGGCGGTCATCAGGGTGGCGACGGTCAGCAGCAGCTTTCTGACCTTGATGCTCTCGACCCCGAGGGAGTCGGCGGTCTTCTCCCCCAGCGCCATGATGTTGAGATCACGGGCAAAATAAAAAATAACGAGGAGGCAGGGCAGGGTGATGGTCAGCACCAGCAGCACCTCCTGCCAGGTCTTGCCGACCAGGCTGCCCATCAGCCAGAAGATGATGATGCTGACCTCCTCGTCGGCCATGTACTTGATGAAGCCGATGCCGGCGGAGAGGATGGCGGCGACGATGACCCCGGCCAGGATCAGGGTATTCGAGGAAAACCGGGAATCGGCCGACGCCAGGCTGAAGACGACGACCAGCGTGGCCAGCGCCCCGGCGAAGGCGAAGAAGGGCACGGTCCAACTCAGCGGCAGGGCGATGCCGAACAGCGACAGGATGATGGCCAGGGAGGCGCCGAAGGCGGCACCGGAGGAGACCCCGAGGGTGTAGGGGTCGGCCAGCGGGTTGAGGAGCAGGGCCTGGAAGACGCCGCCGGCCACGGCCAGGCCGCCGCCGACCAGGGTGGCGGCGATGATCCGCGGCAGGCGGATGTCGGTGACGATCACCGGGAACCGGCTGTCGATGTCCGCCGCCGGAGGAGTGCCGGTCAGGTGGGCCCAGCCGATCTCGAGCACCTGGCCGACCGGGATATGAAGGTATCCGAGGCCGGTGGCGACGGTGACGAGACCGGCGAGCAGCAGCAGGAGCAGGGACAGGATGGTGAGTTGCCGGGTCATGTCAGTGCAGCACGATACCGTTGTCGCTGGCGGTCTGCTGCAGATGGTGGAGGTAGACGTCGGCGAAGGCATCGTTCTCGCCCAGTCCCCGTGGGACGGTCATGACCTCGTACCCCTTGGCGGCGAGGATCGATTTCCATGATTCCGGCTCATCCCCGGCCATGTCGTTGAGGGTATGGTCGCCGGCGACGGTCATGAACGGTTTGAGCAGCACCTTCCCGACCCCGGCCTGTTCGAGCAGCGGCAGGGTGTCGTCGAGCGAGGGGTAGCCCTCGACCAGTGCGATGTAGATCTTGACCCGCGGATAGAGGCGGTTCATGATCGCGGCGAATTCGAGATAGGCGCTGCCGGAAGGCATGTAGGTGTTGCCATGGGCCATGTAGAGGAGGGTTGAACCGTGTTTTTCGGCGAGGGCGGCGTCGCCGGCGAGCGCCTGTGCGATCAGTGTAAGATCGTCGGCATAGGGATGTTGTTCTCCCGCCGTTCCCATGGCCGGACGGCTGAGCACCAACTGCTCGAAGGGGTTGAATCTGGCCTTGATCGTCCTGATCCCGCCCAGGGCGTCGATAGAGGCGGCGAGATCGAGATACTCCTCGCCGGCGCTGATATGGCCGGGCTGGACGATGATCGTCCGGTAGCCGGCATCCTGCAGGTTGGCGATGGTGGCCAGCGGTCCCTGGACAGTAAAGATATCCGCAGGTACCCCCGGATGCTCCTTGATGAAGGCGGTATCGCCGCGCCGCTTCTGCCACACCCTCCGGACAATGTTGGAGGTGAAGGCGATCTTCACCGGCGTCTGCGGGTATTGGCGCTGGAGCCGGTCACGGATGTTGAGGATCCCGGGCAGGGCCTTGGGAACGGTGGTGCCGAAAGCGGCAAGAACGACGGCCTGGCCGCCGGTTTCGGGGATATCGCCGGCCTGGGCCGGCTGGCAGAGGAGGAACAGCAGGAAGAGGGCGCCGACGGAGTGGATGAAACTGTGCATAATCAACCTCATCGCTGACGGTCCGGAAAAAACAAAATCCCGGACCAATTGATGCATTGATCCGGGATTCCCTGGTTATCCGTATCATTGCCATGCCATCTGTCCACGAGGCATGACCCTACAATTCAGGCAGGTCTTCTGACTTCCGGATCTCTCCTTCCCCGAGCCTTCCCATCATGAGCTGACAGTGGCGATCGTTCAGGGGCAGTCCCCGGTCACAGCGGCGGGCCCGTCTTCGAATTACACGAAGTTCCCTCTTTCACCTGCATCTGCCGACTGAAGCTGCAGGTACCCGAATCGTTTTCTCCCTATTCGATACCTTCCCCTCCTGCTGTTGTCAAGCAGGAAACGTTCCACAAACCGGCGACGGCCGCCGATCTCGTCCCGTCGAGCGTCCATCTCCCCGATGCGGTGGATGAAGATGACTGACGACCTGAATCATTGACCATCAGCCGTTTTCCACTCAGAAGGCGTAGATGGAGTAGGCCGCCGCCACCAGGATCAGACTGAACACCCGGAAGGCCTGGCTGCAGACGATCAGTTCGGTGGCGACCTTGGGCTTGAAGATCCCGGCGTAATAGGGAAACTGGTGCCGCACTGCCCTGAGCGGCGACGACAGGATGTTGCCGACCAGCAGGGCCAGGATGATCTCGCGGTATTCCATTTTTCCTTCCTGCAGCAGGGCCCCGGCGGCGGCGACACCGGCAGTCAGTTCGGAGGCCATCTGCAGGGTGATGATGCCCATGGCGTGGGGTGTCAGTCCGGGGATGAAGGAGAGATAGGCGGCGGTGGCCTGCTCGAGCTCGGTGAAAAAGCCGATGCGGTTCATGACGTAGACGATGATGTAGATCGGCACCGTCACCAGGAGGATCTTGCGGATGCGCTTTTTGAATCGCAGCCAGCTCTTGCGCATCGCCTCCCGCCAGTCGACGGCAGCCCTGCCGCCAGCGGGCGGCAGCCCGTCATGGCTGACCGGCTTCGGCAGCAGGAACCGGCTGACGATGACGATCGAGAACGTCCTGAGCAGGGCGGCCGCCAGGGTCAGGCCGACGTAGATCAGGGCGGCGCCCTTGATCAGCGGCACGGTGATGAAGAACATGGTCGGCAGGTGGACGAAGTAGGTGGGAAGGCTGTTGAAGAGATTGGCCAGCACCAGTTCCGCCTTGCGGATCTTTTCCTGATCGTAGGCCTCGGCCAGCAGGGTGTTGGCGGAGACGCCGGAGAAAACGGCCATTGAGAACGAGGCGCCGGTGATGTCGGAGAGATGGCCGAATCTGATCAGCGGCCGGGCGAGGAAGGCGATCCGGCGGGTCCAGTTCAGCGATTCGATGAAGTTGGCGATCATCAAGCCGATCGAGATCGAGGCGATCAGCCGGAGCAACGGCCACAGCAGCCGGTCCCAGAGAGTCAGAAGGGTGTCAGCGGAGACGGTCATATTGGGGGCCGGGCGTTGGTCGGGGTGCAGGGTGGATGAGTATCACAGGCTGCCGGTGAGAAAGCAGTATGCATAGAGGCTGTTGGGGTCGGCGAATAGCGGGAGTCGGCCGATGGTCGCACTGAACCGGCGATGGAGACCGCTGACCACCTCGGGGAGGAAGGGGGACAGGTTGGCCCAGGCCTGTTGTTCGGCGGCCAGCTTCTCCAGTATCCATTCGCCGAGGGACGGCGATCTGCGGATGGAGTACGGCTCGAAATCATCGGTGATGTCGGCCAGTCCGGCGGCGGCGGCGATCGCCTCGTCGAGACCGCCAAGTTCGTCGACAAGACCGATTTTTTGGGCCGTCCGGCCGTCGAAGACCCGGCCTTCGGCGACGCTCTCCAGCCGGGCTCTGTCGATCTTTCGGCCCTGTTCGACGATGGCGAGAAATTGCCGGTAGCCGTGATCGACCGACAACTGGATCGTCTGTTTCAACTGCGGGCTGAGCGGCCGGGCGAGATTGAGGCCGGAGGCCAGCGGGGTGGTGCCGATGCCGTCGCTGTGGACGCCGAGGTCGGCCAGGGTGTTCTCAAAGGTCGGAATGGCACCGAAGATGCCGATCGAACCGGTGAGGGTGGTCGGGGCCGCCCATATCTGATCGGCATCGGCGGCGATCCAGTACCCGCCCGAGGCGGCCATCGTGCCCATCGAGACGACCAGGGGCTTGCCGCTTTTCTTTAATTCGAGCAATTCCTGGCGGATGATCTCCGAGGCGAAGGCCGATCCGCCACCGGAGTTGATCCGGAGCACTACCGCCTTGACCGTTGCGTCCTCCCTGGCCACCTTGATCAGATCGGCCAGCGTATCGCTGCCGATGACCCCGGACGGCTGCTTGCCGGGCAGGATGTTGCCCTGGGCGATCAGGATTCCCACCTTGTTGACTGCCGTGCTGCCGCCTTGGGCCGCCGGGCCGATCAGGCCGAGATAGTCGGCGGATGCGATCGAGGTGTAATCGCGTTCGGAACTGGTGCCGGCGATCGAGGCGAGGTGGGACTGGACCTGCGGCCGCGTCCAGACCCGGTCGACCAGCCCGGTTTTCAGCGCCAGCTGCGCCGTATCGCCACCGGTGGCGGCAAGAAGGGTGTCGATTGAGTTGGTGTAGTTGTCGATGCTGGTCCGCGGAATCTTCCGTTGTTCCGTGACATCAGCGACGTAGCTGTCCCACAGCGATGAGAGCCAGACGGCGTTCTGCCGGCGGGCCTCGGGGGACATCGAGTCGCGGGTGATCGGTTCGATGGCCGACTTGTAGGTCCCGACCCGGAAGACATGGTAATTGATCTTCAGTTTGTCGAGGGCCTCGCGGAAATAGAGGGGATAGGCGCCGAAACCGTGGAGGTCGACGCCACCCATCGGGTTGACGGCGACCAGGTCGGCAAAGGCGGCAAGGTAGTACTGTTTCTGGGTGTAGAGGTCCTCGGCGGCGATGACCTGCCGGCCGGTGGCCCGAAAGCGCTTCAGGGCCGCACCGATGACCTGGAGCTGATCGATGCCGGCGTCGCCCAGATCCTTCTGGTCAAGCAGGATTGCCGCGATCCGGTGGTCTTCCGTCGCCCGGTCGATGATGTGGAGGATATCCTGGAGCAGGATTTCCTCGTCTTTCGCCGGTTCTCCCCGCATTTCCTGAAACAGCTTGCTGATGGACGAAATAGGCTGTTTTTCCTCGACGATATCCCCGGTCAGGGAGAGCACGAGGATGCTGTTGTCCTCGAGTCGGCGGTCGCCGCCGGTGAATATGGCAATGCAGGCGATAAGGAGAATCAGGAGGAAGAGAAGGTTGAACGTGGTATTGCGGACAAACGTCAGCAGACGTCCAGTGAAACGGAAGATGCCGAGAATGGAATGGATGAGGTCTCTCATGGTTGTGATCGCAAGCGGGTACAGGGTGAATGGAGTGGTTTGCCGTCAGACAGTAAGTCATCTGCCGGCGGATGCAAGACCGACGGTTGCCGATCCCGTTCCGGTCGCCGAAACGGGCGGTTGCCGGAGAAAGGGAAGCGGCAGCTGGCGTGGAGGTCTTTTGTCCTTTGGCGTCAGCTTTGACAGGGAGATGCCGAGAAGCCGGATCTTCCGCCTGCCGGCCTCGGTGCCATGGAGCAGGCGCGGGATATGATCGAAGATATCGTGCCGGTCATAAATCGGGGCGGGCAGGGTCAGCGAACGGGTAACGGTTACAAAATCATGGTAGCGGACCTTCAGGGTGATGGTCGCCCCGCCTTGCCGGTGTCGGGCCAGGGCGGTTTCAAGGCCTGCTGCCAGGGTGTGCAGGATGGCGAATATTTCCGTCAGATCGGCGGTGTCGCGATCGAGGGTGACCTCGCTGCCGATCGACTTGCGGAGCCGTGACGGCACAACCGGGCGAAAATCGCGGCAACGGACGATATCGTAGAAAAACGCCCCCGCCTTGCCGAAATGTCGGATCAGCTCCTCCCGGCTCAGCAGTCGCAGATCATGACCGCTATGGATGCCGAGCTGCCGCATCCGGCTCTCGGTGACCTGGCCGACCCCGTAGAACGTGCCGATCGGCAGGGCGTCAAGAAAGTCCTGGGCCTGATCCGGCAGAACGACCGTCAGCCCCCGCGGTTTCTCGTACCCGCTTGCCACTTTGGCGAGAAATTTGTTGCAGGAAACACCGGCCGAGGCGGTGAGGCCGGTCTCATGATAGATCCGGCGGCAGATCTCCCGGGCGATCAGGGTCGCCGATCCCTGGTGCCGTCGGCACGGCGAGACGTCGAGAAAGGCCTCGTCGAGGGAGAGCGGCTCCACCAGGTCGGTATACTCTCTGAAGATCGCTATCACCTGGCGGGAGATTTCCTTGTAGCGGGACATCCGCGGCCTGAGAAAAACCACCTCGGGACACAGCTGCACCGCCCTGGCGCTCGGCATCGCCGAGTGGATGCCATGGCGGCGGGCCTCATAGGAACAGGCGGCGACCACCCCGCGGCTGTCGGGAGAACCGCCGACGATGACCGGCTCGCCGCGCAGCTCGGGATTGTCGAGCTGTTCCACCGAGGCGTAGAAGGCATCCATGTCGATGTGGATAATCTTGCGATAGCGGGTTGCTGTCTGGTCGATCATTGTTCGATTCGGAGGTGCTGGTGCGTTATGACCTGAATGTTTGCCTCCAGTATACGACACCCCGCATTTTTTCTCATCACTTCAATATGGTGCGGTGAGACTCGATTATCTGGTATATATCGTTGAAGACGGACCGACGACGGTCTTTGGGTGGGATGGAGAAGGAGAAGGGATGAAAGTACATCAGGTTATCTGTGCCAGTGGTCTGTTTCAGGGGCTGCCTGAGCATCAAATCAGTGAAATTGTCGACATCGCCATCGAACGGACGTACGGCAAGGGCGAGTCGATCTTCTTCGAGGGCGATCCCGGCCACGGCTTCTATATGGTCGGGGAGGGCAAGGTCAAGATCTTCAAGATGTCGCTCGGCGGGAAGGAACAGATCCTTCACATCTTCGGCGAGGGCGAACCGTTCGGCGAGGTGCCGGTCTTTCACGGCCAGCCGTTCCCGGCATCGGCGGAGACCCTGGCGGCCACCAAACTGCTGTATTTTCCCCGCGACAAGTTTGTCGCCCTGGTCTCCAGGAACCCATCCATCGCCCTGAACATGCTGGCGGTCCTGTCGATGCGGTTGCGGCGGTTCACGATGCAGATCGAAAACCTGTCGCTCAAGGAGGTGCCGGCCCGCCTCGCCGGCTATATCCTCTACCTGCTCGAGGAACAGGGCCGGGAAGACAGCGTTGAACTGGAGATTTCGAAAGGTCAGTTGGCCAGTCTGCTCGGCACCATCCCCGAGACCCTGTCGCGGATCTTCGCCAGAATGACCGAGGAGGGGTTGATCGAGGTGGTGGGGCGGCGGATCAATATCCTCGATCGCCGGGGGCTCGAATCAAAATAGCGGCGGGGCTAGGCCGCCGAATCGGGGACCTGGTTGTTGAGGACGATATTCCGCAGGTGCAGGTAGCTGTCGAGCTCGAGTTCGGTGAAACGAACGGCGACGCCGGTATGATCCTGCCTGACCGTCCTGCCCTTGATCTGCAGCGACAGGATGCTGGAGGTCCCGGAGATGGTGATGGTGACCCGGCAGGGGACGTTGATCGGCACCGGTTCGCTGGTCCGGATGAAGATCCCGTCGAGGCTGATATCCCGCGACAGGGTGTTGCCGGCGAGGCTGCGGTCATTGAACTGCAGCTTGGCCGAGGTCTCCAGTTTGACCCGGGTCTTGGTGCGCTGTTCCGGTCGTTCCATGATATGATCGCTCTCTACGGCTGTCGGGCGAGTTCGATGGTGGTCGCTTTGAACAGATACCGATCCCGGTCGACGGCCACTTCCGGCGGGATCGCCGTGCGTTTGAAAAGGTCGTAGCCTTCCTTCAGGTTGCGCCAGTAGCGTTGCCATCTGCCGTCCTGGTGGTCCTGGTGGCGGCGCATGTTCTCCGCCGTCATCCGAAAGGGGAAGATATGAACCGCAAAGGATTCCTGGCCGTTGGCCAGAGCGGCGTCGGCGATGGTGTAGATCTCCTCCATCCGGTAGTCGGTCATCGCGAAACAGCCAACGGATGAGCAGCGGCCGTGCACCATCAACGCGTTCCCGGTCCGGCCGTTGAGGCGGTCATACTCGTTGGGATAACCGAGATTGAACGCCAGGTGAAACCTGCTCCAGGGATTGAGCTGAGCCGGTCCGACCCGGTAGAATCCCTCCGGGCTCTGTTTGTCTCCCTCCTTCTCCTTGGGACCGAGGTCCCCCGAATAATCGCAGATCCTGTAGGTCTTGAAGAGAACAAAACCGCTGCCCTGCAGGACCCAGATCTCGAGCTCATCGGATTCCTTGAAGATCCGCATGAAGATCGGCGCCCCGAGGCGAAGGGCTTTGTTCTCCATGGCCTGGGTGATTTCCGGGGACAGCCGCGTCACCACCTCCTGTGATATCTCGCTTGCCGGAGTCTGAACCATGGTGGCGGAGTGACAAATGCCGGTGTTGATGATTATCATCAAGATCAGGGCGCAGCTACATATCAATGGCTTCATCGGCTCGGCTTGTCACCTGGAGGACTCTAACCGGAAATTCGGTGTTGCGAGACGGAGAAAACAGCTAACAGCGTCTTAATAGAGCAAAAAAATGTGCGAAAGTCCAGCAGGAAGAGGATGAGGGACAGAATCCAGCGTTGGCGCGGCGGTGTTTGTCATCTTGGATCCGTAGCGGTCGGCAGCCTTCCCCCGCTTCTGAACGTGGAAGGAATCCGGCTCTGATTCAAAGTTATGGCGCCCCTGGTATCAACCGAAGATTCATCGGCATCATCGAAAGGATCGTGACCGGAACGGAAGGAGGAGGAAGCGGGCTGGGGCAACCGCTGTCACTATTCACTTGCCCCGGTACCAGACTGCAGGTAGTGTCGGAACTGAACGCTCGGTAAAATCATTTCATTCTGTCGAAGGAAGCTACCCCGCGATGGCCCTTGATCTCCATATCCACAGCACATTTTCAGACGGCACGATGTCACCGGCCGAGGTGGTCGGATTGGCATCGCGCAAGCGCCTGACAGCCATCGCCTTGACCGACCACGACACCATCGACGGATTTGTTCCGGCGCAGCAGGCCGCTGCCGGCCTGCCGCTCGAGGTCGTTGCCGGGCTGGAGTTCAGCGTCCTCCATCAGGGGACCTCGATGCATATTCTCGGATACCTGATGGATATCGGCCATTCCGATCTCAACCGGATGCTGGCCGATCTGCAGAAGGGGCGGCAGGAGCGCAACGCGAAGATCCTCGAGAGACTGCGGGCCCTAGGGGTAACGATAGAAGAGGACGAACTGCGGCAGGTATCGGTGACCGGCCAGACCGGCCGACCGCATATCGCCAGACTGCTCCTGGCGAAGGGGGCGGTCGGCACCATGCTCCAGGCCTTCGAGAAGTATCTTGGCCGAGGGGGACTGGCCTATGCCTCGCGTCCGGTTCCCACCGCCGAGGATGCCATCGCCGTTCTGCGGGCCGCTGGCGGTCTCTGCGTCATGGCTCATCCGCAGCAGATGGATCCGGACCTCAGCCGGTTGCCGGCATTGCTCGATATCCTGGTGCCGATGGGTCTCGATGGTCTCGAAGCCTACTATCCGACCCATTCGTCCAAGGCTCGCCGCAAGATAATCGCCGCAGCCGAACACTATGGCCTGGTGTTGACCGGCGGCAGCGATTTCCACGGTGACATCCGGCCGGGAACGACGATCGCCGGCGGCCGCAATGTCCACGTCCCCGAAGAATTGTTGCGGATCATGAAAGACCGCGCGGCAGCCAGATGACCACAGCAGGCAGTACCGGGAATGTCGAACTTCAATCAACCCGACAAGGTTGTTGCATGAGGGGATGGCATCACGATATGGTAGCGTATGGCAATTCCTCCTGGCTTCGGACAATCCGGTTCGGTATTGATACTCCGAACGGATCCAGATAATTTTTTGATGCAGGACTGTTTCCTGCGCATAGAGGTGCGAGTTTCCTATGTATTCGATCCTGATCGTTGATGATGAACCCAACTACCTGATAGTCATGTCGGAGCTTCTGCGGGACGAAGGCTTTGAGGTCTTCACCGCTTCGAACGGCCGGGAAGGGCTGCAGGTGGTCAAGGATGTCGATCTCGATCTCGTCATCACCGACATGCAGATGCCGGAGATGGACGGGATGCAGTTGCTCAATCATGTCAAGGCCCTCAACCGCGAATTGCCGGTACTGATGATCACCGCCTACGCCCAGGTGGAGAAGGCAGTGGCGGCGATGCAGGCCGGGGCCTTCAGCTATCTCGCCAAACCGTTTTCCAATGATGAACTGATTGTCACCATCCAGAAGGCGGCGCAGCACTACTCGCTGGTACGTGAAAATACCCGCCTGCGCAGTGAAATCCGCGGCAAATCAGGTTTCAGTGGGATGGTCGGCAAGAATCCGCGGATGCTCCAGGTCTACGAACTGATCGAAAAGGTGGCGCCGACCCCGGCCTCGGTGTTGATCTCCGGCGAGAGTGGCACCGGCAAGGAACTGGTGGCCAAGGCCATTCACGTGAACAGCCCGAGAGAGGACAAGGCCTTTATCACCGTCAACTGTGCCGCGCTGGCGGAGAACCTGCTCGAGAGCGAACTCTTCGGTCATGAGAAGGGGGCCTTTACCGGGGCGGTGGCGATGCGCAAGGGAAGGTTCGAGTTGGCCGACGGCGGCACGATCTTCCTCGATGAGGTCGGCGAGATCCCGCTGGCCCTGCAGGCCAAGCTCCTCAGAGCTCTGCAGGAACGGAGTTTCGAGCGGGTAGGAGGGACGAAGACCCTGACTGTCGATGTGCGGATCATCAGCGCCTCAAATCGCGACCTGAAGGAAGAGGTCATGCAGGGCCGGTTTCGTGAGGACCTCTTCTATCGACTGAATGTCATTCATGTCACTTTGCCGGCCCTGCGCGAGCGAATGGATGACATGCCTTTGCTGGTCGATTTTTTTATCGATAAATTTTCGCAAAAACTGGATAAAAAAGATCTCACCATCACCAAGGAGGCCTTGCGCCTGTTGATGACCCTGCCGTGGGAAGGAAATGTCCGCGAACTCGAAAACACCATCGAACGGGCGGCGATCCTCTGTAACGGCAACTGTATCGAGGCCGAGGATGTTCAGCCGGAATCGGTCAACATGGACACCCAGGCGGCCTGGAGCCGGGAACTGGATCTGCACCAGATCGTTCCGGAATCTGCCGGCCTCAACGACGTTCTGTATGCCGTCGAGGAAAAGATGCTGGTCGATGCACTTGAGGAGGCGAATTTTGTCCAGGCCAGGGCAGCCGACCGCCTCGGGATAACCAAGAGCCTGCTCCAGTATAAGATGAAAAAGTACGGGATTAAGAAAAAGAAATGAGCGTTGCCGGCATGGCATCGACGCTCGTATTGCGGTGATATGGAACCGCGTTGGTTGTGTCGGCCGTCAACGACAGCCAGCGTGGTCATGCTGCGACGGTTGGTGACTCAGAACCAGCGAGAGGGGGTGCAGGGTGGACAGCAGTTGCTATTTCTCTTCCCCACGTTATGCCTTCAGCCACCGATGGCGCTCGCAGTAAAGGATGGTTCATCTCCAACGTGTTTACCTTGGGTTGTGAAGATTGGCAACGATGAGTCTTTGCCGGCTGCCCCGCCATTCGAAATACACCTGCCGACACTCCAGACGAACGCTTGCAACGCATCCTTGAGCAGGGGCGGCAGAAAGCAGTAGTCCCTCCGTGCTATCAGGCCGGATATTTCCCTTCCATGTACTCCTTCAGATACTGGTTTTCCACGTCCCTTACCTTCAATTGCGCGTTGACTACGTCACCGATGGAGACAACGCCCTGCAGTTTGCCATTTTCGACAATCGGGATATGCCGGACCCGGTTTTCCGTCATTACGGCCTGGATATAGTCGATTTTATCTTCCAGCCTGGCGACTATCATATTGGTGCTCATGAAATCCTTGACGCTGGCGTGACGGATATTCTCGGGATCTTTGCTGACGGCCTTCAGGACATCGTTGGGAGCAAAAATTCCTTTGATGTCGTCATTCTGATCGACGACGATCAGCGATCCCACCCGATTGGAAAAGAACATGTTGATGGCATCCAGCACCTTGTTGTCCTGATGGATAGTGATCACCCTGCTACCTTTGACTGCCAGTATATCCTTCGCCTTCATTGTACTTTTCTCCTTAACTGGATTGACTCGTATGATGCATGCCCTTTCTTGTCGTTATATCGCTACCGGATAGAGGCTCAATGCCAATACGCAGATGGCGAGAATAAAGGCGCAGACTGGGGCCGATCGCGAGCCGCTGGTTTCAAACAGGTCATCCGCCTCATGAAAATACATGGCGATGATCAGACGAAGGTAATACCACATCGAGAGGATGCTGCTGATAATACCCAGAACCGCCAGGACGACTTGCCCGGACTGGTAGGCGGTGACGATGATGTAGAGCTTGCCCATGAACCCTGCAGTCGGTGGGATCCCGGCCATGGACAGGAGGAAAATGGTGATGGCCGCCGCGGAATATGGACGCACCTTGGCCAATCCTCTGAAATCGTTGAATTCTTTTCGCTTTTCGTCGGTGCCGGAGAGATAGGACAGCGAGGCGAAGATTCCGAGGGTGCTGGCTGCATACGCGGCAAGGTAGTAGAGGATCACCGAGCCGCTGAATTGGTCGCCGGACACGGCAATCAATGCGATCAGGAGATATCCGGTATGGACGATGCCGGATGCGGCGAGCATTCTTTTGAGGCTGTTCTGACCGATGGCGATAAGGTTGCCGGCAAAGAGGGTGAAGACGGTCAGATAAAACAGCATGTCGAGCCAGGACTCGCGGATATCGGCAGCGAGCAGCAGAACATTCGCGAGCACAGCGATAATGGCTGTCTTCAGGGCAGTTGCCATGAAACCGGTAACCGGTATCGGTGCACCGTCATATACATCGACAACCCAGGAATGGAAGGGAAATACGGTGACTTTGAAGAACAGAGCGAAGAGAATGAAGAGCAGACCTCCTGCCAGAGCGGGATTCTGCAATAAACCGTCTCTGCTGATCGTTGCGGCGATCGCGGCAAAACCGGTATCCCCCAGCGCCCCATAGACGAGGGCGATCCCCATCGTGAAAAACCCTCCGGCAAAGGCGCCGAGTATCAGATACTTGAGGACGGCCTCCGAACTTAAGATATTGCGGCGGTTGTAGCCGACCAGGGCGTAGATGGAAAGAGAGGCGGTTTCAAGGGCGATGAAGACGGTGATGAGTTCCTGGGCCATGGTGAGCAGCATCATGCCGCTGACGGCGAAGGTCATCAGGCTGAAGAACTCGAGGGACCCGAAATTGTTCTGGCGAAAGTAGCTGATGGCACTCATCGCTGTGAACAGGCCGCAGGCGATGATGATCATCGAGGCGATGCGGGTGAAATCGTTGACTGCCAGCATGCCGTTGAAAAGCGAGACGAAGGGTAGAACATCGTTCAATCCAATCGGTACCAGCTGAACGATGAATGCTACGGCGAAGATGCCGACCGACAGGGCCGATGCCACCTCGATGCGGATGGATTCAAAGGCCGACAGCAGCATCAACAGGATGGCGCCGATGGTAACGGTGAAGAGGGGGAGCAGGTATACGATATCACAGTTCATGGTCTGTCCATCCTCATTTCTGTTGCTGAATATGGTCAAGGGCGACATGGCCGGTTAATTGGCCGCTCCCCTGGACCGTGGCGATGTGAGATTGTGCGGCCGGTGTAATTCTGGCGATGAAGGGTTGAGGAAACACCCCCATGAACAGAATCAGCAGGATGGCCGGCAGCAAGGCCAGGGTCTCGCAGATGCTCAAATCTGTAAAACCATGTGTCTTGTCGTTGCTCTTTTCAAAGAAAACACGCTGGAACATCCACAGCATGTAGCAGACTCCGATGATCAGCGTGGTGGCGGCGAGCACACCAAGAGTGGTATCGAACTTGATCGCACCCATGATGATCAGAAACTCGCCGATAAAACCGCTGGTACCGGGCAGACCGACCGAGGCCAGCAGGGCGACAGCGAAAAAGCAGGCGAAGACCGGAGCCTGGCGGGCAATGCCGCCGAGATCGGAAATTTCTCTGGTCTGCAGTCGGTCTTCGATGATGCCGATGAGGAGAAAGAGCAGCCCGGTGCTCGTTGCATGGGCCATGATCTGATAAATGGAACCGGTGAGTGCCTGGATGTTCAGACAGAACAGCCCGAGGGCGAGGATGCCCATATGAGACGCGGAGGAAAAAGCGAGCAGGCGTTTCATGTCCTTCTGGCCGATGGCGGCGATGCCGCAGTATATCAGGCCGATAACGGCAGCCCAGGCAAGCGGCATGGCATAGCGGACCAACTCCGGACCGAAGACCGGCATGATGAAGCGAATGACGGCGTAGATACCGATTTTGGCCATGATCGCCGACAACAGAAAGGTGGCCGCGGCCGGAGCTTCAGTGTAAGCATCGGGAAGCCAGGTGTGGAGCGGAAAGATCGGGATCTTGATCGCGAAGGCGATCATGAAGGCGAAAAACGCAAGAGCCGCCGCTTTGTCGCTGAGTTCAAGCCCTGCCAGTCCGGCGGTTTCGAACGACCACACGCCGTACTGGCCGTGAAAGGCGACACCAAGGTAGATGATCGCGGCCAGCATCAGCAGCGAACCGGAAACGGTGTAGAGCATGATCTTGACAGTCGCCGCTCTGCGTTCCGGACCGCCGTAGATTCCGATCATGAAGAAGATCGGGATGAGCATGATCTCCCAGAAGGCATAAAACAGCACCAGATCGGCCGCACATATTGCTCCGGCCATGGCGCCCTGGGTGACCAGCAGGCTGCCGTAGAAGGCCCGCGGTCTGTCCTTCACGACGACAAAGACGATGGGAATAAGGGCTGCCCCGGTCAACAGGACAAATAGGCTGATGCCATCGACACCGATCCGGTAGGAGATCCCGACGGATTCAAGCAGCGCTCGCGTTTCGGCGAACTCGAGTTGGCCGCTGCCGGAGAATCCAAGGTAGACCCTGATCCCGAAGTACAGGACAACCAAGGATGCCAGTAGTCCGATCCTGCGGGCGGTCGTGGAACTGAATGGTATCAGCATTGCTGCCAGACCGACAACGATCGGCAGAAAAATCATGGTGGAGAGGACGTTTTCAAACATGCGGACCTCTTTCCTACTTGAATGATTGGGTGAGCAGATAGCTCATCACGCTCAGGCCGATGATCATGTAAATGGCGTAGACACGAACATAGCCAACCTGCAGCAACTTGAAGCTGGAGCCGAACTGGCGATAGAACCAGACGATCAACTGCACCGGTCCGTCGGTGATATGGGCATCGATGTAATTGCCGATTGCCGATCCTATGGCCTTGTACGGCCGCACAAACAGTACATCATAAAGTTCATTGATCCGGAACGTATGATAGGCGAAACTGGAGAAGCCGCTATAGACAGGTTCCACAGCCCCCTTGCCGAATTTGCGATAGGCGATGAAGATGCCGATCGCGAAGGCGGCGACACTGGCGGCTATGGCGATGATCTCCGTGCTGTGCGAGGCCTCGTGGGGATGCTCGGCAAGACTTGGCGCCAGCCAGTGGGTGACCTGCTGCGAACCGCCGAACAGCGCCGGCAGGTTGAGAAAGCCGGCGAACAGGGCACCGATGGCGAGGATAACCAGCGGCACAGTCATGACGGCGGGCGGTTCGTGAGCGTGCTCATAGGCATGGGCATCACGAGGACTGCCATGGAAGACGACGAAGATCATCCGGAAGGTGTAGTAGGCGGTCATGCCGGCGACCAGGACCCCGACCAGCCAGATCCCCGTCTGGCCTGAGGCCAGCGCCGAGTAGAGAATCTCATCCTTGCTGAAAAATCCTGAAAAGGGCGGACAGCCGGCGAGGGCCAGTGAACCGATCAGCATCGTCTTGTAGGTCAGTGGCAGTTTGCTCTTGAGGCCACCCATCTTCCAGATGTTCTGCTCGTGGTGCAGGGCATAAATCACCGACCCGGCGCCGAGGAACAGCAGGGCTTTGAAGAAGGCATGCGTGAAGACATGAAAGATTCCGGCCGAATAGGCGGCGAGACCGACACCGGCGAACATGTAGCCGAGTTGACTGACGGTCGAATAGGCCAGCACCTTCTTGATGTCGTTCTGGAACATGCCGTAGATCGCTGAGACCAGGGCAGTGAGGATGCCGATCCAGGCAACGACCAGACCGACGGTCGGAACATGAACGTAGAGAAAGCTGAAACGGGCGACCATGTAGACACCGGCGGTAACCATGGTCGCAGCGTGGATCAGGGCCGAGACAGGGGTCGGGCCGGCCATTGCGTCCGGCAACCAGACGTAAAGAGGGATCTGGGCCGACTTTCCCGTAGCGCCGACAAAGAGCAGCAGGCACACCAGGGTGACGGTGGCCGGTGCCAGCAGATGAGCGTTGGCTTTCAGCGAGATATAGTCGAATCCGGATCCGCCGATTGCCCAGAACAGGAAGGCCATGCCGAGGACGAAACCGAAGTCGCCGATGCGGTTGACGATGAATGCCTTGTTCCCGGCGAGGACATTGCTCCGGTCTTCGCTATAGTAGCTGATCAGCAGATAGGAACAGAGTCCGACACCCTCCCAGCCGACGAACATCACGACCGGTCCGTTGCCGAGGACGAGTATCAGCATGCTGCCGAGAAACAGGTTGAGGTAGGCGAAGAACTTGGCGAAGCTTTCATCGCCGGCCATGTACCCGATCGAGTAGATGTGGATCAACGAAGCGGTGAAGGTGACGAACAGCAGCATCAGCGAGCTGAGCGGGTCGGCGAAAAATCCCATGCTGACATGCATTTCCCCGACCTCGAACCAGGTGAAGACCTCGTGCGTGAGAGCGCGGGTATCGACAGGCAGGCCATTCAGGTCGAGAAAGACCTTCACTGCCAGAACGAAGGTCAAGATCGGTGTCGTACAGCCGAGAACGGCATAAAGTTTATCCGGTAGACGCTTTTTCTTGCAGGTTGCAAGGTGCAGGATACCGACCAATGCCGCGCCGATGAGCGGCAACAGCGGGATCATGCCGAGATATGAGACATTCTGGGCCATCTGGTCACCCCTTCAACAAGCTGAAGACATTGGTGTCGACCTTGCCGGTGTGCTTGTGCAGCAGGATGACAACGGCAAGGGCGAGGGCCGCCTCCGCGGCGGCAACCGCCATCACCAGCAGGGCGAGAACGTGTCCATCCATGTTCTCATGCAGGCGGGCGAGGGCGATGAACGCAAGGTTGGCGGCATTCAGCATCAGTTCGACCGACATAAAGACGGTAAAAACGTTGCGCCTCGAGATGACTCCGAGAATACCGAGGCAGAAGAGCAGGATGCTGAGGGACAGGTAATCATGGATCATTGGGTTATCTCCTTTTTCCCGGCAAGAACGACGGCACCGACCAGGGCGACGAGAAGCAGGATCGAGACGATCTCAAACGGCAGCAGCCAGTCACGGAACAGCACCATGCCGACCGACTTGACATTGCCGAAACCGTTGCCGACGATGTCGATTTCTCCCCCCGGCAGGGTACTGACGATCTTCAGCAGGAGGAGGCCGATCGGAGTGACCGCCAGACACCCGCCGAGGAGATAGGCCCATTTGCCTTTTTCATCCGGGATGTCGGCAGGCTGGATATTGAGGAACATAATTATAAATATGATCAGGGACATGATCGCCCCGGCATAGACAATCAACTGCAGGGCAAAGAGCAGTGACGCTGAGAGCAGTGAGTAGAGCCCCGCCAGCGACACCAGGGTTACCACGAACCACATCGCCCCGTTCATCGGATGCCGACTGAGGATCAAACCGAGGGCGCCGAGCACCGACACGGTGGCAAAAGCGTAGAACAGCCATTGACTGAGCATGGTATCACAGCCCCCTTTTTCTGTAGTCTTCTTCGCTGAAAGCGCCCGGCGTGGCCAGCAACTCATCCATTCCTTTGACCAGGGAACTACGTTCAGAGGAGATGACGGAGTAGATGCCGGTGTCCATGCGGATGGCGTCCATCGGACAAGCCTCGACACAATAACCGCAATAGATACATTCAAGTAGATCAATCTCAAACCGTACGGGCATCTTTTCCGATTTGCCGTCCACTCGTTCGGCCGCCTCGATGGAGATGCAGTGGGAAGGGCAGTTGGTCTGGCACATGAAGCAGGCGACACATTTGACCGTCCCGTCATCATGGGTGGTGAGTCGGTGCCGTCCCCGCCAGCGCGGGGTGATCTCCGGCTTGACCTCCGGGTAGTGGCGGACATAGGATTTCGAGTTGTCGAGCAGGATCCGCCAGAAATGGTCAAAGGTCGTGCGCATCCCTCTGAACACCTCGATCAGATAGAGCCTCTCGATGAAAGTGGAACCTTGACGTTCCAAGGTCTTGATTTTTACAGTCATGGAATTCCTCTTCAACTCAGAGCAACGACAACGGCGCTGGTGATAAAGATGTTCACGAGGGACATCGGCAGGAGAATCTGCCAACCGAGTTTCTGCAGTTGATCATAGCGGAACCGCGGCAGCGTCCAACGTACCCAGACATAAACAAAACACATTATTGTAGCCTTCAACAGGAAGGTGGCCATCTGCAGCAGCACTACAAAAATCCGAACTCCGTCTGCACTGGGGTTGATTACCACCAGGGTAAGAAGAATGAGTTCGACGGCAGCGGCGAGGATCCAACAGATCTTGATATAGACATTCGCTTCACGGACAAGGGGATCGTTCGGCCGATAGTAGTGGCTGACGTTGTTTTTCCGGATCCAGTTGGTAAAATAATAGGTTATGACCGGCAGCAGCAGCATCAGCACGATGGCAATGGGCTGGGCGTAGGCGACCATGGTCTCGGTGGCGAGCCAGGGGATCTGGTAGCCACCAAAAAAGAGGGTGACGATGATCGCACTCGAGGCGAACATCGCGACATACTCACCAAGGAAAAACATGCCGAATTTCATTGAACTGTACTCAATATGGAAACCGGCGACGATTTCGCTCTCGCCCTCGGCGAAGTCGAAGGGGGTGCGGTTGGTTTCGGCAAAGGCGGCGACGATGAATATGACGACGCCGAGCGGTTGGAGAATCACCCCCCACATCGGGATGAAACCGAACAGCAGCTGTCCCTGAAATCTTGCGATTTCACTGAGATTGACCGTGCCGTAGACCACCAGCAGGCTGACGACGGCGAGGCCCATCGGGATTTCATAGGCGATGACCTGTGCGGCTGATCGCAATCCACCGAGGATGCCGTATTTATTATGCGACGACCACCCGGCGAGGATGATGCCGTAGACTGCGAAACCTGTGCAGGCGAGGAACCACAGAATACCAATGTCGAACGGTATGGTCTGCATTATATAGCTCCTGCCGCCCAGCACCAGGGTGTCGGCGAAGGGAATCGCCGCGAAGGAAACCAGGGCGGTGAAGAAGACCAGTACCGGCGCCAGGACGAAGTAGAATCTATGCGGTATATGCCCGGCGATCATATCCTCTTTGAAGATCAGCTTCACTCCATCGGCGAGATTCTGCACCAGTCCGCCGAAGCGAAAGCCGAAAATATTGCAACGGTTTGGACCCAAGCGATCCTGAATAAATCCGGCACCACGACGCTCCATCCATACCCCGATCGCAATGAAGCAGATCGGGATGAAGGCGCCGAAGGCGACCCGGAGGACGACCAGCAGGATATCAAGCTGTGACATGATCGGTCTCCTTCTCCTTCAAATTCAATCCGGCAGTGGGAAAAGCGCTAGCCTCGATTCCGGCGAGGACCGGGATGGCCTCCTGCATCGCCTTGGAGATGGCGGCCTCATCGGTCATCGTTCCGCCCAGCAGGCGAACCACCTCTATCAGGTTCGGAGCCGGATCGTTTTTTACCACAGCAGCCGAGAATCGCTGCACTATCTGGTCTTGGTTGATAATCGTCCCGCCATACTCGCTGTAGGAGGAGACGGGAAAGGCGACTGTCGCCTTGCGGGTGAGACTGTTGTCATGACTGCTGACGGCGATGACGTTCAAGGCCGAAAGTCTCTCGGCGAAAGCGCCGTTCGCCTCGCTGCGCTGCAGATCGTTGTTGAAATTGACGAGCAGATCCGCCTCGTTCAAGGCCTGTGTGAAGGCTTCCAGCGAGGTATCGATCCCAAGGGCGGAGAGGCCGGTGCGATTGGCGGATTTGTCATCCCGGATGAGGAAGTCGTCACCGTCGCCTTTGATGATATAACTGTCGCTGTAGCCCGAAAGCCTGCCTTTACGGGTGGCGGCCAACGCCTTGATGGCGATCATCTGCTCGATGGTGCAATTGGGTGAGACGAGAAAGAGCGGCTTGCGGGCATTTTCCACCTTGCGGCGGGCGGTCTCCACTGCCTGATCGATGGTACAGTCTTTGCCGTCGAGACGGGTCACGGACAGGCGACCTTCATTCTCCTGATGGTAACTCAAACGACCCGCGTCGCAGATGAAATAGCCGTTGACCAGTTGATTGTGGCGTGGTCGAAAGCGGTAGATTCGATCGTCACCGCCTTTCTCGCGGTTATGATCGATGAAGATATTGCAGCCCTTGGCGCAGCCATGGCAGATTCCGGGCGATCTTGTCA
Organism: Desulfoprunum sp.; assembly: GCF_053613775.1. Taxonomy (NCBI): domain Bacteria; kingdom Pseudomonadati; phylum Thermodesulfobacteriota; class Desulfobulbia; order Desulfobulbales; family Desulfobulbaceae; genus Desulfoprunum; species Desulfoprunum sp. Next base: position 375,465 of record NZ_JBSHXH010000004.1, read on the forward strand.
GGAACCAGGCCCGTTGCTTGAAGCGGAAATCCTTGCTCGTCATCGCCCCGACCGGGCAGAGGTCGACGACATTGAGAGCGTAGCGGTTGTTGAGTTGTCTGCCGGGAAATGTCGTTACCCGGGCCTCGTCGGAACGGTTGACGATGCCGAGTTCGCCGGTCTTGGTGATCAGGCGGGTGAAGCGGACGCACCGGGCGCAGAGAACGCAGCGCTCCTGATCATGGATGACGCCGCAGCCGAATTCCATCTTCTTCCCTTTGAGCACCTGGGGCACCCGCATCCGGCTCGCCTGGTGGTCATAGGACATGTAGTAATCCTGCAGGGTACATTCGCCGGCCTGATCGCAGACTGGACAGTCGGTCGGGTGATTGATCAATTCCAGTTCCATGACATCATGCTGGATCTTCTTGATCTTCTCGGTGTCGAGCTGAACTTTGAGTCCTGCCGAGACCGGGGTCTTGCAGGCAGGGACGAGCGGCGGTCGGCCGTCTTCGATGCCGACCAGGCACATGCGGCAATTGCCGTCCGCACCCAGGGCCGGATGATAGCAGAAGTGGGGAATCTCGATGCCAATCACCTTGAAGGCATCGATAAGGTTCTTCCCTGATTCCACTTCGACCTCTTGTCCGTTGACAAAGAGTTTTACCGTCTCAGCCATGATGGTTCCTTCTCACGTGGTTCATGCTTGTTCGGGCTTGGGCCGGTCAGTGGCATAAGCCACAAATTCTGACCGGAATTTGTCGAGATAGCTGCGTACCGGCATGGTGCAGGCGGCCGAGAGGACACATACGGTCTTCATCTCGATATTATCACAGAGTTCCCTGAGCAGGTCGATATCGGCCATAGTCCCTTCACCGCGAAGCAGCTGTTTGACAATCTTCAGCATCCAGCCCAGTCCTTCACGGCAGGGAGTGCACTGGCCGCAGGATTCGTGGTGATAGAAATCGATGAGATTTTTAACGAGTTTGACGACATCGACCGTTTCATCGAGGACGACGATACCGCCGGAGCCGAACATCGTCTTATGGGCCGCCATCGATTCGTAGTCAAGGGTCGTTGTAGTCGCCTCTTCCGGGGTCAGCACCGGAGTCGAACTGCCGCCGGGGATGACGGCCTTCAGCTTTCTCCCTCGCCAGACACCGCCGGCGATTTTTTCAATGACCTCGAGGAGGGGAAGACCGAGGGGCAGTTCGTACATGCCTGGTTTCTCGACATGACCGGAGATGCCGAAGAGATGGGTCCCCGGGCTCTTCTCGGTGCCATAGGCCTTGTAGGCCTCGGCGCCATTGGCCATAATGAAAGGCAGTGAGGCAATGGTCTGGACGTTGTTGATGATCGTCGGACAGCCATAGAGTCCGGCTACGGCCGGAAACGGCGGCTTGCTGCGGGGTTGCCCTTTTCGGCCCTCGATCGACTCAAGGAGAGCGGTCTCCTCGCCGCAGACATAGGCGCCGGCGCCACGGTGGACGGTGACGTCGAGCTTGAAATCGTGACCGGCGACCTTCTCGCCGAGATAGCCGGCGGCATAGGCCTCATCAATCGCGTATTGCAGGGCCTTGCGCTGAGTCGTGTACTCGCCGCGGATGTAGATGTAGCAGTCATGACAGCCGATGGCGTAGCAGCAGATGATGATGCCCTCGATCAGGAGATGGGGGTCGCGGGTGAGGATATGGCGATCCTTGAATGTCGCCGGTTCCGATTCATCGGAGTTGACGGTGAGGTACACCGGTTTATCCACGCCCTTCGGGAGGAACGACCATTTCAGGCCCGCCGGAAAACCGGCGCCGCCGCGCCCTCGCAACCCACTGTTTTTGACCTCGTCGGTGACATCGGCTGGCGGCATTGCAAAGACCTTGTCGAGCGTGGCGTAGGCGCCATGCTGTTTGGCCACTTCCAGAAGATGGGCATCGGCGATGTCGAATTTTCGGCTGAGAATCCTTACTTCCATCGATGCTTCTCCTTTACCGCAGCCCTGTCAGGAGCTGTTTCAGTTTTTCGACATCCATGTTTTCATGGAATTCGCCGTTGATCTGAACAACCGGCGCAGTGCCGCAGTGGCCGAGACATTCAACCTCTTCGAGACTGAACCGGCCGTCTTCAGTGATCTCACCCGGCCGGATGCCGATCTCGTTGGCCAGATAATCGACGATTTCCTGTTTGCCCCGCAGCCAGCAGGACAGTGTCCGGCAGATGCAGATGTGATTTCTGCCGACCGGATGCAGGTTGTACATGGTGTAGAAGGTCGCCGCCTCGTAGACCTGGCTGGCGAAGGTGCCGATCCGGTCGGCGATATAAGCGATAGCCTCGGCCGGAACCCACCCTTCCTGCTCCTGCGTCAGCCACAGCGCCGGCAGGATCATCGATTCCCTGGTCGGATAACGTTTGACGAGGAATTCGAATTCGGCATCACGCTCGGCGTCGAATTGAAAGGGTTTTCCGGCAAAGATCAGGTGTGAACGATCACTCATCGGTCGAGTTCCCCTCCGATAATGTTGATGCTGCCGAGATTGATGACGACGTCGGCGATCATCGACCCCTCAACCATTTCTTGAAACCCGCTCATGATATAAAAACAGGGCGGGCGTACCTTGACCTTGTACGGTCGGCCGGAACCGTCGGAGACGATGTGGAAGCCGAGTTCGCCGTTGGCCGCTTCGAAGGAGTCGTACCATTCGCCGGCCGGGACCCTCACTCCATCGAAGATCAGCTTGAAGTGATTGGCCAGTCCTTCGATATTGTTGTAGACATCTTTCTTGGGGGGCAGGCAGACCAGGGGGTTGTCAACGAAGATCGGGCCTCCCGGGATCATCTTGACCGCCTGACGGATGATCTTGATGCTCTGGAAGATCTCCTCGAAGCGGATCATAAGCCGATCGTACAGATCACCGGTCGATCCGACGGGCACTTCGAAGTCGAAGAGATCGTAATGATAATATGGGGCATCCTTGCGTAGGTCGAACGGGATGCCGCTGGCCCGCAGGCATGGGCCGGTATAGCCGTAAGAAAGGGCTTTTTCCTTGGGCATCAAACAGACGCCCTGGGTCCGGTCGTGGACGATGCGATTCTTCAACACGAGTTTGAGGGAATCGGCGACCCCGCGTTCGATGGCCCTGATCTGGGTCTCCAGATCATTTTCCCATCCTTCGTAGAAATCGCGGTACATCCCGCCAATACGGGTGAAAGTGCTGGTCAGACGGGCTCCGGTGAGGCGGCTGATGAAGTCGTAGGAGGCCTCTTTCTCATCGTAGAGATAGAAGTAGTTGGTCAGACCTCCCATGTCGACCAGATTGGCGGCGAGGCAGACGAGATGGTCCAGGACACGGTAAAATTCGGTCAGGATGACCCGCATGAACTTGGTCCGCTCGGTGATCTCAATCTCGAGCCATTTTTCGACCGCCTTGACATAGGCTATATTGTTGATCAGAGACGAGCAGTAATTGAGGCGGTCGGTGAGCGGGATCACCTGGTTGTAGGTCAGGTTCTCGGCTGTCTTTTCGAACCCTCGATGCAGGTACCCGATCTCGTTGACGTTGGCGAGGACGGTTTCGCCGTCCAGTGCCGTCAGGATACGGATCGCCCCGTGGGTTACAGGATGAGCGGGACCGATGTTGAGAAACATGATCTCGGTGTTGATATCCTTGAGGACATCGGTATCGATGCCATTCACCTTCAACCTGGCCCTGATCTCGTTCTCCAGACTATCGTTCTCGTAGCAGACATGACCACGGCCGATAGGATAGTCCTTACGCAACGGATGCCCTTTGAACTGCCAATGGTTGAGAATCCGCCTCAGGTCGGGATGGCCGTTGAAGCAAACGCCATATTGATCGTAGGCCTCGCGTTCTCCCCAGTTGGCGGACGCCCAGATTCCGGTGGCACTGGGAATTCCCGCCTCGGGATCATTCACCGCAATCCGAACCTGGGCCACCATGTTGTGCGGCAGGCTTCGCAGCGTATATACGACAGCAAAGCGATTGGCATGGGCGACAGGGTAATCGAGATAGTCAATGACGGTGACATCGAGCAGAATATCGAATTGGAGGTCTGGATCGGTCCTCATCAACTCAAGGACACCGAGCATTTCTTCCTGGGGCACATCCAATACCAGGTTGCCGAGTATTTCGGAGCAAGTCGTCCCGGCAAAGGCGGTGCCAATTTTTTCGAGTGCGTGAGCCTTCATTTTAACCGAGTATCCCCTTGAAATCTTTATGGCGATCTTGCAGTATCGTCTCGCTCGCGATTTTCTCCTGAATCTTCATCAGGGCATCCAGTATTGCTTCGGGCCGTGGTGGGCAACCGGAAATATAGACATCGACCGGGATGATGGTGTCAATACCCTGGACAGTGCAGTAATTGTCGTAAATACCACCTGATGAGGCACACGCACCGACAGCGACCACCCATTTCGGTTCAGCCATCTGTTCGTAGATCCGTTTCAGCGTCGGGGCCTGTTTGTAACTGATCGTGCCGCAGACAAGGAGCAGGTCAGCCTGGCGTGGTGAATAACGGATAACCTCGGCGCCGAAACGTGAGATGTCATACTGGGCGGCGGCGGTGCTCATGAACTCGATCGCACAGCAGGCCGTCCCGAAGACATATGGCCAGAGTGAATATTGTCTCCCCCAGTTGATGATCGCATCAAGCTTGGTGGTTATGACAGATTCCCCGAGTTGGGATTCGATTCCTAGCGCCAATTGAGTACCCCCTTCTGGAGAATGTAGATGAGGCCGGTGAAGAGGAACAGCATGAAAACGACCATTTCGATGAAGCCGAACCATCCCAGTTCGCGGACACTGACAGCCCACGGATACATGAAGACGGCCTCGATGTCGAAGATCAGAAAAAGAATGGCGAGGAGGTAGAATTTGACACTGAACTTCTGGTCGACCATACCGATGGTCGCACCGATGCCGCTTTCATAGGCCTCGTCTTTGATTTTGCCCCTGGCTCTCGGCCCGAATATGGCAGTGACGAGCATCAGGGCTGGGATGATAACAGCAAGGCCGATGAGCGCCGCCGCTGAAAGAACAAGTTCTAAATCCATCCTCCCCTCCTCTTTGAAACCATATGTGGAGTGACCTTGACTTTGGATACTCACTTATCAATCAAGAAATGCTACAAGATTGGCAATCGATAGCAGGTGGGAGAGCTTTGTGTCAAGAAAAGTTTTTAATTGGATGCGACAGCTATTTTTTGCAATTCAAAGAGGATACCTGATAAATGAGGTTGTGCGAAGTGTGCTTGGGGAGGTGTTGATCGCAGGTGTTTGATAAGAAATAATGTGCCTGCAACAACGTTGGAAAATCATTAAACCTTCAGATCTACAAGCATATGATTGAATATGAGGAATGATTCAGTCCTCAGTCGACAGGAAAGTTGAATGAAATTATCGGAGAATGGTAATGCATGGTATGCACAATATGAACTCGATTATCATCAAAAATTAAAATCGAGGCAGAGGAATTTACGTAAGATGGAGATTTGAGAACAAATCCCATACACGGAAAAAAGAACGGAGTATCGATACAATATTATAAGTGAATGATTTTAATTCATTCGCCTGATCGAGAAGATCAGAGATAATTATGGAAGGTGTTTGAATGCAAAAACCGAACTGCGATCTGAGAGAAGAGTCCCTCGAATACATTTGCCTGGTTTTACGTAATAACCAGAATACGAGGCTAGTCCCGGCAGGGTACGCCCTGAAAACCCCAATGGAGCTTGGTCCGCAGGATGGAGAAATAATCGCGCCTGGCGGAGGTGACCAGCCGGAGAGGAAGGGAGGCGGATTTGATCTCGAGGATATCACCCTGGTGCATATCCCAGGTCTGCTGTCCATCGACGATAATCTTGGCCCTGGCGCTGTCGGAACGGCTGTCGAAGCTGGTGGTGATGACACGGTCGGCGGGCAGGATGATCGGCCGGCTGCCGAGCATGAAGGGACAGATCGGGGTAACGAGGATTGCGGCCAGGCCTGGATGAACAAGAGGGCCACCGGCCGAGAGGTTGTAGGCCGTGGAACCGGTCGGGGTGGAAAAGATCAGGCCGTCGGCCTTGTAGGTGGTGATGGTGTTGTTGTCGGCCCTGGAGGCCAGATTGAGGAGACGATCCTCCGCCTTCTTGTTGATGACGACTTCATTGAGGGCATACCGTTTGCCGCTGCTGACCCCACCCGACAACAGCTGGACCCGCAGCATCTGCCGGTTTTCGATGGTCACCGGTCCAGCCAGGAGGGACTGGAGGGCGTTTTCCGTCTCCGTGGCCGTAAATTCGGTGAGGAAACCGAGGTAGCCCAGGTTGATGCCGACCACCGGGATCGCATGGAGAGCGGCATTTTCAGCAATATGGAGCAGGGTTCCATCACCGCCGAGAACGATCAGGATGTCGAGATCGGGCGTGATGCAGTCGATCGTCGTATCGATGTTCAGGCTGCCGAGCCAGGCGCAGAGACGTCCTGCATATTCAGCCGATTCCTGGTCGTCCGGTTTGGTGATGATCCCGGCTCTGCGGATGGTGAGCGAAGGCAGGGTGCGAACGGAGGGATAATATCCGCTCATCGTTTGCCGCCCAATTCCAGCGATCGCCGGGTTGCGGCCTCGATCGCATCGATGATGATTCCTGAAAAACCGGCCCGCTCCAGGACATGCAGGCCGGCGATGGTCGTTCCGCCCGGTGAAGTCACCCTGGAACGCTGGACCGCCGGATGTTCACCGCTCTGCCGCAACAGATTGACGGAGCCGAGGATTGTTTGAAGAGTGAGGGGTTCGGCGACATTGCGGGGCAGGCCGCACTTGATGCCGGCATCGATCATCGCCTCGATGAAGGTAAAGACATAGGCCGGTCCCGAGCCGCTGAGGCCGGTCACGGCGTCAAGATATTCTTCGGCGACGACAATCGCCTTGCCGACGGAGTTGAAGATCTGCATGGCCTGTTGCAGGTCGGCCTCGGTGGTGTTTGCGTTGCCGCTGATCGCCGATGCCCCTTCGAGCACGAGGGCCGGGGTGTTCGGCATGACCCTGATGATCCGGAATTTCCGTGAGTTGAGACATTCGTTGTAGAAAGAGAGGGGCAGGCCGGCGGCGATGGTGATGATCAAATGGTTCTCGCCGACATTGTCCCTGTCTTTGAGGAGCATCGCGTCCATGACCTGGGGCTTGACGGCGAGGATCACCGTGCCGCAAGTCAACCACGCGTCAGCACTGTTACCGCTGGTCGTGACGGAGTAGGTCTGCTCCAGGAACTGCCGCCGACCGGCATCGGGGTCGGCGATGACAATCTGTTCACCGGTATAGAGACCTGATTGAAGGATCCCCTTGATCAGGGCCTCTCCCATCTGTCCTCCGCCGATACAGCCGAGCTTGTTGGTCATTGAATTTTTTCCGTGAAATTTGTGGGCTGCCTGCCCGATGGATATGAAGAATCCCCTTGATCGCCGTCACCATCAAGAGGATGATCAAATTCAATTGATTAATGCACTGTACCATGTATCTTGGACGCAGTCCATACACTCAACCGCAGCCAAATCGATGATATGAGAACAAGGTGCACGGCATGGATATGAAAGAACTCGCCGAGATTCTTGCCTGCCCCCAGTGCAAGGGGCCGGTGAAGCTGGTGAACGAAGACAAGGGGCTGCTCTGTGAAAAGTGCGGCCTGCTTTATGAGATCAAAGACGGTATTCCGGTGATGCTGGTCAGCGAGGCGCAGAAAGTGGCGCAGTAGCTGTCGGGCAGCGGGGACGGCCGTGCCGGCCGTCCCCGCCTGTTGTTCATGGGGTAATGCCGAGTTCCTGTTCCTTCTTCAAAATCCGGAGTCTGGTCTTGACCGCCGAATCTGGAATCAGGCTGATCGAATCGATGCCGCACTCGACGAGAAAGGTGGCGAATTCCGGGAAATCGGAGGGCGCCTGACCGCAGATGCCGATCTTGCGGCCCCGCCGTTTGGCGGTGTCGATGGCCATCTTGACCAGGGTCTTGATCGCCGGATTGCGCTCGTCGAAGATATGGGCGACCAGATCGGAGTCGCGGTCGAGGCCGAGGGTCAGCTGGGTCAGATCATTCGAGCCGATCGAGAAGCCGTCGAAGATGTCGCAGAAGGCGTCGGCGGAAATCACGTTCGACGGAATTTCGCACATGACGTAGACCTCGAGACCGTTCTCGCCCTGGACGAGACCGAATTCCTTCATCGTTTCGATGACTTTTTTCCCTTCCTCCGGGGTCCGGCAGAACGGGACCATCAGCTTGATGTTGGTCAGTCCCATGTCGTTGCGGGCCTTGAGCAGTCCCTTGCACTCCAGTTCGAAGGCCGCCTTGTACTTCGGGTCGTAGTAGCGCGAGGCCCCCCGCCAGCCGATCATCGGATTCGATTCCACCGGTTCGTAGAGCTTGCCGCCGACGAGGTTGGCATACTCGTTCGATTTGAAATCGGAGAGGCGGACGATGACGTCCTTGGGATAAAAGCCGGCGGCGATGCGGCCGACCCCCTCCGCCAGTTTGTCGATGAAAAACTGGCGCTTGTCGTGCGGGTAGGCGGCGGTTCGCTTATCGATCTCGGCGACGATCCCGCGGAGGTCGGCGTTGCCCTCGTCGGCCTTTTTCCGCAGGTCCTCATAGTTGTAAAGGGCGAGGGGGTGGATGCCGATGTGGGCGTTGATGATGAATTCCTCACGGGCCAGTCCGACGCCGTCATTGGGGACCTGGCATTCGAAGAAGGCCTTTTCCGGGATGCCGACGTTGAGCATGATCTTGGTCCTGGTCTCCGGGACCTCGTCGAGATTGAGCCGCTCTATCGAAAAATCAAGCCTGCCGGCGAAAACATAGCCGGTCTCACCCTCGGCGCAGGAAACGGTGACCTCCATCCCCGGGGCGATCTGCTCGGTCCCGTCCACGGTGCCGATCAGGCAGGGGATGCCGAGTTCGCGGGAGATGATCGCCGCATGGCAGGTCCGCCCGCCGCGGTTGGTGACGATCGCCCCGGCCCTCTTCATGATCGGTTCCCAGTCCGGATCGGTCATGTCGGTGACCAGGACCTCGCCGGGCTGGAAATCATGGATGCCGCTGACCGTCTTGATCACCCGGGCCGGCCCTTGGCCGATCTTGGCCCCGACGGCCTGACCTTTGACCAGGATCTCGCCATGATTCGCGAGCAGGTAGGTCTCGGTGATATTTTTCGACGTCTGGGAATGGACGGTCTCGGGCCGGGCCTGGACGATGTAGAGCTGGCCGTTGCCCTTCGTGACCCCGTCGCCGTCCTTGGCCCACTCGACGTCCATGTTGCAGCCGTAGTGCTCTTCGATGATCATCGCCCAGCGGGCGAGCTGGAGTAACTCGTCATCACTGAGGATATAGGAATTCCGTTCGCCCTCGGTCGTTGGGATATTGATCACCGGCTGCCTGGCGTCGGGGCGGTTGTCGTAGATCATCTTGATATCCTTGCTGCCAAGACGCTTGGAAACGATGGGGCGTTTGCCTTCCTTCAGGGTCGGTTTGAAGACGTAGTATTCGTCGGGGGTGACCGCCCCCTGGACGACATTTTCTCCGAGCCCCCACGAACCGGTGATATAGACCGCGTTCTGGAATCCCGATTCGGTATCGATGGTGAACAGGACCCCGGAGCAGGCGCTGTCGGAGCGGACCATTTTCTGGACCACAATCGACAGGTAGACGTCGAATTGGCCGAATCCCTTTTCGTGGCGATAGGAGATGGCCCGGTCGGTGAACAGGCTGGCGAAACACTGGCTGCAATAGTCGATGACCGCCTCCGCCCCCCGGACATTGAGGTAGGTGTCCTGCTGGCCGGCGAAGGAGGCGTCCGGCAGGTCTTCGGCGGTGGCCGAGGAACGGACGGCGACATCGACATTGGTGCCGTATTCGTTCTCCATCTTTTGGTAGGCGGCGACAATGGCCGCGCACAGGTCGGCAGGGAACGGGGCGTTGCGGATGATTTCCCGGACCTTCTTGCCCCGTTCCTGCAGATTTCTGAGGTTGTGGGTGTCGAGTCCCGCCAGCGCCTCGGTCACCGCGTTCTGTACGCCGCTGGTCTCGATGAGGTGACGGTAAGCGAAAGCGGTGATCGCAAAACCGTGCGGCACCTGAACGCCGCGGGAGGTCAGGTACTGGTACATCTCGCCAAGCGATGCGTTTTTGCCGCCGACGAGGGCAACATCTTCGATGCCGATGTCGTCGAACCAAAGGATCAGCTCCTTTTCGTGTTTATGGGCCATACTTCTTGCTCCTGGCTGTTGGATGAGGTGGGTTGGGGAAAATGTTGACGTGTCGATAGCGGGCCTGGAAGGTCATGCAGCCGAACGTGTCGCCGTGGCCCGTTGAGGTTGGCGTTACGAATCAGTATAACTGTTAAAGTATAGAAAAGAGATTGATATCTGTCAAGCTCCCGGGGGGTCGGAAAAGAATGGCAACGGAACGAAAATCAAGGAAAAAGTCTGTACAACTGGGTGTTTCTGCCGTTAAAATACAGGATTGAGAGCGGTTGGCAGGGTGGGCTCGGAGCCCGTTGCGCCACCTGCGGCGACGTCAATTCAACGGAGGATTGAGGATGGCGGAGATGGCAACGGCCGGGCAACTGTTCGCCCGATATCTGGTCGAGGGAAATCATGCTGCAAGCGACTACTTCGCCCTGCTCAAGGAACTGGTCGCTCGAAGGAACAGCGAAGACCCGTCCTGGCAGCAGGAGATCGACAACGTCTATGCCCTGCTGCACCGGGAGATCCTTGAAAACCAGGGAAATCCGACGGAACCGGTGACCTTCGGGACCTCAGGCTGGCGCGGCCGTCTCGGCAAGGATATCTTCGTCCGATCGGTCATGGTGGTGACCTCGGCAATCGTCGAACTGTATCGGGATCTCGAACGCGACAGCGCCAACGGCCGGTATCTTGGTGTCGGCAGCCTCGGCGAGGCGCAGCGGCGAGGCTGCGTTCTTGGCTTCGATAACCGTTTTGATGGCGAGGTCCTGGCGGCGGCAGCGGCCAATGTCCTGCTGGCTGCAGGATTTACGGTCCACTACGCCGGTGAATCGACCACCGGTGTCCTGTCGGCGGCGGTCCTTGAACTCCATGCCGCCTTCTCGATCAATCTGACCCCATCGCACAATCCGCTTCAATACGGCGGATACAAATACAACGCCGCCGATGCCGGACCGGCGGCGGCGGTCTTGACCGAACGGATCACCGCCAACGCCCGGCGGTTGATGATCACGGATACCTCCGCCACTGCCGGCGGTGAATTTTCCGGGCGTTTGCCGGAGTCCCCCGGGCTGCGACCGTTCGATTCGCTGGCCGCCTGGCAGAGCCTGGTCCGCCGGAACAAGGCGGTGCATGGCCTCGATCTCGACCTGATCATCGACGAGTTTCGCCGCCGCGACGATATCGTGGTCGCCGTCGATTCGGTCCATGGCGCCAGCCGCCTCCACATCCGCCGGCTGTTTGCCGACACGGCCAGCGATCGCCTCCTCTCGCTGCGGGATACCGCCGATGTCACCTTCGGCGGCATCGCCCCGGAGCCCTCCACCGCCAACATGAAAGGGGTGGTGGCGGCGATCAACGCCCGCCCGGAGCGGTTGAAGCTGGGGGCGATCATCGATCCGGATGGCGACCGGATACGTTTTACCGATGGCCGCAAGGAAATCGGCATGAATCGGTTTGGCGCCATGGCCTACCATTTTCTCCATGAATACCGGGGTAAGAAGGGGATGGTCGCGAAGACGGTGGCCACCTCGAACATGGCCAACCGGCTGGCCGAGGCCTTCGGCGAAGAACTGTTCGAGCCGAAGGTCGGTTTCAAGGAGTTCAAACCGGTCATCGGCCGGGCCCTGGTCTTCTTCGAGGAGTCGGACGGGATATCGATTATCGGTCATACCCCGGAAAAAGACGCCTATATCGGCCTCATCCTGGCCCTCGACATGGTGACCACGACCGGCAAAAATCTGGGCGAGTACCTGCAGGATATTGAAGATGTCTACGGCGCTTTCTACCCGGACCGTGACGGGGTGGCGGTGCGGATCAAGGGCAGGGAACTGCTCGACACCCTCGCCCGCCTCGAAAAATACGCTCCCGGTGCGACCATCAGCGTTGGCGGAGAGGACAGGCGGATCGTCGAGGTCATCACCCTTGATGGCCGCAAGATGATACTTGACGATGGATCATGGTTGATGATCCGACCCTCGGGAACCGAACCGAAGATCCGTTTCTATGTCGAATCGAGGACGGCTGACGGCACCGTGCACCTGGTCAACACCGCCCGGGAGATGCTCGCCGAGATAGGGTTGCTGTAGGCGCCGGGGCCTGTCTTGCGATTGCCGCCAGGGCCGTCGGCAACGGATAAAACCCGGTTGCTTTTTGCGCCCCAGGTATTATTGTCCCTCTTGGAATGGCCTTTCTGACAAACAATATTCAGGAGTTACTTTATTATGTGGGAATATACGGATCTGGTAAAAGAACATTTTCTCAATCCACGCAACGTCGGCGAGGTGGAGCAGGCCGACGGGACCGGAGATGTCGGTTCTCTGGCCTGCGGCGATGCCTTGAAACTGACGATCAAGGTCGATGACCAGGGGATCATTACCGACGCCAAGTTCAAGACCTTCGGTTGTGCCAGCGCCATTGCCTCATCATCGGCCCTGACGGAGATGGTGAAGGGGATGAGTCTCGACGAGGCGAGCAGGATCACCAACGAGGATATCGCCGATTATCTCGGCGGTCTGCCGAAGGAAAAAATGCACTGTTCGGTCATGGGGCGGGAGGCCCTCGAGGCGGCGATCGCCGATTATCGGGGCATGACGCTGCCGACGGCGGAAGGGGAGATCGTCTGTGAATGTTTCGGGGTCACCGATCTCGAGATCATCCGGGCGATCAACGAGTCCAACCTCCGCTCCGTCGAGGAGATCACCAACTTCACCAAGGCCGGCGGCGGTTGCGGCAAATGCGAGGACAAGCTCCGGGAGATCCTGCAGCGGACGGTGGAGGGTAAGCTGGAATGGATCAAGCCGATGGAAAAACCGAAAAGGATGACGACGCTGCAGAAGATCAAGAAGATCGAAGATGTTCTCGAGCGGGAGATCAGGCCGGGCCTGCGCAAGGATGGCGGCGATATCGAACTGATCGACGTCGACGGCGATTTCGTCAGTGTCTCGCTGCGGGGGGCGTGCAAGAGCTGCGCGAAGTCACAGACCACGATCAAGGAATACGTGGAGAAGAAACTGCGCGAACTCGTGCTCGACACCCTGATTGTGGAGGAGAACTGATGGAACTGCATCATGACGCGGTTATCTACATGGATAACAATGCGACAACCAGGATCGCCCCCGAAGTCCTCGAGGCGATGATGCCTTTCCTGGCTGATTATTATGGCAATCCGTCGAGCATGCATACCTTCGGCGGCCAGGTCGGCCAGGCGGTGGAAAGGGCCCGTACCCAGGTGGCCAACCTGCTCGGTGCCGAGCCGGGGGAGATCACCTTTACCAGCTGCGGCACCGAGAGCGATTCGACCGCGATCCTCTCCGCCCTCCAGACCTTCCCCGAAAAGCGTCACATCGTCACGACCCGGGTCGAGCACCCGGCGGTCAAGAACCTCTGCGAGAACCTCGATCGCCTGACCGGGCACAAGCACCGGGTGACCCGGCTGAAGGTGGATGCGGAAGGGATGCTCGACCTCGACGAGTACGAGGAGGCACTGACCGAAGACACGGCCATCGTCAGCGTGATGTGGGCCAACAACGAGACCGGGGTCATCTTCCCGATCGCCAGGATGGCGAAGATGGCCCGGGAGCGGGGGATCCTCTTTCATACCGATGCCGTCCAGGCGGTGGGCAAGGTGCCGATCAGTCTCAGGGATCTCGATGTCGATTTCCTCTCCTTGTCCGGCCACAAGCTCCATGCACCGAAAGGGGTCGGGGTGCTGTACGTCCGCCGGGGAACGATGTTCGTCCCCTTCCTGACCGGCGGCCATCAGGAGAAGGGCCGGCGCGGCGGTACCGAGAATGTCGCCTCGATCATCGCTCTGGGCAAGGCCTGTGATCTGGCGGCGGAGCGGATGGAGGATGAAAACACCCGGGTCAGGGCCCTCAGGGACAAACTCGAAGCGGGGTTGCTCGCCACCGTGCCGCGGTCCATGCGCAATGGCCACAAGACCGAACGACTGCCGAATACCAGCAATGTCAGTTTCGAATTCGTCGAGGGGGAGGCAATTCTGCTCCATATGAACCGCCATAACATCTGCGCCTCATCCGGCTCGGCCTGTACCTCGGGGTCGCTTGAGCCTTCGCATGTCCTTCGCGCGATGGGCGTGCCCTTTACCGCCGCTCATGGGTCAATCCGCTTTTCGCTGAGCTCGTACAACACCGAGGCCGAAGTCGATTTCGTTCTGGCTAAGATGCCGGGCATCATCGAGTCCCTCCGGCAGATGTCACCTTTCTGGAAAGGGAACTGAGCCTATGAAGATTGTCGACCCTTCGTTTGCAATCCAGGATGATCTCGATCGTTCCTCTCTGGCCGTACGACTCGAGGCCTGCGGCAGGATCTGCTACAAAAGCGAGGATAAGATCACGGAGGATTCGGCAATCCCCTTTGTCACGAAGGTCTCGGCCCATGGCCATAATTCGGTGCTCGAGATGGCGGTGGCGACGTTCGAGATCACCTGTCGTCCGGAACGGCTGGGCGAGCTCTTTGCCTGCCAGCCCAGGTTTCTGATCATCGACCCGTTACCGGCCGGCTGCATCGTCACCGGTTCAATCAGGGCCTATCGCGAAATGGCCCTGCAGCATGGCGACAATCCGATCGTCAACGGCATCCTGTCCGTTCTGCACCGCAAAACCCCCTATCTCTTCGAGAGTGTCTTCCCGGCGGACAAGGTCCGGCCGCGGGAGGCTGGGCTTGATTTCCGCAAAATGAGCCTCTCCGAGGTCGAAAATATGCCGGTCGATCTCCTGCGCCGGCATCGGCATGTCGGGGTCAGGTTCGTTGTCAACCGGGCGGTCACCCACGAGCTGGTGCGGCACCGCCCCTGTTCCTTCCTGCAGGAGAGTCAGCGCTACTGCCGCTACAGCCAGGACAAGTTCGGCAACCAGGTGACCTTTATCAAGCCGATGTTTTTTGAGAAGGGCACGGCGGAGTACAGTCTCTGGCAACAGGCGATGGAGGAAACCGAACGGCTGTATCTCCAGCTCCTCGAGACCTCCACCCCCCAGGCGGCACGTACCGTTCTCCCCAATTCCTGCAAGACCGAGATCATCATGTATTGTAATCTTGCGGAATGGAAACACATCTTCTCGTTGCGGACCACCCAGGCAGCAGAACCATCAATGCGGGAGATCATGATTCCGCTCGCTGCAGAGTTCAGAAAAAGATACCCGTTGTTATAGACCGTGCGGGACGCGAACAGTCCTTTCACCCGATGCCGGGGTGAAAGGACTGTTTTGCCTTGCGTGCCGCCCACAGGCAATGGGGGAAACGGACGCAATACATATAATAATCAATTTCATTCCCCATGGAAACAAGGTATTTTACAGGCTTAAGGCTTTCCGATGGAAAGATCGGAAGAGAAGATACCTATTCAGGATGAATGCGAATATGGCTGCGTTAGCGAGTACGGCAAGTCGTACCGGAACCTCGATGAAGAAAACCGTCAAGGACCAGTCCGGTGCGGGTAAACTGAAGATTGGCGAACTGTTAAGCAAGGCCGGGTATATAACGCCATCGCAGTTGGAAAACGCCAAGAAGGAGATGCAGAAAAACGGTGGGCGGTTGAGCACCATCCTGCGTCAGCTTGACTATATCGATGAGAACACGGTCATCAATTTTCTCAGTCGACAACACAATTATCCCCCTGTTGTCATCCAGAATGAACCGCCTTCCAAAGACGCGCTGAAACTCCTCTCCTACGAGACCGCCAAGCAGTATATGGCCTTTCCGTTGCGGATGGCCGGCAATACATTGCAGATCACCATGTCCGAACCGACCGATGCGATGGCCGTGGAGGAACTGCAGAACGCCCTGAACAAGGAACTGTCGGTCTGTGTCTCAACCGAAAAAGATATCGTTGATGCCTACAGGAAGTACTACGGCATCAACGATGAGGAGGCGAAGAGCTTCTTCCTGGCGAAGGAAGAGTCGCACGAGGATGAGAAGGTCACCGAGGTTGATGACTTCGGGTCGATCCTGGCCGAGGCGGCGGATGATTTCGAGATTGATTCCAGCAGCAATGAAGAAAATCTCGATCAGTTTGCCGCCTCCGATGCCCCGATCATCAAACTGGTGAACGGCATCCTGATCAAGGCGGTTCAGGATGGGGTCTCGGATGTCCATGTCGAGCCCTATGAAAAAAATATGCAGGTGCGGTATCGCAAGGACGGCTCCCTGTTCAAGGCGATGAACCTGCCGCTGACCATCAAGAATGCCCTGGTCGCCAGGCTCAAGATCCTCTCCGGCCTCGATATCACCGAACGGCGGGTGCCGCAGGATGGCCGTATCAAGATGCGGGTCGGACGAAACCGGTCCGTCGATTTTCGGGTCTCTTCCCTGCCGACTCTTTACGGTGAATCCGTCGTTCTTCGTATCCTCGACAAAAGCTCGCTCAATGTCGATCTGACCAGGCTGGGGTTCGAAGACAAGACATTCGATATGCTCAAGCGCTGTCTGGCGAGACCTCAGGGTCTGCTGCTGGTCACCGGGCCGACGGGTTCAGGCAAGACGGTGACCCTGTATTCGGCCCTCAATTCGTTGAACAGCGAGGATATCAAAATCCTCACGGCGGAAGACCCGGTTGAGTTCAACTTCAAGGGTATCAACCAGGTCAATGTCCACAACGAGGTTGGCATGACCTTCGCCGCAGCCCTCAAGGCCTTTCTTCGCCAGGATCCGGATATCATCATGGTCGGTGAGATCCGTGACATGGAAACCGCCGAGATCGCGATCAAGGCGGCCATGACCGGCCACCTGGTGTTCTCCACCCTGCATACCAACGACAGCGCGGCGACGATCGGTCGTCTGGTTGACATAGGTGTTCCGCCCTATATGCTCGCCTCATCGGTGACCATGGTGCTGTCGCAGCGGTTGGGCCGGAGACTGTGTGAGAAATGTAAAAAAGTCGTCAAACATTCCAGGGAGGAATTGCTGCGGGCCGGTTTTCGTGAGGATGAAGTGGATACGGTCGTCACCTACGGACCGTCCGGCTGTTCGGAATGCAACGGCCTCGGCTACAAGGGACGGGTCGGTTTCTTTGAGTTGATGGAAATGACCGACGAGGTCTGCAAGGCGGTCAGCGCCGAGGTACCCGAGGATCAACTGCGCAAGGTCGCCATCCAGGAAGGGATGACGCCGCTCCGGGAGGCCGCCCTGGAAAAGGTCCGGCAGGGAATCACCAGTATCGATGAGGCGATGCGCCGCACAGTGGCCCACAAGGAGAGCCTGCCGGCCTATCTGGTCAACCCGGATGTCGAAAACTACGAAGACGGGGACATCGTTATTCGGGAAGGAAACACCGATATCGATTTTTTCAAACTCATCCGCGGCGCCCTGATGGTCATCAAGGGCGGGAAAAAGATCGCCGAACTGACCGAACCGGGCGAATATTTCGGGGAAATGGCCGCCATCTCCGGCGAACAGCGGACGGCGACCATCATTTCCCAGGGGCGAAGCACCATCAAACGATACCCAGGAAATAAGATCGATGAAATTATCGAAAAATACCCGGATGTTTCCAGTCATCTTTTCAAGACCATGACGAGCAGGTTGCAGAAATCCAACCAGATCATCGTCAAGCTTGCCGGCGGAGGGGCACGGAAGCCGCCTCCCGGTCCTCCCCCTCAAGCGCGTTAATCCCGATATATTTCCCTGCAGTATCATAGCGAAACTTCAAAGTTCCGGTGCCACCGACAGCCGGAGAAATCGATCTTGCATGGAGATCGTGAGCGTGTATGCTGCATCCCATGACTGAAAATAAACAGCCAATGAAAGTCCTCGCCTTTTTTGACGGCCGGCCGGGTCATGAAAAACAGACCAGAGGAATCCTGTATGAGCTCGGCCGGCTGGTCGACCTGGAAATCATCGAGATCAGGGTCGAGCGGAAGGGGTTGACGGGAAATATCGCCGAACTCGTCGGGCTTCTTGCGGCGCGGGCGACGGACGAACTGAAAGGGGATGATGATATCGATCTGCTTATCGGTACCGGTTCTTCGACCCACGTGCCGATGCTCAGAACGAAGAGGGTTGCGGGGATTCCGGCCGTGACCTGCATGACTCCGGCCTCCTACCTGCGACCTTTTTTTAACCTCTGCTTTGTCCCGATGCATGATGGAGTGAAGGACGGCGGCAATATCATGACCACCATTGGTCCTCCCAACTGCTCGCGACCGTCCGGCGCCAAGGACCCGTCTCTCGGACTGATTCTCATCGGCGGCGTTGATAATAAAAGTCATCGCTGGCAATCGGCAGAGACGGTCGGTCAGGTTCGGCAGATTGCCCGGCGGTGGCCGGATATTCGTTGGACAGTCGCCTCGTCGCCGCGTACCCCCGCAGATACCGCCGAGGTGCTGACCGAGGCGGCGCGTGCGTCCGCCAATATCGAATTCATCAGATATGAAGAGACATCTCCCGGGTGGATTGAACAACAATACGCCCGGAGCCTGCATGTCTGGGTTACCGCCGATTCGATGTCGATGGTGTATGAGGCGCTGTCCGCCGGGTGCAGGGTTGGTCTGTTACCGGTGGAATGGTTGAACTCTACCAATAAATTCAAAAGAAGTGCGGACTACCTGACGGCACGAGGGATTGCCGTCGTCTATTCGGCCTGGCTCGCAGGACAGGAGTCGGCGTGGTCCGAAAATAACGAGCCCTTGCATGAAGCCAGGCGCTGTGCTGAAGAGATTGTGAAGAGATGGCCACCAAAAAATTGAATATCGTACAGATTGTACCAGAACTGGAGGAAGGCGGGGTCGAGGGGGAAACGGTGGAACTCGCCATCCATCTCGCCCGATGCGGTCATCGGTCGATTGTCATTTCCGGAGGGGGCCGACTGGTTCCGCTGCTGGAAGGCAACGGCTGCGAGCATCTGCACTGGCCCTGCATCGGCGAAAAAAATACGAGATGCCTGAAATATATCCATAAACTCAAGCGATTGTATATCGAGGAAAAAATTGATGTCGTCCATCTCCGATCGAGGTTGCCGGGCTGGATAGGATATCTGGCCTGGAATATGCTTCCGGATGACTCCCGTCCCGCCCTTGTCACCAGTTTCCATGGGTTTTACTCGGTCAACCAGTATTCAACGATCATGACCAAAGGCGAGAAGGTTATCGCCGTCTCGAAAACGATTCGTGACCACATCCTCCAGAATTATCATATCGATCCGAACAGAATTGAGCTTATTCACGGCGGCTTTGAGGTCCAATGCTTCGATCCGGACCGGGTCGAGTCGGATCGGATCGACGCCCTGCGACAACAATGGCAACTCGATGACAACCGTTTTCCAGTGATCGTCCTTCCAGGGCGGCTCACCCAATGGAAAGGACAGGAGGTCTTCATTGATAGCCTCAATCTGATCAGAGATCTGCCGTTTATTGCCCTGTGCGTTGGTGATATTGATGAAAATCAGTCATTTACCAATAGATTGCGAGAGAAGATCGTCAACTATGGCCTGGAAGACAAGGTACGGTTGGTAGGGCATTGCGCGGACATGCCGGCTGCCATGCTGCTGGCCGACATGGTCGTCTCCGCCTCATCCAGCCAACCGGAGGCCTTCGGGAAGGTGGCCATCGAGGCCATGGCGATGGGGCGGCCGGTCATTGCCACTGCCCATGGCGGCAGCCTGGAGACGGTGGTGGATGGGGTGACCGGATGGCTGGTACCGCCTTCCAACCCGCATGCCATGGCCGAGGCCATACGGCAGGCCCTTGCCGACCAGGTCCGGCTGCGCAGGATGGGCGCGGAGGGGAAGGATTGGGTGACCCGGCATTTTACCGCGTCACTGATGTGCAACAAGACGGTCGATCTGTATATGCGCCTGCTCGAGGAAAAAGAGGCGAAACGAACCGGACGTTGTCTCACTGTCGTGCAGATGCTGCCTGAACTTGAAGGTGGCGGAGTCGAACGGGGGACCCTCGAGGTTGGCCGCTATCTGGCTGGCAAAGGACATCGATCGATCGTTATTTCCGGGGGTGGACGACTCGTTTCCCAACTCGAGAAAGAGGGGAGCCGCCATATCACGTGGACTGTCGGCAGTAAATCTCCGTTGTCGCTGCGATATGTCCTGCCTCTTCGCCGGCTGTTGCAGAAAAACAAGGTGGATATCCTGCACCTGCGTTCCCGCATGCCGGCCTGGGTCGGTTATCTGGCCTGGAAATCCCTGCCGGAATGCCGGCGGCCGATCCTGGTGACCACCTTTCATGGTTTCTATTCGGTGAACGCCTACAGCGCGATCATGGCAAAAGGAACAGGGGTCATTGCCGTTTCGGACAGCATCAGGAGGCATATTCGGGAGCGTTATGGCCGGGAGGAGGGGGTGACCCTTATCTTCCGGGGAGTCGACATGCAGCAGTTTGCCACCGAACACGTTGATCCCATGCGCGTCGAGAATCTGCGGCAGCGATGGGGAATCAACGATCAAACGCCTCTTATCATGCTGCCGGGACGGCTGACCCGGCTGAAGGGACAGGACGTTTTCATCAAGTGTCTCGGTATGTTGCGCCATCAGGACTTCCAGGCCGTCCTGGTCGGGGATACCGAAGAAAATCCGGGATTTGTCGAGGAACTGAGGCAGTTGACGGCGCATTCCGGCCTGGCCGGCAAGGTCAGGATGGTGGGGCATTGCATGGATATGCCGGCAGCCTATGCCCTGGCGGATATCGTCATTTCCGCCTCATCCAGCGAGCCCGAGGCCTTCGGCCGAACGACTATCGAGGCGATGGCGATGGGCAAGCCGGTCATCGCCACCGCGCATGGCGGGAGTCTCGAGACCGTTGTCGATCTGGAGACCGGTTGGCTGGTGCAGCCATCCGATCCGATTGATATGGCCCGCGCCCTCGATGAGGCGCTGTCCATGGAATCATCCCGGCTCGCCGAATTTGGTGAAAAGGGGAAGATCCGGGTCCGGGAGAATTTCACCACCGATTCCATGTGTGAACAGACGGAGGCCCTGTATCGAAAGCTGCTTGGCGGGAGGAGAGCTCTCGCTCCGGCATGAACTCAAGGGGCAGGCGATTCCGGCGGCGGGAGTCTGACGTCGAGCGATTGACCGCGATGCTCGGTTGAGCCTGGGCTGCCGGCGGAGAAGCCTCCGGGCCGGCCGTTTGAACCTGCTCCATTGTGTTTACCGAAGAGGCAGGAGAGCTTCCTGAAGACGGTGACGATCGCCTGCCACAGTCGGGGAATGAGCCAGATTGCCAGCAGGATGAACAGGACAAAGAGGGCAAGGAAGAGCACGGGAGAATGGAGTGCCAGCCAGAGCCCCCCGATGACCGCCACATCTTCGGTGAACGAAGCCGCCCAGTTGGAGAATGGTTCGGGTGATGTGTTGATCAGGACCCGGGAGCCGGCCTTGATCATGTGGCTGGTGGCGGAGACCGACCCCCCGAGGATGCCGGCCGCAATCGCCAGGGCCGGATTCACATCGCCGACTGCGCCGGCGGCAAGCATTACCCCGGCGGGTATCCTGATGAATGAATGGATCGCATCCCAGCCGGTGTCCACTCCCGGAGTCTTGTCGGCGAAAAATTCGACGCAGTACATCAGGGAGGCGGCGCCGATGATGAGTGGATCCTGAAGGATGACGAGGGATGAGGGCAGAACGATATCGCCGGTGATTCCAAGGATGCCGAGCATGGCGATAGTGGCATAGAGATTGATGCCGCTTGCCCAGGCGGTGCCCATCATAAGCGCGATGGTGGCGATTATCTGGTGGTAGGCGTCCATCGTTCTGACTCCTTGTATTCAGCGCTTCGGCTTTCATGCCGAAGCGGCAAGTCGTTGGGATGGGTGATGCTCCGCTGGGGCTTATCCGGATCAGGTTGAGCGGAGCCGAAATATGCTCAGCATCGATATTTTTCGTCTTCCAGGATCTGACGGTTGAGAAACTCGCATTCAAGCGGAGTCAGGTCGAATCTGGTTTCAACCTGCTGCAGGAGACTGCGGTGGTCACGTTCCGGGTACTTTTCCTTCATCTCACAATAGGCCACGAGCGCCTTTTTTACTCTCTCGCCGGGAAGTTGTGTCGGGAGTGCGGTCATATTTCTTTCTCCGGGTAGTGGTGATGGAGGGGCAGTTGTCAACACGGTTTGAGGATGACGCCGGCAAGTGGCGGGATCTTCAAGGTGGTACGGTAATCAGCCTGGGCATATGGATCGGCCACAGGGGTATATACCGCATTTTCGTCAGCCCCGCTGCCGCCGAATACGGTGTCGTTCGAGCAGAAAATCTGTTGATACTGCCTGCCGGTCGGCAGACCGATGGTGTATTTGAAGAACGTCTGCGGGGTGAAGTTGAACACCCCGACCAGGTGATCTTCACGGTTGCGGGCATAGCGGACGAACGAGATGATCGAGTTGTTCCGGTCTTCGAGGTCAATCCAGCGAAAGCCGTGATACGAAGAGTCCTGCTGCCAGAGTGAGGGATTTTCCAGGTACATCGCGTTCAACGCCTCGACAAAGGTCATGGTCTGCCGATGCAGGTCGTTTTGTTCGAGGAGATGCCAGTCGAGACTTCGTTTGCAATACCATTCCGTCCATTGACCGAACTCGCCGCCCATGAAGAGGAGTTTCTTGCCCGGGTGCATCCACATGACCAGCAGGAGAAGCCGGAGGTTGGCAAATTTCTGCCACAGGTCGCCCGGCATCTTGTCGATGAGGGACCGTTTGCCATGCACGACCTCGTCATGCGACATCGGCAGAATGAAATTCTCCGAGAAGGCGTACATGATCGAGAAGGTCAGGGCGTTGTGATGGAATTTCCTGAACAGCGGATCCTTCGAGAAATAACTGAGGATATCGTTCATCCACCCCATGTTCCATTTGAAACCGAAGCCGAGACCGCCGACATCGGCGGGTTTGGACACGCCATAGAAACTGGTCGATTCCTCGGCGATCATCAGCGTGTTGGGATAGTGATTGAAGACCACGGAGTTGGTGTGGCGGAGGAATTCGATCGCCTCGAGATTCTCCTTGCCCCCGTAACAGTTCGGCAGCCATTCACCCTCCCGCCGGGCGTAGTCGCGGTAGAGCATCGAGGCGACGGCATCGACGCGAAGGCCGTCGATATGATATTTATCCAGCCAGAACAAGGCATTGGCAATTAAATAGTTGCTGACTTCCTTGCGTCCGTAATTGTAGATGAAGGTCCCCCATTCGGGATGGGAGCCAAGCCGGGGGTCCTCGTGCTCGTAGAGCGACGTGCCGTCAAAATGCCCCAGGCTGTGGTCGTCTTTGGGAAAATGGGCCGGAACCCAGTCGAGGATGACGCCGATCCCGCTCAGGTGAGCCTGGTCGACAAAGTACATGAAATCTTCCGGAATCCCGTATCTGCTGGTGATGCTGAACGGTCCGGTGACCTGGTAGCCCCAGGATTCATCGAGCGGATGTTCCATCACCGGCATCAATTCGATATGGGTAAAGCCGAGTTTCTTGACGTAGGGAATCAATTTGTCCGCCAGCTCCCTGAAGGTGAGAAAGCGGTCCGGATCAGCGGGGTCCCGCTGCCATGATCCCGGATGGACCTCATAGATCGACAGCGGCCGGTCATAGGGCGCCACGGTTCGTTTGTTCTCCTGCCACTCGTGATCCTGCCACTGGTAGCGGTTGAGATCGCGGACGATGGAGGCGGTTTTCGGCCGGAGTTCGCCGTAAAACTGGACGGGATCGGATTTCTCGACAAAATTTCCGCCCTTGGTCCTGATCCGGAATTTATAGAGTTCATTCTCCTGCAGTCCCGGAATGAACAGTTCCCAGATTCCCGAGCCGCCAAGGGAACGCATCGGGTGGATTCTGCCGTCCCAGCCATTGAAATTGCAGATCACGCTGACCGCCTCGGCATTCGGAGCCCAGACCCGGAAGATGACTCCGGCCACATGCTGCACCACCGCGCAATGACTGCCGAGGTGATCGTACAGTCGATAATTGGTCCCGAAGTTGAATAGATACTGGTCGTCTTGGTCAAGCTGAGGGAGAAAACGGTAGGGATCGTTGACCGTCTCCACGAATCCACTGTGGTAATGGATGGTAAACCGATACGTGAAGGGATCGAGATCGGCATCGGCAAGGGAGGACCGGTCAAGAACGGCCTCGAACATCCCCTCCTCCCGGATCCTCGCCATCTCGGTGGACGCGTTGCCGATCAGCAGTTCCACCTTTCGGGCATGGGGCTGAAAGGTCCGAATGGTAGCCGTCTCTTCATTCTCGCCGGAAAAATGAACACCGAGGATCTGAAAAGGATCGTAATGGGCGGAATGGATGATGCGGTCGATGTGTTGATTGAGATCCATGGTCGTTGCGGCCTGCGTTGAGAAGGGAGGTTTGCCGGAGACTTGCTCGTTTTTTAGAAGTGTATGGCATTGGCGCCCATTTGTCATGGTCATTTTCCCGTTTTCATCCAGGAAGCGCGACCAGGACGCCACGCCAGGCCCGATTGCAACCGAGCCTGGACCGGGTTGACTTGACGAGCGGGAAGCCGGTCTGATACTATGTAGTGGAGGATGCCGACGACAGCAGTTGCCTGCAGAGTACCGCGAACCCATTTTCACGAGGGGGAACACCATGCAATTGAACAGGACCCCGATTATCGATACGCTCACCGGTTCCTTCCTGGTTTCCACGCCAAGGATGCCCGATCCCCGTTTCGAAGAACAGGTGATTCTCATCTGTGCTCATAACAACGAGGGGGCGATGGGAGTCGCGGTCAATAAACCTAATCCCGCCTTCAGTCTGTCGGAAATCCTGAATGGGGCGCACCTGCCGATTCCTGAAAAGAAACTGCCGCCGGTCTATGTCGGGGGTCCGGTTGAGCTGGAATCCGCTTTTATCCTCTACCAGTCTGATTATCAGACTGAATATCGGCTGGAGATCAGCCCGACCATCTCGTTGTCTCGGGAAACCAAGGTCCTGGAAGACATAGCCCGGGGCAGGGGCCCCGAAAAATTTCTCTTTCTGCTTGGATATACCGGCTGGGGCCCCGGGCAACTCGAACAGGAACTGGTCAGCGACGGGTGGCTGACTGTTCCGGCCAGCGATCATATCATCTTCGATACCCCCGATGAATTCAAATGGAAGGCGGCGGCGATGCAGTTCGGTATCGACATTTCGACCTTTGGGGATTATATCGGCTACGCGTAGTGTCGGGGGCCGATCTTCTGCTCATTCACCTGCCTCATCACATGATCATAGCTCAATGATGCCGCGTCCATCGGCGGCGTGGCTGTTCACTGTTTTTTTGCGAGATATTCATGTTGGAAATCGAAAGAATTTTTACCTGTCGCCGCTGCGGCTTCTGTTGCCATGGGGAGACCACCGTGTCACTCGATGAAAACGACCAGCGGCAGATGGTTCAATGTCTCAACCTTCATCGCGAACAGGTCAAGTCGAAATACTGGCGGGTGACCGGCACGACCGTCCAGATGCAGACAGTCGACGGTCATTGCATTTTTTATGATCAGGGATGCCTCGTCCATGCCGGACGTCCCTGGCGATGCCGGCAATGGCCCCTCCATCCTTCAATCCTCGATGATGAATTGAATTTTCACATCATCGCCGAATCCTGTCCCGGGATACGGGCGGAGATCGGCTACGAGGAATTCTGTCGCATTCTCCGCCGGATTATGACCGACATGGAAAAAATCAGTTGCTGATTCCGATCCGACCGCTGACTGGGTAGTGGATAGAAGGGGGGGAGTAGAAAGCCATCGACAAAAGGGGACCACCCCAGGTTCGTCAGGAGTGCAGGTAAATGAGAAATTCCTTGTTCCCCTTGGGACCCAGAATAGGGGAGGGGACGGTACCGTCAGACATCAGGCCCAGGCCCAGGGCATAATCGGTGACGAGGTCGATGGCCTTCTGGTGAAGTGCCTCGAGAAGGACTACCCCGCCGCGCGGAATATCCTCCTTCGGCAGTTCGAACTGCGGTTTGATCAGCGCCAGCAGGGCAAATGGCCTTGTAAACAAAGGTAACAGGGCAGGGATGATCTTGGTGATGGAGATGAAGGAGACATCCATTACCGCCAGGTCGATTGGCTCGGGCAGCTGTGCCGGTGTCAACTGGCGGGCATTGCACCGTTCAAGCACGAGCACCCGAGGATCCTGGCGAATTTTCCAGTCCAGTTGGCCGTAGGCGACATCGACGGCATAGACCCTCCTGGCGCCACGCTGAAGCAGACAATCGGTAAACCCGCCGCTCGATGCCCCGATATCGATGCAGGCCCAGCCGCTTGGATCGATGCTGAAATGATCGAGTCCTTTTGCCAGCTTCAAACCTCCCCGGGAGACGTAGGGACAATGTGCCCGGATCCGGATAACGGCGGCAGAGTCACAGAGAAACCCGACCTTGTCGACCACCCGCTCGTTTACCAGCACCTCGCCGGCGCCGATCAAGGCCTTGGCCTTGTCTAACTCCTGAACCAGCTTTCTCTCCAGCAGGAGCGCATCGAGGCGGATCTTCACGGCCTGGGTCCGGGTCGCACCAACGTTACATCTTGTTGAGTTTTTCCTGCGCCTGCGCTGCCTCCGGCGATGATCCGTAACTGGACAGGATTTTCTGGTAGATGATCTTGGCAGTCTCGTTGTCGGAAAGCTTTTCGAACGCCATGGCCTGGCGCAGCATCGCCGATGCCGCCTTCGGGTGCTTGGCCTGCTGGGCGATAATCTTCTGATATTGAAGGATCGCCTGATCGAACTCCTTCTGCTGGAACAGGCACTCTCCCATCATATAGCGGGCATCGATGGCATCGTTGCCGGTGCCGTTGTCCCGGACGACCTGTTCATACATTGTGTAGGCCTGCTGATATTTGCCGCTGTCATAGAGATTTTTGGCCTCGGCAAGTCCACCACCTGTCTTGGCGGCTGCAGGGGCCGGCGATGAGGCGGGGGAGAGAGCAGCAGTCTGGGGCGGGGCGGATTCGGTCGCCGGATGCTGTTGGACCTCGGGTTGGGCGGCCGGTGCGGATGGAGGCGGTGTGGCTGCTGCCGTCGAGGTTTGTACCGGTGTCGAAGAGGTGGTTTCCGGCAGCGTCGAAGAGGAAAGGATCTTCTTTTGTTGCGTCGCCCCTATCTTCACCACACCGGCACCGCCGGTCGTGAGGGCACTGCCGGCTGCCTGTGTCCGTGCCTTCGCCCTTTCGGCCGCAAGTTTCGCCTCCCGGGCGCGGCGGTCGGCCTCCTGCACCCTCGCCTCCTGCATCGCCTGAACACTTTCCTGCTGCACCTTCATTTTTTCAGAAAGCTCTGCCAATTTCGCTTCTTTGGCCTTCTGCTCCTCTTCCATCCGCCGCATGGCCTCGTCACGTTTGGCGGCTTCCTGCTGGGTGTAATTGGAAAAATTGCTCTCAAGCTCGGCATTCTTATCCTTGAGTTGGCTGTTGAGCTGCCTGGTTTCCTCAAGCTGGCTCTTCAGGGTCATGATCTCCTGTTCGAGCTGGCTCATCTGACCGGACGAATCGGCCTGTCGCTTCTGGATTTCCCCGACAGTGTTCGACTTCATGTCTTCCATCTTTTTGTTCATCAACCGCAGCTGATACTGGAGGTTCTGGACCTCGTTCTGCGTCGCGCACTGCAGAAGGAAAGGGGAGACGGCTAAAATCAGTGCAAAATGGAGGATGGTTTTTTTCATATGAATTGGCAGGCTGAGTTAGGGATGAAGGTGTTTAACGCGACCACCGGGGATAGGTGTTGCTGCCCGGGAACGAGAAGATAGGCCGCTGGAAACTGCCGTTTTTCATGATGGCATAAATCTGGTGCCTGTTGCCGCCACGTTTTGCAAAGATGATCTGATTTCCATCAGGGGACCAGCTTGGCATTTCATGATGACTGAGATCGTCGGTGAGTTGCTGCCCGGCACTCCCATCGGGTTTTATCGTGCAGACCTGGTAGACCCCGTTGCGGAGGCTGGTATAGACGATGAGATTTTCGGTGGGGGACCAGGATGGTTCGGAGTTTTCCGATCCCTCGAACGTCAACCGCTGGACTTGGCGGGTCGAAAGATTCATCAGATACAGATGGGGCTTGCCGCTGCGATCCGAGACGAAGACAATCTGGCTGCCATCCGGCGACCAGGAAGCAGAGACGTTGATCCCGGCGCGATCGGTCAGCTGTTCGATAACTTTGGCATTTCTGTCACAGAGATACAGGTCGGGATTGCCGTTGATCGACATCGTCAGGATCATGTACCTGCCGTCCGGCGACCAGCCGGGTGCGAGGTTCATACCCTTTCTCTTTGAAATCAGACGGGTAGTCTTGCTCTGACTGAGATCGGTGATATAGAGGTTCTGGTTGCCGGAATGGTAGGAGGTGTAGCTGAGCATCTTGCCATCGGGCGTAAACCGCGGCGAAACGGTGAGATTCCGGTGACGGGTGATCTGCCGCAGTTTATGGCCCAGGATGTCGGTAAGATACACTTCCTTGGCGTTCCGGGTGTAGGAAATGAAGGCGATCTTGGTGGAGGCGATGCCTGGTTTTCCGGTCAGGGCTTCAATCACACTGTCGCAGAATTTGAACAGCATTTCGTCCTGCTGCTGCAACGTCCCAGTGTAGGATTTGCCGAGGAGAACTTGATCGGTCGCAATATCGAGGACACGAATTTCCAACGACAGGTTCTTGCCGGACAGACCGAACTGTCCGAGAACGGCGTAATCAACGCCCAGTTGCCGCCAGTTCGCCGACTGGGTGCCGCCGTACTCGGCAGTGGGCGAGATTCCGATGACCCCGTGAAATTCGAGGGCTTTGGCCAGGGTGTCGGCCAGTTCCTTGCCCTTACTCTGGTCCTGGCCGCCCTGGGTGCTGGCGAACCATGGCACGGCGAAGTTGATCTTACGGGTACTGGAGGCGGTGATGTCGACATACACCCTGTCGTCGGCCCGGGATGTGGCTGGCAGGTTGAAACACGACAGAAGCAGAAGTATGAGAGCAAATGCGGTTTTGGACATGGTCATGGAGTACATGCTGTTGGTCTGAGGTCAGGGTTGAACGACTAATGGATTCCGCCAGGGCTGAATTTGAGCCCCATTTCGATGCGTTGTTTCCGCAGGGCCGGCGGTATCGGTGGTAACGGATTGGCCGCCTCTATACTCTTGAGTACGAACTGGTCGTACAATGCATCGCCGGAACTGGATTCGATCTGGGTATCGGCGACTTCCCCGCTCTGGTTGATGGTAATTACGACAATCGTCACCAGGGCCGGATCGAAAGTCTTGATCTCGGGCAGCTGGAAGAACGGTTGAATCCGGGCGGCCACGGCGGCATAATACTGGGCGTCGAGCGCACTGTTCGACTCGCCTCCTTGAGTTGTCGAGCTGCTCGACGTGGCCGAGGCGCTTGTGGCGGTCGAGGAAGAGCTGCTCTGAATGGATGAACGGATCTGGGACAACCGCTGTCTGGTCTGCTCCATCAGTTTGCGTTCCGCCTCAGCCACTTCGGCGGCGAGTTGCGCCTCTTCCGCCGCATCCTGTTCGGCCCTCAGGCTTTCGGCCAGCTGCTGCCGCTTCTGTCTTTCAATCTCGCGTTCGCGCTTTTCCGCTTCCCGCTGAACCGTATCATCCGGCGGGACCTCTTTTTTGACCTTCCGTTTGAGCGGCTTCAGCGATATCGCCTTGAGCGGCGCCGGCGGCGTCACCTCTGCCGGCTGTTCGGCGGCAACAGGGACTGCCTCTTTCGGCGGAATCTTGACCGCAGCCTCCGTTTTTTCAATGACCTTGGGCGGTGTCGGCGCCGGTGGCGGCTGAGACTGGGTCTTGGCCGGAGTCGCCGCCGGGGGCGGGGCGGAGGGCGCCGCCGGTTCTTCCATATTCACCAGATTGACTGAATAAATATCGACAAATTCCGGTTTGCTCTTGAAGATCAACGGAAAGAGGATCGTCGACAGGGCCACCAGAATATGAAAACCGATCGCCAGATTGAGCGGCAGTTTCCAGTCGTTGTTGCTGCTCATGTATGTTACTCGGTATTCCTGGTATGTCATGCCTATTCGAGCTTTTCTGATGGCTTGGTGATCATGCCGAGCTTGTCGAAGCCGGCCGCTTTGATATCCGCCATGACCGCCACCACGATACCGTAGGCTACATCCTTGTCAGCCTTCAGGTAGATGGGTTCTTTCTTTTTCTCTTCGTCCATCTTGGTCAGCTGGTCCTTGAGGATCCCTTGACTGACCTCCATCTTGCCCAGGGTGATCTTGGCCTCCTTGTCGACGGTCACAATGAGCGGCTCATCGTCCTGCCGCAGCGCCTTCGAAGTGGTTTCCGGCAGGTTGACGTCGAGCCCCTGGGTCATCATCGGCGCCGTAACCATGAAAATGATCAGCAGTACAAGCATGACATCGACCAGTGGCGTGACATTGATGTCCGCGACAAGCCCTTTCCGGTCTCTTCCGTTCAATGGTCCCATAGAATCAGCAACAATATTGTAGAGATATGATCTGAAACAGAGTTACACCCGACTCAGCAGATCACGTTCAACCAGATTGAGGAAATCGGTCGTGAAATTCTGCATGTTCCCATCGATATCGTTTACTCTATTCGAAAAATAATTAAAGAAAATAACTGCCGGGATGGCAACGGCCAACCCGGCCGCGGTGGCGACGAGGGCCTCGGAGATGCCGGGAGCGACAACCGCCAGGGAGGCGGAGCCACGCTGGCCGATGTCATGGAAAGAGGCCATGATCCCCCAGACGGTACCGAAAAGACCGATGAACGGAGTGGCGCTGCCGGTCGTGGCCAGGAAGGCGAGCGCACTGCCGAGCTTGTTCAGTTGCTGGGCCTCAGCCTTTCTGACCGCCCGCTTCAGGTTGTCCATCGTCGCAAGCTGCATCTCCAGGGTTTCGGCCGAGACATTCTCGTCTTTCCTGGTCCGGATCTTGTTGATCTTCTGCAGTTCGGCAAAACCGGCGGTGAAGACCGACGCCTCGGGGCTGTACTCGTATTCAGCCGCGGCCTTGTGGGCCTCGTTCAGGTTGGTTGAGGCCCAGAAGGTTTCGAGAAAGTCCTCGCTGTCAATCCGGACCTTGCGGAAAAGACGGGTCTTCATGAACACGATGGTCCACGAAGCCAATGAAAATATAAGCAATGTCAGCATGACCAGTTGTCCTACCGGTCCTGCGTGAAAAATCATGTCGGTGATTGAAAGCTGCACGGGAAATACCTTGCCTTGTGAAGTCAGTGCCTGGAATCCTGCGATAAATTACTCAGGCTCCGGCGATCCAGTATTTAAAAAAATTAAAATAAATCAGAGGTTATGTCAAATCGATGACTTTACTGCTTCTCAAGGAAAAGTTCAATATTTGAGTACGGGCACCAGTAACTTTCCTGTTCAGGCCGGACATGTCGGTCGGTGAGTGGCTCAGGATGCTTTCCGGAGGGTGCAGGAGAAATCGATCTGGAGGGCGAGCTTGTCCCGGACATGAAGCTTTGCTGCAAAAAACCAGGCTGAGGAGAGCATTTCGGTGAGCTTGACTGTCATGACAATGGTATCTCCCGGATATACGGACCTTTTGAACCTGGCGCCACCGATCCGGGCGAGAACCGGAACGCAGGCTTCGGTCCCCGTTTTTCCGCTTTCCTGCATTTTCGCCAGCAGCAGGGCTCCCGACTGGAACACCGCCTCGCAGAGCAGGACGCCGGGCATGATCGGATGTCCGGGGTAGTGACCGGAGAAGATGTCCAGATCGGCGGGGATCGTTTTTTCGGTGACGATGGTGTCATCGTGATACGTTACGATCCGGTCGACCCAAAGGAATGGCGGACGATGGGGGATGAGGGCATGTATTTCCGGATCGGGAGCGGGCATCACAGACCTCCGTTGATTTCCAGCACGGCGCCGGTTATATAGCCGGCGTTCCTGCCGGCGAGAAAGAGAACGGCATCGGCAACCTCGGCGGTTGTGCCGAAGCGGCGCATCGGGACCAGGGCCCTGTAGCCATCGAGTTGCTCTTTCGGCAGGTCCTGAAGGAAGTCGGTCTCGATAAAGCCGGGGGAGACGCAGTTGACGGTAATCTTTTTTTTCGCCGTTTCCTTGGCCAGAGATCTGGTCATGCCGATCTGTCCGGCCTTGGAGGCAGCGTAGTTGGCCTGGCCGGCAAATCCGAGATGCGAGACGGGGGAGGTGATGTTGATGATGCGGCCGTACTTTTTCTTCATCATCAACAGTACCGCCTGCTTCGCCATCAGGAAGGAACCGGTGAGGTTGGTGTCGATGACCTCTCGCCAGTCGTCGCTCTTCATCATCGCCAGGATTGCATCTCTGCGGATTCCGGCGCAGTTGACGAGGATGTCGATGGCCGAGAATCGCTGTTCGACATCGGCGAAGAAGGAATTGACCTGGGCCTCGTCGGCCACATCGCACTGAAAGAGGTGGAGTTTTTCCGTCCCGCCGCTCTCCTGCCGCAACTGCTCGACCGCCTGGTGGTTGCTGTGGTAGATGCCGGCCACCGTTGCCCCCTGCTGCAGCAGGGCGAGGGTGACCGCCTTCCCTATGCCGCGGGTCGCACCGGTGACCACGGCGACCTGGTGAAGAAAAATAGCCATAGAATCAGCCTCGAAGTGAACGCAGGTAGCCATCGGCGTCGTTGGCGACGATGACCCCGTAGTTGATGGCCCCCAGCCAGCCGGACATGATGATCCCGACCGAGCCGACGTGAAACAGTCCGCCGATCTCCTTGAAGATCGTGCGGGAAATGTCGAGACCTTCGAATTTGGTCCCGAATGAGGTCCCGCCGGTGTGCAGGGTGTAATGGTTGAACGTGCGCGGGGTGGCCGCCTCGACCCAGTCGATCTTGGTCCGGATGTCGGGGAGATAGCGGGTGAGATCGCCGAGGGTCCGCTCGATCAGCTGTTGCTTCTCGCCGGCGTACCGGTCGTCGTCCATTTTTTTCCAGTCTTCGAAGCGACTGTTCATCGAGGCGACGATGGTATAGCGGTCATGCCCGGGCCGGGTCTTCGGATAGTAGAGGGAAAAGGTCTTTGACCTCGTGTGCAGGTCGAGCAGTTCCCGGGAGTCGAATTCCGGGGCGGTCGAGGTGAACAGCAGGTCGCCGATATCGGGTACCCGGTCCCCTTTCCTGATGCCGATATAGACCTGGCAGCTGGAATTGTTGACCCGGATGGCCGCCGCCTTCTCGAGAAAGGCCTCGGAAAAGGCGCACCGGTCGGTGAGGTTGTTGATGGTATTGGTGATGCCGCTGTTGGAGATCACCGCCTTGGCCGCGATGACCCTGCCGTTGGCCTCGACCCCCCTGACCCTCCCGTTTTCGACGATAATCCGCTCAACCTTCGATCTGGTGCAGATCGTCACCCCGTTTTTTTCGAGCTCGGCAGCCATCATGCCGATCAACCTGTCCGTCCCGCCTTCGAAGGTAAAGACACCACGACTCATGAAATTGGAGAAAACTATGCCGTAGGTGATCGCCGGGTCGTCCAGGGTCGAACCGTTGGCGTAGGTGATCGGTTCCATCAGCAGACGGTGGACGTCGGTCCGGCCGGGGAAGAACTGTTCGAACAGCTCCCGGGTGGTCATCGTCTGGTCGTCGTAGAAATTCATCGACGAGACTGTGGAGAAGAACGCCTCGATCGTCTGCCGGGGGATGCGGAATTGGTTTTCGAGGATCGAGGTGAAATCCTGCCGGTCGAAGGTCGTCTCCAGGGAAAACTGGGGGTTGTCGAAGACGATCTTCCTGAGCTGGACGATGGAGTTCATGATCTCCCGGTTCCAGTACTTCTTGCAGGTCTTGACCATCCCATGGGGAAAACCATGCAGGGACACATCGAAGATATGGCCGTGGCGCTTGAACCAGGCGGCGAGCCCGCCCAACTGGTGATGGTATTCCAGCAGCAGGACTTTGTGGCCGCAATAGGCAAGGCGATTGGCGGTCGTCAGCCCCCCCAGTCCCGAGCCGATGATAATCGCATCATAGGAATCAGACGCTTGAGAAAATGGCACAGGCATTGAGATAATCAGGATAATTGAGGTTGAGTGCCGGAATGGATCAGAATTTGTTGAGGATGTGCTGATTTACCATGGAAACGCCACTGAGCATCGAACCGACGATGCCCAGGAATCCCTGATCGGTGCCGGCAAGGAAGAGGTTGTCATAGCCAAGGTCCCCATCCTTTATTTTTTGCGGATTCCCATAAATGGCGCCTTCTTTCTTAGCAGTGTAGCGCTCGATTGTCAACGGGGTGAAGGTATCTTGAAAGACGATCGCCTGGCCGAAATCGCCGACGATGTCTTCGAGCACCATCCTCGATCGTTCGGCGGTTTGAACCTTCAGGGATGCATAGGCCCGGCGGTCGGCGGCTCTTGCCTGCCATTGATCGTAACTGGCCAGATGGGTGGACCGAACCTCTTTGCTGGTGGCCCCAAGCCCGGCGAAATTCATCGGCAGGCAGATCACTCCACTCGAGAAATCGACCGGCTGGTCAGGGCGTCGATAGTGGAACGAATCGGCATTGTTGAAGAAGATGATGGTCCTGTCGGCGGGTAGGGCCGGACAGCGGGACGCCTGCAACTGGTAGATGGTCTCGACGAAGCCGAGACGTATCGTATCGCCGGACAACGGCGGGCGATGGAGCAGCGCCAGGGTCTCGTCGAGGCCGATGGTCGAGAGGACGACGCCGCAGTCGATCGTCTCGCCCGACGTCAGCACAACGCCGTGTACCTTGCGGCCGTCGTGGAGGATCTCCCGCACCTCGGCACCGGTGCGGATCGAGCCGCCCAGATTGCGGTAATGGTCGAGCAGACGATCGAGCAGGATCTTGATCGTTTCGCCCGGCCGGAACATCCCCTCCTGGAAAATCGATCGGAACATGATGGCGAATTGGCTGAGGTCCATATCGTCTTCGATGCTGGAGCCGTAGAACATCAGGGGGCAGAGCAGCATGTCGACCAGCAGACGGTCGGGGAGGATGTCGGCGAGGAACTGCCGGGCGGATCGAAACGGGGCGATTCTGAAGGGATCGAAGCTGTCGAGCAAGGTGACGAGCCGGCCGAAGCCATCGCTGGAATGGGGGAACTTCGTCGCGATCTGTTCCGTGATCAATTGAAAATCGTTGGAGAATAACAGACGTTCGGCCCCTCTGAAGACGATTTCGCTGCAGATCTGCTGATGGATATCAAGGTGGTCGCGGCTGAACTTGAGCTGTCGGAGCAGGCGATTCAGGGGCGCCTTCCTGTCGCCCGCCTCGGCATAGTTGGTTATCGCGTGCAGACCGGTCTCGAAGATCCTGTTGTTGCGGTAGAAATAGGAATTGAGCCCGCCGATGCGGGTATGTTTTTCGAGGATGAGGACTTCGGGGTTGAATCGGGCGAATCTGATGGCGGCGGCAAGGCCGGAGAGCCCGCCGCCGATGACGAGGAACGGAACTTTCACCCCTCAGGCGTCTTGCAACAGCGGTTCCAGGTAGTCCGCGCAGCTGTTGAGAGTGGCGAGTCGGGGATAGTCGGACTCGGGTATCTGCAACTGGTGGCGCTTGCGGAGTTCCATGACGATGTCGAGAAAATCCATTGAATCAAGGTCGAGCTGGTCGCGGAGCGGTTGGTCGGGCTGCAGATTGTCAAAATCCGCCTCGTCGTCAATGTCGTGAATAATCTCCAGGATAAGAGCCTTGATATCTTCTCGCGTCATGAGGGTCTCCAGATAATATAGTGATCAGTAGCTTGTGTTTGCAGGGTCGGATATGTTGCCGCTTTTGTGAAAAATACAATCGGCAAAGGTACATGTATACCATAGAAGCAAGAACTTTTTCATTCTTTTTTTGTCACGGGCGATTTTCCGCACCCGTGTTCATGGCTCGAATTTCCCGACGATAAGCGTCGAGTTGATGCCGACCATGCCGAAGGAGTTGTTGAGGATAACCGATATCGCGCCGGCGTCGATCGGGGAGTTGACGACGAGATTGGGGAGACTGCACTCCGGGTCGAGTTGGTCGATGTTGATGGTCGGATGAACCAGGTGATCTTCAAAGGAGGGGAGATTGCCGGCCAGTTCGAGGACCCCGGCGGCGCCCATCGCGTGACCGATGTTGCTCTTGGTGTTGTTGATGTAGGTCGATGTCGAATTGCCGAAGACCTCGCGGATCGCCTTGCATTCTTCGATATCCCCTTGTCTGGTGCCGGTGGCGTGGGTATTGATCAGATCCACGTTCTCCGGCCGCAGTCCGGCCCGCCTGAGGGCCAGCCGCATGCACTCGGCCTGCCGGGGCCCGTAGGGCAGCACGAAGTCCCGGGCATCGGAGTTCATTGCGTAGCCGACGATTTCCCCCAGGATTTTCGCATTCCTGGCGAGAGCCCGGTCCATGGACTCGATGACGTAGATGCAGCCCCCTTCGGAGATGACTATGCCGTTGCGGCCGAGATCGAAGGGGCGTGACGCCTGGCGGGGATCGGCGGCCTCGGCGAGGGCGTTCTGGGCCTTGAAACTGGCGAAGATCCCGAAGGACCCGACCGACTCGGAGATGCCGCCGGCGAGCGCCATATCCACCTCTCCGAGTTGAATCATCTGCGCCGCCTGGATCAGGGCGGCATTGCCGGCGGCACATGCGGCCCCGATCGAGTAGTGGGGGCCGGTGATGCCGAGGTTCATCGTAATCTCGCCGGCGGGGTTGTTGAGGACGGTTCGCGGGTTGTGGTGGTGGGTCCAGTAGTTGGTGTCGTAGTTGTACCGGCTGATGTTGTAGACTTCGTTTTCGGTCTCGACGGTGCCGTGCTCGGTCAGGCCGATATAGACGCCGATGCGGGCAGGATCATAGGCTGATATTTCAAGGGCGGCGTCCATCAGGGCCTCGTGGGCGCAATAGACCCCGATGCAGCCGGCGCGGGTGCCGCGGTTGTTTTCCTTTTTTTTCCGATGCCTGGTTTCGTCAAAGGTGCATATCCCTGCCGCCGCCTTGCCGAAGTAGCGGAGATCGATTTCCTGGATCTCGCTGATACCGTGCAGCAGTTTGCGGCGAAAATCCACGGGGTTGTCGGCATTCGGGGAGACTAGGCCGACTCCGGTGATAACGATTCTGCGATCAAGGTGATTGTTCATGGCTTGGATCTCAATTTTGGACAATAGAATGGGGAATAAGGTGTAATTCTCTTTGGGAATTGTGGTTGCGGCGAAACCGGATCCGGCGCATCACCTTGCATGGGGAGGTGGATGCCTGGCAAAATGGAGCATGATCGGCTGCCGAATTCAATGGATTGAAGGTTGATCGTATGGTCCGCAGGATTCCTTTGAGGAGAAAAGCGGTATATGCATCTGTTGCCTGATCCTCAATAGGAGTATTTCGCCTTCTTCCTGCTGAACAGCTTTCCCGAAAACATGCCGACAAGAAATACCAGGGCGCCTGCAGCGAACCAGTATATCATCGTTTTTTTGGCAAGTTTGGCGTTTTCTGCGGTGAGGATGGCGATCCGTTGATCCTTCTCACGATTTTCCGTTACCAGTCTTTCCTTTTCCTGAACCAGGGCATCGATATCGATTCGGCCGTCATCGAGGCTTTCAATCTGGGCTCTGAGGGCGGTGATTTCCGATTCCAGTTGGGTCCTTTTGTCCATCAGACCCTGGATCTCCGAAGAGAGTGCGCCAGCATCGGGTGGTGCGGGATGCTCTGTCGGCTTCGCCAGTTTTTCCTGCAACTCGGTGATCCGGCTCTGGGCCGTCTCGAGTTCAAGCTGGAGCCGGTCGCGTTCCTTGAGCAATTCCGAATTCACGACTGGTGGCGTGGCGGTGCCGTCCGTCGCTGCAGGCTGTGCCCGCAGCGATTCGATCTCCTTCTGCAGCCGTTCGATCACCACGGTCTTCGGCACCGTAGTGGTGAGATACTGATTGGCGATCCATCCAATCTGCTTGTCTGCCGTTTCTATCCGGGCGTAGCCATCACTTTCTTCCAGAACGTTCACCGCATCGTTGGAGCGCACCTTGGCCACCACCGTGTAGGGCTGCTCGAGCTTGTCCTTGATGTTGATGGTCAGTTGATCGGAGACATATCGCGTTTCTGCATGCAACTCGGTTGCGGCCGGGAGGAAGAGGAACAACAGCAGAGGGAATACAATGCGTTTTCCGGAATCCTTGCCGATATACTGAAATGGAACCATGTCTTGCTCCGATGCGTGCGTTGGATCGTGTATGCCCTGAAGAAAACTTTCTTGCCAAGGGGAAATTGCTGACAATCTATACAACATGAGCCTGTGATGTCAATAAATTGCGGGAATTCATCATACCGGTTGATGAACCGGTGTATTTCCCGTGCTGTGTCGGTATTATTCCTGCATGTGGACGATCAGGGTGAGGTATCGCTCCGGTGTGGTTTGAGGGGAGGGATGGTCAAGGACTGGGTACGATTTGGTCCCGGGCGACACTGCCGGAATCCTGCGTCACCGGTATCCGATTACAATAATTAGGAAATGATTTGTGCATGGAAGGAGATGAAGAGTATAATACTCCTGCTGGCGTGCAGCTGGGCTGTACTTACAGGATCGTATCAGGAATTGAGACCCGTGATGATGACGCCAGGAGAGATCGCATGCTGATTGACGGGAAGAGACAGGAAGAGGCGAAGATCCAGGGAAGAAAGATCATCCTGGAGGCGGAACGGGCGCGTCAGGAACGGCGTATATCCCAGGGAGCCGCCGAATTTGCCGACGGCAATTTCGCTGTACTGCAGAACAATGAGCTGGCAACCAGTCTGGCCGATTACATCCATTCTCTTTTTGCCGAGGGCCGGGAGGAGGAAGCGTCAACCATGATGGGTCGGTTGGGCGAATGCGTGCGATGTGAAGATATCGTGCTGCGGCAACGTGCCGTAATGGCGGTGTCTGTGCTGATCGACCGGTGCCTGGAGCGGCGGCAACTGCCGGCTCTTGGTACCACGGCGGGGCTGCTGGCCGGCTGGCTGGAACTCGAAACCGTCTATATTGCAGGCTTCGAGGTCGTCTGCAACCAGATCCGGCAGTTGGCGACGCTCCTGCTCGAACATGGCCTTTTGGCCGAAACCGAACCACTGCTCGCGGTCATCCACCGGATCCGGTGCGGCTCCCTCGAAAAAGGGAACGTCATGACTGGGATGATGGCGAGACTGCAGGAAAATCTGGCCTCGATCGCGATCCTCGAGCTACTTGCCTCAATCTATCTGAGCAATGAGGAGCGGCAACAGGAGAGTGCAGGTAAAATCCTGGTATGTCTCGGTCGCAGAGCCGTCATTTTCCTCATCAATCAGCTGATGCACAGTGACAGCAGGCGGGACCGCCTGCTGCTGATGCGCCTCATTCCCGACACCGGCCATGAGGCGGCGCCGGTACTGGTCGAGTGTCTGAACCGGAACCCAGCCTGGTTCGTGGTCCGCAATATCGTCGCCATCGTCGCCGGCATCGGCGATCCGTTGCTGTATCCGATAGTCGAACCGTATCTGCAGCACCGTGACATCAGGGTTCAGCAGGAGGTGATCGGCTGCATTGTCAGGCTCGGCGGCGGGAGCCTGAAGACCAGGCTGATCGAGGCCCTGGCTGCGGTCGATGATCGATTGAAGCCCGCGCTAGTCGTGCAGCTGGCGGAAATCGGCGGGAAGGGGGCGGCGGGGACCCTGGTCCGCCTCCTGGACAGGCGCGATGGATTCTCCATGAAGGTCAGGGAGGAACTGGTGGTCCGGATTGCCCTTGCCCTTCGCCAATTTGCCGACAAGGACAGTGTTGCCGCAATCGAACGGCTTGTCGAGGAACAGGCGGATGCACCGTGGAGTGAAAGGATCATCCCGCTCGCCGAGGAGGCGCTTTGCGTCATTGAACCGAAACTGCGGCACGAACGGCAAAAATTGGCGGCAATGCATGAGGAGACGACATTCGCGGACGATCCCAGGGAAAAGGTCAAGGCAGCTTCGCTCATCCGATCGTTCGAGGAGGAGATCGCCGCCTTGATCAGAAAAGGGGATCTCGACATCGCCTGCGGGAAGATCTTCAGCCGTTGTGTAACGGCGGCACGGGACAAGGATTTCATCACGGCCGAGAAACTGCGCGACCGCCTGCTGCAGATCAACCCGATGGCCCTGGACGATGTGCTCCGGGCCGGGGAGATCATCGAAGAGGAAAGGAGCACCTCGATCACCGGCCATCATCTGACCATCTGGGCCGATCTCCACGAGAGGATGAGCACTGCCGAATTCACCGCGTTGTACCAGGCGATGCGGCCGGAACGCTACCGGACCGGCGAGTCGATCGTCCGTCGGGGGGAGACGGACCCATGTCTTTACTTCATCAATTCCGGCTCTGTTGGGACCTATTGTCACGACGGGGCTCAGGAAATATTTCTCAAACGGATGCAGCCGGGCGATATACTCGGGGTCGATCAGTTCTTCTCCGCATCGGTCTGGACCATTACCTCGAAGGCCCTGTCGGATGTCCGGATCCAGGTGCTCGATCGGCAGGCATTGGCTGATCTGCAGCCTTTCCATGCCGAAATCGAGCCGAAGCTTCACGACTGCTGCCGGAAATTCGATATCGTTCCGGAACTTGTCAGAATGGCGGGGAGTGACCGGCGCGACCATTCCAGGTTTCGGCTGTCGATGATCATCGATGTGATGCTGCTCGACCGTTACGGCCATCCTGGAAAAGGGACCTTCACAGGGGAAATGACGGATGTCTCAAGAGGAGGCATCGCGGTAGCCATCAGGATGCCGAACAGGAACAGTGCCGGCTCGCTCCTGGGCCGGCAGGTCGTCACTGAGTTGGGGCCGGTTGAGGGAAGGATGCTGCAGTGTACCGGGATGATTGTCGGGGTCACGTCACGCATTGCCGCCGGGCAGGACCTTGTCATCCATATCAAACTGTTCAATAAGCTGGAACAGACGGTG
The DNA here is from genome assembly GCF_053613775.1 of Desulfoprunum sp. Classification (NCBI taxonomy): domain Bacteria; kingdom Pseudomonadati; phylum Thermodesulfobacteriota; class Desulfobulbia; order Desulfobulbales; family Desulfobulbaceae; genus Desulfoprunum; species Desulfoprunum sp. Next base: position 416,471 of record NZ_JBSHXH010000004.1, read on the forward strand.
GTGACCGAGATAGTCTCCGTGGCGCACCGGACGGCAGGGAGATGAATTGATGTCCGCTCTCTCGACAACGGGCGGCATGACCCTGCGTGGTCTGGCCATCTCTCCGCCGCTGGCGCTGGCCCCGATGGTCGGTCTTTCCCACTCGGCCCTGCGGACACTGGTGCTGGAGGAGGGCGGGACTGGGCTGCTGTTTACCGAGATGCTGGCCGCACGGAAGCTGCCGCAGGAAAGCGACCGGACCTCGCCCTACCTCATCCGCGGGACAGAGGAACGGCCGCTGTTCTATCAGCTGTTTCTGACGGAAAACGAGGATATTGCCCCGGCGGTCGACCGACTGCATGAACTCGAGGCCCAGGGGATCGATCTCAATCTTGGCTGCCCGGCCCCGCAACTGCGGCGACATGGCGCCGGGGTTTTCCTGACCGGCGATCCGCAACGGGTCCGGATCCTGATCCGGACCCTGCGGGCCGCGACCCATCTGCCGGTGAGCGCCAAGATCCGCCTCGGGGAATGTCTCGACGAGAGCAGGCTGCTGGACTTCTGCCGGATGCTCGAGGGGGAGGGAGTCGATCTGCTGACCGTCCACGGCAGGCTGGACAAGGAGAAATTCTGCCGGCGTCCGCGCTGGGACTGGATTGGCACGGTGAAGCGGGCGGTAGCCATTCCGGTGCTGGCCAACGGCGGGATCTTTTCGGTCGAGGAGGCGCGGCAATGCCTCCGGGCATCAGGCGCTGACGGCCTGATGCTGGGCCGGGGGGCGGCCTGCCGGCCCTGGCTGTTCGCCGATATTGCGCGAGAGGTTTACGGACTTCCAATCGCCTCCAGCGGCAGGACGAAGCAGGAGATGTTCGATCGTTTTGCTGCGCTGCTCGAAGAGCGCTTCCCGGTGGAACGCCGGCTCGGGCGGTTGAAGCAGTTCAGTCACTATTTCGCCCGCAATTTCCAGTTCGGGCATCTTCTGGCGACATCGGTCCAGAAGAGTGAGACGATGGACGAGGCCAAGCGGCAGGCTGAGGAATTTTTTCTTCATTCTGCGATATGACATGTGAAAAAACAGGAGGGATTCCATGTTTGAACTGATCAAGAAAGCGATGTTCACCGGTATCGGGATGGCAGCGATGACGAAAGAGAAGGTCGAGGAACTGGCCGCCGATTTCATCAGGAAAGGGAATCTTTCGGAACAGGAGGGACGGAAGCTCGTCGACGAGCTGATGAAAAAATCGGAGGAATCCCAGGCCGAGATCAAGAAACAGCTGGACGAGATCGTCCGTTCGACGCTGGAAAAGATGGACGTGGCACGCAAGGGCCAGATCGACGAACTGCGGGAAGAGATCATGCAGCTGCGGGAGGCCGTCGAAAAACTGCAGAACGCCTCCGGCGCCGATCAGTTCTGAGGCCTGAATCTTGATCTGATCCTGGACACGGCGTCGTCGAGCTCGGGCATGCCGAGCTTGAACAGCACGACCCCGTAGATCAGGGCTCCGGTGAGGATGAGGGAAAAGGTGGCGACCAGCTGCTGGGCGATGTTGCCAACCAGCCAGGCCGCAGCAGGCATACTCCCCAGATAGAGCCAGAGCGACATGATGGCGGTGGCGATGAGGATCTTGACCAGGCCTGTCACCAGCCGGCCAAGGTTGAAACCGCCCATTTTCCAGTACAGTACGGTCGTCAGAAAGACGAAATTGAGCAGCATCGTGCACGAGGTCGAAAAGGCGATCGACAGGTGCTGGAAGCGATCGATGGTCGCGGTGATGATGACGATGTTGAACAGGATGGCGAGAAAGCTGGCGATCACCGGATACCTCGTCCGGTTGATGGCGTAGAAGGCCGGCACCAGGACCTTGTTGGCGGAGTAGGCGAACAACCCGATGGCATAGAGGGACAGGGTGTTGGCCGTGGCCACGGTGTCGGCGGCGGTGAAGGCCCCGTGCTCGAAGATCAGGCGGATGATCGGGCCGGCCAGCAGGATCAGCCCGGCGGTCGCCGGCAGGGTGAGGCAGAGTACGATGTTGAGCGAAGAGGCGAGGGTGACCCGCATCGCCCCGATGTCCTTGTTGGCGGCATGGCGGGCGAGGACAGGCATCATCGCGATGGACAGGGCGACCCCGAACAGACCGATCGGCAGCTGGACCAGGCGGAAGGCGTAGTTGAGCCAGGAGACCGACCCCTCGGCGCAGGCCGAAGCGAAATTGGTGTTGATGAAGATGTTGATCTGGGTCGCGGAGAGGCCGATGGTCGCCGGCGCCATCAGCAGCAGGATCCGGATCAGACCGGGATCGGTCAGGCGCAGCATGGGACGGAAGCGAAAACCGGTGGCGGCCAATGCGGGCAGCTGGACCGCCAGTTGCATCACCCCGCCGATCAGGGTCCCGAAGGCCATGCCGACGATCGCCGGCTGACCGAAGCGCGGCATCAGCCAGGCCAGACCGACGCCGCCGACGATCGAGCCGAGATTGAAAAAACTCGAGGCCATGGCCGGGACGAAGAACCGCCCTTCGGTGTTGAGCATCCCCATCACCACCGCCGCCAGCGAGATAAAGACCAGGAAGGGCAGCATGATCCTGGTGAGTTGAACCGTCAACGCCGTCTTTCCCGCCACCAGGCTGAAATCGGGGGCGAGCAGCGTCACCACGGGTTCGGCCAGATAGATGCCGGCCAGAGAGATCAGGCTGAGGGCGATCGCGAAAAAGGTCAGGACGTTCGAGGCCAGGCGCCAGGTGTCCTTTTTTCCCCTGTTGGTGTCGTAATCGGCGAAGACCGTGACGAAGGCCGCCGAGAGGGCGCCTTCGCCGAAGAGGTCGCGCAGCAGATTGGGAATGCGGAAGGCCACGACGAAGGAGTCGTAGGCAAGTCCGGCGCCGAACATGGCCGCGAACACCTGTTCCCGGATCAGACCGAGGATGCGGCTGCACAACACGGCCACACCGACTGTCGCTGCCGATCGGGCGATTCCCCTGCTGGTTGTTTCTGCGTTTTTCAATGGATAGTGTCGGCAGTGGAAACCTGGAATGGAAAAATTGCAGAGCAACAATACCTTGTCCATACCTTTTTTTCCAGTCATTCATCTGAATTCGAACTGCAGCATTTTCCTTATGAGTTTATTTATTTCCAGGTTTCCGGCGGATGTCGATCATCCTTGACTTTGTCTTTTGGAATTGAATATATCTGATGTGTTTCGTTCGGAGTCGGGAGATCCTTGAATATTGTGTTTCGGAGATTTGGAGAGGGCATTGAATAACCGTCGATTTTGAGGAGATACAGATGCAGGATACAAATTCAGTCAGGAATATCGCAATAGTAGGGCACGGAAACTGTGGCAAGACGTCGCTTGCCGAGGCCATGCTGTTCACCGCCGGCAAGATCAGCCGACTCGGCAGGGTCGATGACGGCAATTCGGCGATGGATTATGACGACGAGGAAATCAGCCGAAAGATCTCCATCAACTCCTCCTTCCACAACTATTCCTGGAAAAAACACGATATCTATCTGATCGACACCCCCGGTGACGACAATTTCCTCAACGAGACCCTCTTTGCCACCCACGTCTGCGATGCCGCCGTTTTTGTCACCGATGCCATCCTCGGAGTCAAGGGGCAGACGATCAAATTCGCCACCATGGTGGCCGAGCGTAACCTGCCCAGCATGATCGTCATCAACAAGATGGACCGGGAGCGCGCCGATTTTTCCCGGACGCTCGGGGAGATCAGGGGAGCGCTGCCGGTAAAGCCGGTCGTCGTGCAGATTCCCATCGGCGCGGAAGAACATTTTCGCGGGATCGTCGACGTCGTTTCCGGCAAGGCCTATCAGTTTGAAGATGGGGGCAAGGGGACGCTGAAAGAGACGGCAGTGCCGGATGATCTGGCCGATGAGCTGGCGCTGTACCGTGAGAATTTGATGGAGAGTGTCGCCGAGACCGACGACGATCTGATCGAAAAATTCCTCGAGGAAGGGGAGCTTACCGACGACGAGATCCTCGCCGGGCTCCGGGCAGGCGTTGCCAAGGCCCTGATCACTCCGGTCTGCGTCTGTTCGGCCCTGCTCAACAAAGGGACGGCGGCACTTCTGGACTCCATCAACCTGTATCTGCCCTCTCCGGCCGACCGCCCGGCCAGGATCGGCATCGTTCCCGGCAGCAACGAAAAGGCCGAGAGAAAACCAGCTCCCGATGAGCCGTTTTCCGCCCTGGTATTCAAGACCATGGCCGATCCCTATGCCGGCCGCCTGACGATCTTCAAGGTCTGGTCCGGGGTACTGAAGGGGGACAGTTTTTTCAACGCGACGAAGAATACGGCGGAGCGCTTCGGCCAGCTGTATGTGCTCGAGGGAAAAGAGCAGAAGCCGGTCGACAGTGCCGGCCCGGGGATGATCGTCGCCGTTGCCAAACTGAAGGAGACGACGACCGGCGACACCCTCTGCGCCGCCAATGCCCCCATCGTCTACGAATCCCCGGAGGCGCTGCAGCCGGTGATTTCCTTTGCCGTCAGCGCCAAGAAAGGGGATGAGGAGAAGCTGTTTTCGACGATCACGAAGATGCTCGACGAGGATCTGACCCTGCGGCTGACCAGGGAACAGCAGACCAAGCAGGTCCTGATCTCCGGAATCGGCAAGGTGCATCTCGAGGTCGTCGGCTCGCGGATCAAGAAGAAATTCGGCGTCGAAATGGAGCTGGCCCTGCCGAAGATCCCCTATATGGAGACGATCCGCGGTTCAGCACGGGTGCAGGGTAAACACAAGAAGCAGAGCGGCGGCCGCGGCCAGTATGGCGACTGCTGGGTCGAGATTTCTCCGCTCCCCGGCGGCGGCTATGAATTTGTCGACCAGATCGTCGGCGGCGTCATCCCGCAGCAATATCGGCCTGCGGTCGACAAGGGGATCCAGGAGGCGATGGAAAGGGGCGTTCTCGCCGGGTATCCGGTGATCGATGTCAAGATCGCCCTCGTCGACGGTTCCTACCACAACGTCGACTCCTCGGAAATGGCCTTCAAGATCGCCGGGTCGCTGGCATTCAAGAAGGGGGCCCAGGAGGCCGGCCTGGTACTGCTCGAACCTTACATGAACATGGTGATCAAGGTCGGCAAGGACCATGTCGGCGATGTCATGGGCGACCTGAATTCGCGACGGGGGAAGGTGATGGGAATGGATTCGGATGCCAAGTCCGAGATCATCAACGCCCAGGTTCCGATGGCGGAGATCCAGACCTACGCCACCGATCTGACCTCGATGACAGGCGGACTCGGCAGTTTCACCGTCTCCTTCTCCCACTACGAGGAGGTCCCGGCCCAGATCGCCGAAAAAATCATTGCCGAGCGCAGGAATGAAGAATAACGGACAGGACCGGCAGTCGGCGGAGGCGGTCTCTCCCCCGGCGTATTCCTTCGCGGTGCTGACCTTGAGCGACAAGGGATCGCGCGGTGAGCGGGAGGATACCAGCGGTCCCTATCTGGTGGGTTGCCTGCGACAGCAAGGGTATGTGCTGCAGTCCTATGCGATCATTCCCGATCAACTGCCGGTCATTGTCGATGCCCTGATCGATCTGGCCGATCGGCAGGCGGTCCATCTCATCGTCACGACCGGCGGCACCGGGGTGGCACCGACCGATGTAACTCCGGAGGCGATGCTCCAGGTCATCGACAGGGAGGTGCCGGGAATGGCCGAGGCGATGCGGGCGGAAAGCCTCCGCAAAACCCCGCATGCCATGCTGTCGCGGGGCAAGGCCGGCATCCGCGGCCGGACCCTGATCATCAATCTCCCCGGCAGTCTGAAGGCGGCGAGGGAGAACATCGAGGTGATCCTGCCGGTCCTGCCGCATGCCCTGGAAAAGATCGGCGGCGGTACCGCTGACTGCGGCAGCTGAAAATTCAAAGGCCCTGCATCGCCGATGCAGGGCCTTTTTTTTTGCTCCCGGAAGATTTCAGTTTCAGTCGACCAGGTCGACGTCGACGGTGCCGTTGGGGTCTTTCTGGACAATCTCGCCGATAATGAATGCCTGTTCACCGACGGCGTTGAAATGGTGACAGATGTCCGTCGCCTGATTCTCGTCGACCACCGCCATCAAGCCGATGCCCATGTTGAAGGTACGGTACATCTCCGCGGCCGGCACCTGCCCCTTTTCGGCCAGAAAGGTGAAGATGGGCGGCTGCGGCCAGCGTGTCGTATGGATGACGGCCTTGCAGCCCTGGGGCAGAATCCTCGGGATGTTGTCGATGAATCCGCCGCCGGTGTTGTGGACCATGCCGTTGATCTTGTAATTCCGGAGGACCTTGAGGACGGACTGGACATAGATCCTGGTCGGCTTCAGGAGTTCCTCGCCGAGGGTGCAGCCCAACTCTTCTACATACTGGTCGACGGTGAGACCGACCTCGTCGAAACAGATCTTGCGCACCAGTGAATAGCCGTTGGAGTGGAGGCCGCTGGAGGCGAGGCCGATGATGGCGTTACCGACACGGATATCGGACCCGTCGATGATGGCGTCACGATTGACGATGCCGGTAACGAAGCCGGCAAGATCATAATCGTTGCCGCGGTACAGGCCGGGCATCTCGGCAGTCTCCCCGCCGACCAGCGAACATTTGGCCTGACGGCATCCCTCGGCGATCCCCTTGACGATCTCCGTGGCCATTGCCACATCCAGCCGGCCGACGGCAAAATAATCGAGAAAACACAAGGGGGTGGCGCCGCCGACGATGATATCGTTGACGCACATCGCCACAAGGTCGATGCCGATGGTGTCGTGTTTGTTGCAGAGATGGGCGATGACCAGTTTGGTCCCGACGCCGTCCGTCGAGGTGACGAGGACCGGCTGTCGGTATTTGTTGAGGTCGATGGCATAGTGGGCGGAGAAACCGCCGATGTCGTTCAGGACCCCGGTCTGGTGAGTGGAGGCGACGATCTCTTTAATCCCTTTGACAAAGGTATTGCCCTTGTCGATGTCGACGCCGGCCTCGCTGTATCTGGACGGATGTGTTTCGGTCATGATGTGCTTCTTGAGAGTAAAATTGAAACCCGTAAAAAACGGAACGGTTCATCGAAGTTTTGCAACATAGTATTAGCCCTGTGGTGAAAATGCAATGCAATTGCACCGGGTCGCAAAAAGACGGGGGGAGGCCCGGCATCACTTGAATTCCCTTGCCGGCTCTGGTAGAAAGTGGCCATGAAACTGCTTCTTCTCCTTGTCGGCATGGTGTTTATCCTTGAAGGCCTGCCCTATGTCGCCTTTCCCGAGGCCATGCGTGGCTGGCTGGCCAAACTCAGCCAGACTCCGGCCGGCCACCTGCGGGTCATCGGCCTGGTCGTGATGATCGGGGGATTTCTGCTGTGCTGGGTGGTCCAGAGAACAGATCTGTTCGGTGAATAATTCCTTGGCACCGTTCTCCGGCCATCTTCATTGCCTCGTCAAATAGCTTTGTCTCCCGCCTGTTTCATCATACAATACAATAGACAAACCACAGGTTACGGAACCACTCTACAGGAAAATAAATTTTGTCGCAGAAGGGGAAGAATATGCTATCACAAGGGGCCTTGACCGGAATCCGGGTTCTCGATCTGTCGAGATTGCTGCCTGGTCCATACTGTTCGATGATCCTGGCTGATCATGGGGCCGAGGTTATTGCCGTCGAAGGGAAGAAATTCCAATCCGACGGGATGTTCTTCAAGGAGATCAGCCGCAATAAACGGCATGTCTCGCTCAATCTCAAGACCCGGGAAGGAAAAGCCATTTTTCTGGCCCTGGCGAGCAAAACCGATGTCATCCTCGAAGGCTTCCGTCCGGGGGTGGTCAAGACTCTCGGGGTTGATTACGAGACGGTGAAGGCCGTGAATCCCGGCGTCGTCTACTGTTCGATCACCGGCTACGGTCAGACCGGGCCGATGTGGGACCGGGTCGGTCATGATGTCAATTATCTGAGCATTTCCGGCGTCCTCGATCTGATCGGTGAAAAAGGACGTCCCCCTTCCATCCCCGGCGTCCAGTTCGCCGATATCGCCGGCGGCAGCATGAACGCGGTGATCGGCATTCTGCTGGCCCTGTTCGCTCGGGAAAAAACCGGAGAGGGCCAGTATATAGATATTTCGATGACCGATGGAATGATCGGCTATCTGACCCTGCCCTCGTTTTTTACCAAGTTGACCGGGCAGCGTTACGAACGATCGGAGACCAAACTCTCGCATCGCTTCGCCTGCTACAATACCTACGAAACCTCGGACCACAAGTACCTTGCCATCGGTGCGGTGGAAGAGCGGTTCTGGCGGAACCTCTGCGAACATCTGGGGGTCCCGGAATATACCGGCCTCCAGTATGACGAGGGGAGGCGGCAGGAGATCATTGCCTTCATGCGCAAAACCTTCGCCGGGAAGAGCCTGGAGGAGTGGGAAGAGGAGTTCCTCGAAGTCGAGGTCTGTCACTCACGGATTCAAGGGTATGAGGAGGTGCTGCGCGACCCGCTCTTCCTCGAACGGGAGATGATCGTCCCCGTGCTGCAGCGTGACGGCACCCTCAGCAAGGCACTCGGCATCCCCGTCAAATTGAGTGAGACTCCCGGCTCGCTGCGTACTCCTCCCGTCGATTTCGGGGAACATACCAGAGAAATCCTGCTCGAACTGGGGTATACCGACGGGGAGATTGATGACTTTCTGGCACGAGGGGTAATTTAACCCCCAGTCCGTCGAGGCCGGCCTTTCCTGGTCGGGGAAAGGCCGGCCTGTCGGTGGGTTTTGTTTTTACATATTCCTGCGGTAGCGGCCGCCGACCTCATAGAGGGCGCCGGTAATCTGGCCGAGACTGCAATGGCGTACGGTCTGAATCATCTGGGCAAAGATATTGCCGCCTTCAAGGGCCGTCTTCTGCAGCTGGCGCAACTCCCCCGGCGCCTGATCCCGATGCCGTTCGTGGAATTGGGCCAGCCGCCGCAGCTGTTCGTCCTTCTCCTCGTCTGAAGCGCGGGCGAGTTTCAGCTTGGCGTTCTCCTCATCGAAATTGGCGTCCGGGTTGCGGAAGGTGTTGACGCCGATGATCGGATACTCGCCCGAGTGTTTCAGGGCCTCGTAATACAGCGATTCCTCCTGGATCTTGCTGCGCTGGTAGCCGGTCTCCATCGCCCCCAGGACCCCGCCGCGCTCGGTGATCCGGTCGAACTCGGCGAGGACGGCGTCCTCGACCAAATCGGTCAGCTCTTCGACGACAAAACTCCCCTGGTTCATGTTCTCGTTTTTGGCGAGGCCCCACTCGCGGTTGATGATCAGCTGGATCGCCAGGGCCCGGCGCACCGATTCCGCGCTCGGGGTGGTGATGGCCTCGTCGTAGGCGTTGGTGTGGAGGCTGTTGCAGTTGTCGTAGATCGCGCACAGCGCCTGGAGGGTGGTGCGGATGTCGTTGAACTGGATCTCCTGGCTGTGCAGCGACCGACCGGAGGTCTGGATATGGTACTTGAGCCGCTGCCCGCCTTCATCGGCGCCGTATTTATCCCGCATGGCGACGGCCCAGATCCGCCGGGCCACCCGGCCGATGACGGTATACTCCGGTTCCATCCCGTTGGAGAAGAAGAACGACAGGTTGGGGGCGATCTGGTTGATGTCCATGCCCCGGGCGAGATAGTACTCGACGTAGGTGAAACCGTTGGACAGGGTCAGGGCCAGCTGGGTGATCGGGTTGGCGCCGGCCTCGGCGATATGGTAGCCGGAGACCGATACCGAATAGAAGTTGCGGACATTGTTTCTGATGAAGAACTCCTGGATGTCGCCCATCATCCGCAGGGCGAAATCGATCGAGAAGATGCAGGTGTTCTGGCCCTGGTCTTCCTTGAGGATATCGGCCTGCACCGTCCCGCGGACATTGGAGAGGACGGTGGCGCGGATCTGCTGCAGTTCGTCGTCGTCCGGTCGGCGGCCTCTTTCCGTAACGAAACGATCGACCTGTTGATCGATGGCGGTGTTCATGAACATCGCCAGGATGATCGGGGCCGGGCCGTTGATCGTCATCGACACCGAGGTGGTGGGGGAACAGAGATCGAAGCCGTCATAGAGCTGCTTGACGTCGTCGAGGGTGCAGATGCTGACCCCGGAGGTGCCGATCTTGCCGTAGATATCGGGGCGGACATCGGGATCCCAGCCGTACAGGGTCACCGAATCGAAGGCGGTCGACAACCGTTTGGCCGGATAGTTTTCGGACAGCAGTTTGAAGCGCCGGTTGGTCTGCAGCGGCCCGCCCTCGCCGGCGAACATCCGGGTCGGGTCCTCGTTGGTCCGCTTCAGCGGGAAGACGCCGCCGGTGAAGGGGAAGTAGCCGGGGAGGTTCTCCTTGCGCAGCCAGGTGAAGATATCGCCCGGATCCTTGAATTTCGGCAGGGAGATCTTGGGGATCCGGGTGTGCGACAGCGACTCGGTGTAGAGCGGCACCCGCAGTTCGTTGCCCCGCACGGTGTAGACGTAATCGTCGCCGGAGTAGGCCTGCTGCATCTTCGGCCATGATTGCACCAGGCCGGCGGTCTCCTTCTCGAGCTGGTCGGCAATCGCTTCCGCCTTCTGTTTCAGGAGGTCGAGCAGCTGCGTGCCGTTCTCCTGCTCTTCCTGCGATAAAAGGTCTGCGGTTTCAAGCAGATGCCAGCGCCGGCGGACCTTGTCGGCCTGGTCTGCGGTCTTGCGGTGGTATTTCCTGATCGCCTCGGTGATCTCCGACAGGTAGCGGGTCCGGTCCGGCGGGATGACGATGGCCTTCGACGACGAGGTCTTCAGGGCCGGTCTGGGGATGGTGGATTTGAGATCACAGCCTTTTTTGCTGTTCAACTGCTCGATGATGCCATGGTAGAGGGCGGTGACGCCGTCGTCGTTGAATTTCGAGGCGATGGTGCCGTATACCGGGAATTCCTCGGGCCTGGTGTCGAAGGCCTTGCGGTTGCGTTGCACCTGTTTGCGGATATCGCGGATCGCGTCGTCGCTGCCCTTTTTCTCGAATTTGTTGACGACGATGATGTCGGCGTAGTCGAGCATGTCGATCTTCTCGAGTTGCGACGGGGCGCCAAACTCGCTGGTCATCACGTAGATCGAGACATCGGCGAGTTCGGTGATCTTCGAATCGCCCTGACCGATGCCGGCGGTCTCGACGATGATCAGGTCGAAATCGGCGGCCTTGGCGACCATGATCGCCTCCGGCAGGGCCTCGGAGATCTCGGTCGCCGATTCCCGGGTGGCCAGGCTGCGCATATAGACCCGGGATGAGGTGGAGATCGAATTCATGCGGATCCGGTCGCCGAGGAGCGCCCCCCCGGTCTTGCGGCGCGAAGGATCGCAGCAGATGACGGCGATGGTGAGGTCCTGCATGTCGTGGAGGAAACGCAGGATGATCTCGTCGGTGAGCGACGATTTGCCGGCCCCGCCGGTGCCGGTGATGCCGATGACCGGTGGATTGTGTTTGTCGGCCAGAGGCCGGATCGCTTCGATCAGGCCGTCGAGTCCGGTAACCTGGCCGGCCTTGATCTGCTGAACGGCGGTGATGAACCCGGCGATCACCATCTCGTTGGCGCTGTGCAGGTTGTTGACATCGAAGCTGTGAAAAGGCAGGGTCGAGAAGTCGAGCAGACTGATCATGTGATCGGCCATCCCCTGCAGACCCATCGCCGCCCCATCCTCGGGGGAATAGATCTTGGTCACGCCATAGGCCTCGAGCTCCTTGATCTCGTCAGCGACGATAACCCCGCCTCCGCCCCCGAACACCTTGATATGGGAGGCCTTCTTCTCGCGCAGGAGGTCGATCATGTATTTGAACGACTCCATATGCCCGCCCTGGTAACTGGACATGGCGATGCCCTGGGCGTCCTCTTCGATCGCGGTTTCGACCAGTTCCTGAACGGAGCGGTTATGGGCGAGATGGATCACCTCGACGCCGCTGTCCTGCAGGATCCTGCGGATGATATTGGTGGAGACGTCGTGGCCGTCAAAGAGCGAGGTGGCGGTGATGACCCGGATACGGTTTTTCGGTCTGGAGATGGTGGCTTCGGTACTCATATGCTCTCCTTGGGGCAAGAGAAATTCGAGGAAATGACAGGATTCGCGGAACCTGTTGCAGTGCCATCGTAGGTTGAGGGTGCATCGCGAGGCCTGCTGGCGACCCCACGGCGGTTGATGCAGTCGAGGTATCCCCGGACAGCGTCAACTTTTCTTTTTGTCGAGAAAACACATTATGAATTCAGTCTGTTGCTCGATATACTGGTCTATCGTGAAATGTTTTGCGAAATACCACCGCCGGAATGCCCACGTATGGCCGAGGACGGAGATGTTGTGACTCATCAGGTTGATCGTCGCATCGTCGAGGTGCGGCAATTTGCCGCTGCGTTTGAGTTCGGTGAGGGCCTCGACGAACAGGCTGGTGATCCGCATCTCCGCTTCGGTGACTTTCTGCTGCCACTTCTTCGGCAGAAAATGGGTCACCTGATACATCAGCAGCACGTGATCGCTCATCCGGTCGCAGACCATGAAATGCTCGCGGATGATATTGGCCAGGGCCTCGCGCCCTTGCAGAGGTCTGGCCAGCACCTCCTTCAGGCCCTGTTCGACCTCGGAGTGAATGGCGATGCAGACGAGATACAGGACATCGTCCTTGGTCGTCACATACTCGTAGAGGGAGCCGATCGACAGCCCTGTGGCCTTGGCCAGTGCCCTGGTGGTAGTCTTGTGGTAACCACGCTGAATGAACAATTGGACTGCGGCATCGACAATCTGCCTTCGGCGTTCCTTGACGAGTTCCTTATTCTTGATCTGGGTCTCTACTTCACGCGAATCATCTCTTTCAAATACCATTACCGTTCGCTCCGTACAGGGATATTTTGTCTGGTTGTATTCAAAATAAATACATGAGTGAATAAACTATGCAAAATTCCTGAAGAACAAAAGAAAATTATGAAAGAGCAGTCCTCCCCACAGGGCCGTCTTCCCGGGACCTGCCGGTAATCAAGCGGAAGGGCAGCGGTTGCCGTATGGCCGTCGCATGCTTGAAGAACCGGTATTTACCGGCAAAGTGCGGTGCCGATCACCAGTCGCTGAATCTCGCTTGTTCCCTCGTAGATTTCAGTGATCTTGGCGTCCCGCATCATCCGCTCAACAGGGAATTCACGGGTGTAGCCGTATCCGCCATGGATCTGCACGGCCTGGGTGGTGACCTTCATCGCCGTCTCGCTGGCAAAGAGCTTGGCCATCGCCGACTCGGTAGAGTAAGAGAGACCGGCACTGGCTCGCCAGGCCGCCTTGTAAACGAGCATTCTGGCGGCCTCGACCTGGGTTGCCATGTCGGCCAGTTGAAACTGCACCCCCTGAAATTTGGCGATCGGCAATTCGAACTGTTTACGTTCCCTGGCATAGTCGACCGAGGCATCCAGGGCTCCCTGGGCGATGCCGAGGGCCTGGGAGGCGATGCCGATGCGACCGCCGTCCAGCGTCTTCATCGCGACCTTGAAACCGTTGCCGATATCGCTGAGAAGGTTTTCGGCGGGAATGCGGCAGTTTTCAAAGACGAGTTCGAGGGTGGGGGAGGAGCGGATACCCATCTTCCGTTCCTTCTTGCCGAAGGAAAAGCCGGGCGTGCCCTTCTCGACGATGAAGGCGCTGATTCCGTGGTGCTTCTGCGCCTCCTTGTCGGTTCGGGCGAACACGACATAGACATCGGCCTCACCGGCGTTGGTGATGAAAATCTTCGTTCCATTGAGGATCCAGCTGTCGCCCTCACGGACGGCAGTGGTTCTGGTGCCGCCGGCGTCGGATCCTGCCGAAGGCTCGGTGAGCCCGAAGGCGCCGAGCTTTTGTCCCCGGGCCATGGGGCGGAGGAAGCGCTGTTTCTGGTCTTCGGTACCGAACAGGTAGATAGGGTTCGACCCCAGCGAGATATGGGCCGAGAGGGTAACACCGGTCGAGGCGCAGACCCGTGACAGCTCTTCGACGGCGATGGCGTAGCCGATATAGTCCCCGCCGCCGCCACCGTATTGTTCGGGAAAGACAATGCCGGTAAGACCGAGTTCTCCCAGTCGGCCGAACATCAGATCGCGGTCGAAATGTTCTTCCTCGTCTCGAATACGTGCCGATGGGGCGATTTCCTTCTCGGCGAAATCACGGACCATGTCCCGGATCAGGTTCTGTTCTTCGGTCAGGGCGAATTGCATGATGATGGCTCCACAAGAAAAATGGCGTTGAGAAATGGACAAAGTGCAGCTGCAAGATACTGCTGTCGTTCAAATCTTGACGGAGAAACGGCCTCCGGAACCACCTTGCGCTATGCGGTGTCCTGCATCCGGAGGCCCTGATACAAGTCGGCCGTCTGCATCTCAGCCCGCGCTCGGTCCGGGTAGGGAATTGAGGCGGACTGAGATACATTGTTCACTGAGGAGATTATTCTTTCTTTGAGCTCAGCTCTGGGAAATCCCAGTAGAAATATTCATGTTGCATCTGTTCCTTGGTTTGTTCCTTGCGGGCAATTTCCTTTTCCCGCAATTCAACCCTTCTGATCTTGCCGCTGATGGTTTTCGGCAGTTCCGGGGTAAACTCGATGATCCGCGGGATCTTGAACTTGGCAAGGATATTGATGGTATGCTTGAAGATAGCGAGTGCCAGTTCACGGGAGGGTTCATACCCTTCCTTGAGAATGACGCAGGCTTTGACCAACTGGTGCCGTTTGGGATCCGGGACGCCAATGACAGCGGCCTCGCGGACGGATTCATGCTCGATCAGGGCGCTCTCGACCTCGAAGGGGCCGACCCGGTAATCGGAAGATTTGATGACATCGTCGGCACGACCGACGAACCACCAGTATCCGTCACTGTCGAACGAAGCGCGGTCGCCGGTGTAGTAATAGCCGTCTCTGAATACCCCGGCCATCTTTTCCGGGTTGCCGATATACTCGGTGAACAGGCCGATGCTCCTCCATTTGGTGAGGCGAACGGCGATGTGGCCGGGCTCGTCGGGGACGGAGATCTCCTTGCCTTCATCGTCAAGGAGGACGACGTCGTACATGCACGAAGGATAGCCGAAGGAACCACTGCGCATCTTGCCTTTGATCCATGGCGGGTTGCCGATCATCGCCGTCGACTCGGTCTGACCGTAGAAATCCCTGATCTCGGTGCCGGTCAGTTTTTTCCACTGGGTGATGACCTCGGGGTTCAGCGGCTCGCCGGCGCCGATCGAATGGCGCAGCGAGGAGAGGTCGTGCTTCGACACATCCAATCCGATGAACATCCGCCAGGCGGTCGGCGGGGCGCAGAATACCGAGACCTTGTTGGTGGCGATGGCCTCGAGATAGCTGTTGCCGTCGAGAACCTTGAAGTTGAAACCGGTGGCGGTGGCCCCGACGTTGAGAGGGGCGAAGAAACTGCTCCAGGCCCACTTGGCCCAACCGGGGGCGCCGAGATTGTGATGGATATCGTCCGGACGGATACCGGCGATCACCGAGGTGGAAAGATTACCAACCGGGTAGGATGTCGCGGTGTGACCGACGCGTTTCGGCAGGCCGGTGGTGCCCGAGGTGAAGAAGCAGAACAGCAGGTCAGTGGATTTGGTCTTGGCAGCGGCGGCCTGGGTGGCTTCCTTCTCCAGTTCGCTGAAGCTGGTCCAGCCTTTCTTGGCGCCAACGACCAGCTTGATTTTCGGTGTTGCCCCGGTCAAGGCGAGGGCCTCGTCGATCAGATCGGTGAAAACCTCGTCGGCAACGATACTATCCGGGGCGTACGTCTGGAATCTGAACTCGAGTTCACGCATCGTCATCGTTGTCGATGTTGGTACGATGACGAGACCGCCTTTGATGGAGGCATAGCTGGTAAACCAGGTTTCCGGGATAATCGGGAGCATCATGTAAATGTTGTTTCCCTTTTCTACCCCGGCCTGCCGCATGGAGTTCAGGCATTGGTTGCCGCGGCCGGCGAACTCTTTGTAAGTATAGCTTTTTCGTTCCTTGGTGTGGATATCAGACCAGATGAGGGCTGCCTTATCACCACGTTCCTTGATGTGGAAACCTTCGAATATTTCTTCAGCCCAGTTGAAATACTCGGGCATCGCCATGGCGTTCAATTTGTCGAAGAAAGCCTTGGCGGCAGCGGCCTTCTGGTCGTTGTCTTCCATCATGTTAAGGACCATTACTTCTTTGTATAGATTTTCCATACCCATAAAATGACTCCTTAATTTTTGATTTTTCGTTTCACCGTGCCGATTTCTTGTCTTCCCTGCCGTTGACATCTGCTACTGAGCGCTCGGTCGGTTTTTTGTCAACATCTTCTAGCGAGCGCTCGCTCGGACAGTGAAAGCTTAATTCGGTTTGATTCTGTTTGTCAAAGTATTTTTCACTCACATGCGTAGAAATCATTATCACCACTACCAACTCTCTGTTGAGGCTTAAATTTATGGGGAAATAACTGGTAACCCCTGAACATACGGTTTTGTTTCGGTTTATTACGTTCATCTGCAGTCTGGTAGGAAAAAAGACCATGCATGGAAAAATGATTGACAAAATCCAGTCAACGGTTAATCATCGCAGAAATGATTGAGCGCTTGTTCGGCGATCATTGAAGGCTGTTACAATCATCATGAATCTCTTAATCAGGAGGAAATAAAAAGTATTTTAAAATTGACTGAGCGCTCGGACACAACGGCATGACCCCCAGAAAACTGAGTTACAAGAGCATGATCATCACGGGGAAGAATGGAGGAGATTTCCGGATATCCCTGGACCTGAAGCGAAATATCTACTCACGTTTTACGAAAGGAGGAGTGTATGGCCGCAGGAGAATTGAAGCCGAAATGGGGACAACCCCTTACCGGAATTATTTCGTTTTGTGTGTTTACCGGCATTGCCTGGGTTCTCTGGTATCTGTTGAGCGATCCACGAGGTCCAATCCATAGTTTTCCCTATCCATTTATCATGTATCTCGCCATGATGATCCTTGTCGGTCTGTGGCAGCACATGTTCCTGGGCGACTGGCCGTTCGAGAATATCCCGCAGCCGGCCAGGGGCATTATCGAGACGATTGTCAATCTTGTCATTGTCTGGTTCGTGATCCACGTCGTCTTTTACAGAATCCTCGGTCTTGGTTTCAATTTCCTGAGCCAGAGCAACCTGGAAGCGCTGGCCGCCGGCGGTTCCTATATCGCCCAGTTCACCGACGCGACAGGTGCTGCCGTCACCTGCGGCAAGGAAATCGTCCTCGAACAACTGGTCGCCGGCTCCGCCCGTTACGCAGAACGCGCGATAGTCTGCTTTGTCCTGATCGGCTTTTTCAGCTATCCCTTCGTCACGATTATTTTCGGCAAATGGCCGGTCCGGCCAAGTGATCTGAAGCAGCCGGCAGCCGGACTCGTCGAATTCGCCTGGGCCTCGCTGTGGACCATGATCTTCTATACCGTACTGATCGTTCCTTTCTGGGGCATGCTCTACGGCAAGGTTTTCGGCACCTCCATCGGCCTGAACTTCCCCTGGTGGGCCAACATCGGCGGCACGCCCCATGTCCACTGGGTCTTCGGCTGGTGGGAGTGGATGATCATTCTCCTCTTCATGACCGCCAACACCTGGCGGATGAAACCATGGTCGGCAATTAACCTGCCGCAGCCGTGGAAGGGCCTGGTATCATTATTCATCATCTTCGTCCTGGGTTATGCCATCGCCCTGACCCTGGTCAAGATCATCCCGGCCTGGGCGCCTGATATGACCGCCGCCCTCGAGCACAACAACAAGGACAGCCTGATGCGGTTCCTGTGGTACCATGCCGCCGAGATCGCCGGCATAACCTTGTTCCCGTTCCAGATCTGGCATCATTATTTCGATGATATGGTGCCGATGGACGACAAGGATTCCTGGGCTGCCTTCTGGTTCCGCACCCTGGGTGTCGGCATCGCCGCCGTCATCCTCTATATTTTCTTCTATTACATCAATTTCGGTTACTGGGGACTCGGCAACACTCACATGGCGCATGATATCGCCGACCGGTTAATCCACGGTGAATCGTTGATCTGGAATTTCTGGTGGATCATCCCGCTGCTGTGGAACGAGTGGTTCTTCCATAAATGGCCGTTCTACAGCCATGAACATTGAGATTGAGCGATAGAAACACATCTCAGGGGGATGGACGTCGATTCAGGATATCCATCCCCCGGTTCCCTCGTTGGTTGCAGATCGATATCAGCCGGCAACCGCGGCTGGATATAACAGAGAAGAGGAGTGTATGAAAACAGCGGTCATCGTCAGTGCGGTGCGCAGCCCCCTGGCCAGTTTCGGCGGCGCCCTGAGCAGTTTCGGCGCCACGGATCTCGGGGCCCATGTCATCCGGGAAGCCGTGAAACGGGCCGGTATTGATGGAAAAGTTGTCAATGAGTGCATCATGGGCATGGTCCTTCCCTGTGGCTATGGCCAGAATCCGGCCAAACAGGCCGCGATCAAGGCCGAACTGCCGCAGGAAGTCGAGGCCATCACCGTCAACAAGGTCTGCGGTTCCTCGCTCAAGGCGGTGATGCTGGCCGCCCAGGCCGTCCAGTGCGGCGATGCCGAAGTTGTCGTGGCCGGCGGTATGGAGAACATGAGCATGGCCCCGTATTATATGGACAAGGCCCGCTGGGGCCTGCGCATGGGGCCGGGAAAAATCGAGGACCATATGGTCCATGACGGCCTGTGGGATATCGTCAACGATTTTCACATGGGGATGTCGAATGAACTGATCTGCGACAAATGGCAGGTCAGCCGGGAGGATCAGGACCGCTTCGCCGCCGAGTCTTATCGCCGGGCGCTGGCGGCATCGACAACCGGGCTGTTCGACGAGGAAATCACCCCGGTGCCTGTCCCCGGCAAGAAGGGCAGTGTCAAACTCTTTGCCCGCGACGAATGCCCGGTCGATACTCCCTACGAAACCATGGCGAAGATGCGGCCGGTGTTCAGGAAGGATGGCGTCGGGACTGCCGGCAACGCCTCGATCATCAGTGACGGCGCGGCGGCGGTGGTCGTGATGAGCCGGGAGAAGGCGGCGCAACTCGGATGCCCGATCATGGCCGAGATCGGTGCTCAGGCCTCGGCCGGCATCGATTTGAAATACGTGCTGATGGCCCCGATCCTGGCAATCCCGAAGGTTCTGAAAAAGGAAGGGATCACCATCGGGGATGTCGATATCTTCGAGATCAACGAGGCCTTCAGCGGTTCCTCGGTGGCCATCAACCGAGTACTTGGTCTCGATGGGGCCAAGGTCGACGTCAACGGCGGCAGCGTCGCCCTCGGTCACCCGATCGGAGCCAGCGGCGCCCGGCTGCTGACGACCCTGCTCTATCAGATGCGGCGCCAGGACGCCAGGACAGGTCTCGTCTCGCTGTGCCTCGGCGGTGGTGAGGCGGTCGCCCTCGTGGTCAAACGCTGAAGCGCACCTTCACAACGCGGTATTGCATACAATTTAAAACGACAGGGATATGCTATGGAGATCAAGACATTCGGTGTGATCGGTGCCGGCCAGATGGGCAACGGCATCGCCCAGGTGGCGGCAACAAGCGGGCTGCAGGTCCTGATGAGTGATATCAAGGAGGAGTTCACTGCCAAAGGACTGGCCAATATCACCAAAAATCTCGATCGCAGTGTCGACAAGGGAAAGCTGGATACCGCAGAGCGGGATGCCATTCTGGCCCGGATCAGGACCACCACCGACCTGCAGGACATGCAGGCGGCCGATTACGTCGTTGAAGCGGCGGTCGAACGCGAGGATCTGAAATTCAAGATTTTCCGCGACCTCGACGCCATCTGCCCCGCCCATGTGATCCTGGCCTCGAATACCTCGTCGATCCCGATCGGCAGGATCGCCGCCCAGACCAGGCGGCCGGAAAAGGTCATCGGGATGCACTTCATGAATCCGGTGCCGGTCATGAAACTGGTGGAGGTGATTCGAGCCCTCGCGACATCGCAGGAAACCTTCGACCTGACCTGGAATCTCTGCCTCAAATTCGGCAAGACCCCGGCCGAGGCCAACGATTTCCCCGGCTTCATCGCCAACCGCATCCTGCTGCCGATGATCAACGAGGCGGTGTTCTGCCTGTACCAGGGCGTCGGCCGCGCCGAGGACATCGACACTGTCATGCGCCTGGGAATGAACCATCCGCTGGGGCCCCTCGCCTTGGCCGACCTGATCGGACTGGATACCTGCCTGGCCATCATGGAAACCCTCTACGATGGGTTCAAGGATTCAAAATACCGTCCTTGTCCTCTGCTCAGGAAGTATGTCGAGGCCGGCTGGCTGGGAAGGAAAACCGGCAGGGGCTTCTTTACCTATTGAATCCCTGTTGTCATTGAAGACCGTGCAGAAGAAGGGATACCATGAACAGCTATGAGCAGGTGACACCGGCGGTCGAATTGCAGGTCCGGATCGCCAGGTTCCAGGAATCGTTGCGGCAAGACGGCGTCGACGGCGCGCTCATCGTCCAGAAGACCGATCTCTTCTATTTCGGCGCGACCGCCCAGCAGGGATGGCTGTATGTTCCGGCAGCAGGGGATCCGATTCTGATGATCTTCAAGGAATTCGAGCGGGCGAAGGCGGAATCGGCCCTGCCGGACATCGTTTCCCTGGCAGGCTCGAAGAATATCCCCGATATCATCAGGGAGCGGGGGTATCAACTGCCGGCGCGGCTGGGGATGGAACTCGATGTCGTGCCGGTCAATCTCTATCGGCAGTACGAAAGCATCTTCAGAGACAGCACGATCGTTGATGTATCGACGGCGATACGATTGATCCGGGCGGTGAAATCACCCTACGAGATAGGACTCGTCCGCCAGGCAGCGGCCGGCTCCGATGCAGTCTCGGGGAAAGTTCCCGAACTGCTGCGGGTGGGCAAGACGGAGATCGAACTGGCCGGTGAACTCGAGGCCTACGCCCGCAGCCTCGGCCACCAGGGGATAGTCCGGATGCGGTTGTGGGGGAGTGAGTTGTTCTACGGCCATCTGATGGCCGGACCATCGGCGGCGGTGCCGAGCTACCTCGCCTCGCCGACCGGAGGGGCCGGTGTCAGTCCGTTGATCGGCCAGGGGCCGGGTTTCAGGAAAATTCAAAGGAACGAACCGGTCCTGTTCGACTATGTCTTTGCCCTGAACGGATACATCTCCGACCATGCACGGATCTTTGCCATCGGCGCCCTGCCGGACGAACTGGTGCGGGCCCATGCGGCAATGCTGGAGATCCAGGAAGAGGTGAAACGGCTCGCCGTGCCGGGGGCGATCACCGGGGAGATCTATGATCGGATGGTGGCTTCGGCTGAAAGGAAGGGCTATGGGGAATGGTTTATGGGGGTAGGGGAGAGACGGATACGATTCACCGGCCACGGGGTTGGTCTGGAATTGGATGAGTTTCCCTTTCTGGCCAAAGGGCAGCAGCTTCCTCTGGCCGAGGGCATGATCATTGCCCTTGAGCCCAAGGTCATACTCCCCGGTAAAGGGGTCGTGGGTATTGAGAACACCCACCTTGTTACCGCCAGCGGGCTTGAACCGCTGACAAAAATGCTGGATGATATCGTGATACTGGCAGGTTGATCCAGCCGAACTCGGGAGAAGCACATGCTGAAGAACGCCAACAATCCGGATGAACTGGACAAAAAAGAGACGGCCCGCCTGGTTATCGACCTTTTTCATCGATCGATGATCCACCACGCCCTGTGGTTTGCCGAGGTCAAACACCAGATGGGGATGGACAGGGCGCTGGAATTTCTCCACGCGGCGACGAAGAAGAGCTATGACGTGCAGATGCATCATCTGTCGAAGCTGCTCGGGTTTTCGATGGAAGACGGAATTCCGGGGGCTCTTCTCGCCATGGATGATAAGGCCTTGATCGACCTGCGGGACCGGGTGGCAAAAAACTGGCTGGCAGGGGACGGCATCTGGTTCCAGACCATCGAGTCGGCTGAAGGACTCAATGAGGCCAAACGCTGCAACGATTCCTGCTGGGCGCAGTTTTCACCGTTCGAGGCGGCATCGATCAAAAAGCTGCTCGACCTGCCGGAAAACCCGGGACTGCAGGGATTGAAAAAGGCCCTGGCCTTCAGGGTCTATGGTTTCGTCAACGAGCAGTCGTTTACCGATGAGACCCCTGACAGTTTTGTCTTCCAGATGAACGATTGTCGGGTCCAGAGCGCCAGAAAACGGAAGGGATTGCAGGATTACCCCTGCAAGTCGGCCGGTCTGGTCGAGTACAGCTATTTTGCCCGGGCGGTCGATAAAAGGATCACCACCCAGTGCATCGGCTGTCCGCCCGACCCGCATCCGGATGAATGGTTCTGCGCCTGGAAATTCACGCTTGTCGAGTGATCGAGCATCCCGGAGAGACCTGATCAAAACTTTTTTGCCGCAGTTGAAGAAGAGTGGAGAAACTGTATGGAATTCGAGACAATCCTGTTTGAAAAAGATGGGGCCATTGCCACAGTCACGATCAACCGGCCGAAGGTGCTCAACGCCTTGAACCGCGACACTCTGGAGGATCTCGCCCGCTGTTTCCAGGTGATTGCCGATGATTCGACAATTCGTGTTGTCATCCTGACCGGATCGGGGGAGAAATCCTTCGTCGCCGGGGCCGATATCGCCTACATGCAGCATCTCGATCCGCTGCAGGCCCGTGATTTTGCCACCCTGGGGCAAAAGGTGATGAATGCGATCGAACAGCTCGATCGGCCGGTCATTGCCGCCGTCAACGGTTTCGCCCTGGGCGGCGGTTGTGAGCTCGCCCTCGCCTGTGACATCCGTATTGCCGGCGAAAACGCCCGCTTCGGTCAACCGGAAGTGGGTCTCGGTGTCATCCCGGGCTTTGCCGGCACCCAGCGCCTGCCGCGCCTGATCGGCAAGGGATATGCCTGCGAATTGCTTTTTTCCGGCGATATCATCGAGGCCGGCGAGGCCGCCCGGATCGGTCTCGTCAACCGAGTGGTGCCGCGGGACCAGGTGATGAACTCGTGCCGGGAACTGGCAGGAAAAATTGCCGCGCGCGGCCCGGTCGCCGTCAGATTTTGCAAGGATGCAGTCAATAACGGCCTCGAGATGGATCTCGGCCGGGCCTGCCGCTACGAGGCCGATCTCTTCGCCATGTGTTTTGCCAGCCCCCAGCAGCAGGAAGGAATGAAGGCCTTTATTGAAAAACGGGTGCCACGCTTCGACAGCGACAAGGATTGAAATCATGAATCTCGACCTGACAGAGGAACAGAAACTTATCCAGGATACCGCGCGTGAATTTGCCGCCGCCGAACTGGCACCGGTCGCCGCCGGACTGGACAGGGGTGAAAATGAAGAGACCTTTTTCTCCAACCTGAAAAAGCTGGCGGAACTCGGCTTCATGGGTCTCAATATCCGGGACGAGTACGGCGGGGCGGAGGCCGGTGCGATCGCCTTCAGTCTCGCCGTCACCGAGATCGCCCGGGCCTGCGCGTCCACGGCGGTGACGGTGTCGGTCAACAACATGGTCAACGAGGTCATCCAGGCCCTTGGCACGGAAGAGCAGAAAAGGCGGTATATCCCGATGATCTGCAGCGGTGAGAGCCTGGCCGGGGCCTTCGGGCTGACAGAGACGGGGGCTGGTTCAGATCCCGCCGGGATGAAAACGACTGCGGTCCTCGATGGCGACCAGTGGGTGCTGAACGGCTCGAAGATCTTTATCTCCAGCGCCCCCTATGCCGGGGTCTTTGTCGTCTGGGCGGTGACCAATCAGAAGGCGCCGAAGGGCAAGGGCATCAGCCTGTTCCTGGTCGAAGCAGGGTCCAAAGGGCTTGTAATCGGCAAGCGGGAGGCGAAGATGGGGCAGCACGCCTCATCGACGAACGAACTCCTGTTCGAAGACTGCCGGATCCCGAAGAGCGCATTGATGGGAAAAATGAACGATGGTTTCCGGGTGGCGGTTGCCGAACTCGGCGGCGGGCGCATCGGCATCGGTTCCCTTGGTCTCGGGGTCGGTCTGGCGGCGATGGATTTCGCGGCCCGCTATGCACTCGAGAGGGTGCAGTTCGGCAAGAGGATCTCCGAGTTCCAGGCGATTCAATGGAAGATTGCCGATATGTACACCGCGCTCGAGGCGGCACGACTGCTGCTGATGAACGCCGCCTTCCGCAAGGAGCAGGGCCGCCCGTTTGCCAAGGAGGCCTCGATGGCCAAGGTGTTCGCCACGGAAACCGCCAACCGGGCCTGCTATGAGGCGATGCAGATCCTGGGCGGCTACGGCTACACCCAGGATTTCCCCATTGAGCGCTATACCCGTGATGCCCGGATTACCACGATCTATGAGGGTACCAGCGAGATCCAGCGCATGATCATCTCCAGGGAGATCCTGCGCGAGCTCTCATGATGGTGAGAGTGAATGCCGGAAAAACGCAGAAGGGTTTACTGCAATCTCATCAAAATGCGACCATTGAGGACCGATGATGCTCGAACAGGAACTGCTGCAGGCAATCAAGGAGAGGAGGAGTATCCGCCGCTTTCAGGACAAGGCGATCGAGCCGGAGAAGCTCGAGCAACTCTTTGAAGCAGTACGCTGGGCACCGTCCTGGGGCAACAGCCAGTGCTGGGAGGTCGTCGTCATCGAGGCCCAGGCCGACAAGGAAGGGCTGGTCGAGCTGCTGTCGCCGAAAAACCCGGCTACCCGCGCCATGACCCAGGCCCCGGTGGTGCTCGGGATTTGCGGGCGGAAACACAAGGCCGGGTATTACAATGGTGAACGCCAGACCAGGTTCGAGGACTGGCTGATGTTCGACCTTGGGCTTGCCACCCAGAACATCTGCCTGACCGCCCACATCCTCGGGCTGGGGGCGGTGATAGTCGGCTCCTTCGACCATGACCGCGTCGCCAAATTACTCGAAATTCCAGATACATATGATATTGTCTCCTTGATTCCGCTCGGCTATCCCGCCCATGCCCCTTCACCGCCGCCCCGCCGCCCCGCCGCCGAATTTGTGCATTACCGGCGGTTCTGAACAGTATCGCTTCACCGTCTCGTTACTCGCTGGCTGAGTTTTCTCCCGCCGTATCACCAGGATGGACCAAGGCATGGATGATTGGTCTCATTGTCGTGGTCGTCACAATTATCTGTTTGAATTTGCTTGATATGTTATAGTCCGATGGGTGGGCTTCCGGGCGCTGGACATCGTCTTGGCGGTTGAGTTGCGGCTGCGCCGAAAAATCGTATTCCTTTCTGTTGTGAGGGAAAATGATTGTAGCATCGCTTTGGTATAGCAGTATAATGACGTCACTTTGCCTTGAACCAGGTGGATGCCGTAAATCATTAATCGTCGGGAATGGATATGGAAGAAAAGGGGAAGAAAGAACTCGTCGGCAACGAGGGGATGGTCCTTTTCGATATGGTCCGCCGCCTTGCCAGGAGGGGGGCCAACGAGCATTTGATGAAGCTCGTATCAAAAACCCATCCTGCTGATATCGCATGGGTATTTCGCCATCTTACCGATGAAGAGCGTACCAGAATCTTCAATATCATCGCCCAGACCGAACGCGTCGGGGAATTTCTGAGCGAACTCGATGATTCGCTGGTAGTCGATCTGGTCAAGGAAATGCCGCCGCAGATGATGGCCGATATCCTTGCCAACATGCCGTCCGACGACGCCGTCGACCTGCTCGAAGTCCTGCCGGAGGAGATTGCCAACGATATCCGCAAGCACATGGAAAAACAGGATCGGGAAGAGATGGAGGAACTGCTCCAGTATCATCCCGAGACCGCCGGTGGACTCATGTCCCCCGATTTCATGAGCCTTGACGGAGAGCTGAGCGCGGGGGAGGCCATTACCAGCATCCAGAAACGCAGCGAGGAAAAGGAGATGGTGTTCTATCTCTATATCACCCACGGCGACGGCAAACTCGCCGGGGTGGTGTCGCTGCGCGAACTGCTGATGCATCCGCCGCACCGGCAGCTGAAAAACATCATGAACCCCAACGTCATCTCGGTTACGACCGATACCCCCCAGAACGACGTCGCCCATGTGGTCTCCCAGTACAACATCCTGGCCGTGCCGGTCGTCGATTCCAACTACAAGCTGCTGGGGATCGTCACCGTCGACGATATCATCGATGTCATCCGCGAGGAGGCGACCGAGGAGTTCCTGCAGATGGCCGGTGCCGGTAAGGACCGCGAGATCCTGCTCAAATCGATCCGAGAAAATTCCATTATCCGGGCCCCGTGGCTGCTGGCGACATTTGCCGGCGGCCTCATGTCGATGCTGATCGTCGGTTTTTTCTCCCACGAATTGAGCCAGATTATCGCCCTGGCCTCGTTCATGCCGATTATTGCCGGCATGGGCGGCAATATCGCCACCCAGTCGTCGACCATCATCGTCAGGGGAATCGCCACCGGCCGGGTCAATATCAACGAGTTGTTCCGTATTGTGTTCAAGGAGATGCGCGTTGGCTTGATCCTCGGCAGCCTCTATGGGCTCCTGCTCGGGGTGGTGTCCTATTTCGGCTATGCCGAGCCCAGGTTGCTTGGCCTGGTCGTCGGCCTGTCGATCTTTTTTTCGATGGTGATGGCGGCGACGGTCGGTTCCCTCGTCCCGTTGATCCTGAAGCGGTTTGATGTCGATGCGGCTATCGCTACCGGTCCGGTGGTCACGACCTTGATCGACGTCCTGGGTGTATTCGTGTATCTGTCGGTGGCCAAGCTGCTGCTGCAATTATAGATCGCCTGGATAGATGTCCGATCTGTCGCTGGTGATGTCACACCGGGTCGAATCAGAGCCATTGATCATACTGCCATGAAAAAAATCTCCCCCTTCCTGGTCCTTTTTCTGATACTGTTCGGGCTGTGGCTGCTATTCGGCCAGCCGGTGCGCTCACCTCTGAATCCGGAGGCGACGCCGCGGAGCGTGACCGCCCGCGGCGATCTGGCCGCCGACGAGCAGAATACGATCGAGATCTTCAAGAACAATTCGAATGCGGTGGTCTATGTCACCAGCACCGCCCTGCGGCGGGGCTTGTTTTCACTCAATGCGGTCGAGATTCCGCAGGGCACCGGCTCCGGTTTCGTCTGGGACAACGAGGGGCGGATCGTCACCAATTATCATGTGATCAGCGATGCCAACAGCGTTCAGATCACCATGGCCGATAATTCGACGTGGAAGGCGGTCCTGGTCGGCGCCTCTGCCGACAAGGATATTGCCGTGCTCCGGATCAACGCCCCGAAGAAATTGCTGCAGCCGATCACCATCGGTGAATCGGCGAACCTGCTCGTCGGCCAGAAGGTGTATGCGATCGGCAACCCCTTCGGTCTCGACCGGACCATCACCTCCGGGATCATTTCCGCCCTCGGCCGGCAGATCAAATCGGTCAGCGGCCGCATGATCCATGGCATGATCCAGACCGATGCGGCGATCAATCCCGGGAATTCCGGGGGGCCGCTGCTGGACAGCGCCGGCCGGCTGATCGGAGTCAATACCGCCATTTACAGCCCTTCCGGGGCGTATGCCGGCATCGGCTTCGCTGTCCCGGTATCCGAAGTCAATCGGGTGGTGCCCGAACTGATCAAATTCGGCCGGATTATACGGCCGGGTCTCGGGGCAACACTGGCCGACGAAAATCTCAATGCCAACCTCGGCGTCGACGGGGTGCTGATTCTCGGTCTGGAGAAAAACGGCCCGGCCGACAAGGCGGGACTGAGGGCCACCACGCAGTATATGGGGGAGATCGTTCTCGGCGATATCATCATCGCGATCGCCGGCAGCAAGGTGGATTCCTATGATGCCATCCGGACCGAACTCGAACGTTTCAAGGTCGGGGACGAGGTCATGGTGACGGTATTACGGGACGGGACGTCGGTCGATCTCCCGGTGCGCCTTGGGGCGGTGGAATAGTCAGGAGCAGCTCTTTCTCCTGGTCACCGCCTGAAGATTTCTGGCCCGGGCGAACTCCCTCATGTCCCTGGCTCGGTCGGTCTCATCGACTATCTCCCGTCCGACAATCTCCTCGATGATATCCTCCAGTGAGATCACCCCGGTCATCGAGCCGTATTCATCGACGACAACGAAGAGGTGCTGGCGACGATCAAAGAATTCGACCAGAACGCGGTTGAGAGGTGCGGTTTCCGGCACGAAATGCACCGGATGGAGCATACGGGAGAGGACCAGCCCCGATTTCCCCTCGGCCGCCGCCTGCAGGACATCCCGGCGCAGGACGATGCCGGTGATGTTGTCCGGATCGTTGTTGAAGACTGGAAGACGGCTGTGATTGCCAACGAGGGTCACCTTTTTCATGGCCGCTTCGACAGTCAGCTGTTCGTCGAGAGAAAAGGTGACGGTGCGGGGGGTCATGACCTCGCGGACAATCTTTCCTTTCAGACTGAGGATATTGATAATGACCTTTTCCTCGGCCTTCTCGATCGCCCCGGATTCAAGGGAGAGTGTGGCGATGGTCTGCAGTTCCTCGGCGCTTATATTGACATCCTGGGCATTGGATGGCAGGAGCCGAGTGATGAGGCGGCAGAACCAGACGATGGGCTTGAGGATCACAACCATCCAGCGGATGGGATGGGCGACGACCGGCGCGAGTCGGAAGGCGAAGCTCACGCCCAGAGTTTTGGGTATGATTTCGGAGAAGATCAGGATTGTCATGGTGAACATGCCGGAGAACAATACGAGGTTTTCATCTCCAAAAAGCTTGGCCGATGCAGCACCGGCGATTGCGGCGCCGACGGTGTTGGCGATAGTGTTCAGCGTCAGAATGGCGGTAATCGGTTCATTGATATCAGCACGGAGATCCAGGAGGGTTCCGGCGGATGCATGACCCGAATTTTTGAGCATTTCCAGTTGGCTTGTGGTCACGGAATAGAGGACGGCTTCGCAGAGAGAGCACAGGGCGGACACAAGGACCGCTGAGATGGTGGCGGTAATGAATGTTTGCAGCACGTAAAAAATCTCCCATTGTATCGAAGATATTTTTTTGGAGCGCGCAATCGATTCCGCATGCCGGACAAAACGATGCGGCGGCTCTCCTTGAGTGAAAAATCATACCGTATCTATCTGGAGAATAACCAGAAAATTGTACGCAATAGAGCGTGTCGCGAGAGGATCAAATGAATACGACAAAGCTTTCGGTGAGCAGTAAGGATATTGTCGCATATCGCGGTGACCTGCTGGTGATCTGTATGGCGCAGCCGGAACAGGGACTGCCGTCCTGTGAAGACCGGTTGCGCCCCTTGGCAATGAATGCGCTGGAACTTGGAGATTTCAAAGCCAAAATGGATGAAATTCTGATCCTGTACCCGGATCGGGCCATTGAGAAGACGTTTGGCGCCAGACGTGTCATGCTGGCGGGCATGGGCAAGGTTGCTGAAACAGAAGATCCCTGCGTCCTGAGGGAGACATGCAGGGTCGTCGGAGGCAATATAGCCCGCCAATGCGCCAAGATCCAGGCCGGATCGATAATGATCAGCCTCCCGGTTCTCTCCCGCCTCGGACCTGGTGGCGTCGCCGAAGGCCTTGCTGAAGGGGTGTTGCTTGGCGACTATCGATTTCGCAAGTACAAGACCGAGGATAAAAACGAGGTGCCGTATCCCGGGCTGACGAAGGTCGTTTTCCACACCTCATCCGGAATGGGTGAGGTGCGCAAGGGGGTTGAGCGGGGGGAGCGGGCCGCCAGGGCCGCCAATGCCGCGAGGGATATGGCCAACGAGCCGGGCAACGACTGGACGCCGTCACGATTTGGTGAATACGCGCAAGGCCTCTCCGACAGCATGGCGATGTCGCTGACGATCCTGGAGAAGGAGGATATGCAGCGCCTTGGGATGGGGGGCATCATCGCCGTCAGCAAGGGGTCGGCCGAACCGCCGAAGATGGTGATCCTCGAATACCGACCCCCACAACCGGCGGAGACGATTCTCCTGATCGGCAAAGGCCTGACCTTCGATTCCGGTGGAGTCTCACTGAAGCCGGCGACGGGGATGCAGGACATGAAATTCGATATGTGCGGCGGGGCAGCCGTGTTGACCGCCATGCAGGTCATCGGCGAAGAACGGCCGGATGTCGGGGTGGTGGCGATCATCCCGGCCACGGAAAACATGGGTGGAGGAGCGGCGGTCAAGCCTGGTGACATCATCGTCCACTATGGCGGTGTAACCTCGGAGATCGTCAATACCGATGCCGAAGGCCGGTTGATCCTCGCCGATGCACTGGCCTACGGGATTGAAAAATTCTCCCCCTGCTGTGTCATCGACCTGGCCACCTTGACGGGAGCGGTCATCATCGCCCTCGGTCATCATTATACCGGTATATTGGCAAATAACGACGAGTTGGCGGAAAGGATCAAGGAGGCCGGACGGTGCAGCGGCGAACCGATGTGGCGGCTGCCCCTCGGGCCGGAGTACAGCAAACAGATCGAATCCGAGGTGGCGGATATCAAGAATACCGGCGGCAAGCCGGCAGGAACGATCACGGCCGCCGCCTATCTCCAAAAATTCGTTGGGGATGTTCCGTGGGTGCATCTTGATATCGCCGGGACGGCCTGGGAATTCACTGAAAAGTCGTATATCCCGAAAGGCCCGTCAGGTATCGGCACCCGATCCTTGATCCATCTGGTCAGGAACTGGTCGGCTTTTCTTCGGAAAACTGGTTGATTGGGGAGGGGGGTGAAATCTTCACCGGAGGGAGGTGCCGATCTTCACAGCCGGCGACAGGTGCCATGCCCGTCATTCGTCCGTATTTCTCAGAGACAGGAGAAGGTTTTTCATGTCTGACTGTGCAGAGCAGTTGTAGACTGCCCTGCGGATATCACTGCTTCCCGGCAGGTTTTTAAAATATTTGCCGATATGGTTCCTGATGACACCAATCGGCCTGTCGGGGCCGAGGAACTGCTCAACCAGGGTGAGGTGACGGATCGCCCCGTCAACGATCGTCCCAAGATCATCCGGACGGCCCGCGGCGGAGAAGACCCAGGGGTTGCCCAGGGCGGCCCTGCCGATCATGACCCCGTCGCACCCCGTTTCCTCCAGCAGCTGCATCGCCTCCTGATATGATTGGATGTCGCCATTGCCGATGACCGGGATCGTCAGGGCCTGTTTGATTGTGGCGATGATGGTTCTCTCCGCCCGGCCCGAAAATCCCTGGGCCCAGGTGCGGCCATGGACGATGACCGCGGCTGCCCCCGAACCCTGCGCCATCCTGGCGAATTCTACTCCGTTCAACTCGGAAGCATTGACCCCGGCCCTGATCTTGACCGTCACCGGCAGGGATGTATTCGCCACGACTCTCAGGATTATTTTTTCGGCGAGACCGGGCGAGGCCATGAGAGCGGCCCCGGCGCCGCGTTTTGTCACCTTTTTCACCGGACAGCCCATGTTGATGTCGATCATGTCCGGGGCAAAGGTCGAGACGATCGCCGCCGCCTCCGCCATCCGGTCGGGATCGGCACCAAAAAGCTGAAAGGCGACGGGACGCTCCGCAGGCGTTGACAGCAGCATGTCGATGGTCTTTAGCTGTTGATAGCACAGACCATGGCAACTGATCATTTCCGAGACACAGAAACCGGCGCCATATTCGCGGCAGAGAAGCCGAAAAGGCAGATCGCTGTATCCGGCAAGTGGAGCGAGGACAAGAGGCGAGGAGAAGGCGAGCGAACCGATTATCAGCATGGGTGCAAAAAAAAACAGGCCGATTTCGGTAAAGAAACCGGCCTGAGGGAAAAATATGGGAGACGAGCCGATTACAGCTTGGGGATCTGAACCAGCGTTCTCTGGTAGATCTTCTGGGAGAGATCTTTGATAATGGTCTCCAACGCCTGTTTTTTGTTTTCCTCCTCGACCGCGGAAGAAGAAGAGGTCAAATATGATTCGGTGTAATAATCGCTCGGCGCCTCAACCAGGACCTTGCCCGTGGCGATATCCTTCAGGATATACCGTACACGAAGGGTAAGCTTGACCTCGGCCGCATCGCGGTTCGACCTGTAACTCAAGCTTGGCAGGGAGATCGAAACGATCTCGCCTGCGAGGATCAGATCAGAGCCTGCTCTATTTTTCGTGACATGGAGCGACCCTGACTTCTGGAACCAGCGGGCCAGTGACCGGTAAATCTGCGAGTCGAGTCCCAGCTCGCTGGTCCGATTCTTCCATTCAGTGATATAGATCGATTTTTCCGGACCTGAATAGACGTAGGGATTGTGATACCCGCAGGAGGCCAGGAACAGCAGCAGAAAGGCTGTGAAGGTCGAAGTTATAAGCCGTGGTGTCTTCAACAGAGTTCTCCTTGTCAAGAAATGAGGAGGCTTTCCAGTGTCCTTTGGGCAGCGCCACTGGTGCTATCAAGGCACAGAGTATAGTGTTATATAACGATATTCACAAGTTTCTTCTTGATGACAATGGTCTTTTTCACCTCTCTGGCGCCGATGAATCTGGCGACATTATCGTCCGTCAGAGCCATGGTGACAAGGGGTTTGTCGTCGATGTCCGCAGGGACTTCAAGGCGGCTGCGCACCTTGCCGTTGACCTGGACCACGATAGTGAGACGATCCTCGGCAGCAGCCTCGGCATCCCATTGCGGCCACGGAACGGTCTCGATCGAACCCATTTCCAGCCGGTCCCACATTTCAGTGCAGAAATGGGGAATCATCGGTGAAAGCAGCAGCAGGACGGAGTCGATTGCCTCTTTGACAAAATACGGGTGAACCGCATTTCCTTTTTCCTCGTCTGTGGCCGTCAAGATGCCGTTGAACAGCTCCATCACCGCGCTGATAGCGGTATTGAAATGGAAGTTGTTTTCAATATTCTCCGTCACCCGCCGTACGGTCTGGTGGGTCTTGCGGTGGAGATTGCGGTCTGCTTCGCTCAGTACCTTGCCTGGGGGAGGGACGTTGACCAGGCTCTGTCCGTTGTTTTCAATGAACCGGTAGATCCTGTTGATAAATCGGGAGGCGCCTTCCACCCCCTGCGGATTCCATTCCAGATCCTTTTCCGGAGGGGCGGCAAAGAGGCTGAACAGCCGTACGGTGTCGGCCCCGTATTCTGCCACAAGATCATGGGGGTCAACAACGTTTCCTTTTGATTTCGACATCTTGGCGCCATCCTTGATGACCATCCCCTGGGTCAGGAGGTTGGTGAACGGTTCATCGATGGTGAGATAACCGAGATCCCGCAGCACCTTGGTGAAGAATCGGGAATAGAGGAGATGGAGGATGGCATGTTCGACCCCGCCAATGTACTGATCGACCGGGAGCCAGTGCGAGGCCTTGTCGCGATCGATCGGCGCGTCTGCGAGCCGCGGGCAGGTATACCTGGCAAAATACCACGATGATTCGACGAAGGTGTCCATCGTATCCGTTTCCCGGCGAGCCGGGCCATTACAGACGGGACAGGTGGTGGTATAGAAGGTGGGGCGCTGGTGCAACGGGTCGCATTTGCTGTTGCCGGGATCGGCATCCTCCGGCAGCACCACCGGCAACTGGTCGCGGGGGACCGGCTGCACCCCGCAGCTGTCGCAGTGGATCATCGGAATCGGGGCGCCCCAGTACCGTTGCCTGGAGATGCCCCAGTCGCGGAGCCGGTAGGTGACGTGGGGGGCGCCGAAACCGTGGTCGACGGCATGGCCGATGATCCTCTGTTGCGCCTCTTCCGATGGCAGACCGGTAAAATCGCTTGAATTGGCAAGGGTCCCGGGACCGGTATAGGCCTGATCCATTGATTCACCGACCAGCGTTTCCCCTTCCGGCATGATGACCGGAGTGATGTCGAGCCCGTATTTTCTGGCAAATTCGAAATCCCGTTCATCATGGGCCGGTACCGCCATGACGGCACCGGTGCCGTAGTCCATCAGGACAAAGTTGGCGATATACAGCGGTATTTTCTTCCCATTGAATGGATTGATACAGTATCTGCCGGTGAAGATACCCTTTTTCTCCGGTTCTTCCTCGTTGCTCTTGCGCTGCTTCTCGGTGATGATCTGATCGATGAATTTCCGGATCTCGTCCTCATTTGCAGTGCCCGGCAGGAGTGTGTCGAGCAGGGGATGCTCGGCGGCGATGGACATGAAGGTGACCCCGAAAATGGTGTCGGGACGGGTCGTGAAGATGGAGATCTTCTCGTCGAGTCCATCGACCGGGAAATCGCAGGTGAGCCCTGTGGATTTTCCGATCCAGTTACGCTGCATTGTCACGACTTTTTCCGGCCACCCTGTCAGTGTATCGAGGTCGGCGAGCAGTTCCTCCGCATAATCGGTGATCTTGAAGAACCAGCCGTTCATCTTCCGCGGCATAACCGGCTGATCGCAACGCCAGCAGCAGCCTTCGATCACCTGTTCGTTGGCCAGCACGGTCTGACAGGATTCGCACCAGTTGACGGTCGTCACCTTCTGGTAGATGATGCCTTTTTCCCACATATCGATGAAAAAGAGTTGCTCCCAGCGGAAATACCCGGGGTTGCAGGTGGCAATCTCACGCTGCCAGTCATAGGAAAGGCCAAGCTGCCGCAGCTGTTTGCGCATGTACTCTATGTTGGCGTAGGTCCAGGTGGCGGGGTGACTGTTGTTTTTCTGGGCGGCATTTTCAGCGGGCAGACCGAAGGCATCCCATCCCATCGGGTGAAGGACATTGTAGCCCCGCATTCTCTTGTACCTGGCAACCACGTCGCCGATGGAGTAGTTCCGCACATGTCCCATATGGATCTTTCCTGAAGGATAAGGAAACATTTCCAGGACATAGTACTTCTCCCGCGTCGCGTCTTCAGTTGTTTGATAGGTGGAGTTTTCACTCCAGAAACGCTGCCATTTTTCTTCGATTGCCTTGAAATCGTATTTCTTGCCGCTCTGGCTGGTGATCATGGTGTTGTCCCTATGCATTTGCCCGTGCCTGGTGTGGCCTGCGCGAACCGAATATCGTTTGGATTACATCGTTTCGTATTCACTTTTTGCACTCATGTTTTCAAACATAGTGAATTCTTTGAGGAATGTCAATTTAACCATGCCTGTCGGACCGTTTCTCTGCTTGCCTATGATGACCTCGGCACTGCCCTTGTTGGGATTGTCCTCGCTTTTGTTATAGACTTCGTCGCGATAGATGAAACAGATGACGTCGGCGTCCTGTTCGATGGCCCCGGACTCACGGAGATCGGCCATCATCGGCCGTTTGTCGGTCCTGTTTTCCAGGCCCCGGTTGAGCTGGGAGAGGGCGAGGACGGGCATGTGGTGCTCTTTGGCCAGGGCCTTCAGTGATCTCGAGATATCGCTGATCTCCTGAGTCCTGTTTTCGGTGTTGCCGCGCCCCTGCATCAACTGCAGATAATCGACGACCACCAGGCCGATGTCGAACTGGGAGGCGAGACGCCTGACCTTGGCGCGCATCTCAAGAACGGAGATAGCCGGGGTATCATCGATATAGATCGGGGCCTCCGAAAGCATTCCGACAGCTCTGGTCAATTTCGGCCAGTCATCGTTCTGCAACCGGCCGGTACGGATTCGCTGCGAATCGATCTTGCCGACGGAGCTGAGAAGGCGCATGACCAGTTGTTCCTTCGACATCTCCAGGCTGAATATGGCAACGCCGATCTTCTCGATCATCGCCGCGTGCTGAGCGATATTCATCGCGAAGGCGGTCTTACCCATCGATGGGCGTGCGGCAAGGATGATGAGATCCGAAGGCTGGAGGCCGGCGGTGTAGCGGTCGAGATCATAGTACCCGGTTGGAACTCCGGTGATCAGTTCCTTGCGTTTAAATAGATTTTCAACCGTTTCAAATGCCTTGGGAACAATGTGTTTGACCGCAACGAAATGTTGGTTGCTCTTGGCGCCGGCAATGTCGAAAATAGCCTGCTCCGCCTCATCAACGAGGGTATCGATATCTCCCTGTTCCTCATAGCATCTCGACGCGATATCGGAATTTACCCGGATGAGCTGGCGAAGGATCGATTTCTGGCGGATAATCTTGGCATAACTGGCAATATTTGCCGTTACCGGGACGATGGAGGTCAGGCTTGTCAGATAGGCGATTCCGCCGATTTCCTCGAGTTTGTTCTGATCGCTCAGAAGATTAGAGAGAGTCAGAAGGTCCTGCGGTTCGTTTTTCTCGAACAGATCGATCAAGGCCTCGAAAATGATTCGGTGGGCAACTTTATAAAAATCGTTCCCCCCGATGATTTCGAGAACCGTACTGAACGCTTTGTCCTTCAAGAGGATCGACCCGAGAACGGCCTGCTCGGCCTCGATATTCTGGGGAGGGACGCGAATGCCGATTCCGTTCTGGGGCAGGTTGTTCATTGATGATATGTCCGGTTGGGAGATGGTGTGTGAATATGAGCAGCAGTGTAAACAAAAACACACCAGGAAGGCAAGACCCATCCTGGTGTGTCGGTTAAGAGATCAGCCCGGTCGGCGCACTCTCCGCCGTATCTGCCGCCAACTGATTTCTTATATCAAATACTACTATCCCTTGGTACTGGGAACGATATTGATCGTAATATCCGTGGTCATCTGGAAACCGACCTTGATGCTGATGGTGGTTGTCCCGAGGGTCTTGATCGGATCGACGAGGAGAATCTGCTTCCTGTCAATATCAATATTGTTTTCGGCCAATTTGGCAGCTATATCGGCGCTGGTAACCGATCCGAACAGCCTCCCGTCATCACCGGCGAGTTGTTCGATCACGATCTCCAGGCCGGAAATTTTTTTCGACAGATCCTCGGCAATCTTGCGCTCTGCTTCTCTTCTGGCAATGATATCTGCCTTGTTTTGCTCTAAAATAGCCTTGTTCGCGGGAGTGGCCAGGACCGCTTTTCTCTGTGGCAGCAGATAATTGCGACCATAACCCGACTTGACGGTGACGACATCGCCCTCTTGCCCCAGAGTACTGATGGTTTGTTTGAGTATGAGTTCCATGTGTGACTCCTTATTAATATCTCTCTTGTCATTCTGCAGGAATGTCCTGCTGCAGAATTAAATGTTACAAATTTGCCGATTCGGTATCGGCCGGTTTTCTGATCTTTCTGAGATCGAACCATACATCTGCAAGCCCGGTCCCAATGAGAATGAGTGTTCCAAACGATTGGAAAATTACCATCACATAGAGGAACGAGCGCAACAGCATCGGCAGATTCCACTTGTGCAGGAAAAAGGAGAATACCGCCAGTCCTTGAAAAAAATAGAGTATTCCCCCTATGATCAATGCATTGATGGCGACAATCTGTATTTGACCGCTTGACACGAGGGCGACCAGGGCCATAACGATGATCAGCCAGATCAAGTTATCCGGGATCCGCCACAATCTCTGCCGTGGCCACGGAGAATTCCCGGTGAATTGATACACCATCCGGTTACCGGCAGTCAGGGTGATCCATATTGTCAATATCACAACGCCAGTCAATATTGACGGCATGATCAAAGGAAGCAATCCTTTCATCTGGTAGAGGCTCGTTTCCAGAATGATTAGCGTATCAGCAGGGACGGTGTCACTTCGCCGATAATATTCCAATGCCTCAACCATACCCTGATCGAGAGCCTGCAGAAACTCAGCATATGGATTTATCTCATAAATCGCCGCGAATACCGCGACAAGAAAAATCCAGAACCCGCCCAGAACCGTTATCCCTTTCAGGCCGGCACGCACCGGTGATTCCCGCCGGAGAGCCGACCAATTGATCGCATATCCGCAAGGGATCATGGATAATGATATCAGAAGCGGTTCAATTCGTGCCGTTGCGAGTCCCGCAATCAACGCCAGTATTCCTCCGGTCAGGATCATTTTGTTGCCGACGTTCAGGCCGAACATATACAGCAGCATAAACGTGAGCAGGGGAAGAACCCCATTCAACCAGCCGAAAACTGAAAAATTAAGTGCTGGAAGAAAAGCGGCAAGGAAGAGCAGAAAAATGTTTTGAAACACTTTTCCCAACTCTGGACCGGCTTGTTCCTCACTTGCCACCCGCTCTCCTTCTTGCAAGATTATCCTTGGGCTGCACCGGAATAGGGCAGCAAGGCGATATGTCTTGCAAGTTTGATTGCCTCGCAAAGCTGGCGCTGATGCGTTGCACAGGTGCCAACGATGCGCCGCGGGATGATCTTGCCGCGCTCTGAAACAAAATTGCGTAATGTTTTTACATCTTTGTAATCGATAACTGCTTCCTTGTCGGCGCAAAACCGACAAACTTTTTTACGGGAAAATAATTTTCTCTGTGGTTTTTGTGACATGATCGATTCTCCAGTTTCAGGAAAACGCTGCTAAGCGCTTATTCTTCATCGGTGGTTTCTTCTATGCTCTCGTCTTCTTCGGTCACGGCCTGGTCCTCATCTTCCGAGGTTTCTTTGGCCTGTACCGCATGCTTGGCGTCTGCTTCGGCTATCGCCTTGCCGATCTCTTCTTCAGAGATGGCATCTGCGGTCTTGATGGTCAGGTATTTGAGAACGGCATCGTCAATCCGGAATTTTCGCTCGAACTCTGCCACTGAGGCCGGTGTGCCGGCAAAGTCACAAAAGACGTACTGTCCCTGAATCTCTTTTTTAATCGTATAGGCCAGCTTTTTCATTCCCCACTTGTTGAGATCGATAATGCTGCCTTTGTCGCTCAAGATGATATTCTTCGTGTTTTCAATAATTGCATTGATCTCATCCTCGCTCTGGCTTGGGCGAAGAATGAAGACCGTTTCATACCTGCGCATGGTTCCTCCTCGTGGACTCATGTTGTTTGGGCTCATGCCCTGTTGGCCCCGTCATCGTATCAGGGGCGAAGAGGTGGTTGATCCTGCACGCAGGATCAACGGCTCTGGTCGTAGTCAGTGCGGGAACTGATAACGAACTCGAGCTGGTGCAACGAAAATTAAACAGTATATTCTTTGAACGATATAGTGTCAATTTTATTTTGATATTTTCTCTTTCGATTTGATGGCTAGCCATTGTTCGCGTAATTCGTCATCGCTCATTATCGAAAATTTTTCGAATACATGAGGGTGACGACGAACAAGTTTGGCGTCGATGGAATGGATGACAGCATCGATGGAAAAAAAACCATCCCTGTTATTGATTTCGGATATCAATAGAATGAGGTAGAGCAGGTCTCCAAGTTCTTCGCAGATATTCTCGTGATCGCCATTGTCAATCGCGGCGATGAGCTCGTCGAGTTCGGATTTGAGATACTTGCTGAGGGAAGTATTCGTTTGGCGTTTGTCCCAGGGGCAGCCTTGCTCGCCGAGCAGTTTCCTGACGGTTCCCAGGAGATTTGAAAAGTGGCTTGATGTTGATGTCATTGGTCTTAAAATATAAAAGATAACGGAGGGAGTGGTTGGATTGCCCAAACCTGCAATTCAGCCGTGTGTCTCTGTGTCGGCTGTATGCTCAAAAAAAGGTTGACAGGAATACCTGACTAAGCTAAGTAGCGTGCCGGGCAATATGACGTTGTGGTGGTTGAAAAAAATCAGCCCCTCTCATGGTAGCAGTTTGAGCATACATTTTTCTTACACTGTTGTCATCTGGAGACTTTTATCGGATGTAGGCCGGCGAGGCCGAATATGAGGTTGTATATGGAAGAAGACAAAAAACAGAAGTTGCTTTTGGAAAAACATAAGGATATCGCACGAATTGACCAAGAGTCCAAAAGAACTCACGGATGGTATGTGCGTGTCAGATTCGTAGGAAAGACCCATTCAAAATTTTTCTCGGACAGAAAATGCGGTGGGAGATATTCAAGTCTTCTCTCTGCCATTTCGTGGCGTGACAAGATGGAGAAGAAACTGGGCAAGGTGAGAACCAACAAGCACATGGTTACCGTCAGCAACTCAGGTACCGGGGTCGTTGGCGTGCGGTTGAATGAAAAACTCAACAGGTATGAGGTGAGTTGGGTAACGCATCAGGGGAAGCAGGGGAAAACGTCGGTTTCGATCAGCAAGCATGGAAAAAAGGCGGCCTTTGCCAAGGCATGCGCCATTCGTCAGGAAAAAGAAAAAGCACGTCTGGAAGGGTCGGTTTGAAGGCAGCCTATTCAACCGCACGATTTATCCACCATTCCAACGGCTTTCATTTCAGTCGATCGCTTGTAAAACTGCTTGACATTTCACGAGAAAGAAAGTTTAATTTCTGATTCCAAAGTATATTCAGTTCTTTGCTGAAATCGAAAAGATATTTATAAAAAGAGGTTTATATCAATGTATGCAATAGTGCGAACCGGCGGGAAACAATATCAGGTTGCCTGTGGAGATCAATTGCGTGTCGAAAAGCTGGATGGGAATGTCGGAGACGTCGTCAACTTGGACGAGGTCCTGATGGTGGTCGACGGCGATGATGTAAAGATCGGTCAACCAGTACTCGAGTCGGCCAAGGTCGTGGCAAAAATAGCCGAGCAGGGACGGGCGAAGAAGATCATCGTGTTCAAGAAAAAACGGCGCAAGGGCTATCAGGTCAAGCGAGGTCATCGGCAGTCCTTCACCGGTCTGAAGATAGAAGAAATTTCGGCATAATATTTTCAAAGAATCAGGACTGTGTTCATCCTGGTAGACAAGGAGTAGGAAATGGCGCATAAGAAAGCGGGCGGCAGTTCACGGAATGGTCGTGACAGTTCCGGTCAAAGACGAGGAATTAAGCGCTTCGGCGGTCAGGAGGTCAAGGCTGGCAATATTCTTGTCCGTCAGCTCGGTACCAAGATTCATCCCGGCACCAATGTTGGTTGCGGCCGGGATTATACTCTGTTCGCCACGGTTGACGGGATTGTCACATACGAAGAATTCGGCAAGGATAAGAAAAGAGTAAGTGTATATCCTGCAGTCTGATATTGATCAGACTCTTCTTTCGACAGCAGCGGAGGTTCAAAAACTCGAATACCGGCTAGAGGTATTCGAGTTTTTTCTTTTATGCTGAAACGATATCAAATTCATATTATTTAATTGTGGTTGATCATGGCCTTCATCGATGAAGCGAAATTTTTTGTCAAAGCCGGCGATGGCGGTGATGGCTGTGTGAGTTTTCGCCGGGAAAAATACGTTGCCAAGGGGGGGCCCAATGGCGGCGATGGGGGAAAGGGCGGCGATGTGATCGTCCGGACCAGCAGGAAGATTCAATCCCTCATCGATTTCCGCTTCCGCTCACATTTCAAGGCGGAACGAGGTCGTGGCGGTCAAGGGAAAGACATGCACGGCAGAAAAGGTGAAAATTGCATCATCGAGGTCCCAAACGGGTCGATGATCAAGGACGACGAGACCGGGGAGATTCTCGCCGACCTCCTCCACGATGGTGATACCTATATTGCCGCCCATGGCGGTGATGGCGGATTGGGCAACAGCCGATTTGCCACCGGGACCAACCGGACGCCGCGGTTTGCCTCGAAAGGTGTTCCCGGCGAGGAGCGCTGGCTCAGAATCGAGCTGAAATTGATCGCCGATATCGGCCTGGTTGGATTGCCGAATGCCGGCAAGTCCACCTTGTTGTCAAAACTTTCCGCCGCCAATCCCAAAATAGCCGATTATCCCTTCACCACCCTGGAGCCGCAGTTGGGCGTTCTCCACTTCAAGTTCAGCGAACCCGTGATTATCGCCGATATCCCCGGTCTGATCGAAGGGGCGCATGCCGGTGTCGGGTTGGGGCATAATTTCCTGAGGCATATCGAGAGGACCAGGATTCTCCTCCATATCATTGATGTGTCTGATGACAATTTCAAAAAAAACTTTTATACCATCGAGAAAGAACTCCAGGCATATAAGGAAGAACTCGTTGAACGCACACGCTTTCTGGTGTTGAATAAGATTGATCTCATCGACCCATCTGATGTGCCACGCCGGGCAAAATGGTTTCGTGATAAAGGTTTTGAACCCGTTTCGCTCTCTTGCCTGACAGGGCATGGTATTGAAGAACTGAAGCAGGTGCTTGAGGATTATCTTGCCGAGGCCGAGCATCCCGACCTGTCGTCTGATGAGAGCAAAGACGCCCCCTGAGCCGACGGTTATACAAATGAATTCTCTTCCGCTCTGAAATCATGACTATTCAGGTGCAACGCGATGATGGGCTCTATTTCCGTCAGACCTTGTTCGATAAGGCCAGAAGAGTTGTCATCAAAGTCGGCAGCGCCATCCTCACCGACAAAAACGGTATCAACCGGGCAGTCGTTCAGAACCTCGCCAAGGAAATCAGCTTTCTGCACAGCAGCGGGCGGGAAGTAATTCTTGTAACGTCCGGGGCGGTGGCAGCAGGCAAGAAAAAAATCTCCTTTGTCCCCCATGGTGATATAAGTCTTCCGGAAAAACAGGCCTTTGCAGCGATCGGACAATCGAGTCTGATGCAGACCTACGAAGAGGCATTTGCCCGTCATGGAAAAAATATCGCCCAGATTCTCCTGACCTACTCCGATCTCGCCGACCGGGACAGGTTTCTCAATGTCCGCAATACCATCATGACCCTGTTCCGCTTCGGCGTCATCCCGATCATCAACGAAAACGACACGGTTTCCGTCAAGGAATTGCGCTTCGGCGACAATGATACCCTCGGCGCCCTGGTCACCAATATCATCGAGGCCGACATGTTCATCTGCCTGACCGATGTCGACGGGTTGTACAATGGTGATCCGACCGCCGATAAGGACGCGGCGCCGATATATACCGTGGCCGAGATCACTCCGGAGATCGAACAGATGGTCGGCGGCAGCAGGAGCGATGTCGGGACAGGGGGCATGACCAGCAAACTGAAGGCCGCGAAGATGGTTACGATTCGCGGCGGCAGCGCCTTTATCGGCCCTGGAAGGCGGCAGGATATCCTCCAGGGGTTGTTCGGCGGCGAATTGGTCGGCACCTTTTTTCTCCCACGCCGGGAAAAAATGCACAGCCGCAAGCACTGGATCAGCTTTGTGCTGAAGCCGAAAGGGGCCCTCGTCCTTGACGACGGGGCCGTCCAGGCCATTGCCGGCAAGGGGAAAAGCCTGCTTCCCTCCGGCATTCAGGCGGTGGAGGGTGAATTCGGCGTCGGCGATTCCGTCCGCTGTCTCGCTGCCGACGGGACTGTCGTCGCAGTCGGGTTGATCAGCTATTCCTCGCGCGATGTTGAAAAAATCAAGGGTCTGAAATCAGATCAGATCATCGGAGTCCTTGGCTTCAAGGACAGCGACGAGGTCATCCACCGCGACAACCTCGTTATTCTGTGAACCGGATGCGCAGTATTCAGGATCAAGATATGGACAACACCTCTCTCGCACAGATTATCGACACCATCGCCCGGCAGGCCCGGAAGGCCTCGTACTCGCTGATGTCGCTCTCGACCGCCAAAAAGAATGCCGTCCTGCTGCGGATCGCCGCTCTCCTCGAGGCGGAAAAGGAATATATCCAGGCGGAGAACGGCAGGGATCTCCAGTTGGGGAAGGAAAAAGGCCTGTCGGCGGCGATGCTCAATCGGCTCGAGCTATCCGATGCAGTCATCGCCTCGATGATTACCGGGCTGCGGGAAGTCTGCGCCCTGCCGGATCCGGTCGGTGCGATCCGGGAGATGGTCAAACGGCCGAACGGCCTGCTGGTTGGCCGGATGCGGGTCCCGCTGGGGGTCATCGCCATGATCTACGAATCACGGCCGAATGTGACGATTGACGCCGCGGCCCTGTGTCTCAAGGCGGGCAACGCCGTTATCCTGCGGGGGGGATCGGAGGCTCTGCACAGCAACATGGCCCTGGCGACGATTCTCCAGCGGGCCTTTGCCGAGGAAGGGGTTGATGAAAACGCCGCTCAGGTCATCCCGGTAACCGACCGCCAGGCCGTCAATATCATGCTCGCCCAGGAACAGTATATCGATCTCGTCATCCCGCGAGGAGGGGAGGGACTGATACGGTTTGTCACCGAAACCTCTAAAATTCCGGTGTTGAAACACTACAAGGGGGTCTGTCATATCTTTGTCGACAAGGATGCCGATCTCGACAAGGCGACGCCGATTATCCTCAACGCCAAGGTACAGCGGCCGGGGGTATGCAATGCCCTGGAAGGGCTCCTGCTCGACCGGGCTGTCGCCGAATCATATCTCCCGATAATCGCTGATGCATTAAGCAAAAATGGGGTTGAATTGCGCGGCTGCCCCCGCTGCCTGCGGATCCTGCCGCAGATGACCGCCGCCGGGGATGACGACTGGGGCCGGGAATATCTGGATCTGAAGCTCGTCGTTCGGGTGGTCGACAGCCTCGATGAGGCGCGCACCTATATCCAGCAATACGGGTCGCAGCATACCGAGGCGATTATTACCGAGAACTACTCGACGGCCCAGGAGTTCATCGCCACCATCGACGCCTCGGCCGTCATGGTCAACGCCTCGACCCGGTTCAACGACGGCGGTCAGCTGGGGCTGGGCGCGGAGATCGGCATCAGCACGACCAAACTGCATGCCTATGGACCGATGGGACTGGAGGAGTTGACCACCCGGAAATTTGTCGTTTTCGGCCAGGGGCAGGTTCGCAGTTGAGGGCACGGATCGGCCTGTTCGGCGGGACCTTCGATCCGGTACATTACGGGCATCTCCGCCTTGCTGAGTCAGCGCTGTCCGAATGCGGACTGGACAGGATAGTCTTTATTCCGGCCGCGATGCCGCCGCATAAGGCGGCATCCGAATTGACTCCATTCCACCACCGGGTCGAGATGCTCAGGCTGGCCCTGCACGATCGAACTGAATTTGAATGTTCGCTGGTGGAAGCACAACTTCCGGTGCCCACCTATACCGTCGAAACATTGCGCAATTTTCATCGACAGTATGCCCCGGACACCGATTTCTATTTTCTCACCGGACTGGACGCATTTCTGGAGATACAGACCTGGAAGGAATACAACCGACTGCTGGCAATGGCGTCCTTCGTCGTCTCGGAACGGGAAAGAGAAAAGCTCGCCCCCCTCAAGGCACAA
Source organism: Desulfoprunum sp. (assembly GCF_053613775.1). Lineage (NCBI taxonomy): Bacteria > Pseudomonadati > Thermodesulfobacteriota > Desulfobulbia > Desulfobulbales > Desulfobulbaceae > Desulfoprunum > Desulfoprunum sp. The sequence continues at coordinate 461,224 of NZ_JBSHXH010000004.1, forward strand.
CTTGCCGGGGAGCTGGGGTATTCCACGGCTGGTCACATGTGGAAAAGCAATGACGACAGGTTGCCGATCTATTTCCTGACCAAGGCTCCGCTGACTGTATCCTCATCGACAATCAGGCGAAAAATTCGACTGGGAGAACCAATCAATGATATGGTTCCAGAGGTGGTTTACCGGTATATTCGAGCGAATAAGCTGTATCAAGGCAAAGCTGGGCAATAGTCGACGGTCGAGATCGAAGCAGGATACGGGAATATTGTGGAACTCGAAAGTGTCGGGATGCAGTTCCATGCTGAAACAACCGGTGGTGCAGGCGGCTCCGGATCGGGTTGGAGAGGGGATTTTTTCTTAGTATAGTCAACGTGATTGAGTCATGGAAACGTGATACTATGCAACTATCGGGAAAGATAACGGTTTTGATCGCGGATGATTCTCTCGTTTTCCGACGTTTTCTTCGCGACATATTTGAAAATACAATCGATATCGAGATCATTGGTGAAGCAAGGGACGGCATCGAAGCACTTGAACTCGTGCTGAAACAAACGCCTGATGTCATACTCATGGACCTCGAGATGCCGGTAATGGATGGGATGACTGCCCTCCAGCACCTGATGATCCATTGCCCTACGCCCATCATCATGTTCTCCAGTCTCACCAGTGAAGGGACGGCCCGCTGCTTCGATACCCTGAAAAATGGTGCGGTGGATTTTATCTGCAAGGATTTTCTGTTCCAGGAACATAATATTGAGATCTATGGCCAGATCGTCATTCAGAAAGTGATTAACGCCGCCGGTAACACGGTACGATCAATCGAACCGATTTTTACGCTGCAGAAAGGCCATCAGGCCAGGCTGTCCCGAGAAAAGCAGATAATTTTTTGCGAGGAATGCGGTACCCGGCAGAGTGTTGACGGAGACAGAGATCTGGTCCTGCGGGAGATCCGTTGTCAAAATTGCGGGGATATCATCGAAATTCGGAATCATTTCGATAAATTCAGGAGGAATAATTTCATTTCGATTCTGGCCGGTGGTTCGGGTTGTTTTCGCAATCTGCTCAACATCGTGCCAAAACTGGATGCGGATATGGGAGGGGCGCTGATCGTCGTCATCTTTGACGAGGAGAATGCGGTCAGCTCCTTTACCGAATACCTGAACTCGATATGCTCAATGAAGGTGATCCGGGCCCGGGAAAACATGTGCATCGATGGAGGAAATTGCTATATCGTCTCCGGCACGGAGTTGTTCGGCCTCAAACCCTATAGCGCCAATTACAGTTTTCAGCAGCTATCCAGTGATGATGGCAAAAGTCCTCTCGATTTGCTGCTGTCATCGACCGCCGCCGTGTTCAGGAATCGGACCGCGGGAATAATCCTCTCGGGTGATGCCCATGGCGGCGCCGCAGGAATGCAGGCGCTCGTGGAGGCCCAAGGCACGGCATTGATGCTGGACCCAGCCGAATGCTATTGCAAGGGTTTGGGCACCCTGATCCGCAACAATTGTTCGTCAATCTCATCGTTGGGTGAAAACGATCTGATCGCGCAGATTCAGGCGCTTCATTACGGCTCCAAAAGGACGGTGACCGCAGCCTGATCATGGCACTTCTTACGTGATGGGGAAACTCCGGATGGCGTAACACCGGTCGCGTTTGTTCTGTAGAAACTGGTGAGAAAATTGCTCTGGGAAGAACAGGTGCCGCTGATGCGGCAGGGTGTGCACAGGGAACTGGTCCAAAAGGCCTATGGACCGGCGGCCTCTGGAGAGCCGGTCTATCCTCCGCGTCAACACGTGTTCGATGCGATGAGGGTCACCAGTCTTGATAGTGTCAAGGTGGTGATAATCGGTCAGGATCCGTATATCAATGCCCATCCGGGGAAGGGCCCGGAGGCCCATGGACTCTGTTTTTCCGTGAGAAACGGGGTCCCCGAACCGCCATCGCTGCGCAATATCCTGAAGGAAATCAATGACAGCATTTACCAGGGGAAGCCGATCAGTGTCGATAGCGATCTGACACGACTGGCCCAACAAGGGGTGCTGCTCCTCAATGCCAGCCTGACCGTCATCGCCAGGAAGCCCAATTCCCATGCCAATCTCGGCTGGCATGAACTCACGGACGACATCATCAGGACGGTGTCACGACTGAAGGAACACGTGGTTTTCATGCTCTGGGGCTCCTTCGCCCAGAAGAAGGAGCCGCTGATTGATCGCAGAAAACATCTGGTGCTCAAGACCAGCCATCCTTCTCCCCTTTCAGCCCACAGAGGTTTTCTGGGGTCGGGGATCTTCGTCCGTTGCAATGAATACCTGATCCGCCACGGTCAGCAGCCTATCATCTGGTAACACCGCCAAGGCCGTTCCGGTTTCTCCCGGATCATCCGGCAATTGTCTTTATAATATCTTTTTTTCCTATAATTCCATAGAGTTGACCATCGTCGACGACGGGCAGGGTATGGACGTTTTTTTCCGACATGATGGTTGCGATCTCATCGACCGGGGTGGTGGTCGTAACGGTTACCGCCGGTGAGCTGTAGATATCCGCTACGGTGGCCCCGGCTATTTTCCGCATCTCCTGTTCCATCTTGTCTGGATTTTCGAGGAAGAAAAAAGAATCGAGGATTGTGACGATTGTAGGGATGTGAACTTTCTTGTTCTGGTCGATCAGGTCGCTTTCGGTCACGATGCCGAGAACCCTGCCGTCCGGATCGACCACCGGCACGCCGCTGATACCGTGTGCGGACAGCAGCTGCGCCAGTTGCTGAACGGTGGTTTCCAGCGAAACGGTGATAACTTCCCTGGTCATGATATCGGAGGCATTTTTCATTGCTTTACCTTTGGCGGATATGTTTGTGGATGATTGAGGGCAGGACGTCGGCGAGTTCACTGGCGCTGTACCCTACCCCTTGCTGTTGGAAAAGCTCGTCACCTGCCGATCCATGCAGGTACACAGCCATGGCCGCCGCATGCGGCGGCCCGATACCCTGGCAGACGAGGGCGCCGATGACACCGCTCAGTACGTCTCCCATACCGCCGGTTGCCATGCCGGGATTGCCGGTAGTATTGATCATGGCCATGCCATCATCAGCGGCTACGATGGTCCCGGCTCCCTTCAGGACCATGATGATCTGCTGATCGTTGCGCTTGAAGAGCGTGCAGGCCTTGCGCGCCGCCTCGAGTCGATGATCCTGGATTTCCCGGACCGAGGCATTGGCCAGACGACCGAGTTCGCCGGGATGGGGGGTGAAGATCCGTGGCCCGGCAGGCTCGCCGACCTGGTGGGGATGGCCGGCCAGTATGTTCAGCGCATCGGCATCGATGATGAGGGGCTGGTGGACATGCTGGTACAGGAACAGCACCAGCTCGACGGTCTGAGGATTGGTGCCGAGGCCCGGCCCGAGAACGATTGCCTGTTTGTCTATGATCGCCTGAAGGATATGATCACGGTCGGCGATACCGATAAAGGCGGGGCTGTTGCGAAGCGGGATGGTCATCGCCTCGAGGAGTGCGGTTTCAAAAATAGAGTTCAGCATGTGCGGCACACAGAGACTGACCAGGCCGCATCCGCTGCGGAGTGCCCCTTTAGCGGCCAGCAGGGCCGCCCCGGTCTTGCCGGGCGATCCGGCCAGGAGCAGGAGGTGACCATGACTTCCCTTGTGTGATGCCTTGCCACGGATCAGAGGTTTCGCCCACTGCCGGCATGTCGATTCGGTGATGAGCTCTGTAGCGATTTCGGCCTTATAGACCGCTTCCGGGGGAATGCCGATATCGATGATCCGCAGGGCGCCGCTCATATCCGAACTACTGTGGATAAAATGGCCGGGCTTGGGGCAACCGAATGTTGCGGTATAGTCGGCCTTGATGCATTTTCCGAGGATCCGGCCACTGTCCGAATCAAGCCCGGACGGAATATCCACCGACACTACCGGAACCGAGTGCGCGAACTCGGACTGATTGATCAGGTCGATGACGTCGGCGAAGTGGCCGTTGATTTGGCGGCCGAGACCAGTCCCGAAGAGGGCGTCAACAACGGCATAACAGGGAAGACCTCGGGATTCGATCTGTTTGAAGAGCACGGGAATGGTCTTGACCCGAACCTTGCTGTCGATGATATGGAAGGGCAGTTTGAGTTTTTCGACTATATTGAAGTTGACCGCGGCATCACCGGAGAGATGATCGGGGTTGACCATGATGAAGAAAATCGGCTGGCAGCCACGCTGGTGGAGGTGACGACCGATGACAAAACCATCGCCGCCGTTGTTGCCGGGCCCGACAAAGATCAGGGCAAAGGAGTTTTCGCAGGGGCCGAGTTCCCTGATCATCATATGGACAGTTCCAAGCCCGGCGTTTTCCATCAGGACAATCCCGGGAATGCCGAAATCTTCGATGGCGTTGCGATCGAGAGCCCGCATTTCAACAGCTGTTGGCAATTTCATGATAATTTCCTGAAGTTGAGCATGTTGTACGCGAAAGAATAACCACCCATTATGATGTATATAGGCTGCTCAACAGATGTGTCAACGCCTGAAACAAGAAAATCGATTCAGTAATCGAGGTTGAGTGCAATTCATTGCCCAGACTTGGCATTTTGAGCAAGCTCGATGCGTTCCCTGCAGAATTCGCATGGTCTGAAACCGGCATCCATCGCCACCTCGATGTCCCTGAAATCAAGGGTGCAATGCCTGTCGTGATAGTCTTTACAGCCGGCCAGATGAAAGATCCGATTCCTGATATCACCATGGAGCGGAAGCGGTTGCGCCGTCGCGGCGGCAACGATCGGTGCGGTGGTCCTCACCGGTTTTATTTTCTCGATGATGGCGATAATCGCAGAATGGAGACGGTTGAATACCGGTGAGAAGACCTTCCTCAGGTTGATAATGACGAAATTGGTGATTTTTTCCGGTATCAGCAGCTGTTCATTTGACACCTGGCGGATAAAGAAAAGGGCCATCAACAGAATCACCATGTTCGGGCCCCACATCGCCGGACCAATCGGCAGAGTTTGATCCTTGGCCACCATCTTGGCGAAGGTGAAGAGGATATAATAGAGAATAAAAACTGCCAGCCCCATCGGGATGCCGATGGCCCGGCGACCAGGACCGGCCTGCAGTCCGAGAGGCAGCCCGAGCAGACAGAGGATGAGGCAGCCGGCCGGCAGAACCAGCCGCTTATGGTATTCAATGATCAGCACCCTCCCTTTTTCAGTCGAGGTCCCACCGAATTCCCTGGCCTTGGCGAGCAGTTCGGGCATGGCCAGGGTTCCCCGGCTGAAGGCGTTGGCCGCCGCGGAGGGTGGCTGTAGAGGGATGTTGAGCTGGTACCTGTCGAACTGGACCACCTGGGAATTAGGGGTATCCGGCCGGTGGAGGCTGCCGTTGCGGAGGATGATGGTAACCTTCATCCGGTCGATCTCGCTTTTCATCTTGCCGGAGGAGGCCATGGTAATGGTTGGAATGACCTGGCCACGCATATCGGATACCCAGACATCCCGCCATTCTCCGGACTCCTGGTTGATTTTGCCGACGTAGACTACCAGGTCTCCAAGGGCCTCGGTGAACTGGTGTTCCTGGATCCCCTTGTCGATTTTTTCCTTGAGGAGTTGATATGTAAGTTGTTTCATGGCAACTTCGCTTACCGGGATCAGGGCGATGGAGAAATAACTGGTCAGCAGGGCGATGAGCGAGGCGACCACGATGACGGGCGGCAGGATCTGGTATATGCTGATTCCGCCGGCCTTGAAGGCGAGGATCTCCGAATCGTTGGCGAGCCGCGAAAATCCGATGGTGATTCCCATCATTGCGGCCATCGGAATGGAGTAGAGGAACATGTTGGGAAACAGATAGGAAAACAGACGGACGAAATCGGTGAATCCGATCTTCAGATCAAGGACAAAATTGAGGAAGGGGATGAGCTTGACCAGGAAAAACACGCAGTTCATGATCAGAAAGCTGGCGAAAAAGGGAGCCAGCATTTCGGTCGCGAGATAACTGTAGAGAAGGAACGGAAGGCGTAGTGAAGGTGGTTTCATATCCAGGAAATATCAGACTTGCATGATCCCGGTAGGCAGGAAACAGGCTGCCACTGGATCGGTCGGGGAAGTATCTCGAGGACATTACTGAAAAGTGCTTTCACAAACAAGCAGTAAGTTGTCGAATGTCGAGTTTTTGCCTTATGGTGCAACCGAAGTGAAAAAAATATGGATGTGCGAAGCGTAGATGCAGGCCTGCTTCAGGCCTGGGCAAGACAGCTGCAGGACGATTTCGGCCAGATCTGTTTCCAATATTCCCTTCATCTGGTCCACCCGGTCATCGAAATCATCGAAACAACCGAAACCCTCGGGCGCTGGCAACGGCACATCCGGACCATCGGTATCAGCCGCCATGTGGTTGTCAACCATGGCTGGGATATGACCATCAATGTCCTGAAGCACGAGATGGCGCATCAGATCTGCGACGAGCTGTTCGGCGGTCATGAGATGCCGCATGACAGCCGGTTCCGCCAGGCATGCGATATGCTGGGACTGCCGGAGGAATTCAGCCGGGCCCGCCTTCATCCCGCCTTGCTCCAGACCCCGATGGCGGCCGCCACTCACGGCGATGACCGCCGGGGAAGGTTGATCGAGAAGGTCCGCAAGGTCCTGGCGCTGTCCCAATCGGCCAACGAACATGAAGCCCGGCTGGCCCTGGAGATGGCGGTGCGGATCATGAACCGGCATGAACTGGAGAGAGCCGAGGTGGAACGACCACTCGACAAGGTGACCTACAGGATCATCTCCCTTGCCCGGCAACGGGTCCAGCTCTACCAACGGTTGATCGCCTCGCTGCTTTCCCGCCATTTCAATGTGAGACTTATCCATTCCCGAATCTATGATCCCGAGGCCGATGCGGTATGCAGGTCGTTTGAGATTTTCGGCCGCAGGGACTATGTGGAAATTGCCGAGTACTGCTACCATTTTCTGGAACACAGACTGGCGGCGCTCTGGCATGCCCACCGCCATGGTCTTCCAGGGGGGGCACGAGGGATGAAGAACAGCTATTGTTGCGGGGTGCTGCAAGGGTTCGAACAGAACCTGACCCGGAATCGAAAAGATGAAAAGGCGGCGGGAGGGGGGAAGGCCGGCGGCAGGCACCTCGACGTGGTTCAATTGCACCCCGTCGCCGGCGATCGCGAGGTGGAAGCCCTGCTGGCCAGAAGGCATCCGCGGCTGAAAAAACAGGGCGGCAGGAAAACCCGGGTCGATCCGGGCCTGTATTCCCTGGGGATGGCCGCGGGGCGGGAGATAACGCTCAGGGCCGGGATCGGGGAAGGGACGGCTGACGGTTGCGGCCCCAACCTGCTGCCGGAAAATTAATTATCGAGGGACAAGGAGTCGACATGCACCTGTTTGAGACCAAGGATGGGGACCGCTGGGTGTGCATCACCTGTGCGGAGGAAAAGAAAGAGTTGATCGAGGAGAATGGCTGGGAATGGATCCTCGATCGGGATGACATGGTCCTGCGCTGCGTCCTCTGCGGCCACCCCGATTACGATATCGAGGATTGACCCGTCAACCGCGGTCAATGCGCCTTCTTTGCCACGATACCTCGCGGGGAAGAAGGCGCATCGCCGGCATCAACCTTTGGTCTCCGACAGCGGGGATTCGATGGTGACATCGAGCCAGTGCTCGTCCCACCATTCCTTCGGCATCGAGAAAACGCCGTTGATCAGCATCGAAAAATGCAGGTGGTCACCGCCGGCCATCCCCGAGGTGCCGGTCAGACCGAGGATTTTCCCCTTCTCCAGGGTGTCGCCGACGGCGACATTGATCTGGCTCAAGTGCGAGTAGAGGCTGAAGACGCCCTGGCCATGGTCGAGGATCACCATGTTGCCATAGATGCCGAGGTAGTCGGCAAAGACCACCTTGCCGGTGTTGGCGGCCTGGACGCCGATCCGCTCGGTCGAGGCGATGTCGACGCCGAGGTGGACCTGCTTGTCGATCTCCTTGTCCTGGTAGTAGTAGGTGCGGTGATCGGCAAAGCCGGCCTTGGGACTGCCCAGCATGCGCAGGAACTTGCCTTTCCATAGCCGCTCAGGGGTCGCTTTGACACATGCCTCGGAGATGATCTTGTTGTTGGCGTCACGGATGGCGTTGTTGATATAGAGATATTTTTCTACCGGGGTGCCCTGCATTTCCGGATAATGCTGTTCGAACTCGGGAATCTTGGCGTTGAGGAAGCCGTCGCCGATATTGATGCGGTCATGCTGCCGGGCGATCTTCTGGAAGACCGGGGTAAACCCCATGATCGCCGTATTGCCGGCCCTGTCGGTGGCGCTGACCTTGGCCTCGGCGACACCTTCGGTATCATAGGGCAGGGCAAAGTAGGCGATGTAGGTATTCGGGCGATCGGCCCCGACAGGGTACCCGGGATTGGTCCGACCGTTGATGGTCACGCCATGGGAACAGTCGGGCTCGGAGACCCGGTAGATGGCAATTCCGGTGCCGCCGGGGGAGATATAGCGCTCACCGTGGAGCAGTTGGACCACCGGCGGTTTGAGGTCGAGGGTGATGTCCCTGGTCACCGTCGTGCCGTTGCCGGCCAGCAGTCCTCTGAACGAGAAGTCCCGCGCTTCGAGGGTAACCTGGATCTTTCCTTCCTTGAAGCCGAATTTCTGTGGTTCGAAGGTGATCTCCCCCTTTTCTTCGGCTGGACCGATTCTGCCGAGATAGCCGGTTCGGGGGTTTTCCTTCAACGACAGTTGCTTTGTCGTCTCTCCCTGGACGGCGGTGAGGGTCACCTTGCGGATGCCGCTTTTACCATCGGTGACCGTGTAACCGATTTTTGCCTGTTTTCCTATGTAGTTGGGGTTATCTTTGAAGGAGGCGAGGGGCTTCTCTCCTTCAAAAAAGAGGAAGAATGCGGTGGTGCCGGCAACGAGCAGGACGACAGAGAAAAAAATGAGAATAAATTTTCCGATTTTGCCGGAACCGCTGGTCTTTTTTTTCAACCTTCTGGTCTTCATAGTCTGGAAATATCCTTGAATCAAATCTGGAATGGGGAAATCGAAACAAGATCAACGCTGCCAGATGATCTCGTATTTTTCGATATGGAGATCCTTTGCCGGGGAGATGACCAACCGCTTGGAGATCTCCTGCTCGAGTTGGAGAATGGTCAATTCTTCTTCCTTCAGCAGTATGTCGGCGATGCGCGGATGGACCCGGACGGTCACGGTGTTGCCTGAGGCCTTGGCCGCATTGCGGCTGAGCTTTCGGAAGATATCGTAGCAGATCGTCCGGCGCGACTTCAACATCCCTTCGCCGGCGCAGTAATGGCAGGGTTCGCACATCAGCTGGTGGAGGTTTTCACTGTTTCTCTTCCTGGTCATCTGGACCAGGCCGAACTCGGAGAGCTTGAGGATGTTGATCCTGCTCTTGTCCTTCTTGACGGCCTCCTTGAAGGTGGTGAAGAGTTCCTCGCGATGGAACTCATCCTCCATGTCGATGAAGTCGATGATGATGATCCCGCCGATGTTGCGCAGGCGGAGCTGGTAGGCGATCTCCTTGGCGGCCTCGATATTGGTCTTGAAGATCGTCTCGTTGAGGTCGTTCTTGCCGACAAACCGACCGGTGTTGACGTCGATGACGGAGAGGGCCTCGGTACTCTCGATGATGATATAGCCGCCGGAACGGAGCCAGACCTTTTTCTCGATGGCCCGATTGATCTCGACCTCGATGCCGTGGGCTTCGAACAGGGGACTCTCACCCTGGTACAGGGATATCCTTTCCTGCAGCTGCGGGGCGAAGGCGCGGACGAAATGGAGCAGCTTGTCATAGGCGGCCTTCTCGTCGATGATCAACCGGTCGACATCGTTGGTGAACAGGTCGCGGACCGAACGGAGGGTGATGTCGAGGTCCTCGTAGACCAGGGCAGGGGATTTCGAGCTCCTGGCGAGATCCCTGATCTCGTCCCAGAGGAGCATCAGAAATTCCATGTCGGCTTCGAGTTCCTCCACCTTGGCGTGCTCGGCGACCGTCCTGACGATGAAACCGGTGCCCTGCGGTCTGATCTCCTCGATCTGTTCCTTGAGGATGGTGCGGATTTCCTCATTTTCAATTTTGCGCGACACCCCGATGTGATCGGTCAGGGGGATGAAGACCAGGTTGCGGCAGGGCAGGGTGATATGGCAGGTCAGTCGGGCGCCCTTGGTGCCTATCGGATCCTTGCTGACCTGGACCAGCACGTCCTGGCCCTCGATAAGAAGATCCTCGATATTGGCGCCATGGGATCGCCTGCCGTTGATTTCAACGGGGGCGGGCGACAACTCGTCCATGGCCGGCGACGATTCCTGGCCGAGCATCCGCTTCTCGATATCCTTTTCGGAGATGTGGACATCATCGACGTAGAGAAAACCGGTGCGTTCGAGGCCGATGTCGACGAAGGCCGCCTGCATTCCCGGCAGGACTCGGACAATCCGGCCGCGGTAGATGTTGCCCTTGAGACCTTTCTCCATAGGTCTCTGCATGTGGAATTCGGTCAGGACACCATTTTCGACAAGGGCCAGTCGGACTTCATAGCTCCTTGAATTGATGAGAATATCAGTGCTCATTGGCTGGGTAGTGCATCTTTTATTTAAACTTCTTCAGAAGAATGGTTATATTTTTTGAACTTCTCAGTATACAGCATCTCATATCCGAATCGCCATAAATATTGAAGATATAATATATAATTATAATTTATTATCCGTGCAGCCTCTGATTCTCCCAGTCTCGGTCATCATCCCGACCTACAACCGCCAGGACGTGCTGGTGCGAGCCCTGCGCTCGGTGTGCCGCCAATCGGTGCGGTGCGAGGAGATTGTCGTAGTCGACGACGCCTCGACCGATGGCAGCAGGGAGGCTGTCGAGGCCGGTTTCGATCGGGGCGGTCCCCCTGCCATCCGCTGGTTCCGGCTCCCGTCGAACCGGGGGCCGGCCGCAGCGAGGAATTTCGGGATACGGCAGGCCCGGTGCGGGATGATCGCCTTTCTCGACTCCGATGATCACTGGCGGCCGAAGAAACTGGAACGTCAGGCGGAAACGATGGAGCGTTTTCCGGAATACCTGATCAGTCACACCCGGGAAAGGTGGCTGCGACGGGGACAGCATCTCAATCAGAAATACAGGCATGTCCCCCGGCATGGGGACATCTTTTCCCATTGTCTCGAGCTCTGCGCCGTCGGGATGTCGACGGTCATGGTCCGCCGTGAGATCTTCGCCACGGTGGGTCTGTTCGATGAACGGATGCACTGCTGCGAGGACCATGATTTCTGGCTGCGGGTCAGCTGTCGCTATCCTTTCCTTCTCGTCGACGAGGAGTTGACCGTGAAAGAAGGCGGCAGGGACGACCAGCTTTCCCGCCAGCACCGGGTGGGGATGGATCGCCTGCGCATCGGTTCCCTGACCCGGCTCGTGCAGTCCGGTGTCCTCAACGCCGAACAACGGCAGCAGACCCTGCAGGGGTTGCGGCGGAAATGCGAGATCTACGGCAAGGGCTGCTGCAAACATGGCAGGGAAGAGGAGGGCCGGCGGTACCTCGACCTTGCCGCCAGAATTTCCCCGGAGGCTGGTGAGAAATGGACGCCGTGAATGCAACCCGATCCTGGCGGGATCCCTCCCGCTACATCCGCCATATCCACGTGGAGGAAAACTGTGTCGATCTGGCGGTGACCCGGGAGATCCTCGAGCGGGCGCAGCTGCCATGGTCGGTCGTCACCGAGAACCGCCCATCTGTAGAATTCGCCGATGGTTACCCGTTCAGTCTCGGCCAAGGCAAGCAGCATCTTTATCTCTGTCGCAACCGCGGCCGGTTTTTCAAGCCCTGTCCCGGGACGAAGGAATACCGCTGTTGCGGCTATGAGGTCCTCGGCACCGGCATGAACTGCCCGATGGACTGCGTCTACTGCATTCTCCAGGCCTACCTCAACACCCCGTGGATCACCCACCATGTCAATACCGACGAGCTGCTGGCGGAACTGGACCAGGTCCTCGACGCCGACCCCGGGCGTCTGCACCGTATCGGCACCGGCGAGTTTACCGATTCCCTCGCCCTCGACCGCCTGACCGGGCTGAGCCGAACCCTGGTCCCCTATTTCGCCGGCAAACCCAACGCCGTGCTTGAGTTGAAGACCAAGAGCGCCGTCGTCGACAACCTGGCGGCCCTCGATCATCGCGGCCGGACGGTGATCGCCTGGTCGTTGAACAGCCCGCTGGTCATGCGCCGGGAGGAGCTGCGATCGGCATCTTTGGAAGAGCGGATCGATGCCGCCCGGCGCTGCGCCGGCTGGGGATACAGGCTGGCCTTCCATTTCGATCCGATCATCGATCATCCCGGGTGGGAGGAAGGCTACGCCGAGACGATCCGCATGCTGTTCGCCCGGGTGCCGGCCCAATCGATTGCCTGGATTTCCCTCGGCGCCCTGCGGTTTCTCCCGAAACTGAAAGAGATCGGGATTGGACGGTTTCCAGGGTCGAGGATCTATTTCCAGGAATTCATCGATGGACTCGACGGCAAGTGCCGCTATTACCGTAAGCGCAGAGTCGGATTGTACCGCTATATTCATGACCGGCTCAGGCGCTATGCCGATCCTCGGACCTGCATCTATTTCTGTATGGAGAGCAGGGAAATATGGCGCGAGGTCATGGGCTTCGATCCCGAGGAGGTGGGCGGCATCGCCGCCATGCTCGACCGGACGGTTTTCCCCGATCATGACCGGCTGCAACGATAGCCGTTGTCCTCTGCCGACCGCCGAAGAACCGATAATCGCTTGTCCTTTCGAATTTCCAGCGTATACTGCACCTCGGAATATATGTCACCACATCATCAAAGAAGGAGAAACCACCATGTTGAATAAAGTCATGCTCATCGGCAATCTGGGCAAGGACCCCGAGATCCGCTATACCCAGGCCGGGACTGCGGTCGCCACCTTCAATGTCGCCACGACCGAGCGGTTCAAGGGGAAGGATGGCCAGATGCAGGACCAGACCGAATGGCACCGGGTCGTGGCCTGGTCCCGTCTGGCCGAGATCTGCGGCGAATACCTCCATAAAGGCTCGAAGGTCTATATCGAGGGGAGGCTGCAGACGCGAAAATGGACCGATCAGAACGGCAACGAGAAATACACCACCGAGATCATCGCCAGGGAAATGAAGATGCTGAGCCCGCGCGGCGGCACCGACCAGGATTCCTCTGGCGGATATCAGGAGCCGCCTTTTCCGGACGCCCCTGCCGGCATGATGGGGACCGGAGAAGATGTCCCGTTCTGAGCTGCGGCACCGGCCCTGACGGTAACGGATGGGTTGAAATGAATGAGGATCGGGGGACTTGCCTGGAGGCGGACTCTTGACCGGAGGCCCGGCCATTCATATTGTCAATGGAAAAGGTCGGCCTTCGGATGCGGCTCTCCTGCGCTGGGCAGGTTCCCCTTTAATCATCACGTGCGGTTGTTGAATGGCAATGGATTACTACGAAACGCTCGGTGTCTCCAAAACGGCTACGCCCGACGAAATAAAGAAAGTTTATCGGAAACTGGCCCTGAAGTACCATCCTGACCGGAACAACGGCGACAAGGCCGCTGAAGAGCGGTTCAAGCAGATCAGCGAAGCCTATGCCGTCCTCTCCGACGCCGAGAAGAAACGGCAGTACGATACCTTCGGCTCCACCCAGTTCCATCAGCGGTATTCGCAGGAGGATATCTTCCGCAATTTCGACATCAATGAAATCCTGCGGCAGTTCAATTTCGGCGGTGGTTCGCAGAATATCCATTTTCGGTCCGGGGGCGGGGGCGGGGGATTCTCTTTTTTCGGCAACGACATGCGGGGCGGCTGCGGCTCGGGCGGCTGTGGACAGCAGGCCAAGGGCCAGGACCTGACCTATCAGATCACCGTCACCCTGGAGGATGTCATGCACGGGGCCGAGCGCAATATCACCCTGCGGACCAACGGTACCCCCCAGAACGTCAGCGTCAAAATCCCCAAGGGGATCGAGGCCGGCAAAAAACTGCGGCTCAAGGACAAGGGCGGCGCCTCGCCCAACGGGGGGCCGCGGGGCGACCTGTACCTGAAGGTGGAGATCGCCCCGCACGAGCGCTTTGTCCGCGAGGGGGACGATCTGGTGATCGAGAAACTGGTCTCGTTCAGCGAGGCCTGTCTTGGAACCAAGGTCGAGGTCGAAACGATCGAGGGCAAGAATTTCGTCGTGACGATCCCGCCGGGTTCGGTCAATGAATCACGCCTGCGGCTGAAGGGACATGGACTTCCCGTGGGGCCGATCGGTGAGCGCGGCGACCTTTATGTCAAACTGGGCGTGGCAGTGCCGAAAGAATTGAACCAGGAACAGGAAGACCTGATCCGCGATCTGCAGAAACTCGGATTGTAACCGGAAGCGGCAGATTGAAAAAGGCCTTGCACCAACCACGGAAAGTGGATGGTGCGAGGCCTTTTTTGTTGCCGCGGTCAGACCGGTCAATAGCGCTGGTCGGCGAAGTTGAGCCAACCGCCGGCGGCGACGAGGTCGCGATCGAGGCTGTTCAGCTTGAAGGCGCAGGAGACCGGGGACTGGTCGGCGGCGTCGGAGACGGCCGTCATCGTGCTCTGCTCCAGATCGACCTTGACCTCGATATCGCCCTTCATCGCAAAGAGCCGGTCCAGATCGTCCTTGCCCAGCTCGATGGCGAGGATGCCGCAGTTGAACATGTTCTGCCGGAATATCCGGGCAAAGCTGCCGCCGACGATGAGGTTGATGTCGTTGACCTCGAAGGCCCATACCGCGTGTTCCCTCGATGAACCGCAGCCGAAGTTGTCCCGGGTGATCACCACCCTGGCGTTCTGCACCGCCGGCGATTGGTTGTCGAAGGGCCGGCCGTCGAGCAGCAGATCTTCGAGGAGATGGGGCTGGAGTGCCGACTTGGTGATCTCGGTGAGGTATTTCGCCGGGATGATCTCGTCGGTATTGATATCGTTTCTGTCCAGAAAGATTGCTGGACCGCCGAATTCTTTCATTGTTTTCGCCTCTCTTGCAGTATCAAATAAATGTCCGCGGATCGGTGATCGCCCCGGTGATGGCGGCGGCGGCGGCGGAGGAGGGGCTCATCAGGTGGACCATGCCGCCCTTGCCCATCCGCCCGTTGAAGTTGCGGTTGGTGGTCGAGGCACAGACCTCGCCTTCGGCCAGGACCCCTGAACTCATGCCGAGGCAGGCCCCGCAGGTGGGGTTGAGGACGCAGAAACCGGCGTCCATGAAGATCTTGATTATGCCCTCCTGAAGAGCCTGATTGAAGATCTTCGGCGTCGCCGGGGTGACGATGCCCCTGACCCCCACTGCCAGATGACGGTCCTTGAGCAGCGAGGCGGCATCACGCAGGTCTTCGATCCGGCCGTTGGTGCAGGAACCGATATATATCTGGTCGACCGGGGTGCCGGCCATCTCGCCGATATCCTTGACCTGATCGGGCTTGTAGCCGAAGGTGACCTGGGGGGCGAGGCCGGTGACATCGAGTTCGATCGTCCCGGCATAGGCGGCATCGGGATCGGAATGCCATTTGGCGAAATCGACAACCGCGGCGTCGATGTCGGCATACTGGTCCTGGATGAAGGGCCACAGGTACTCGGCCGTCATCCGGTCGGGCAGGCAGATGCCGCAGGTGGCGCCGGCCTCGACGGCCATATTGCAGATCGTCATACGCGCCGCCATGCCCATGCTGTCGACGACCGGACCGACAAACTCGATCACCTTGTCGGTGGCGCCGTTGACGGTCAGTCGCTTGATGATGGCGAGGATGACGTCCTTGGCGGTGACCCCGGGCTGGAGCCTGCCGCTGACGGTGATCTTCAGCGTCTGCGGCAGCCGGAAGGAACAGACCCCCTTGTAGATGCCGACCTCGAGATCGGTGGTGCCGACCCCGGCGGCGAAGGCGCCGAAGGCCCCATGGGTACAGGTGTGGGAGTCGCCCATGATGACGGTGTAGCCGGGACGGACGAAGCCCTTTTCGGGGAAGAGGGCGTGGCAGACGCCGTTGGCGCCGACGTCGAAAAAGTCCTTGATGCCGTGCCGCCTGGCCCAGTCGCGCATGATCTTGCCCTGGGTCGCGGTCTTGGAATCCTTGGCCGGGGTGACGTGATCGATGACCGCCTTGATCTTGTCAGGGTCGAAAACCCGGTCCATGCCCTTGGCCACCAGGTCCATGATGGCGATCGGGGTGGTGATTTCATGGCACATCACGACATCGAGATCGAGCACCATGTTTTCGGCGGAAGGAGTGTCCCGAAGGTGGGCGGCGAAAATCTTTTCAGCAATGGTCTTTCCCATTGATCAACTCCAGAATGAAAATGTTAGAAATGTGTATGGGATGGGTTGGATTTGCTTCTCGTGGCGAACATGGTAAGATAGCCACTGTCCTGGCAGTGCAGCAGCGCTGCTGGCAAATTCAGGAACTGCATATTCTACCCGAAAAACAGCATGGTTGCGAGTTCTTAATTGTTCCGGCAGCCATGGACCTTCTCGCCGCTCCGAATTCTTTTATCGAGGAGATACCACCATGACCGCGTCTTGCCGCTGCCTCCTCCTGTCAGCGCTCTTTCTTCTCCTCCTGCCGCATGCCGGCCGGGCAGCACATGGCATCTCCCTCTCGGAGACACTCAAATACCCGCCGGACTTCACCCATGTCGACTATGCCGATCCGGACGCGCCGAAAGGCGGCAAGCTGATCCTCCACAGCATCGGCAGTTTCGACCAGATGAACCCCTTCATCCTCAAGGGGACGGCGCCGCTCGCCATCGACAGCCTGGTCTTCGAACCGCTCGCCGAGGGCAGCCTCGACGAACCGTTCGCCCAGTACGGCCTGATCGTCAAGGATATCGACAAGGCTGCCGACAATCTCTCGGTGGTCTTCACCCTCAACGACAAGGCGCGATTCTCCGACGGCAGTCCGGTCACCGTCGACGACATCGCCTTCTCGCTCGAAACCCTGAAGAGCGACAAGGTCCACCCCTTTTATTCGTATTATTACAAGGATATCGTCGGCGCCGACATCCTTGACAGGCAGCGGATCAGGTTCCGGTTCGCCCAGAAAAACCGGGAACTGCTGATGATCGCCACCCAGATCCCGGTGCTGTCGAAGACATACTACACCACCTACGGTTTCGGTGAGGAAACCGGAACCAAGGATATGCTCCGTCCACCGGTTGCCAGCGGCCCCTATACCATTGCCGCCGTCAACCCCGGCAAATCCATCACCTACAAACGCAATCCCGGGTACTGGGCCCAGGATCACCCGATGCGTCAAGGGATGTTCAACTTCGACGAGATCACCATCAAGTATTACAAGGACCCGGTCGTGGCGCTCGAGGCCTTCAAGGCCGGGGAATTCGATTTCATGATGGTCAATATCGCCAAGCAGTGGGTGCGCGACATGCAGGGAGAGAAGTTCGGCCCCGGCGGGATCGTCAAAAAGATCTATCCGCACTCGAACAACGCCGGGATGCAGGGTTTTCTGATGAACACCCGCCGACCTCTCTTTGCCGACCGCCGGGTCCGGCAGGCGATGGGGCTGGCCTTCGACTTCGAATGGACCAACGCCTCGCTGTTCTTCGGCCAGTACACCCGCAGCACCTCGTTTTTCAGCAACTCGTACCTCGCCGCTACCGGTCTGCCGTCGAAGGAGGAACTGGCCTTGCTCGACAAATATCGCCGCGAGATACCGCCGGAGGTCTTCACCACTCCGCTGCAGGCGCCGGTGGTGAAGGGCAAGGCCGGATTGCGGGACAACCTGCGTCAAGCCAAAGACCTGCTGACGGAGGCCGGCTGGACCATCCGTGACGGCAAGCTGGTCAATGCCGAGGGGAAGGTGTTCAGTTTCGAGATCCTGCTGTCGTCGGCGACCTTCGAACGGGTCATGGCCCCGTATGTGAAAAATCTCGAAAAACTCGGCATGGAGGTGCGCTATCGGACGATCGACCCAGCCCTCTATGAACAGCGGCTGCAGAAGTTCGATTTCGATATGATCGTCCATGTCTACGGGCAATCGCAATCGCCGGGAAACGAGCAGCGCAATTTCTGGCATTCGGAATCCGCCAATCGCCCCGGATCGAGCAACTACGCCGGCATCTCCTCACCGGTGGTGGATTTCCTGGTGGACAGGATCATCTACGCCGAATCCCAGGAAGAGCTGACCGTCGCCTGCAAGGCCCTCGACCGGGTGCTGTGGTACGGCTACTATCTCGTCCCGAACTGGTACATGGCCGGCCACCGGCTCAGCTACTATCCGAAATTCGTCCAACCGGAGAAATATCCCTTGTATTACAATTACCTCCAACTCCTGATGACCTGGTGGAGCAAGACCGATAAATAACCGATACTGTTTATGATTACAGGAAATTGTATCGGCCGGGGCCTGGCGGGGTCGGTCCATGGGGGCTAAATAACTGTTTCTTGGTGAGAAATTGTTCTTTTCCCTTGACTACAAGAAATTCAATCTGATAAGAATGATACAGGTTCTCCAATGCCGGGAGAGATGTACTGCGGGGAGGTGCACGTTTTTTCATTGACAGGAGCATGTTTCTTGTCGCTACGCTGGAGGTTGGTTGGTATGTCTGAACGTGTTCGAGGTAAGGTCAAATGGTTCAATGCGAGCAAGGGATACGGATTCTTGGAAAGACCTGATGGCGAGGCCGATGTTTTCGTCCACTTCAGCGCCATCCAGGGAGAAGGGTTCAGAAGTCTTGAAGAAGGTCAGGCCGTGGAGTTTTCCGTGACCAAAACGGATAAGGGACTGCAAGCCGAGAATGTGGTCAAGCTGAGCTGACCGTACGAGCGTGAATTGTCGACAACCCGACCGACAGCTGACTGTCGGCCGGGTTTTTTTATGGAATGGACCAGATGATGTCAACTGCACAGGATGGATAAGGGTGATGGTGTGACCGACAAGGCCAAACAGACGAGCATCCATCTGAAGAGTCTGGATGAAACACGATTCTTCGGCCGTACATTGGGCGAGTTGGCACTCCCCGGCGACGTGATCTGTCTCGACGGCGACCTCGGGGCGGGAAAAACCACCTTGACCCAGGCGATCGCCCAGGGCCTGCAGGTGCCGGATTCCGAATATGTGACCAGCCCCTCCTTTGCCGTTTTCCATCAGTATCCCGGTCGCATTCCCCTCTACCATATGGATTTTTACCGTCTGCACGATGTCTCGGAGATCCTCGATCTCGGCCTTGACGAGTATTTTTCCCTTTCCGGGTTGACGGTGATCGAATGGCCGACCCGGGCGTCCGGCATCCTGCCGGATGATCGCCTGGAGCTGACGATTGAAAATCCGGGAGACGACAGCCGGATCATCCGCTGCGCTTGCCTGCCCGGATGGGAAACGCGACTTGCCGATCTGTTCAGGCAATATCCCGGCCTCCTGCTTGAATCAACCATGGGGCACTGACGGCCGGGGCGGCTGTCCGACCGTTGTTTCCCTCCCCGTTTTCGCTTGACGCCTCCAATGAAACTGCTATGCTGCTGGGCTGCGCCCATCACCAACCGGACTACCGGAGCCTTGTTAATAAACATGATAAATCATATAGATAAATGAAAAAATCAAATATAGTTCTCAAAGATTGCCTGAAGACCTTCACCATCGATCAGGACAAGGCCATACGGCCTGAGGATACGCTTGCCAGATTCTATGCCCGGGTCAAGCAACTTGACTGCGTCATTCTCAACGAAGTGAAGCGGATCGACAACGGCCGGCTCGACATTCCCGTCTACTTCAGTATCTGCGGCGAGGCGGCAAGCAAGCTCACCGGGACCAGGAAACAGATGGGCAAGGGGGCGCATCCGGTGCAGGCCGAGGCCTCGGCCTGCATGGAACTGGCGGAGCGGTTTTCCTTCTTCGCGTTCAAAAGCAATGCCGAACATTTCATCACCGGTGATTACCGGACGATGCGGGAGCAGGGCTACCCGCTGATGGAAATCGAACTGCTGCTGCAATCGGTCCATGACGAGAAAACGACCACGGCGCAGCTGGAGTCGCTGCTGCAGGATGTCCCGATGCAATGGACCTGGGCCACCAACATGACCAGGGGAGAGGAGGTGCTGGTCCCGTTTTCCTGGTTTTTCGCGATCAACGAGTTCAACGGGCCATCGGCCGGCAACACCTATGAGGAGGCAGCCCTGCAGGGGGTATGCGAGATTGTCGAGCGTCATGTCTGCTCCCGGATCAATCGTGAAAAATTACCGACGCCGGCCATCGACGGCGCTTCGGTTCAGGATCCGGTCGCCAGGGAGCTGCTGGCAAAATTCGCCCGCAACGGCATCGAACTCTATCTCAACGATTTTTCCCTCGATACCGGTATCTGTACGGTCGGGGCGCTGGCCATCGACCGCTCGACCTTCCCGGAAACAAGCGAGATCGTCTATACCGCCGGGACCACCCCGAATCCGGAAAAATCGCTTATCCGGGCGGTAACCGAGATCGCCCAGCTGGCCGGCGATTTCAACAGCGGCTCCAACTACGTCGCCTCCGGCCTGCCGAAGCCGCTCGACATGGCGGAGGTGGCCTACCTGACGGCATCGACCGAAAAGATCGCGATCGAAGAAATGGTCGACCTGTCCGACGACAATATCCGGGTCGAGGTGGAGCGTTGCGTTGCCGCTCTCAAAAATATCGGCATGGAAGTCTTCATGATCGATGTCCGGCACGAACAGCTGGACATCCCGGCACTGTATACCATCGTTCCCGGAACCCACTTCCGCGAACGGTCGATGATCCAGGATGCCGGGCTGTTCTCGGCCAAACTGGTTGAAGAGCTGATCAGCGATCCGCACCGCAAGGAAATGAAGTTCCAGCAGATGGAGGAACTGCTGCCCGGAGCCTATTATCTCTCGTTCTACCGGGGAAAAAACGCCGTTGATGCAGGGGAATGCGAGGCGGCCATCGGCTATTTCGATCGCGCCCTGGCCCTCGAACCGGAGGCGGAAGACCTGCCGTATATCTTTTCCTACAAGGGCAGCTGCCTGAAGGACCTGGGCAAATACGAAGAGGCGATCGGGGTCCTGCGCCAGGGCCTGGCCGAGGATGAGGAACGGCCGGATATCCACAACCTGATCGGCGTCTGCATGTTCAAGCAGGGGCGTTATGCCGAGGCCATCGATCATTTCCAGCGCGCTGTTGCCCTCAACCCCGCCTCCGGCATCGATTATGCCAATATCGGGGTCAATTACAATCGGCTGGGAGAACGGGAGAAGGCGATTCATTTCTTCACCATCGCCCTGACCATCGATCCTTCGCTCGATTTCGCCCGGGAGCAGCTGGCCGGGTTGCTGGCAGGTGAGTCGAAAGAATAAACAGGTGCGCCTGGAACGTCCGGGTGGCCGGCGCCACCGGCGTGTTGTTACGGTGTTGCGGCGTCGAGAGCAGTCGTCATGCCGGGATCAAACAGGCCAGTCCTTCTTCGATGCTGTCGAAGACGAGGACCTTGTTGGGTTTTTCCCGCCGGGGATCTCCCCTGAACTCCTTGACGCCGCCCGTCTCGCCGATCACCCCGAAGCGCTTGAGGATGTCTTCGACGGCCGGCTGCAGGTTGCAAAGGCCGAGAAGCTGGATGTTCCGGTCCAATATGCCACCACCTTGTGCCTCAAACCGTGGGCGATGCTGAATCTTCGTCTCGACAGGCGGAGACCCGCTTTTGCCGGTACGGGTATGGATGATTTCGATCAAGTTCCCGCCCATATGCGATCCGTAACAGAGATCGCATATGAATCCTTCCACCCTCCATTGTGCATGGATTATTGAAAATGGCAAGGCCTGAAATCATGCCGGAGGTCCCGGTTGGGAATGACCGCCGATTTCATCGGTGCAAGGGGTCACTGTATTGCCGAAGAACAGGCAAGGGCCGCTGTCACCCGACAACATTCCGTAACCGGCGACGGGTGGCGGATCGTTGTCTGGAAAATCGACAGAGTTCCGGGCCAGGGGTGTGGTCGTTACAGAGTCGGCATTCTCTGCAGCTGCCTTGAGGTATCTCCCTTCGACCCGATCGCGACAGCATCTGGTGAGTCGGGCCCGGTTATGACCGGTATCGATCCGTGGCGGCGGGTAAAGGGCGACAATCGGTCAGGCCGTGAAATGCCGTTTGCCTTCAAATCAGCTCTGTGCTATCCTCGTCGTTCTGGCGTGGTTGTCAACCGCTTCGCAGTCGTACCTCTACTGTGGCAGAATGAAAATTTCCATTTTATCGGTATCTTCCGGTGGCAGGATGCTGGCGGCGCATATTGCCGCCGCCCTTGGTGACGAGGCCTGCCGCCATCCCGAAAAGGCGACCCTGGAGATCCTGCGCCAGGCCTTTGTCTCTTCCGACGCCCTGGTCTGCATCATGGCCGCCGGCATCGTGGTGCGGGCCCTCGGCCCGATCTGCCGGGATAAATGGACCGATCCCTGTGTCATCGTCATCGATGAGCGCGGGGAGTATGTCGTCAGCCTGCTCTCGGGCCATCATGGCGGCGGCAACGAGTTGGCCAGACGGATCGCCGCGATCACCGGCGGCAAGGCGGTGATCACCACCGCCTCCGATGTCCTCGGCCGGACGGCGGTCGATCTGTGGGCGGAACGCAACGGCTTCCAGATCCGTTCGGAACGGAAACTGTTGACGACCATTGCGGCCCGGCTGGTCAACCATGGCGTGATCAATTTTTTCTCCAACTGCCGGTGCACGGGGGTGCCGAAAGACTTCCATATCGTCGACAGTCCGGCCAAGGCCGATATCGTGCTGACCTGCAACGAGAAACTCCCCGACGGCGCGCTCTGTTTCTCCCCTCGCAACCTCGTTGTCGGCATCGGCTGCAACCGGGGCACGTCGGTGGAGGAGATCGGCGCGGCGGTGGCTCAGACCTGCCGGCAGCACGACCTGCACGAGGGATCGATCGGCGGTATCGCGACCATCGACGCCAAGATCGGGGAAGAGGGGCTGGTACGCTATGCGGCGACGAACGGGCTGCCGCTGCGCTGTTTCACCAAGGAGCGGCTCAACCGGATTCCGGGAATCACCGAATCCGTCCACGCCCTGGCGGCAGTGGGGGCCAAAGGAGTGGCCGAACCGGCGGCGATGCTCGCCGCGGCCAGCGGGGATGACCCGGGACAATTGATCGTGGGAAAGATGAAATGGAACAACGTCACGACGGCCGTAGCGGCAAGGAACATCGTATGCGTGGAATGATAACTGTCGTCGGCACCGGCCCCGGCAGTACCGATCATATTACCCCGGCGGCGCTCAGGAGCATCTGTGAGGCCGATGTCGTCATCGGCTACAGCACCTACCTCGATCTGCTTCCCGATCTGCTCGTCGGCAAAGAGGTCATCTCCTCGTCGATGATGCAGGAGGTCAACCGCTGCAAGGCGGCCTTCGATGAGGCCGAGAAGGGCCGCCGGGTAGTGATGGTCTCCGGTGGTGATCCGGGGATCTATGCCATGGCCGGGCTGATTTTCGAGATTGCCGCCGAAAGGGATTCCGCGGTCGCGATCGAGGTCGTTCCCGGCATCGCCGCCGTCAACAGCTGCGCCGCCCGGCTCGGGGCGCCGCTGATGCATGATTTCGCCACCGTCAGCCTCTCCGATCTGCTCACCCCCTGGGAGACCATCGAACGACGGCTGCAGGCGGTGGCCAGTGCCGATTTCGTCATCGCCATCTACAATCCGAAATCGAAGAAACGGGCCGAACATGTCGCCCGGGCGCGGGAGATCCTGCTCCAATACCGGAACCCCGAAACTCCGGTAGGCATCGTCAAGGCCGCCACCCGGGCCGATGAACGCATCCTCCTGACCGATCTCGCCCATATGCTCGACGCCGAAATCACGATGCAGACGACGATCATCGTCGGCAACAGCCTGACCTTTGCCTGGCATGGCAAAATGATCACCCCGCGGGGCTACCGGGGAAAGTACAGGTTGGATGAAGAACAGGCGAAAGCAGAGTGACGATGACGCAACGGCTCCATCTGCTGCGCCATGGCAGCACCGGCGCCGGCAACCGGTATATCGGCTCGACCGACCTGCCGCTCAGCCCGGACGGGGCGGCCGACCTGGAAGGCGCCGCCGACCTGCTGCAACGGCAGGAGATCGATGCCGTCTTCTGCAGCCCGATGCGGCGGTGCCGGCAGACCGTCGACCGCCTTGGTCTCGCCCCCGGGACCGAGATCGTCGATGACCTGCGCGAGATCGATTTCGGCCGCTGGGAGGGCCTGAGTTTTGCCGAGATCTGCGCCACGGACGGTGAGCTGGTCGATCGATGGGCGCAAGGGGCCACGGATTTCGCCTTCCCGGAGGGGGAGTCACTCCGCGATTTTCTCGGCCGGATCGACAGAATCCGCATGATGCTGACGGCAACGCCGGCCCGGCGGCCGCTGCTGGTGACCCACGGCGGCGTCATCCGCCATCTGGTCTGCGCCTGTCTCGGCATCGGGCCGGAAAAATCGCTGCTGTTCGAGATCAAGCCAGGCCGCTGCACCGTCATCGACATTCATTCGGCCGGCGGGGTGCTGGCCGGGCTGAACCTGGGCGGCAGCTGATGGGGACCCTGATCCTGGTCACCGGCGGGGCGCGGAGCGGCAAGAGCGCCTATGCCCTGGCGCGGGCCGAGGCGGTGTCGACAGATCGGTATTTTCTGGCCACCTGTCCGGTGACCGACGCCGAGATGGGGCAACGGATCGACCGCCACCGCCGGGAGAGGGAAGGGCGCGGCTGGGTCAGCTGCGAGGAGGAAACGGCCCTGGCCGCCCGGATCGCCGCCCTTGCCGGCCCCGGGGTCGTCCTCGTCGACTGCCTCACCCTGTGGGTCAACAATCTGCTGTTCCAGGCCGAGCGGCACGGGGAGGTTTTCGATGAACCGGCGATGCGGCAGGAGATCGGCCGGTTGCTGGCGGCGGCGTCCAGCTATCCGGGAACGGTGGTCCTGGTCAGCAATGAGGTCGGCATGGGGATCGTCCCCGACAATCAACTCGCCCGGCACTACCGGGATCTGGTCGGCACCGGCAACAGGCTGATCGCCGCTGCCGCCGACGAGGTCGTGCTGGTCAGCTGCGGTCTGCCGCTGTTTCTGAAGCAGGCGCGACCGGGCGGGATGTAATCATATCGAACACAACAGGAACGAACGATGGGTGCACTGGAGAATACACTGAAACAGGTTTTTCCGCAGGATGCCGAATACCGGGCAAAGGCCAAGGCCCGGCTCGACCAGCTGGCCGTGCCGCACTGGGCCCTGGGCGATCTGATGGACCTGGCGATCGACCTCGCCGGCATGACCCGCTCGATGACGCCGCCGGTCGGCCGCAAGGCGATCGTGACGATGGCCGGCGATCACGGGGTAACGGTCGAGGGGGTGAGCAAGTTCCCCAAGGAGGTGACGCCGCAGATGGTCGTCAACTTCGTCAACGGCGGGGCCGGCATCAACGCCCTGGCCCGTCAGGCCGGGGCCAGGGTCTTCGTCGTCGACATGGGGGTCGACGCCGACCTGCGCGGTCTGGCCGATGCCGGCAAGATCATCAACAAGAAGGTCGGCATGGGCACCGCCAACATCGCCGCCGGTCCGGCAATGAGCCCGGCGATGGCCCGACGGGCGGTCGAATCGGGAATCGACGTGGCCGAGATGCTGGCCGACGATTTCGATATCTTCGGCACCGGCGACATGGGGATCGGCAACACGACGCCGTCCACCGCGATCGCCGCCGTCTGCACCGGCCGCTCGGCCGGGGAGCTGACCGGCCGGGGAACCGGGCTCGACGATGCCCAGCTGCAGAACAAGGTCAGGATCATCGAGCGGATCATCGCGGTCAACCAGCCTG
This sequence comes from Desulfoprunum sp., assembly GCF_053613775.1. Taxonomy (NCBI): domain Bacteria; kingdom Pseudomonadati; phylum Thermodesulfobacteriota; class Desulfobulbia; order Desulfobulbales; family Desulfobulbaceae; genus Desulfoprunum; species Desulfoprunum sp. Next base: position 487,040 of record NZ_JBSHXH010000004.1, read on the forward strand.
ACCCCAAGGACGGCCTCGATATCCTCGCCAAGGTCGGCGGCTTCGAGATCGGCGGCATCGCCGGCCTGATCATCGGCGCCGCCGCCCGCCGCAAGCCGGTCCTGGTCGACGGCTTCATCTCCACCGCCGGGGCCCTGATCGCCTACACGATCGAGCCGTTTGTCCGCGACTACCTGATTTTCGCCCATCGTTCGGTCGAACCCGGCCATCGCTACATGCAGGAAATGCTCGGCTGCCGTCAACCGCTGCTCGACCTCAACTTCCGTCTCGGCGAGGGGACCGGGGCGGCGGTGGCGATGAATCTGGTCGAGGGCGCCGTCGCCATCCTGACCGAGGTGGCGACCTTCGCCGAAGCGGCCGTCGCCGCGGCCGACAAGTAGGCCGCGGCCGAGATACCCGCCGATGATGCCATTCCCTCCCATGCTGGCCCCGCTGCTGACGGCGCTGCGGTTCCTGACCGTACTGCCGCTCCGCCGGGGCGCCGAATTCGACGGCATGCATTTCCAGGCCGGGTTGTTCTTTTTTCCGGTCATCGGCCTGGGCATCGGTGTTGTCGCGCTGCTGACGGCGGCGCTGGTGGGCCCGATCCTGCCGCCGGCGCTGACCGCCCTGGTCGGGATCGTCGTGCTGGCGGCGATCTCCGGCTGCCTCCATCTCGACGGCCTGGCCGACAGCGCCGACGGCATGCTCAGCAGCCGGCCGCGAGCGGAAAAACTGGTGATCATGCACGACAGCCGCATCGGGGCGATGGGGGTGATCGCCATCGTCATCGTCCTGCTCGGCAAGTATGCCGCCCTCGGCACGGCCCTCCCGGCGCGGCTGGCCGTGGTGCTGCTGCTGATGCCGCTGGGCGGCCGCTGCGCCATTGTCGTGACGATGGCGCTGCTGCCCTATGCCCGGCCGGAGGGGGGGCTGGGCCTCCTGTTCTATTCGAACAATACCCGGCGGGCGGCGGTGCTGGCGGCGGGGCTGTGGCTGGTGGTGGTGGTCGTCGTGGTTCCGCTGGCGGGCTTGGGTCCGCCGGCGCTGCTGGCGGCGCTCGTCATCCCGGCCGCCGCCGTGCTGCTGTTTGCGGCCTGGTGCCGCCGCAGTCTGGGCGGCGCCACCGGCGATACGCTGGGGGCGGTGTGTGAATTGAGCGAACTGATGGTTGCCGTGGGGCTGACAGTCGGCGGTTGACCGATCCAGGATCTCGCCCGAAGTGCTTGATACAACCGCTGAAATATGCTGGAGAGGAGAGTGAGGATGAACAACGGCGCCGCCGATAGCTGCCTTTTGACCGGATCAGGACACGGCGGCAACGTCCACGCCTTCCGCCGCCGGATGCAGGCCTCCGGGATCATCGACTTCAGTGCCAACATCAACCCGCTGGGACCGCCGGAATGGCTGCGCGGGGTGATCAGCCGCAGCGTCGAGGACCTGGGCCACTACCCCGACCCCGAGTGCCACGATCTCGTCGCCGCCATCGCCGCACATGGCGGCTACCGGCCATCGGCCATCGTTGCCGCCAACGGCTCCACCGAGCTGCTCTACCTGCTGACCCGCCTCCTGCCCAACCGGCGGGTGGTGATCCCGGTCCCGGCCTACATCGATTATGCCCGGGCGGCCCGGCTGGCCGGCAAACCGGTCGAGACCGTGCCGATGCGCGAGGACGACGGCTTCCGCCTCGACCCGGGCCTGATCGCCGCGCGGCTCCGGCCGGGCGACCTGGTGATCATCGGCAGTCCCAACAATCCGACCGGGGCGCTGCTGGCGGCGCCGGCCATCCTCGCCCTGGCCGGCGATTTCCCCGAGGTCGACTTTCTCATCGACGAGGCCTTTCTCGACTTCGTGCCGGCCGGCGAAGCGGTGGGCGGCCGGCGGGACAACGTCTCCACCCTCAACTCGTTGACCAAGTTCTACGCCATCCCCGGTCTCCGTCTCGGGTTCGGCGTGTTCCCGGAGGCGATGGCCCAGACGCTGCGCGAGCACCTGCCGCCCTGGACGGTCAACACCCTGGCCCAGGTCATCGGCGCCCGGGCGCTGCGGGACCGGGAGTACCAGGAACAATCGCGGCAGGCCTGCCTCACCCTGCGCGATGGCCTGGCCCGGGGACTGGCCGGCTTCGACCAGATCCAGGTCTTTGCCGGTGCCGCCAACTACCTCTTCCTCCGCCTGACCGGCGGCACCGACGCGGTGCGGTTGGCCGGGGCGTTGGCGGCCAAGGGCATCCTGATCCGTCGCTGCGACAACTACACCGGCCTCGATTCCAGCTACGCCCGGGTGGCGGTGCGGACCGCGGCGGAAAATGCCCGGCTGATCGCCACCCTCGGCGAGATCCTGGGAAACAGGACTGCCACCTTGCCGGCCAGGAAGACCGCCTCCCTGATGTTCCAGGGCACCTCGTCGAACGCCGGCAAATCGGTGCTGACCGCCGCCCTGTGCCGGATCCTGCTGCAGGACGGGGTGCGGGTGGCGCCGTTCAAGGCCCAGAACATGTCGCTCAACTCCTTCGTCACCCTGCAGGGCGAGGAGATGGGCCGGGCCCAGGTGGTCCAGGCCCAGGCCGCCCGCCTCGACCCCGACGTGCGGATGAACCCGATTCTGCTCAAGCCCAGTTCCGACACCGGCAGCCAGGTCATCGTCCGCGGCCGGCCGGTGCGCAACATGTCGGTCGGGCAGTACCACGCCTACAAAGACGAGGCCTGGGCCGCCGCCACCGCCTGCTACGACAGCCTGGCCAGCGAGTACCAGGCGATCGTCCTCGAGGGCGCCGGCTCGCCGGGCGAGGTCAACCTCAAGCGCCACGACATCGTCAACATGCGGATGGCCGCCTATGCCGGCAGCCCGGTCCTGCTGGTCGGCGACATCGACCGCGGCGGCATCTACGCCTCCTTCGTCGGCACCATGGAGGTGCTGGCCGAGTGGGAGCGGCGCCTGATCGCCGGCTTCGTCGTTAACCGCTTCCGCGGCCAGGCCTCGCTGCTGGCCGCAGCCCATGACTATGTCCGCGACTACACCGGTCGCGAGGTCTTCGGGGTCGTGCCCTATTTTCACGATCTCGATCTGCCCGAGGAGGACTCGGTGTCGTTCAAGGCAGGGATCTACCGGCGGCCGCAACCGGGGCAACCGCATGTCGACATCGCCGTCATCAGTCTGCCGCATATCTCCAACTTCACCGATGTCGAACCGTTCCTGGCCGAGCCCGATGTCCACCTGCGGGTCGTGTCCCGGGTCGACGACCTCGGTACCCCCGACGCCCTGATCCTGCCGGGATCGAAAAACGTCATCGGCGATCTCCGCTTCCTCCGCGATTCCGGCTTCGCCGCCAGGATCGCCGCGTTGGCCGGCAAGGGCTGCGCCATTGTCGGCATCTGCGGCGGCTACCAGCTCCTCGGCCGGGAGATCGCCGATCCGCTGGGGCTGGAATCGCCGGCCGGGGAGACGGTGGCCGGCCTCGGCCTGCTCGATACCGTCACCGAGCTGAAGGGGGACAAGACCCTGCTGCGGCGGACCGGGACCCATATCGCCTCGGCGCTGCCGGTTGCCGGCTACGAGATCCATCACGGTATCTCCACCGGGCCGCTGCCGCCGGCGCTGAGGTTCGACGACGGCAGCGGCTGCGGGGCGACGGGCAACGACGGCCGGATCTGGGGCTGCTATCTGCACGGCATCTTCGACGAGGACCGGTTCCGCCGCCATTTCATCGATCGCCTGCTGGAGCGCAAGGGACTGCCGGCCAAGCAGACCATCCTCGCCCCCTACAATCTCGAGGCGGCGTTCGACCGGCTGGCGGCGCGGGTCCGCGCCAGTCTCGACATGGACCGGATCTACGCCCTGCTGCGATTGTAGCGCCTCAACCAATGCGATTTCGATAACGATGTATACCCTCCAGGTCCTGACTGCCATTGCCGGCGATTTTGTGTTCGGCGACCCGCGCTTCCTGCCCCATCCGGTGCGGCTGATCGGCCGGTTGTGCACTTTTACTGAAGAGCAAACCCGCTCGGCAATTGCCGGTCCGGCCATGGCCGGGGCCTTGACGGTGGCCGCGGTCCTGCTGGCCACCGGGCTGACCCTGGCGCTGGCGCTATGGGCCTGCGCCGTCGTGTCGCCGCTTGTGGCCGATATCGTGGCGGTCTTCCTGTTCTACACCTCGGTCGCCGCCCATGACCTGGCCGGCCACAGCCAGACGGTCTATCGCCGCCTGATCGCCGACGACCTCGACGGGGCGCGGCAGGCGGTGGCGATGATCGTCGGTCGCGACACGACCCAACTCGACCGGCAGGGGGTATGCCGGGCGGCGGTCGAGACGGTGGCCGAGAATGCGGTCGACGGGGTCACCGCGCCGCTGTTCTGGGGGATCGGCGCCAGCCTGCTGGCCGTGCCGGGGAGCGCCAGTCCCATCGTCCTGACCGCGATCGGGGCGCTGCTGTACAAGGCGGTCAACACCATGGACTCGATGTTCGGCTACAAAAACGAAAAATATCTGCAGTTCGGCCGGACCGCGGCCCGGCTCGACGACCTGGCCAATTTCCTGCCGGCCCGCCTGACCCCGGTCTTTCTTGTCCTCGCCGCCGCCATCCAGCGGCTGGACTGGCGGGCGGCGCTCAGGATCTGCCGCCGTGACCGGTTGCGCCATGCCAGTCCCAACTCCGGCCATCCCGAGGCGACAGTGGCCGGGGCGCTGGGCGTCCGCCTCGGCGGGCCGTCGGTCTACTTCGGCACGATCGTCGACAAGCCCTGGCTGGGCGACGACCGGCGGGCCATCGACGCCGAAGACATCCTCCGCACCAACCGGCTGATGTACCTCGGCGCCCTGCTGTTTGCCATCTTCCTGCTGGGATGCAGTGCAGTGATCATGGAGGGATGAATGCAAGAGCGATCGGCCTTCGTCATCGCCGCCACCAAGAGCGGCTCCGGCAAGACCCTGCTCAGCCTCGGGCTGCTGGCCGCCCTGGTCCGGCGGGGGCTGGCGGTGCAGCCGTTCAAGTGCGGCCCGGACTTCATCGACCCGACCCTGCACACGATGGTGGTCGACCGGGTATCGCACAATCTCGATCTGTTCATGATGGGGGAGGAGTGCTGCCGCCGGATCTTCGCCCGAGCCGCGGTTGAGGCCGACGTCCGCCTGGTCGAAGGGGTGATGGGGCTGTTCGACGGCGGCGAGGCCAGCACCGCCGCCCTGGCCCGGGTCCTCGATCTGCCGGTGCTGCTGGTCGTCGACGCCCGCTCGGCCGCCGAGAGCGTGGCCGCGGTGGTCAAGGGCTTCGAGGTCTATGACCCGCGAATCCATCTGTGCGGGGTGGTGCTCAACCAGATCGGGTCGGCGCGGCATGTCGCGCTGATCCGCGACGCCCTGGCTCAATCCTGCGCCACCCCGTTGCTCGGCGCCTTTCCGCGCGAGCAGCAGTTCATGATGCCGGAGCGCCATCTCGGCCTGCACATGGGCGAGGAGAACCCGCTGTCGGCGGGCCAGCTTGATCGGCTGGCGGCGGCGGTCGAGGACCATATCGACATCCCGGCGCTCTTGGCCGCGACCGTCCAGCCGCTGCCACCGCCCCGCCAGGTTCCGCCCCCGGTCCGACCCGTGCAGCCGCGGCTGCGCCTGGCGGTCGCCCGCGATGCCGCCTTCTGCTTCTACTATCAGGAAAATCTGGCGATGCTGGCCGCCGCCGGCTTCGATATCGTGCCCTTCAGTCCGCTGGCCGACGCGGCGCTGCCGCCGGCCACGGCCGCCGTCTATATCGGCGGCGGCTATCCCGAACTGCATGCGGCGGCGCTGACCGCCAACACCTCGCTGCGGACGGCGCTGCGGCAGTGGGTCGAGGACGGCGGCCCGCTCTACTGCGAGTGCGGCGGCCTGATGTACATGGCCGAGGAACTGGCCGATACCGAGGGCCGGGTGCATCCGATGGTCGGGGTCTTCCCGCTGCAGATGATCATGCGGCCCCGGTTCAGCCGGCTCGGCTACCGCCGGGTGCGGTTGCGGCGCGACTGTCTGCTCGGCCGCCAGGGCGATACGCTCTACGGTCACGAATTCCACTATTCGGAACCGATTGGAGAGGCCCCGGCACTCGAATGCCTCTACGCCCTCGACGACGGCCGGCAGGAGGGGTACGCCCGGCACAACGCCATCGGCAGCTACGTCCACCTCCACTTCGGCCGGACGGTCGGCAATGTGGACCATTTTTTTCGCCATGCACTCAGCATGCAGACCAGGAGGGAAGAAAGGACATGATCCAGGATATCCGACCGGAGGACATCGAGCGGGAGAGCTTCCGCATCATCGAGGAGGAGTTTTTCGCTCGCACCGGGAGGCGACCCGGGGACTTCGACGCCCGGGAATTCGCCATCCTGCAACGGGTGATCCACGCCACCGGTGATTTTTCCCTGACCGACAGCATCCGGTTCCACCCGCAGGCGATCGATCGCGGCCTCGCCGCCATCCGCGCCGGCCGCAATCTCTACGCCGATGTCGGCATGGTGGCGGCAGGCATCGGCAGCAAGCTGCAGACCGCCTTCGGCGGCCGGGTGATCTGCCGGGTCGGCGACGAGGAGGTGGCACGACGGGCCCGGGCGACCGGCCGCACCCGGTCCGAGACCGCGCTGGAGATGGCGAGCGGCGACAACGTCGGCATCGTCGCCGTCGGCAACGCCCCGACGGCCCTGCTGGCGGCCATCGCCCTGGTGCAGCGGGGGACTTTCGCCCCCGACCTGATCGTCGGCGTCCCGGTCGGATTCGTCAACGCCGCCGAATCGAAGGACCTGCTGGTGGCCGCCGGCCTCCCGGCGATCACCGTCCTCGGCCGGCGGGGCGGCAGCCCGATTGCCGCCGCCATCGTCAACGCCCTGCTGAAGATGGCCTGACGGGCGGCCGCGCCGGTCCTTGACTTTTTGCCGGCGTGATGCTACTGATGAGCCGGTTTTTTCACTACTCACCCATTGCCGAGAGGATATACACGTATGGAACGAACATTTGCGATCATCAAGCCGGACGCCTTCGCCGCCGGTCATGCCGGAAAGATCCTGAGCCGGATCTATGAAGAGGGGTTCACCGTGGTCGGCCTGAAGAAGCTCTACCTGAGCAAGATCGAGGCCGAGGGCTTCTATTACGTCCACAGGAGCCGGCCGTTCTTCGGCGAACTGACCGAATTCATGAGCAGCGGCCCCTGCATCGTCATGGTCCTCCAGGCCGAGGGCGCGATCAAGAAGTGGCGCGACCTGATGGGCGCCACCAATCCGGCCGAGGCCGCCGAAGGGACGCTGCGCCGCCAGTTCGGCTCCTCCGTCGGCGAGAACGCCACCCACGGCTCGGACGCCCCCGATACCGCCGCCTTCGAGATCGGCTACTTCTTCTCCGGTCTCGAACTGCTGTAATCCCGCCTGTACCCCGCCGTTCCGTCCCTCGATCGGGGCGGGACGGCGGTCCCTGTTTTTCCCGCCCCCTCCCTCGCCCCTTTCTGCCCGTCGTGATGCTGCAATCCCGTCCGGGCGCCCCATGCCGGATGTAAAAATGTATATTGACAAATCCTGCTGTACATGTACATTTACAGCAAATGTCCATATACATTGGAGGGGGATGATGGAGCTGAGCGGAACCCAGAAACGGCTGTACGATTATCTGGCCGAGTGCCTTGCCCGGGACGGGAGGACCCCGAGCCTGCGGCAGACCGCGGCCGACATGGGGGTCAGCCACACGGCGGTGGCCCAGTTGCTCGGGCTGCTGGAGAAAAAGGGGGTGGTCGAACGCGACGGCCGCTACAGCCGGTCGATCCGCCTCGTGGCCGGGCAGGAGCGCCGGCGGCGGGACGACCGCAGCCGGGAACTGCCGATCATCGGCCAGATCACCGCCGGTCTGCCGATGTACGCCCAGCAGGAATGGGACGGTTCGGTGCTCGTCGACCGCCGCCTCTTCCCCGGCGACAACCTGTTCTGCCTGCGGGTCAGGGGTCGGTCGATGCAGGGCGCCGCCATCCTCGACGGCGACCTGGCGATCTGCGAGCCCCGCCAGTACGCCGCCAACGGTGAGATCGTGGCGGTGCTGATCCAGGGGGAGGAGGCGACGGTCAAGCGCTTCTTTCTTCAGGCCGACCATATCGAACTGCGGCCGGAGAATCCCGAGTTCCCGGTGATGCGCTACCCGTTCGGCGAGGTGCTGGTGCAGGGCAGGGTGGTCGGGGTGATCCGGGGCCCCGGCGGCATCTTCGAGACGGGGCAGCGGGTGGCATGAACGGGCCGCCGGCGATACTGACCGTAGGCGAAACCGACGGCGCCGGCCAGGGCAGGGGCTGCCGCATCGCCGTCGGCACCTGCGGCTATTCCTATACCGAATGGGCCGACAGCGGCTTCTATCCGCCCGGCACCAGGACCGCGGCGATGCTGCCGCTCTATGGCCGCTCGTTCTCGGTGGTCGAGCTCAACTACACCTGGTACCAGATGGCCCGGGCCGAGGCGATCGCCCGGATGGTCGACAAGGCCCCGCCGCACCTGCGCTTTGCCGCCAAGCTGACCCGGACCATCACCCACGAACGGGAGCAGGACTGGCGCGAGCAGTTGCAGCAGTTCCGCCGCGGCATCGCCCCGCTCGGGAGTCGTCTGCTTGCCGTTCTGATCCAGCTGCCGCCGGATTTCGAGCGCAGCCCCGACAACCGCCGCCATCTCGCCGCCCTCCTCGACGGTCTGCAGGGTCTGCCGGTGGCGGTGGAGTTCCGTCACGGTTCCTGGGCCGTCGATCGGGTCTTCGCCGAGCTCGAGCGGCGGGCGGTGAGCCTGGTGACCGTCGACGCCCCGTCGCTGCCCGGCTTGTTTCCACTGCTCGATGTGGTCACCAACCCGCAATTGCTCTATGTCCGCCTCCATGGGCGCAACGGCGTCGGCTGGCGCTCCGGCAACATGCAGAAGAAATTCGATTACGACTACAGCGCCGCCGAGCTGCGGCAGTGGAGCGATGCGATCCTGCGGCCGATGGCGGCCCGGGCGGAGCGGGGGGTGGTCTTCTTCAATAACCATGTCCGGGCCCAGGCACCGCGCAACGCCCGGTTGCTGGTCGAGATCCTGGGCGGGGCGAGCGCCTGAGGGAGAGGGGCGATGTCCCGGGAACGTGCGATCCTCCACCTCAACGTCACCGATTTCGCCGTCGCCGTCGAGCAGGCGGCCGAGGCGCCGCGGCGGGGGCGGCCGCTGATCATCGCCCCGCCCGGCACCTCGCGGGCGACGGTCTACGATATGAGCGAGGAGGCCTATCGAGCCGGGGTCCGCAAGGGGATGGCGCTGTCGCAGGCGGCCCGGGTCTGCCGTGGGGCCGAGGTCCGGCCGCCGCGGCCGGAGCTGTACCGCCGGGCGATGGACGACTTCCTGCGGCAGGTGCGGAGCTATTCGCCACGGCTGGAGCACGGCCTCGAGGATGGCCATGTCTTCGTCGACCTCACCGGCACCCATCGCCTGTTCGGGCCGGCGATGGATGTCGGCCTGCGGCTGCGGAGGGAGGTGCGGCGGCAGCTCGGCTTCAACCCGATCTGGACCCTGGCGACCAGCAAGCTGGTGGCCAAGGTCGCCTCGCGGCTGGTCAAGCCGGTCGGCGAGTACATCGTCAGTGCCGGCGACGAGACCGATTTCCTCGCCCCCCTGCCGGTGTCCCTGCTGCCGGGGCTGGCGCCTGGGGAACTGCGGCGGCTGGGCGAGTTCCGGATCTTCACCGTCGGCCAGCTGGCCGGCCTCAGCCGGGGCCAGCTGCTGGTGCCGTTCGGCCGCCGCAGCGACTATCTGTACGATGCCAGCCGCGGCATCGACACCGCCCCGGTGCAGACCGGGGCGGAAAAGGAGGCTGTCGTTTTCGAGCATGTCTTTGCCGGCGATACCAATGACCGGCAGGAGGTGGAGGCGGCGGTGGCCGACCTGATCAGCCGGGCCGGGATGGAGCTGCGGCAGCGGCGGCAGGAGGCGCGCCGGGTCGGCGTCCGGGTCGGCTATGCCGACGGCCTCCAGGTGGTCCGTTCGGCCTCCGGCCGGCGGCGCACCGCCAATGATTTTCAGCTGCAACAACTGGCCGACCAGGCCCTGGCCCGGGCCTGGCTGCGGCGGGGGCGGCTGCGCAGCTGCCGCCTGGTCTGCGACGATCTGTGCCGGCAATCACCGCAGCTGCCGCTCTTTGCCGAGACCCACGGTCGGGAACGGCGGCAGGCCGGGCTGCTGGCGGCCATGGACACCATCCGCAGCCGTTACGGCCAGGCCCTGATCGCCACCGGCCGGCAGCGGTTGTCCCCCTTGCCGGCGGCAACCGGCGAGGCCGCCTGAGACCGCGCCATGTTTCCTCTCCGGGTCCGTTCCTCCTACTCCCTGCTCGAAGGCACCGCGCCGCCGGCGACCCTCTGCCGTCAGGCCCGGCAGCACGGCTATCCGGGCCTGGCGCTGACCGACGGCGACAACCTCTACGGCCTGTGGCCTTTTCTCGCCGCCTGCCGGCGGGAGGGGTTGCGGCCGGTGGTCGGCGCCGAGATCTCCGAGCCCGGCACCATGCGCCGGGCCACCTGCCTGGTCGAGGACGAGGCCGGTTATGCCAGCCTCTGCCGGTTGCTGAGCCGGCGCCACGACCCGGCCGGCTTTGATCTCGCGGCGGCGCTGGCCGATGGCAGCGAGGGGCTGACCATCCTCGGCGATCATCTGCCGCTGCTCGACGAATTGTGGGAACGAGGGCTGGCGCCGGTCGCCGATCTCGGCCCGCAGCCGACCGAAGCCGGCCGCCGGCTCAGAAACTGGGCCGGAAGCCGGGGCGTTGTCGCCGTCGCCACCCCGGCCAGCCGGCTCGCCGGTGAAGAGCAGCGCGACCTCTATCGTCTGCTGCGGGCGATCGCCGGCACTACCACCCTCAGTCGCCTGGAAACCCTGGAGTCTCCGGCCGGGGTCCACCCGCTGTGCGGGCCGGAGGTGTACCGCCGCCGCTTCGCCGTGTGGCCGGAGGTGGTGGAAGCGACGCTGGCGGTGGCCGAGCGCTGCGCCTTCACCGGTCCGGCCTTCGGCATCGTCATGCCGCCCTGGCGCCGGGGCGGGGAAGGGGAGGCTGTCCAGGTGCTGCGGCGCAGAGCCTACGCCGGGGCCCGCCGCCGCTACGGCGACGACCTCGGCGAGACGGTGGTCGACCGGCTCGAGCATGAACTGCGGATCATCGCGACGATGGGCTATTCCGCCTATTTTCTGGTCGTCCGCGACATCGTCCACCGCAAGGGGGCGGACGGCCGCCGCCACAAACGGCGGATCTGCGGCCGCGGTTCGGGCGCCGCCTCGCTGGTCGCCTACTGCCTCGACATCACCAACGTCTGCCCGATCCGCTACAACCTCTATTTCGAGCGTTTTCTCAACCCCGGCCGCCGCGACCCCCCGGACATCGACATCGATTTCGCCTGGGACGAGCGCGATGAGGTCCTGGCCGACATCCTGGGCGACCACGCCGGCCAGGCGGCGATGGTCTGCAACCATATCCGCTTTCAGCCGCGGATGGCGATCCGCGAGACCGCCAAGGTCTTCGGCCTCCCGGAGGGCGAGATCGCGCGGCTGACCCGCCGCCTGCCCTGGCTCTCCCGCGGCGACGGCGATGGGCTGCAAGAGCGGTTGCAGGGCCTGCCGTCGCTGGCCGACCAGGACTTCTCCGCCCCCTGGCCGGCGATCCTCCGCCTGGCAACCCGGTTGATCGGCCTGCCGCGCCATCTGTCGGTCCATTCCGGCGGGGTAATCATCACCCCCGGACCGATCACCGACTATGTCCCGATCGAATACGCCGTCAAAAAGATGCCGATCAGGGTGCCGATCATCCAGTGGGACAAGGACGGCGCCGAGGAGGCGGGACTGGTCAAGATCGACATCCTCGGCAACCGCAGCCTCGGCGTCATCCGCGACTGTATCGCGGCGGTACGGCAGGGCGGGACGCCGCTGGCCGAGTCCGGCTGGAACCCGGAAGACGATCGGCCGACCAGGGAGGCCGTCGCCTCCGGCCGGACCATGGGCTGTTTCTACATCGAGAGCCCGGCCATGCGCCTGTTGGAGCGGAAGGCCGGCAGCGGCGACTTCGAGCAGCTGGTGATCCAGTCGTCGATCATCCGTCCGGCCGCCAACGAGTTCGTTCGTGAATACGTCCGGCGGCTGCATGGCGGCAGCTGGCAGCCGCTGCATCCGGCGGTCGGCGACATCCTCGACGAGACCTACGGCCTGATGGTCTACCAGGAGGACGTGTCGCGGGTGGCGGTGGCCCTGGCCGGTTTCAGTCATGCCGATGCCGACGGCCTGCGCAAGGTGATGGCGAAGAAGGACAAGGTCCTGCAGCTGCAGGACTACCACCGGCGTTTCCACGACGGCTGTCGCCGGCGGGGGGTCGCCGAGGCCGATATCGACCGGGTCTGGCGGATGATGCTGAGTTTCGACGGCTACTCCTTCTGCAAGCCCCACTCCGCCTCCTACGCCCGGGTCTCGTTCCAGGCGGCCTATCTCAAGCGCCACCACCCGGCCGAGTTCATGGCGGCGGTGATCTCCAACCAGGGCGGCTACTATTCGACCTTTGCCTATGTCTCCGAGGCCAAACGGCTGGGGCTTACGGTCCTGCCGCCCGATGTCAACGCCGGCGACCGCCGGTGGCAGGGACGGCCTGGATCGCTGCGGGTCGGCCTGCAGTCGGTCGCCGGGCTCTCCGCCGCCTGTCTCGACCGGCTGCTGGTGGCTCGGCAGCAGGGAAAATTCGTCGCTGCCGTTGATTTCTGGCACCGGGTCCGGCCGGCCGACGACGAGGCCCGGGCCCTGATCCATGCCGGGGCGATGGACAGCCTGGATCCGGGGGGCAACCGCACCGCCCTGCTCTGGCAATGGGCCGTCTTCCTGCGCCTGCGCGAGACGGCAAAGGCGGCCTCGCTTTTTCCGGCCGTGCTGCCCGAACCGCCGCCGCTGCCGCCGCCGGACCGTACGACGCTGCTGCGCCGCGAGTACGCGGTGCTCGGTTTTCTCTGCAGCGATCACCCGGTGACCCTGATCGGCCGGGTGCCGCCGGGCCTGGTCAAGGTCGCCCGGCTCGGCGAATGCGTCAATCGCCGGGTGCGCTGCGCCGTCTGGCTGCTGACCGGCAAGCTGGTGGCGACGAAGAGCGGCGAGGCCATGGAGTTCCTGACCTTCGAGGATGAGACCGGCATCGTCGAGGCCACCTTCTTCCCGCCGGTCTATCGCCGTTGCGCCCACCTGCTGCAGAGCGGTCGGGCCTATGTCCTGGCCGGCACCGTCGAGCAGGATTACGGCGCGATCACCCTGACGGTGGAGCAGGCGGAGGCGCTCGGGACGGGCGGGTGACGGCTGCAGAATGGTCGATCCGACGATCCATCCTGAAACCACCGTTTTTTACCAACGGCGAAGATGCAGTGGAATAATGGCGGAGAAACCGGTATCCTTCCAGCCTGTCAGGGACCGTATCCGCTGCCGGCAGAACGGCTGGAGCGGATGTCCCTCGCCGGCGACCGCTGACGGCCGCCGGAATTTTGTCGCCAGGGCATACGATGACACGTCCACCCCTTTTCGCCAGCATAGTTCTGATCCTGATCGTCCTGGTGCTCCCGGCCCCGGCGTATGGCCCGGCAGAGAAGGAGCCCATTATCCTCGGCCAATCCTGCGCCCTGACCGGCCCGTCAAGGTATCTTGGAATCGAGTTGCGGAGCGGGCTGCTCGCCGCATTTGCGGAGGCCAACCAGCAGGGCGGGGTCAACGGCCGGGAGATCGTCCTGTTGACCATCGATGATGGCTATGAACCGTACCGGGCCGTCGCCAACACCCGCCATCTGATAGAAAAAACAACGTTTTCCTGATAATCGGAGAATTGGGGACGCCAACCTCCGAGGCGGTCCTCGCCTTGACCGAACAGCGGAATGTCCCCTTTTTCGCCCCCCACACCGGAGCGGAGTTCCTCCGCACCCCTTTCAGGAAATATGTCGTCAATATCCGCGGCAGCTATTACCAGGAAATGGAGAAGGTCGTCTCGCATTTCGTCGACCGCCTGAAGCTCAGCCGCATCGCCTGTTTCTACCAGAACGACAGCTATGGCAGGTCCGGCCTCGACGGCGCCCGGATCGCGCTTGCCCGGCGCGGCCTGAAACTCGTGTCCACCGGGACCTACGAACGTAACACCGTCGCCGTGCTGGGCGGGATGAACGACATCTACAGGGCCGATCCGCAGGCCGTTCTGCTGGTGGGGACCTATACCGCCTGCGCTGAATTCATCAAGCTGAGCAAACTTCGCCATGGGGAAAACATCCTTTTCAGCAACATCTCCTTTGTCGGCTCCTCCGTCCTGCAGAAAACACTTGGCACCTTCGGCGGCAATGTCATCATTTCCCAGGTCGTCCCCTTTCCGTGGGACAACCGGATCCCTCTGGTCAGAGAATATGTCGCGGCCATGGATACCTACCAACACGATGCCTCTCCGGAATTCACCTCGTTCGAAGGGTATATCGCCGGCCGCCTCTTCTGCGCTGTTGTCAGAGAGGTGAAAGGTGTTCTGACGAGAGAAAGTTTCATCCGGACAATGGAGGAGGTCGGTCGCTTCGAACTCGGCGGACTGTGGTCCTCGAATTCGGCCCCGAGGACCACCAGGGGCTCGATATGGTGCAATTGACCTCGATATTCTGAGTTACCGGTTTGCCCTTGACAGCATCCGCCAACGCTATCATTCAGGGACGCGAACGGGGCCTATGTCTTCAAGGATATGATCGATATCGTCAGCGAACGGGGCGCCGGAATATACAGATATCTGTGGCCGAAACCGGAGGTCGACGGCAGAAATTACCCCAAGGTCTCGATTGTCAGATCCTTCGAACCGTTCAACTGGTTCATCGGCACCGGAATCTACGAGGACGACATGCAGGCGCAGGTGAAGGAAGATGTCCTCGGTCGGCTGAAAAAAATCCATTTCGGCAAGAACGGTTCGGTTGCCTGCTTCAGTGCCGAAGGCGTGACCTTGATCGACTTTGAAGAAATGCGGAGCGGTCGCAAGGTATCGACGCTCGTCGATGCCCACGACACCCCCTTCGGCCGACAGCTGCGGGCCATGGCCCAGAGAGGCGTCAACGGCGGGTTTATCGAATATGTACGACACAGGTCCGGCACGACCGAGGATGTGGCGAGAATGAGCTACGTCAAGGCGTATCCCCCCTGGAACTGGGTATTTGTCACCAGCATCGACATGGATGAGATGGAAGAGACGATCCAGCGGGAAAGCAGCAGACATTTGAAGATCGTCTACCGGGAAGTCGCCGTCTTTCTGTTCCTGTTTCTCCTGACCATCACCGTCGTCGGGATCGTTACGTATTTCCATTCGCTGAAGATAAAACACGGCATCAGTCTCTTTACCGATTTTTTCAAGGATGCGGCCGACCGCAAAATCAAGTTCGACGAGGACGATGTCCAGTATGCGGAATTTGCCGCCCTCGGCGAGTTCGCCAACCGGATGGTTGACGAGAAGATCGAAAAGGAACACCTGATCCAGGCCGACAAGATCAGGCTCGACACGCTGCTCAGGATTTCGACGATGACGGAGGCCTCGCAGAAGGAGATCAGCGATTTCACCCTGGCCAGGATGCTCGAGATCACCCGCAGCGAGCGAGGGTATATCGCCTTCCTGAACAATGACCGATCGATCGTTTCCTACCAGTCGTTCCTGGAGCGCAATGGAGAGGCGTGGCCCAAGACCCAATGAGGAGCGCAACGTCCCTTATGCCCAGGACGGGGAAACCCGCTACGCCACGATCACCGTCTATCCGCTGGTCGCCGAGCACGTCACCGGCGCCGTCATCCGAATCGATGACGTGACGGAGAGGGTGCGGACCGAAGAGCTGATGATCCAGTCGGAAAAGATGCTGTCGGTCGGCGGGCTGGCGGCCGGGTTGGCCCATGAGATCAACAATCCGCTGGCCGGCATCCTCCAGAATCTCCAGGTGGTGCAGAACCGGTTGTCGCCGGAGTTGCGCAAAAAACAACGAGGTTGCGGCCTCGCTCGGCATCCGGATGGAGGATGTCGAGGCCTATCTCAAGGCCAGGGGGATCGACGAGATGTGCCATGCGATCAATGATTCGGCCAAGCGTGCCGCCCAGCTGGTCCTCAACATGCTGTCGTTCAGCCGCAAGAGCGACGCGAGTTTTTCCAGTCAGGAAATCGGCAGACTGATGGATGCTGCACTGGAGCTGGCGATGAATGACTATGATCTGAAGAAGCGCTATGACTTCCGCCGGATCGAGATCGTCCGACACTACGATGGGGAGATCCCGCTGGTGCCCTGCGAGGCGACCAACATCCAGCAGGTTTTCCTCAATATCGTCAAGAATGCCGCCTATGCCCTGGCCGACAAGCAATTTGTCGACGATGCGCCGCGACTGATGATCGCCATCAGGGCCGACGAACAGGTGGTGACGGTTGAAATAGCCGACAACGGGCCGGGCATGGATGAGAAGACGAGGAAACGGATATTCGAGCCCTTTTTCACCACCAAACCGGTTGGTCTCGGCACCGGCCTCGGCATGTCGATTGCCTATTTCATCATCCACGACCAGCATAAGGGGACGATCCAGGTGCAATCGGAGCCAGGGAAGGGAACGGCCTTCACCGTTCGTCTGCCGTACTTCCGGGTGTAGGACGTTCTTCCGCAGCGGGCGACGTCGTGGCCGGAGTGGTCGCCAGCACCTCGCAGGACAGGCCGCCCCGGGCGAGAAGGACATCGACCCTGTCGCCCCGGGCCACCTCGCCGCTGTCGGTGAGCACCGTCCGCTGCCTGGTCGTCGCCTCCTGTTTCCTGACGATCGCATACCCCCGGGCCAGGGTCGCCAGCGGGCTGACGGAATGGAGCAGGGCCGCCGCCGCGGCAAGGCGGGACTCCATGGTGTGCAGGATGGCGGCGATGTTACGCCCCAGCCGTTGCTGCAGATGCTCCAGGCGCAGGCCCTTGAGCTGCAGCTGGTGCAGCGGCGTCTGGGTCTCGAGACGGGCGAGAAGCTGGGCCAGCCGCTGCTCCCTGGTCCGGAGAAACGCATCGGAGGTCCGGCTGAAGCGATGGATAATGAGATCGAGTTGGAGCGCCAGGTGTTCGAGATGGTCCGGAAATGCCGCCAGCGTCTTGCCGCAGGCGGCCAGTCGCCGTTCTTCGACGGCGAGATGGCGAACCAGCGAGTGCCGCAGGCGGCGGTGCAGGGCGGCGATCCTCTCGAGCAGGACGGTGCCGTCGGGGATGATCCGTTCGGCGGCGCCGGTCGGGGTCGGGGCCCGCAGGTCGGCGCAGAAATCGGCAATGGTGAAATCGATTTCATGACCGATCCCGGTAACCACCGGGAGCGAGGAGCGGACGATGGCCCGGGCGACGCATTCTTCGTTGAAGGCCCACAGATCCTCGATCGATCCGCCGCCCCGGCAGAGCACGATGAGGTCGGCGGCGACCAGCCGGTTGGCCGTATCGATGGCCCGGGCGATCTCCTCGCCGGCGCCCCTGCCCTGGACCCTGACCGGCAGCAGACGGATCGCGGCGACCGACCGGCGGCGGCGCCAGACCGTCAGAAAATCATGGATCGCGGCTCCGGTCGGCGAAGTGATCATCACGATCGACTCCGGGAATGCCGGTATCGGCCGTTTGCGGCCCGGATCGAAGAGGCCTTCGCTGGCGAGCCGGTTTTTCAACTCTTCGAAGGCGATCTGCAGCATCCCCGAACCGGCCTGTTCGACACTGTCGACGATCAGCTGATACTCGCCGCGCTGCTCGTAGACCGAGATCCGGCCATGGCAGATCACCTGCTGCCCATCCTCGATGGGCCGGTCGAGGTAGCGCTCCTGCTGTTTGAACAGCACCGCCCTGAGCTGGGCGGTGCTGTCCTTGAGGACAAAATAGCGGTGGCCGGAATAGGGGATGCGGAGGTTCGAAATCTCTCCCCGGATATGGACAAAGCGGTAATTGCCCTCGAGCAGTTCCCTGATCGATTGGGTAATCTGAGTGACGGTCAGGACTTCATCGGGATGGGGAATCGGCATGGGGAGATCGTCGATCAGCGGTTGGACGCTGAGAAAGGGGGATTGTGGATGGACAGCAGCCTTGGCATATATTATACTTTGCGGCTTGATTTGGGAAGTTTACCGCAGAGAGAAATGATACGAGCAAGGAGATCCTGAATGGGCGGAGAAAGCGTTTTCGACAAGAAACATGTGGAACCCAGCGCCATGGGCGACGTGGAAGGGTTGCTGGAACATTTCAATCTGCCGCCGGCCGTCATCGGCTATATCCGCCGGAACAAACGGATGATCCAGGTGATCGTCGCCGCCGTCCTGATCACCGTCGTCGCCCTGGCCCTCTATGATTCCTATCGCCAGAAACGGATCGAACAGGCGACTTCGGCCCTTACCATCGCCCTGCAGAAGGCCGGCGACGACAAGGAGAAGGCCCTCAGGACGGTAGCGGCGGAATTCGCCGGAACGACCTCGGCCCGCTGGGCGGAAGTCGAACTGGCTCATCTCGCCATGGCCGGTTCAAAGTTCAAGGAGGCGGCCGAACAGTACCACCGCATCCGCAGCGATCTCGGCACATCGGATCCGCTCTATGCCCTGACGGTCTTCGGCTTCGCCCAGGCCAAAGAGGCCGGCCACGAGTATGACGAGGCCTCGGCCGCCTATCAGGAGTTGAAGGACATCGACGGCTATCAGGCCATCGGCTCCACCGGGGTGGCGAGGATTCTCGAAACCCGGGGAAATACCGACAAGGCCATCGAGACCCTCACGACCTATCTCGCGACCCTGGCCGACAAGGGCCCGACCGATCCAGGGAAACGGGTTATCGAAGATAAAATCGCACGTCTGAAGGTCAAACAGTGAAACTGATCGAAAAGAGCGAGGAGGTCGTCCGGCTAACCGGCGGCTGGAGGGAAGAGGGCCGGCGCATCGTCCTCGTGCCGACCATGGGATGGTTCCACGAGGGCCATCTGTCGCTGATGCGGCTGGCGCGATCACTCGGCACGAGAACTATTGTCAGTCTCTTCGTCAATCCGATCCAGTTCGGGCCGCGTGAGGACCTCGCCGCCTATCCGCGCGACCTCGACCGGGATCGCCGGCTGGCCGAACAGGAGGGGGTCGATGCCCTGTTCGCCCCGGTGGCGGAGGAGATGTTCGAGCCGGAATTCCAGACCAGGGTATCGCTGACCAGGATTTCCCTGGGGCTGTGCGGCGCCGACCGGCCGGGGCATTTCGATGGGGTGGCGACCATCGTCACCAAGCTGTTTCACTTGATGACCCCCCATGTCGCCGTCTTCGGCGAAAAGGACCTGCAGCAACTGGCGCTCATCCGGCGCATGGTCCGCGACCTCAATTTCCAGATCGAGATCGTCGGCCATCCGATCGTCCGGGAAAAAGACGGCCTGGCCCTGAGTTCCAGAAACAGCTATCTGACGGCGGCGGAGAGGCAGACGGCCCTGTGCCTGTCGCAGGCGATCGGCCAGGCCCGCGACACAGTCCGGGACTCGAGCAACACGACCTCCGTCGCCGATCTGATCGCCGGCGCCATTGCATTCATCAACGCCCACGAAGGCTGTCAGGTCGATTATGTCACCATCGTTGACCGGTGGTCCCTCGCCCCCGGCACAACAATCAATCAGGACAGCGTCATGGCCCTGGCGGTGAAGATCAACGGCAGGGTGCGGCTGATCGACAACGGCCTGTTGCTGTAGCCCGTCGCCACCATCTTCGTCCCCCGGGTCGGGACCGCGATCGTCATTCAATATACAGACAAGAGAGAGAGGAAGATATGCCAGGATTCGAGGTCTTCGGTGAAGAGGAAAAACGCCAGATACAGGATGTGCTCGATACCGGTGTCCTGTTTCGCTATGAGTTCGCCGAGCAGCGCAGGGGTGTCTACAAGGTCAGGGAGTTCGAGGAGAGATTTGCCGGCTATTGCGGCACCGGCTATGCCCAGGCGGTGACCTCGGGGACCGCGGCCCTGAAGGTCGCCCTCGCCGCCCTCGGCGTCGGCCCGGGAGATGAGGTCATCACCCAGGGCTTCACCTTCGTCGCCACCTGGGAGGCGATTCTGGAACTGGGGGCGATCCCGGTGTTCACCGAGGTCGATGCAACCATGAATATGGACCCGGCGGACCTGAAGAAAAAAATCAATGCCAAGACCCGCTGCATCGTCCCGGTCCACATGCTCGGGGCCCAGGCGCGTATCGCCGAGATCGTCGAGATTGCCGACAGCCATGCCATCCCGGTCCTCGAGGATACGGCCCAGTCGGCCGGCGGCCGGATCCAGGGCCGGCATCTCGGCACCTTCGGCCGATGCGGCACCTTTTCATTTGATCCGGTCAAGACCCTGACCACCGGCGAGGGCGGGATGATCATCACCGCCGACGAGGCCCTGTGGCGAACCATGTCGGAGTACCACGATCACGGCCATGACCATGTGGTCAACCCGGGGGGAAGGGGCGGCGAGGGGCGCCGGTTCATCGGCACCAACTACCGGATGATGGAGATCCAGGGGGCGATCGGTCTGGCCCAACTGGCCAAGCTCGATATGATGCTCACCGAGCAGCGCAAGAACAAGGCCCGTCTCAGGGAGGCGGCCGCCGCGATTCCCGGTGTCGGCTTCCGGCAGCTGGTCGACCCCGAAGGCGATACGGCCACCCACTTCAGCTTCTTCCTTCAGGATCAGGAGCACTGCCGGCGGGTCAATGCCCTGCTCAAGGACAAAGGCTGCGGGGCGATAAATTTTGCCGAGAACACGTGGCATTACTATCCGCAGTGGGAGCATCTGCTGCACGGCCGGTCGGTGGCGGCCGGCGGTTGGCCGTTCACCGGACAGGACGGCCGGCGACGGGTCGTTTACGATCCCGCGGCCTTGCCGGCATCGGCCGCCCTGATGAACCGGAACCTGGTCTATCCCGTCTCGATCAGGATGACGGAAGAGCGGTTGGCGGCAATGTCCGAGGCCTTGACCAGGGCGGCCTCGGTCTGATCGACGACGAAAGGGAGGCGAATGCAGTCGGAGACCCCATGAAAAGCTACCGCAAAGAACTGTGGTTCGAAATCCCCACCCGCCGCGGTTTCAGGAATACAACCCAGCCGACGCGCTTCTCGGGAGGGGGTGATCCCCAGGGTCCGCGAGAGATAATCGGGGAAGCAGTCGTCTGTCTCGAAGCGGGTTTTCAGCGTCAACAGCGGCAGTGCCACCTGCAGCGGTTCCAGTTTGACCAGATCCTTTTCAGTGGTGATCAGGGCCCGTGCCCCGGATGCCTTCGCCCGTCGACAGATGACATCGACATCGTTCTGGTTGTAGCGATGATGATCCCTGAACCAGGCCTTGCCGGTGACATGTAATTTCATGCCGTACAGGGAGTTGAAAAACCGGTCCGGGTGGGCGATGGCGCAGAAGGCGAAGAAAGGCGGCAACGAATCTGCCGTCGACTCCGGGTTGGGCGGTGCCGGGAGTTCACCGGCGATGGCGGAATAAAATACCGGTTTGTCCGGAAAACGGCTGTTCAGCAGGGCGGCGAATCTCTCCGCCCGGCCTACGTTGCCGTCGTCGACGCCGGTCAGCAGAAAGGCGGTGCAACGGTGCAGGGCGGAGACCGGTTCCCGCAACTCACCACCGGGAAACACGCGGCTGTTGCCGGCCAGGGTGGTGGCGTTGAACAGAACCAGGTCGATATCGCGGGCGATGGCGAGATGCTGAAAGCCGTCATCGAGGATCAGGATCGTGCTGCCGAGGCGTTCGATCGCGTGGCGGCACGGATGGAGGCGGATTTTTCCTGTCAGGACCGCAATTCCTGGGAGTTGCCGGGCGAGCATCGCCGGCTCGTCACCGGCCTGGTCGGCGGTGAGCAGCACCTGGCTGCCGTCGGATACGAGATTGACGGCGCCTTTGGCCGTTCCGCCGTAGCCGCGGCTGATGATTGCCGGGCGGTGCCCTGCCGCATGAAGGAACCGGGCGATCCAGGCGACCGTCGGGGTCTTGCCGGTTCCACCCAGGGTCAGGTTGCCGACCGAGATGACGGGAACGGCGAGGCGATGGACGGTGAGGATGTTCCGGCGATAGAGATTCTGCCGCACGGACATCAGCAGACTGTACACCGGGCTGAAGGGTCGGCCGATGGCGAAGAGGGTGGGGGGCGATGGTGTCATCGAATGTCGGAATGATTGACGATAAGCGTGATGAGCAAGATTTTTCACTTCCAATTTTACGCAATGCTGCGTAAAAGACTACTATCATTTTTAACTGGTTTCAGCCCGCTTTTTCGCGTTCTCGAAATGAGCTCTAGTGTAGGCGGGAGGCACCAATTCAATCTTTCCGATGGAGGAAAAATGAACCTGATGAGAAGCAAAAAAATCCTTGCAGCAGCTTCGGTTCTGATGCTGGCCTTGTCCGCCCCGGTAGCCGGCATGGCAGGCGACACCATCAAATTCGGGGTCGCCGGGGCGCACAGCGGCGACCTGGCCTCCTATGGTCTGCCGACGGTCAACGCCGCCAAACTGGTGATCGACCAGGTCAACGCCAAGGGCGGAATCAACGGCAAGAAGATCGAACTGCTGGTCGAAGACGACGTCTGCAAGCCCGAGGTTGCCACCAATTCCGCCACCAAGCTGGTGTCGCAGGGGGCCGAGGTCGTGCTCGGACATATCTGTTCCGGCGCCACCAAGTCAGCCCTGCCGATCTACACCAACGCCAACATCCTCGTCATGTCGCCATCGGCCACCAATCCCGAACTGACCTACAGCGGCGAGTACCCCAATTTCTTCCGCACCATAGCCCCGGATGACATGCAGGCCAAGGTCGATGTCGACTTTGCTCTCAACAAACTCGGCCACACCAAGATCGCGGTTATCCATGACAAGGGTGATTACGGCAAGGGTTTTGCCGAGTTCGCCAAATCATTCGTCGAGAAATCCGGCAAGGCCGAAGTCGTTTTGTTCGAGGGCGTGACCCCGGGGGCGGTCGACTACTCGGCCATCGTCCAGAAAATCAAGAAGTCCGGGGCCCAGGCCGTCATATTCGGCGGCTATCATCCTGAGGCGGCGAAGATTGTCGGCATGATGAAAAAGAAAAGACTGAAGATCGATTTCCTCTCCGATGACGGGGTGAAGGATGACACCTTCATCAAGGTCGCCGGCGCTGATGCCGAAGGGGTCTATGCCTCGGGACCGAAGGATACGACCGGCAACCCCCTGTCCAAGGCCGCCTTCGCCGAACACAAGAAGGTCTTCAACGCCGATGCCGGCGCCTTCTATGAAAATGCTTATACCGCCGCCCTGGCGATGGTCAACGCCATCGAAAAGGCCGGGTCGACCGATCTGGCGGCCTTGAAGAAGGCGTTGCAGACCGAAAAAGTCGACACCCCGCTGGGCACTATCTATTTTGACGACAAGGGCGATGCCGTCGGCATCGGCTTCTCCGTGTACCAGGTCCAGAATGGCAAGTTTGTCGAGCTGAAGTAGTTTTTTGTTCGTCATTTTCAATACCTGAAGCAGACAACAGATTTTCTGTCGCCGTCTGCTTCAGGTTCTTTTTTGTGAACCCGATATGGACTATTTCATCGAACTGTTCTGTGGCGGTCTGACCCGCGGCGCGATCTACGCCCTGATCGCCCTGGGCTATACGATGGTCTACGGCATAATCGGGCTGATCAACTTCGCCCATGGCGAGATCTACATGATCGGGGCATTCACTGCCTTCATTGTCGCCACGGTGCTGTCGATCTATGGCTTCCCGCTGCTGGCGATCGTGATCCTGGCAGGGTTTGCAGCTGTAATCTGGTCGAGCGCCTACGGCTATACGGTCGAGAAAATCGCCTACAAGCCGCTGCGCCACGCCCCTCGGTTGTCACCGCTGATCAGTGCCATCGGCATGTCGATCTTTCTCCAGAATTACGTGCTACTGGCCCAAACCTCCAATTTCCTGCCGTTTCCGGAATTGATCCCCGAGTTCGCCTTTATGGAACCGATCGCCCACATCGTCGGCTCCACCGATATCGTTATCCTGATCACCACCGCCGTCATCATGCTCATCCTCACGGTGGCCATCAAGGGAACCAAGGTCGGCAAGGCGATGCGGGCCACTTCGCAGGACAGGACTATGGCGATGCTCGTCGGCATCAACGTCAACCGGATCATCTCCGCCACCTTTATCATCGGGTCGGCACTGGCGGCGATCGGCGGCCTGCTGATCGCCTCCCATATCGGCCAGATCAATTTCTACATCGGCTTTCTGGCCGGGATCAAGGCCTTCACCGCAGCGGTCCTCGGCGGCATCGGCTCGATTCCCGGAGCGGTCCTCGGCGGCCTGGTGCTGGGGTTGACGGAAAGTTTCGCTACCGGCTATGTTTCGAGTGATTATGAAGACGTCTTCGCCTTCTCCCTGCTCGTCCTCATCCTGATCTTCAAGCCGTCCGGCCTGCTGGGCAAGGCGGAAACCAAGAAAGTCTGAGACGGTGGCACACATGCTGGGTTTCAAAGAGATAAAAAACGGCCTGCTCGTCTCGCTGTGGTTCGTCTTCCTGACCTTTCCGCTCATGGTCGTCAAGGTCGATCCAGTTGAGCGAATCGTCAGTTGGCGCTGGGAAAATTCGATCTATGTCGCGATCGGGACCTTTGTGATCTATTGCGTGGTCAAGATCATCATGCAGCACCGGACCGGAAACGCTGCCGTCGAGAAAGAGGCGGAACAGGAAAAGGAATCGATCATCCACCGCGTCCTGGCATCGCCGAAGCAGAAGTATACGTTGATCGCGTTGCTGCTGGCCGTGGCCATCGCCTTTCCGCAATTCTCCTCGTCCTACCAGACCAATGTCATGACGACCGCCCTGATGTATGTCGTGCTCGGCCTGGGCTTGAATATCGTCGTCGGCATGGCCGGTCTGCTCGATCTCGGCTATGTCGCCTTCTACGCGGTCGGCGCCTATACCTATGCGCTCCTCAACCATCATTTCGATCTCGGCTTCTGGGCGGTGCTGCCGATCGGCGGCGGAATGGCGGCCATCTTCGGCATCCTCCTCGGCTTCCCGGTGCTGCGCCTGCGCGGCGATTACCTGGCCATCGTCACCCTCGGTTTCGGCGAAATCATCCGCCTGGTCCTGGAAAACTGGAGCGAATTTTCCAAGGGCCCGAGCGGCATCTCCAACATCTCCCGCCCGGGTCTGTTCGGTATCGAGCTGGGCCTCGATGCGGCGATCATCTATCTCTACTACCTGATGATCATCTTCATGATCGTGACGATCTTCATCGTCAACCGCCTCCAGGATTCGCGGCTGGGCCGGGCCTGGATCGCCCTGCGGGAAGATGAGATCGCCTGTCAGGCGATGGGGATCGACAAGCGCAGGACCAAACTGGTCGCCTTCGCCCTGGGCGCCTTCTGGGCCGGGATCATCGGGGTGGTCTTCGCCGCCAAGACGACCTTTATCAACCCCGCCAGTTTCACCTTTCTCGAATCCGCCATCATCCTGGCCATCGTCGTTCTCGGCGGCATGGGCTCCATCGTCGGGGTCATCCTCGGTGCCCTCATCCTGATTCTCCTGCCCGAATACCTGCGCGCCCTGTCCGAATACCGGATGCTCGCCTTCGGCGCCATCCTCGTGGCGATGATGGTGTTCCGGCCGCGGGGTCTGATCTCGAACATCCGCCGAACCTATCATTCCGACAAAAAGTTTCATCCCCCGATACAACACTAATGGCTACCCCAATTCTCCAGATCAGCGGTTTGACCATGGATTTCGGCGGGATTCGCGCCCTCAACCGGCTTGATCTCGATGTCCATGCCGGCGAGATCGTCGCCCTCATCGGCCCGAACGGGGCGGGAAAAACGACCTTTTTCAATTGCCTGACCGGAATCTACACGCCGACGGCGGGTGAGATTCTCCTCACCCCGCCGGGAAGCGCCAGGAGTGTCAGCCTGAAAGGGCTGAAACCGAACCAGGTAACGGAAAAGGGATTGGCCAGGACGTTTCAGAATATCCGTCTCTTTTCCCAGATGACGGTGCTGGAAAATGTCATGATCGGCCGCCACTGCCGTACCAAGGCCTTCATCCTCGGGGCGGTGTTCCGCAATGCGGCGACCCGGCGGGAAGAACGGGAGATCGTCGAGATGAGCTATGCCATCCTCGACAAGGTCGGCCTCGCCCATCTGGCCAACGAATTCGCCAGGAATCTTCCGTACGGAGCCCAACGGCGGCTCGAAATCGCCCGCGCCCTGGCGACCGAGCCGTTCCTCCTGCTCCTCGACGAACCGGCCGCCGGCATGAACCCGCAGGAGACGCAGGACCTGGATCGGTTGATCAAGGAGATCTCCACCGACGGTCACTCCATCCTCCTCATCGAACATGACATGAAGCTGGTGATGAGCCTGTCCGACCGGATCTTCGTGATGGACTACGGCAAGAAGATCGCCCAGGGAAAACCTGCTGAAATCCGTTCCAACCCCGCCGTTATCAAGGCGTATTTAGGTGAAGATGTCGATGCTTAAACTCGAACACATCCAGGCCGGGTATGGCAATATCCTGGCCATCAAGGATATCGATCTCGAAATCAACGAAGGGGAGATCATCACCCTGATCGGCGCCAATGGGGCGGGGAAGAGCACGACCCTGATGACGATCTCCGGCATCGTGCCAAGCCGCTCCGGCAAAATTTTCTTCGACGGCCAGGAGATCCAGCACAAGGAACCGGATGAGATCGTGCGGCTGGGCATCTGTCAGGTCCCCGAGGGACGCCACATCTTCCCGGAGCTGACGGTGCAGGAAAACCTCGACATGGGGGCCTTTCTGCGCCACGACAAGAAGGAGATCAAACGCGATATCGACTACGTTTTTTCTCTTTTCCCGATCCTGGCCGAGCGGCGGGGCCAGGATGGGGGGACGCTGAGCGGCGGCGAACAGCAGATGCTGGCGATGTCGCGGGCCTTGATGGCCCGGCCGCGGCTCCTGCTTCTCGATGAACCGTCGATGGGGCTGGCCCCGCTCGTGATCAGACAGATCTTCGAGATCATCAAACAGATCAACGCCGAAAACCGGACCACCATTTTCCTGGTCGAGCAGAATGCCAACCAGGCGCTGCATATTGCCCACCGGGGCTATGTCATCGAAAACGGCCGGATCGTGTTTGCCGGAAAGGCCGAAGAACTCCTGAAAAACACCGATATCCAGAAGGCCTATCTCGGCATCTGACCCTTCGCCGTATCCCCTGAATGACCTGTACTCCGGCCGAACCCCCCTGACTGACGCCGTGACGTCGCCGGTCGAAAACTATAACGATGGAACAATGAACAACGCAATGAAGAAGATCAGAGCAGGTGTGATCGGGGTCGGCTATCTGGGCCGATTCCACGCCCAGAAATACGCGTCGATGGAAGGGGTGGAACTCGTCGGCATCGCCGATATCGATCCCCGGCAGGCCCAGCGGGTCGCCGAGGAATGCAGCTGTGCAAGCTACGACGACCATCGGGCCCTGCTGCGGGACATCGATGCGGTATCGATTGTCGTGCCCACCAGTCTCCACCACCGGATCGCCTCGGACTGCATCGCCGCCGGGGTCGACATCCTGCTCGAAAAGCCGATGACCGTCACCCTGGCCGAGGCCGACGACCTGATCGGCCGCTGCGCCGAGAAGGGACTGGTCCTCCAGGTCGGCCACCTCGAACGCTTCAACCCGGCGATTGAGGCGATGGAGCCGTTTCTGACCCTGCCGGTCTTCATCGAGAGCAACCGCCTCTCCACCTTCAAGAACCGCGGGGTCGACGTCGACGTCGTCCTCGATCTGATGATCCATGATATCGACATCATCCTCAACATCATCCAGTCGCCATTGCAGTCCATCCATACCGCCGGGGCGCCGGTGGTCACCGCCACCACCGACATCGCCAACGCCAGGCTGATCTTTGAAAACGGGGCGACCGCCAACGTCACCGCCAGCCGGATTTCGCGGACCAATGTCCGCAAGATGCGGATATTCCAGCCGGGGTCCTACATCAACGTCGATTTCGCCAAGCGAAAATTCATGACCATCACCCTGACCGATGAGATCCTCGAGTCGGGGATGCCGCGCCAGGATATCCAGGTGCATACGTTTGCGGCCGGCGATGCCCTGCGCAGCGAGATCGAGCACTTCATCGGCCATGTCCGCCACCGCACCCGGCCCAAGGTATCGGGACATGAGGGGCGCCGGGCCCTCGATGTGGCCCTGCAGGTGATGGCGCAGATCCGGGAACATCAGGATCTCGATGTCTTCCGCAAGGTCTCCGAGGTCTTTCGAAAACCATGA
Source organism: Desulfoprunum sp. (assembly GCF_053613775.1). Lineage (NCBI taxonomy): Bacteria > Pseudomonadati > Thermodesulfobacteriota > Desulfobulbia > Desulfobulbales > Desulfobulbaceae > Desulfoprunum > Desulfoprunum sp. Next base: position 515,298 of record NZ_JBSHXH010000004.1, read on the forward strand.
CGACGGAGGTGATGATCGTCGCCGGCGAGGCCTCCGGCGATCTTCATGCCGCCAATCTGCTGCGGGCCATGCAGCGGCTGGATCCCGGCCTCGCCTTCTGCGGCATGGGCGGCGAGGAACTGGCGGCCGCCGGCATGGAAATCCTCTTCGACGCGGCGAGAGTCGCGGTCGTCGGCCTGACCGAGGTCTTTTCCCATCTCGGCGATATCATTGCCGCCCAGCGAACCCTGCGGCGCCGGCTCGAACGCCGGCCGCCGGCCCTGCTGATCATCGTCGACCTCCCCGATTTCAACCTGTGGCTGGCCAAAAAAGCCAAAGGCCTCGGCATCCCCGTCTTTTACTACATCACCCCGCAGGTCTGGGCCTGGCGCAGCGGCCGGGTCAAGACCATCGGCGATCGGGTTGACAAGGTCGGGGTCATCCTGCCGTTCGAGGAACAGTTTTTCCGCCGGCGCGGGGTTGACGCCCACTATGTCGGCCATCCCCTGCTCGACTCCGTCAGCGTGACGATGACGCCCGAGCAGTTCTGTGCCAGGCACGGCATTGCCCTGACGAGCCGGCGGATCTGCATCCTCCCCGGCAGCAGGAAACGGGAGATCGCCTGCCTGCTGCCGCACTTTCTCGGCGCGGCACGACTGCTGCAGGCATCCGTCGGGGAGAAACTGGTGTTCCTGCTGCCGCTGGCATCAACCGTCAGCTCCCGTGATCTTGACGCCAACGGCCTGGCCGAAGCCGGCGATCTGGATGTCAGGATCATTGCCGATGAACGCTATGAAGTGATGGCCGCCAGTGATTTGGCAATGGCCGCCTCCGGCACCGTGACGCTCGAACTGGCGCTGCTCGGCGTGCCGATGGTCGTTGCCTACCGCTTTTCGCCGCTCACCTATCGCCTCGGCCGCCTGCTGGTCAAACTCGACCATTTTTCGCTCGTCAATCTCATCGCCGGCGACGAGGTCGTGCCGGAACTGCTGCAGGACCAGGTCGACCCGGAACACCTGGCCGGGCTGCTGCAGCGGCTGCTCCGCGATAACGACTACCGGACAGCCATGGTGCGCGGTCTGGCGGATGTCAGAAGCCGTCTCGGCGAGCCGGGGGCCTCGGAGCGGGCCGCCCGGCTGGCGCTGACGATGCTGCGGCGAGGGGAGCGGAATGGATGAGGAAATGTTCGACGACGGCGAGCCCGTCGAGGTGGAGATCGACGGGGTCCTGGATCTCCACAGTAATGTCCGGTTAGGGACGTGGATGTATCCAACCTGAAGTTTCCCGTTTTTAGACCCGGCTGACCCGAGATCCTGGCAAGCGAGGCCCGTGATTCGAATCAGAACCGAGTTCGGAGAAATATTTATTTTAATAATTTCAAGACGATGCAGTGAAAAATTGGAGAAAGCTAACTGCTTGATATCACACGGCAAATCAAAAGCGATTTTTCACAGGCAATGGGGAAGTTTGATTAATAACAGGAACATAATAGTGAATGCGAGGCCCACTCATGGTAAGATGTAACTAACCCTACAACGCAATTTAATCAATTTTACCTTGATGTTTGTCAGGCCCTTCTGGTATGGTGAAATAAAAACACCTACAAGGAGGTGGAGCCATGTTACCAGATATTCGACAATCGGACTATCTCTACCAAGTGCCTCAATTTCAGTTGGATCGCGATGATATAGTAAATATGGCCTACGAACTCAAAGGGTTCCACGAGAACTTCGCAGAGTGTTTTCAGCGCAGCGAATCCCGTGACAATTTCTATCGGTACATGACCGGTCAATTCAGCCACCTCGAGCGCAAGTCAATCGAGCCGATTGCCATTGCTACGGAAGGCGGCAAAGTCCGAGCGATGCAACGCTTTGTTTCCGATGCGCCATGGGATGATGCCAGGATCACAGATATCTATCGTAGTCTTGTTAACGATGACCTGGGGCATCCCGATGGAGCCATTATTTTCGACGAGAGCGGTTTCGTCAAAAAAGGCAACGACTCTATCGGCGTCGGCCGCCAATACTGCGGTACCATCGGCAAGGTCGACAATTGCCAGGTCGGCGTTTTCGCTGCCTATGCTTCGCGGCATGGCTACACTCTTATCGATAAACGGCTCTATGTTCCCGAGAAGTGGTTCTCCGATGCCTATCGTGCTAAACGGGACAAATGCAAACTACCGACTGACGTACTCTTTCGCACCAAGCCACAGCTTGCTGTCGATATGCTCTCGGAGATCTCCGACCAAGGCATACTGCCGTTCCGTTATGTCCTTGCCGATTCCGTCTATGCCAACAGCAGCGAGTTCATAGACGCCATCGAGGTTCTGACCGGGGTCACATATCTCCTGCAAATACCGGAAGACACGTTATGCTGGCTCAAGCACCCGGTCGTAATTCGAAAGACCTATCAATACGGCGGGCAACGGCATACGAAAGAGCTGGTTTCCGACCAGGTCAAAGCATCGATTTCCGTTAAATCCTTTGCCGCGCGGATCAACGATTTCTTCTGGTACCGGCGAAAAGTCTCCGAGGGCACCAAGGGACCGATCGAGTATGAGTTCACCAAGCGACGGGTGACCATCTCTCGGCATGGGATGCCGTGGAAGACAGTCTGGCTGTTGATTCGTAGGACGCTTGAGCCTGAACCGACGTATTCCTATTTTATTTCCAATGCACCGCTCAGTGTTCCGTTGGCCAAACTTGTATGGCTGAGCGGGCTGCGCTGGGCGATCGAGCAATGCTTCGAAGAAACCAAAACCGAACTTGGCATGGACCAGTATGAGGTGCGCAAATTTCCAGGCTGGCACCACCATATGCTGACATGCATGCTGAGTCATTACTTTCTCTGGCATCTCAAGATCCGGTTGGGAAAAAAAAGTACCAGTTATTACGCCATCGCAACTGAGGGTTTTACTCAAGGCAATATTGCCCTTGCGTGTGTTTGACATCGATATGGCCATCGCTCTGGTACAGTGGGTTCAGGTGCGGAACCATCGGGCTTACCTTTCACATCGGAAAAAGAGGTTATGGATGTCGACGGAAAAAAAACTCTTCCTCGAGGTGTTCTCCCGCCAGCAGCCTATGAAAAAACGCAAGACTCCACAACGACTACCGGCGTGAAACATCAAGCCGATTTGGCAATACCAATCAATTTCTCAGAGGTTCGGTGAAACGGAGGCGGGCTCTGCTGAGGAGCAACCCGTCAAGGGATAGCCGGATGGGCGGCGAATAGCCGTTAAAGAGGAGGGAGCCTTCGGGCTCCCTCCTCTTTTTCCGCCGGTCGCACTTCCGACTATTTGATGCCCCCATGCCTTAAAAAAACCTTGGGGTCCGGGGCAAAGCCCCGGTCGTCAGATCGATCAACCACAAACCATCAACGTGCCGGAAAAAATGCCCATCATTTTGCGTGATCGGGCTCAATTCGATAGCGATCTCGATTTCGAGAGCCCATCCCAACCCATGTGTCGAAGAGGTACCACACCGTTAAACGTGCTCCCGGCCTGTTCAGGGAACTGTTACGCCAGTGTTCGCAAGGGTGTCAGCCATTGGCCCCTTGCCGTCCGGCTTTTTCATATCTTTTTCTGCGCTTTCTGTATTGGCTGGAACGGTCCGTACTGATGCTGATCCTGGGGGAAATCGTCGGCATAGGGTGGATACGGGCAATCCACCGCTTTTTTCTCCTTCTTGGGATAGTCCTTTTCCAATCCGCTCATCTGCGGTCGTTCCCTGGAGCTGAGATAGCCGGCGACATCGTAAGCGTCTTCATTGGTAATTGCCGGATGATTCCACGGTGTCCCCAGCGGCATGTTGCTGTGAATAAATGCGGCGGTGGTCAACAGCCGGTTCATTCCGGCGCCGTTGTTATAGCTGTTTGCCCCCCAGAGTGCCGGGGCGACATGGCTGCCGGAACCTCCTGCCGCCATTGACTGATAGCCGTCCCCGTTTTCACCGTGGCACGACATGCAGAACCGGCTGTACACAACCTCGCCTTTTTGCACATCGGCCTTGCGGTTCGGACCTTCGAATTTGGGAGCCCCCAGGCCGGAAACGACCTTGGGCATGTCCTTCGACAACCAGTCGATGTAGGCGACCATCGCCTTCATCTCCCTGCTGTCGACAGCCAGCGCCTTGCCATTTAGACTTCGCTCGAAACAACCGTTTATCCGCTCCTCAAGTCCCTGCTCCTGATCTTCCCGACCTCGATACTGGGGGTATGCCTGGCTCACTCCCATCCAGGGGAGCCCGAACTGTTTGGTGCCGTTATCCATGTGGCAGCTCGTGCAATTCAGGGCGTTCCCCGAGAATCGCATTTTCTCATCTTTGGCACCGGCGCCGAGTTGCGCATAGGTATCGGTTAACAGCCGTGCGCCGTAGCGGATGAGATCGCCTTCCTCCGTTTGGGGAATATCCTGCATCAGCGGCGGCACCCAGGTGGCAGGAGATACCTTGGCCTTGATCGGCGGGGCGGTGGTGCGCTCGGTATCTGCCAGCGTGGTCAAAAATCTGAGAATAGAGTTGATCTGGTCGTCTTTGAGTTCCCTGTTCAACTGCAGGTAGCCCATCTGATCGACGGCCTCCGCCAGATTGCCCACCTCACCGTCATGGAAATAGGGGGCGGAAAGGGTGACATTGCGCAGAATGGGGACCTTGAAGACATATTTATCTTCTTCCAGATTGGTGACTTTAAAGCGTCCAAGATCCTCTCCATTGGAGTACTTATCGAACACGCCCATTTTCTGGAATGTCATCCCGCCCAGGTTGGGGCCGCTGTGGCACTGCACGCAGCCGACATTGATAAAGGTGCGCATCCCTTCAATTTCCTGGTCGGTGAGGGCCTTTCTGTCCCCTTCCATAAAACGGTCGATGCTGCCTCTGCTGATCAGGGTCCGTTCAAAGGCCGCAATCGCTTTGGCAAAGTTGTCGAAAGTCATGGGGTCTTTGTCGCCGGGAAAGGCATCTTTGAAATCAGCGGCATAATGTTGTATGCCTTTCAGCCGTCCGACCAGCGTTTCTGCATCGGGCATGCCCATTTCAATAGGATTGAGGGGAGGGCCTTTGGCCTGATCTTCAAGTGTCGCCGCCCGTCCATCCCAGAACTGGGCAATCTGGAAACCGGCATTCATGGTGGGCGGATCGTTGCGGTCGCCGGATTTCCCTTCCGCACCTTTACCCGTCTTGAGATTATCCGCGCCTGAGCCTTTGTTGTCTATGGGATGGCAGGAGTTGCAGGATTGGGTGTTGTTAATGGAAATGGCTTGTTCGAAATAGAGTTTCTTCCCCAGGGAAACCATGGCGGGAGTATCATGTTCACTGCCCGGCATGGTCGACGGAAGTTCGCCGATAAGCGCCTGTGCCTGCATCAGCACCACCCCATCCGAGTTTCCGGGCACCGCTGTGATTGTATGCGGGGAAGGCATCTGACGCTTCACCGCTTTGTCTTGTGCCTCCGCTGTGGATTTGGCAGAGGCCTGCGTGATCAGATCGCCCCCCATGCCGGAAACACTGAGTACGCCCAGTCCCGTTGCCAGACAGACAACTGCTCGTAGCTTCTTCCGCATTGTCATTCCTCCTTCCTTGATTGTTTAGGCCTCCCGACTCGGGTTTGATTCAGGCCAAGGTTCGAACGGTTTTTCCTGCGTTGTGGCCGACATTGGCACTTTGCAATATTGCCTGGCCAACCTTGTCGACAGCGATTGCCTTCCATCGTGCCGTATTTTTGCTTGATCAATCTCCTCGGAGCCCGGTTTGCTGTGAGCTTCTGGTGGTTTCATGTCTCGCTCCGTTTCGGATTTTTCAAACACACCGGTTACGGCGCAAGGTGTCCACCACAGCAAGAGACAACGCCGGCCAAGCCATACCCGCGGCGGCAGCGCTAGCATATCGCTGAGATAATGAGCACCCACGCACACGCGGCTCACACCGACTAGCAGAATCATGACGATTGCATCGACGACTGCCCCAACTCGCCGGCGCCAGACCAACGTGAAGGCGAGCAATAGCGCCTCGCCGACGATTTTGCTGACGACATCAGCCCATTTCTCGGCTGCACGCCAGCACTTTCCCGCTCAATCGGCAATCATCCCGACGCCATTTCCTTCATGATTTCAGTTCCTATAATCCAATTCTTGTACCAGGTGGCAACCATCCTCGATACTTTCATCTATTGTTTTGATATTTAATAATAATTAGCCGGAAGAGCACGCGCATGGTGGTCATTGTCAGCCGTATGAAAAAGGGCATATTTAACCGCTGGTCGCATATGACCAGCGGTTCACCTCGGTGCAGGTTAAATCAGCCAACGTAAACACTTGAACTTCGACGCCCTCATCACCACTATTCGGGAGGATTTCGGTAAGCATCCTCACCTCAAGTGTGTAATCGTCGAGGATGGTCTCAGCTCCAACGCGCCCCATATCGAGGATCTGCGCCAAGACGGCCACCATTTCATCTTGGGGGCCAAGCCGGGCGATCATGGTCATCTCTTCGAGCAGATGGACGAGGCCTTTAACGCCGGCCAGGCGGTGGAGTTTTCCAAGGCAGACGAGAACCGGCAGGATATTCTCCACACCTATCGTTTTGTCAATGGCGTGGCGCTTAACAAATCGAATCCGGATGTTCAGGTTAACCTGCTGGAGTACTGGCAACTTGACGGCAAGGGTAAGGTCATCCGGTTCAGCCGGGTTACCGACCTGGAAATCACCGCCGCCAATGTCTACCAGATCATGCGGGCCGGGCGGGCCAGGTGGCGGATTGAAAACGAGACCTTCAATACCCTCAAAAATCAGGGCTACAACCTGGACCACAACTATGGCCTGGGCAAGAAGCACCTGTCTGCCGTCTTTGTTTATCTGACGGTGCTGGCCTTTTTGGTAGACCAAGTCCAGCAACTCTGCTGTCCGCTGTTTAGGGAGGCGCTGGTTTTCCGCAAACGCAAACGGCGGCTCTGGTCGGGAATCAGAAACCGTTTCGAGCTCCTCGACTGCCCGTCCATGGAGGCGATCCTGCTCCACATCGTCGGCCGAGGCAAGCCCCTGCCGCAACTGGAATGACCGTCACCGGCAATCGGCCGGGGGATGGATAATTTGTCAAAGATCAGAATGCTTGCCGGGTGCTGCCCGCGGCTGCAACGGGGTAATATTGCCAAAAAACGGCAAAATCGACTATGTTACGGATGACTCGGCCAGTAAAAGTGATAACCGGGCGCCATCAGACCCGGACAGCCACCGAAAAAAAGTAAAACAAGCCACCTGTGCCATCATAATGTTGGCAAGTGGGCCAAAGCGGGAATGGCTGACGGCATACCACGCTCAACTTTAACAATTGGGAAAAGGCAGGCGGAAAGGAAGATGCTGTTCAGAACCGGAACGAGAGGCGGGGTGTGAGCAAGCGGCAATCGGCACAGGCAACATAGCGCTTCCGCAACCCAGCTCGATTCCTGGGCCCCCGCTAAAAAGGGAAGGCCATCCGGGCGCTCAGGGTGCTGCGGTCAAGGCCCATTATTTCCGAGGCACTGTTGCTGCCGCTTACTTTCCATCTGGTCTGCACCAACACCTGAAAAATATGGTCACGTTCAACCGCTTCCATGGCTATAACCATACCTTGTGGAGGCATTATGGCTAAAATTCAGTCCTGGGAAGTATCCGATATTTTTTGGCAGAAAGTGGCACCACTGGTCCCTCAACCGGAACGTGATTCGAGTAAGGAATATATTCGTAAAGTTGGCGGAGACAGAAAGCCTATTCCACCACGACAAATCTTCGAGGCAATATTGTACGTCCTGAGAACTGGTTGCCAATGGAAAGCATTGCCGAAAGAGCGATTTGGCAGCCCCAGTGCCATTCATACCCATTTTATGCGTTGGATGAGAGCAGGGTTTTTCGTTGCCCTTTGGCGCGCCGGACTTGCCGAGTATGATGAGATGGAGGGCATTGCCTGGAGTTGGCAAAGCATCGATGGCGCTATGACAAAAGCTCCTCTCGCACAGGAAGCTGTTGGCCGGAATCCAACCGATAGGGGAAAAAAAGGAAGCAAAAGACATCTGCTGGTGGACGGCCGTGGGGTCCCGTTATCGCTCGTCGTGACCTGAGCAAATCGACATGATGTCGACCCGGTTGGAACTTGTACTGGATGAGATCATTATAGAGCGCCCCGAAGACATTGATCAGCATCTCTGCGCCGACCGAGGCTATGATTATCCATCAGCACGGCAGTGCCATAATTCCAAAAGGATACACTCCTCCTCACGTGAAAAGGCGAGGGGAAGAGATTCAGCAGGACAAAGACAACCCCGGTTGGAAAGCAAGGAGATGGTGGTAGATGTGAGTCTTAAAATCCTATTTTATTTACGGATATGTTCTTAGTCACACGCTACCGGCTGGCAGGGGCCGAGGCCGGCACCTGGGGGCAACCCTGGTCGACCTGGTGGATCACCGCCTGAGTCCGACGGCCGACCCGTCGTCGTCGAGTACATAGCGGCGCTGCCGGCCGATAAATGGGCAGATGAAGGCGAGCGAACAGGCGACCAGCTGCAGGCCGATGCCGTCGTTGCCGGCGCCATAGCGGCGGTCGCCCACCAGCGGGTGGCCGAGCAGGCTCAGATGGCGGCGGATCTGGTGATACCTGCCGGTCTCGAGGCGGATGTCGACCCGGCTCGTCTCCCGATCTTCATGGATATCCCGCACCGTCACCAGGGTCCTGGCCGTCTTGCCGTCGAGCGGGGCGTCGCAGGTCACCACCTCCCCGACAGGACCGAGGATGCCGTGGATCTCGGCCCGGTATCGCTTGTCGATCGCCCGCGTCTGAAACATGCGCGACAGTGCGGCGGCCGCCTGTCGACCATGGGCCAGCAGCACCAAGCCACGCGCCTCGCGGTCGAGGCGGTGGACGAGACGGGCCGCTCCCCCGATCTCCTTGAGTTTTTCCGCATGGCGGAGCAGGGAACAGTGGTCGCCGTAGCGGCTGCCCTGGCTCAGGAGGCCGGCCGGCTTGTACCAGACGCTGTAGTGCCGTTCGCGGGCCAGCTGGATTGGTTGTTCCGGAATGAGGGCGAGAATCGCCGGATCGTAGTACAGGGCGAGGTGGTCACCGGCCAGCAGGGCGAAACCGGCCTTGCGGATCCGCCGTTCCTTGCTGCCGGGGCGCTTCAACCAGACCGCCCCCTTGGTCATCGCCTCCTTGACGGCGGTCTTCGACAGCCCGGTCGCCGCCGACAACAGATCAGGGGCGGTGCCGGTCGTGTCAGCGACTGACAGCCGCGCTATAATCGGCGCTTGGTCATTTGCCAAAGCTGCAGGCGGGGTAATGACAGGTCGGACAATTGCGGCACAGGCCGCCGTGGCCGAGGGCGGCCAGCTCCCGGCGCCCGACCGGTTCACCGGTCAAGATCCGCGGCAGCACGAGGTCGAGGACGGTGATCTTGTGGAACATGCCGCAGGCGGGGATGCCGAGGACCGGCACCTCGCCGATCCGGCCGGTGAAGAACATCGCTCCCGGCAGCACCGGGCTGCCGTAGGCGGTGTCGGCGGCCCCGGCGGCCATGATGCCGGCCCGGGTGACATCGTCGGGATCGACCGACATGCCGCCACTGGTGACGATGAGATCGGCACCGCCGGCCAGCGCCCGGTTGATCGCCGCGGTGATGGCGGCCGGATCGTCGGGGGTGAACTCCACCGACTGGACGGTTGACCCAAGCTTGCCCAGTTTCCGGCGCAGCACTTCCTCGAAGCGATCCTTGATCCGGCCGTAGTAGATCTCGCTGCCGGTGATCACCAGGCCGCAGCATGCCTGCCGCAGCGGCAGGACCTGGAGCACATGGCCGTTGCGGCCGGCGATCGCCGCCGCCTGATCGACGAGCGCGCGCAGACCGACGAGCGGAATGAGGCGGGTGCCGGCAATGATCTCCCCCTCCTTGACCGGGGTGTTGTCATGCAGGGTCGCACACATGACCTCGCCGAGGAGGTTGAATTGGAACAGCGTTTCAATATTCACCCGCAGCAGCCCGTCGCGGGCGGCGGCGAGGGTGATCTTGCCCTCGTCGGGGCCGGCATTCAACCGCACCCCCTGGCCGGCCAGGGCCTGGGCGAGGATGGCGGCCGCCTCGTTCTCATGGATTTCGTCGGCCGCAAGCGACAGGATATAGATATGGTCCTTGCCCAACCGCTTGAGATGGGAGATGTCCTCAGCGCGGATGATATGGCCTTTCTTGAAGGCACATTTTTTATGGCTGTCCCGGACTATTTCAGTGATGTCATGGGGCAGGACCATGCCGACGGAATCCTCGACGGGGACGGTTTTCATCATAGCAGAGCCTATCTGACCTGGTTTGCTCAGAGACAGCCGTCGGCCAGGCCGGCGGGCAGGATATTCTTGACATCGTAGATGACGGCGTTGTCGCAGCAGAGCCGGCGGAAATCCGCCGCCTGCATGGTCGCGAACTGCCGATGGGCGACGGCGATGACGATGCCGGCATAGCCATGCTCCGGCAGCGTGTCGATCAGCCGGATCCCATATTCTTTCAGGGCCTCCGCGGCATTGACCCACGGGTCATGGACATCGACCCGGATGCCGTACTCCCGCAGTTCGCCGATGATGTCGGTGACCCTGGTGTTGCGCAGGTCCGGGCAATTCTCCTTGAAGGTCAGCCCCAGCACGAGAACCCTGGCCTTGGAGGTGTCAATCCCCTTGCGCGACATCAACTTGATCATCGCCGCCGCGATATGGTGCCCCATGTTGTCGTTGACCCGTCTGCCGGCGAGGATCATATCCGGGTGGAACCCGACTTCCTGGGCCTTGTGGGTGAGGTAGTAGGGATCGACGCCGATGCAGTGGCCGCCGACCAATCCCGGCTGGAACGGCAGGAAGTTCCATTTCGTCCCGGCCGCCTCCAGTACCTCGCGGGTATTGATGCCGAGACGGTCGAAGATGAGGGCGAGTTCGTTGACCAGGGCGATATTGACGTCGCGCTGGGTATTTTCGATGACCTTGGCCGCCTCGGCCACCTTGATCGAACTGGCCGGGAAGGTGCCGGCGGTGACAATCGTCCCGTACAGCCGGTCGACGAAATCGGCGATCGCCGGTGTCGAGCCGGAGGTAATCTTGACGATATTGGGGAGCCGGTGTTTTTTGTCCCCGGGGTTGATCCGCTCCGGACTGTAGCCGCAATAAAAATCGGTGTTGAAGACCAGGCCGGAGACTTGTTCCAGCACCGGTACGCAGACTTCCTCGGTCGCCCCTGGATAGACGGTGGATTCATACACGACGACATCACCCTTTTTCAGCACCGAGCCGACCGTCTTCGAGGCGCCGATCAGCGGTTGGAGGTTGGGGCGCTTCGAGGCATCGATCGGGGTCGGCACCGCGACGATAAAGACATTGCAGTCGGCGATCGCCGCCGGATCGGTGGTGTAACGGAGATTCAGGCAGGAGCGAAGCTCATCCTCGCCGACCTCGAGGGTCGAGTCCCGTCCCCCCGCCAGTTCGGCGATGCGGGCGGCATTGAGATCAAAACCGATTGTGCTGAAAAATTTTCCAAATTCAACGGCCAGCGGCAGCCCGACATAACCGAGGCCGATGATCGCAATCCGTGTCTGTTCAGGTGAAAGCATGATATTTTCCGGTAAATGACAGCGATAACGATAAAAATCCGGCGGAATCCCGATATGATATTGAACTATCTAGCCGACAATGCAGGAAATGTCAAACCCCTCGTGTCTGCTCAGGCCAGATGAGGGTGTGAAGCTGGAGCTGCAGCCGTACCGGCAGGCGGTCCGCGAGGACGGCTGCGGCCAACTCCGCCGGCGATATCCGGCCGCGGACCGGGGAAAAGAGGACGGGGGCATGGGCCGTCAGGTCATGCTCAAGCACGAAATCCCTTGCGAACCGATAGTCGCGGAGACTGCTGATCACAAACTTCACCTCGCTGCCATTCGGTCTCCGGGCGGCCCGGCGGCGAATCGCGGTCAGATTGTCCGGCAGCCAGGAAGCGGCCATGCCGCTGTCCGGACACTTGACATCGAGGATGACGCGAACATCGGCGGGGAGATCGGCGATCGGCTGGGACCCGTTGGTCTCGAGGAGAACGGTGCGGTGTCGGCCCACCAGCCTGTCCAGCAGCAGCAGGCTGCCGGGCTGCAGCAATGGTTCGCCGCCGGTCAGTTCGACCAGGGTACCCGGGTAGCCATCGACAAAGTCGAGGAGGCTGTCGACGGAGACCTCGCGCCCGGTCTCCTCGTAGCTGTAGGCGGCGTCACAGTAGCTGCAGCGCAGGTTGCAGCCGGCGAGCCGGATGAACACGCAGGGCAGCCCGGCGAAGGTCGATTCCCCCTGGATCGAATAAAACAGCTCCGACACCAGGAGCCGATCCTCACGGACCATAGTAGGTCAGACCCGAGGTATCGGTTTCATGGACGGTCACGCTGCAGAGCGAATACCGGTCATGGGTGAGAGGCCCCTTGAGCTCGCTGAACAGAAATCTGGCGATATTCTCGGACGAGGGGTTGACGTCCTTGAAGATCGCCATGTTGTTAAGATCCCGGTGATCGAGCTTGTCGATCGCCACTTTAACGATATTTTTCAATAATTTGAAGTCGATGCCCATGCCGAGTTCATCGAGTTCGGTGGCGCGGACCGCAACCTCGACCTTCCAGTTATGGCCGTGCGGATTTTCGCATTCTCCGGGATAATCGCGAAGGTGATGGGCTCCGGCAAAATGGGTCTTGACGAATATGTCGAACATGAGCAACTCCTCGGGATTCGATAGAGATTGAGAGAGGGGATGGTGACGGATAAAATGTTATGGACAGATGTGTGATTGCGCTTTACTTCATGGATTGGACGCGGCACACTGACTGCTTTTCAGGCGTCGTCGCATTGCTGCGTGGTCCGGTAGGAAGAGCCGTATTTCATTCGCCTCAGTGTAGCAGGAAAGGAGTAAAAGAGCATGGCTTTTATTGCACCGTTGAGAGGGGTCCGCTTCGATACCGACAAGGCCGGGAGGCTGGATGACATCGTCACTCCGCCTTATGATGTGATCAGAGAACAATCGGCGGAGGCGTTTCTGGCGAAGAATCCCTACAGCATGGTTCGCCTCGATATCACCAAAGCTCCCGGTTCCGGTGCTGTCGACCGGGAAAGGTATGTGGCGGCGGCCAACCTCTTCAACACTTGGCGAAGGGAGGGCATCCTGATCCGGGATGAGGAGGACGCCCTGTACCTCTATGAAACCAGGTACACCCTGCATTCCGGCAAAAAAATGGTGCGTCGGGGGCTGCTGTGCCTGGTCGGCCTGGCCGAATTCTCGGAGGGGGTGGTCAAGCCTCACGAACATACCTTCGACACGGTCGTTGCCGATCGGCTGCAGCTGCTTCAGCACTGCAAGGCCCAGTTCAGCCAGATCTTCTCGCTCTACTCCGACCCCGACAATGCGGTGATCGCCCTGCTCGAGGGCGCCCGATCGGAGCCCGCCGGATCGGTTACCGATGCCGACGGCTGCGTCCACTCCATCCGCCGGGTCACCGATCCCACGGTCATCCGCCAGGTCCAGCTGTTTTTCAGGGATCAATCGCTGTATATCGCCGACGGCCATCACCGTTATACCACCGCCCTCGGATATCGGCGCTACCTGCGCGAACAGCAGGGGGAACTGCCGGTCACCCACCCGGCCAACCATATCATGATGTATCTCTGTCCGATGGAGGATCCGGGGCTTTCGGTGCTGCCGACCCACCGGCTGCTGTACTGGCCCGGCGGGCTGGATGTGGCCGAATTGACCAGGCGGCTGCAGCCGGGATTCGAACTGGAAGAAATTCATGCCGGCAGCCGGGAGAGTCTGATCGAGGAGGCCCTGTCGCGGATGGATGAAATCGAGCAGCGGACCCAGGAAAAGACCTCGACGAGCTTCGGTGTCTATCATCCCGGGGAGGATCGCTGTTTCGTGATGACGATGAAAGCGGGAGTGAATGACCGGTTCGAGATCGCCGCGCCGTGTCTCAAGGATCTCGATGTCGTCGTTTTGTCGGAACTTATTGTTAAGAAGTATTTTGGACTTGACCACCAGCGATGCGAAAGTGAGGACCTCATCCACTTTTACAGTGATCCGGATGAGGCCCTCGACGCTGCCGTCAAGGACAGTGCCGAGCATGATGACATCACGCCGCTGCTGTTCCTGATGAATCCGACCCGGGTCGAACAGGTGAGGAAGGTGGCCGACGCCAACCACGTCATGCCCCATAAGTCCACCTATTTTTATCCGAAAATAATGACAGGACTGCTTTTTTTACCAGCTTGTCGACAACGAGATGATCAAGCGTCTTGAGTGAGCAGAAACGCCGGGAGGCAACCGCCGCCGTCAGCCGTGACAGCCTCTTCGACGGCCGGCTGTCGTGTCTCCAGCACCGCCGGGGGTACCGGTTCTCGGTCGATGCCGTCCTCGTCGCCCATTTCCTCCCCCCGACGCGGGGAGCGGTCGTCCTCGATCTCGGCACCGGTTGCGGCATTATCAGCCTCATCATGATGTATCGCTGGGGCGGGCGGATCAAGGAGTTGACGGCCCTCGAAATCCAGCCGGGCCTGGCCGCACTTGCCCGGCTCAACTTTCAGGCCAACGCCTTCCAGGATACATGCCGCGTCGTCGAGGGTGATCTGCGGCAGATCGGAACCATCCTGGCGCCGGAATCCTTCTCCCGGGTGGTCTGCAACCCACCCTTTTACCGCCACGGGTCGGGAAGGCAAAGCCTCGACCAGGAGGCCCTCGCCGCCCGGCACCAGATCCTGTGCGGGCTCGACGAGATCGTCGCCGCCGCCGCCTTCGCCCTCAAGACCGGCGGCAGCCTGGCGATGATCTATCCGGCCGATGGCCTGGCCGAACTGACCATCGCCCTGGCCGCCGGCGAGCTCGAGATCAAACGGCTGCAATGCGTCTACAGTTATCCCGATCCGGCGGAGCCGGCGCGGATGGTTCTGGTGCAGGCGGTCAAAAGGGCCGGCAGGGGCGGGCGGATCCTGCCGCCGTGGTACATCTATGAGCGGCGACACGGCGGGTACAGCGACCAGATGCACCGACTGTACCTGGCCGGCGACGACGACCTGAGGCCGAATCCCGGGCAGGCGCAGGGGGAAGAATAGCGATGCTCTCCTCGATCAAGAGCTGCACGGTGATCGGCATCGATGGCATGCTGGTCGAGGTGGAGGTCGATGTGGTCTTCGGCCTGCCGATATTCTCGACCGTCGGCCTGCCCGATGGGGCGGTCCGGGAGAGCCGGGAGCGGGTCCGGGCGGCGATCAAGAATTGCGGATACGAATTTCCCCAGAAAAAGATCACCGTCAACCTCGCCCCGGCCGATATCAAAAAAGAGGGCACCGGCTTCGATCTGCCGATCGCCATCGGTATTCTCGCCGCTGCCGGGCTGTTCAATCGTTGCGAGCTGTCGTCGTTCTGCGTGGTCGGGGAGTTGTCGCTGGATGGCCGGATCCGCCGGGTCAACGGGGTGCTGCCGATGGCCCTCGCCGCCGCCGCGGCCGGGATCAAGGCGATCATCATCCCCGAAGACAATGCCGCCGAGGCCGCGATCGCCGCCACCGCGATCAGGGTGTTTCCCGCCACCCATCTGCCCCAGGTCGTCGAATTCCTGCTGGGGATGACCGAGATCGCCCCCCTCGAGCCCTTCCGTCTCAATGACCTGCGCCAGGCCCGGCAATCCGAGGTCGATTTCTCCGATGTCCGAGGCCAGGCCCATGTCAAGCGGGCGCTGGAAATCGCCGCCTGCGGCGGCCATAACATTTTGATGAAGGGGCCGCCGGGATCGGGCAAGACCATGCTGGCGCGGCGTCTGGCCACGATCCTGCCGGAGATGAGTTTCGCCGAGATCATCGAGACGACCAAGATCTACAGCATTTCCGGCCAGCACCATGGCGTCCAGGTTCTCCGGCCGTTCCGCGCCCCGCACCACACCATCTCCGATGCCGGCCTGATCGGCGGCGGCAACACCCCGCGGCCGGGCGAGGTGTCGATGGCCCACAACGGCGTCCTCTTTCTCGATGAACTCCCTGAATTCAAAAAGCATGTGCTCGAGGTTCTGCGTCAGCCGCTCGAAGACGAGACCGTGACCATCGCCCGGGCCAACATGACCCTCACCTTCCCGGCCCGATTCGTGCTCGTGGTGGCAATGAATCCCTGCCCCTGCGGCTTTCTCGGGGACTCGCGCAACCGCTGCAATTGCAATCCGGCCCAGATCCAACGCTACGAGAGCAGGATTTCCGGGCCGCTCCTCGACCGGATCGACATGCATCTCGAGGTCCCGGTCGTCCCGATCGAGGAGATGCGCGGAACCCATACCGGCGAACCATCGGCTGTGATCAAGGAGCGGGTCGACCGGGCCAGGGAGATCCAGAAAACGCGCTTTACAGGCAACAACCGGATCTATTTCAACAGCCAGATGGGGCCGAAGGAGATCGAACGGCATTGCCTCCTCGATCCCCCCGGTCTGGCGCTGCTGGAAAAAGGGGTAGAGAAACTCGGCCTCTCGGCCCGGGCCTATCACCGCATTCTCAAGATAGCCAGGACGATAGCGGATATGGAAGGGGCGGAGCGGATCTTGAGCGCCAACATCGCCGAGGCGATCCAATATCGGCGTTTCGACAGAAAATCGTCAGGGTCCTGATCTTCGGCCTGTCCAGGATCGTGGAATCGAGACCGATCGCCAGGCTGCCGATCCCCCCCCTTAAGGCGGGGGGAATTTCTTGCCGCCCTCAGTCGTTCATGATAAACATCGATGTTTGCCACCTGCAATTCCGTCAGGTGTTTTTCCCGAGGATATTCGTATGAAGATGAAATATTTCGCCGGCATCGCCGGCTGCCTGCTGCTTGTCGCTCTCTGGTATGTCTGGGGAGACGGGCTCCTGAGGAAACCGACCGACCCGGCGGCGCTCGTTCCCGACAACGCCCTGCTGTATCTCGAACAGCAGAAAATCGGCGGGCTGATCGATGGTATCAAGGCCTCGCAGTTCGGCAAGGCGGTGGCCGCGATGGATATCAAGAAGATTGCGGCCGGCCTGGAACTCGATGACGATCAGACCCTGAAGATCGAGCAGGGTGCCGAGACCGTCGCAGCGCTCGGTAACGATCCGGTCATCAGGGAGTTGTGCGGCAAATCCCTGTCTCTGGCCGTTCTTCCCGGCGAGAGCGAGGTCGTTGTCGACCACGAGAAGCACCTTCTCCCGGTGCAACTGCTGTTGATCGCCCGTCCCGAACATAAGGCCGAACTGCTGGAATTGATGTCCCAGGCCTTTACCGGGGAGGTCAAAGAGGACGTGATTCCCTATGGAAAATCGGAAATCGTCCAATTCACCGTTGATGGGACAACATTTTTCGCGGCGGTGACCGACGGTCTGTTCGTCTTCGCCCTGAACCGGAAGACCGTCGAGGCCACTCTCGATCTCCAGGGTAATTCACAGGGGGCGCTGGTGGCGCTGGCGGCGTTTGCCGAACTGAAACAGCAATTACCGGCTGTGGAATTTCTGGCCTTTTCCGCTCCGGAAAACCTCGCTGCCGCAATGGCGGCGACAGTGCAGGGGGAGGAGCGGACAGACGACAAACTCGCCGGATTGCGCTACAGCATCTATGGGATCTGGAAAGAGGGTACGGGATTCAAGGACCGGACGGTAACCCTGATCGACCGGAAGCGGCTTGATCCGCTGCTCGCCAGGATCCTGGCGACCCCGCCTCAGGACAATGATACCCTCGCCTTCGTCTCTCCGGAGGTTCAGATCTACACCTGGTCGAACGCCCTGGCCCTCGATGCCATCTGGGAGAGTATCAAGAAGGAAGGAGGTGCGGATGGGCCTTCAACCGAGTCATTCGCTCGCAGATTCAGAGAGGTGACCGGAAGCGAGATCGAGCAGGTCCTCGCCCTGTTCGAACCGGGAGTGAGTCTGCTGGTCCAGAAAGGCAACGCCAATGGTCTCATCCCGATGCCGCAGATCACGCTCATGTTGAAGGTGAAGGACTGGGCGCCGGTGGAGAAGGTCATCGAACAGGGTGCGGCCGGTCTCGGTATCCGGATGGAGGAAGTGCAGTACAAAAACACGATGTACAGGTCGTACAACCCGGGCCTGCCGGGCAATATCGAGGCCGTGTACGGTTATCACGGCCAATATCTCGTGGTCGGCAACAAGAGGCAACTGCTGGAAAAAATCATTGATGCCGCCGAGGATGGCAAAGAATTCAAGCAGAGCGAGGAATATGCCGCTCTCGGTCTGGACCTGGAGCATGGCAATAATTCTGTCGGTTTGATCAGGGTGGCGGATATCGCCAATGGGGCCATCAAACTGATGGCATGGACCGGAGCGATACTGGCGCTCCAGGACCGGAATCAGGCGCTGCGGTCACAGGTGGTGTTCGATGAGGTGATCAAACCTCTGCTCCACGGTATGACCACGATCGCATCGGTTGCCACCAGATCCTCCTTCGCCGACGACAGGATCACGGTGGAATCGACGATTCAAATCAGACCGGACCAGCCTTTATCAGCAGGGCGGTGAAATCATGGAACAACTCGTCAGCGAACTGAAAAAACTGGTGGATTTCAAGGACACGACCGATATCGGCGATATCATCCTGATCGCCGCTCACGATCCGCAGTTCCTCGTTTTTGCCCTGGTGACGGATATCGAGAGGGACCCGGGCCGCAGGGACGAATGGTGGCACCTGCACTTTTCGGTGCTCTCGATCCCGATCCAGAAAATGACCTGGACCCTGCGGACGCCGCAGATGTGCGGCATGGAGATCTTCACCATGGACGGCAAGGAACGCTTCGTCAAGGCCGTCAACATGGGGGGATCGCAGCTCAAACCGGTCGAATCCGGATCGGTCCCGCGGCCCGGAGGTCTGAAGCGGATAAAATAGGGCTAGTTTTCGCCGGGCGGGATGAAATGAATGGCAAGAGATTCCAGCGAGGTCCGCATCTGCCGGTAGGTGATGTTCGGTGATTTGTCGAGCATGATCTTGGCCGCCCTGACCTGATCGGTGTCCCGGTACTTGTCGGAGAGGTAGATGATCTCCGATATCCCCGACTGGATGATCACCTTCGTGCATTCATTGCAGGGAAAAAGGCCGACATAGATCCGGCAGCGGCGCAGGTCGGTGGTGATCGCGTTCAGCACCGCATTCAACTCGGCGTGGCAGACATAAGGGTACTTGGTGTCGAGATAGGCCCCCTCACGCTCCCAGGGCAGCTCATCATCCGAGCATCCCCAGGGAAAACCGTTGTAGCCGACCCCGACGATCTTGTTCTGGTCGTTGGCAACACAGGCCCCGACCTGGGTGTTGGGGTCCTTGCTGCGCTGGGCCGAGAGCAGGGCCACAGCCATGAAATATTCATCCCAGGAAAGATAGTTCAGCCGTTTCATCAGTCTCGATTATTGTCGTTGTCCTGGAATTTCCTGCGCCGCTGTCTCCAGGTGTTGAGGCCGCAGATCTCGTCGATGAACTTCCTGATGCATTGAAAATACCGGACGCCGGCCATGGCGATCAGCGAATTGTGATCGGCGCCGGGGATGAGCAGAAACTGCTTGTTTCTCGCCCCGCTCTGCATCTGCAGTTTCTCCGCCTGATAGGGCGGAATCAGTTGATCCCGCGCCCCGTGCAGGATCAGTGTCGGCAGCTTGATACCGGCAATCTTGCCGCCATTGTTGAAACAATCCTGCTCCCTGATGTCGACGCCGTCAAGGCCGATACCCAGCGCTTCGGCGAGGGGGAGGGTGTCGGCGAAACCGCTTTCGAGGATCATGCCCTTGTAGTGTTGGCCATGGTGCAGGGCTATTTCGATGGCGCTGGCCGAGCCGAGCGAGCGCCCCATGACGATGAGCGGCCCGCCGAACTTGTTCTCCGCCAGCCAGCCGGTGACAAAGCTGCTGATGGTGAGAGCATCGCTGAACATCGCGGTCACGGTCGGGGTCCCATCGCTCCAGCCATAGCCCCGGTAGGTGGCAATGAACAGGTTGAGCCCCTGACGGCGGTAGTCGTCGGCTATCTCGTCATAATCACTTACCACCTCGCCGTTGCCGTGAAAATAGAGAATGGTCGGACTGTCCGGGGCAGCCGCATACAGCCGGCAACCGAGCCGGACCCCTTCGGTCACCGTGATGAACACATCCTCGGCGTTATCCGGCAGGGGTGATCTGTCTGCCGGAACCGGGAAAAAAATATGAGCGAGGTATTCGGGACGGTCGAGGATGCAGTGTTCTGTCATAATGATAGATGCCGTGCTGATTATTGTTGATGGGGATCAGAACAGGCAGTGTAATTGATGCGTGAGGAAAAAGCCAGCACCGGGAGACGAACCGTTCTGCATGTCCCAGCGCCGGGAAAGGATTCAGACGGGGCGCGGGGGGAAGTTGCGCCGGACCTGGCCGGCGAGCGGAGGACATGGCAGGAAAAAAAAAGGTTGCGGACAAACGCCCGCAACCTTCAAATAAATGGGGTGGACAATGGGACTCGAACCCACGGCCTCCTGGGCCACAACCAGGTGCTCTAACCAGCTGAGCTATGTCCACCACCTGTATCGCCTTGAAAAAACGCCCTCCTTATACCCACTCGGCTCCGGTTTTGCAAGCGCAAAGTTACTTCACGGTCTCACCGCAGTGCATGCACTTCACCGCCTGGGCCTTGATGATTTCGAAGCAGGACGGGCATTCCTTCCGGTAGTTGGCCTTGAGGATACTTCTTATCGCGAGATTGCACTCATTCTCGAAGGCGATGTCCCGGAACGCATGGTTGCGGATCGGATCGATGCATTCGAGATCGTTGAGCTGGACCATGAATTCCAGGGCCCGGGAGCGATTGACCCGATCCGCCGCCTCGTCGAGCAGCAGGGTCATGACCGGCTCCAGATTGTTATCTGCCACGCAGGTGTCAAGCGCCTTGACCGCATCTTTTTCCTTCTGGTAGCGGGTATTCTGACTTTGCAGTTCCTGCGGATTGATGACTGCGGCCTTGAACGCGTCGGCATTGCCGACCATCATGACATTGCTTTCCCTGCTGCCCGGCAGTTCCATATAGCGATAGGAGGCATGATGGCCGTACTGGTTTTCAATCTGCGCCCAGCCATTGAGGAACAGCGGGCACATATCGTTGAGGCAGATGAAAAGGATCTCCGACCCCCAGCCGAGTCCGTCGCCGACATGGACCGGTGGCGATTCGCAACAGGACATCCGCTCAGAACAGTGCGGACACGTATGTTCCTCTTGGATGAATTTCTCTACTTGTGGATGCATATATTCACAGCTCCTTACTGCACATAATTGCCTCTGGCGGACGGCCAGGGGATGACGTTTTTGCCGCGCTCACAATACACCTGATGGCAAAGAAGGTAAAGATGTACCGTCTCCCAAAGCCTCAACTGTCCCAATCTCCCTTGTTCGCCGAGAGGGAGAGCACCTCGTCGACCGCCTTGGCCTGCTTCATCCAACTCTGGAGAAAGGCCGACGGCATGAAATTGCGGTTTGCCTCCATTATCCGGCACAGTTCATTGATATTACCTGATTCAGCGAGGTCGATCAGGTGGAGAAGATTCTCGGCGAAGCTGCGGACGATCTTGCGACCGTCGCCGGAGGTCGCCATGATCTCGGCATAGGTCCTGGGGTTCTGGATATGGACCCTGGCCATCGCCAGGATGCCGTAGAGGGAGGTCAGGGTGGTATGGCTGCTGATGTCGAGGCAGTCGATCTGGTGGCGGGCAAGCGTCATCGCCAGCGCCACCGAGATGGTGGTCGGCAGTTTCTGGCCCATCCCCGTCAGCAGGTCGTGCCTGGACGGGCTGTCGTGGAAGATATCGGCCCCGTGCTTATAGAGAAAGGCCTCGAATTCGCTGCAGAAGGCCCCGCTTCTGGCGGTCCGTACCACGGAGGCGTTCTTGTCCTTCATCGTCAGGGCCTGGGGGCCCCAGAGATTGTGGACCAGCATCAGTTCGACGCCCGGACTGGTGGCGGCAAAGGCGGTGTTGATGGTGTTCTCCGATTCTCCGGCAAGCAGGATCAGGGCCTGGCCGTCACGCAGATGCCGGCCGTACTGCCTGATCGTATCGACGGTGACCGAGATCGGGACGCAGATCACCACCACATCGACCATCTCGATCATCGCTTCGGGGCGAAGGGCGGAGGTCCTCCCGGTCAGGTAGGTCGTGTAACCCTCGTTTTCGAGCCGACTGGCGAACCACCGGCTCATCGCGCCGGAACCGATGAAGCCGAAGGCCTTGATCTGCTTGACCCGCATGTCGACCCGGGGGAAGGAGCCGAGCAGCTTGATCGCATTGCTTTCCTGGATGACGCTCTTTTCCAGCCGGGTCAGGGCCTCGCGCAGCACGGTGTCATCGATGTGTCCCTCGGCCTCGATATAGATCCGCAGTTTCTGGGTCTTGATATCGTTTTCGGTCTGCAGATCAAGGATATTGATCCCCCGTCGGGTGAATTCGCCGAGGATGTCGGCGAGCATGCCGACCCGGTCACGCAGCGGTCGGGTGATGATCGCCGTCGCATCGTACCCGGATGACTTGGCCAGATCCTTGCCCAGCACGGCGAAGCGGGTGCGGTTGTGGGGCACGACCTCCCTGGCGATCAGCGGGATGCCGTGCTTCTTCAGCAGCGTTTCGGATTCGATGACCGCATGGGTGGTCCGGTCGCTGGTCCGGATATCGGTCAGAGCGGCCTCGATATCCTGCACCGCCATCATGGTGGCCAGGGGAAAATGCCGGTCGAGGTATTCGTCGCACTGCCGCAGCACCGAACTCCTGCCGACGATGATCTTTATCGTCGACGGATCGAGGCCGCCGCCGGCGACCGCCCCCAGCGACAGATGGATCGGCAGGACGACGTTGTCGATCCAGTACCCCTGTTCCAGTTGGGAAACGAGTCTGAATGTCTCCTTGATCTCTCCCTCGCGGGTGTTGTAGACCGGGACCAGGGCCTGGTCGGCGGCGCCGCCGAGGAAGGCGTCGAGGATATCGGCGATCCGGTTGAACAGAAGGAGGCGGGCATCGGGGGCATACTGGCGTGCGGCCTGGCAGCTGTCGGAGCCGGCCGGTCCCTGGGTGGCGATACTGATCATTGATTTCTGCGGCTGTTCTGGGAAAAACCCGGTACTATCTCGCTGTCGACTGGATGTCTGTGATCGATCCCGCCGGCGGCAGGGCAGCAATCGCATATGCCGGCGCCAACAGGACGACAAGAGATTAAATTATACACTTTTTTGTGTGAAAGCAAGAAATTAAAACGGAGATCATGACTGCATCCCATGATCCTGCCGCAGGGACGGGCGATATCGTTGAATATCTCGCCGCCCTGGAAGGCTCGAGGAAATTCGGCCCGCAGGTGGTATGTCACCGGGTCTTTCCCGCCACGAGGCAAAATCCGGCAGCCGCCGATCCCGCCCTGTGCCCGGCGGTGCTCGACCTCCTGCGTACCAGGGGTATAGATCGTCTCTACGCCCACCAGGCCGAGGCGATCGGCCACCTCCTGGCCGGCAGCCATGTCGTGGTCGCCACGCCCACCGCCTCCGGCAAGAGCATGATCTTCAACCTTCCGGTCCTCGACGGCATCTGCACCGGTACCGGCGGCCACGCCCTCTATCTCTATCCGCTCAAGGCCCTGGCCCAGGACCAGTTGCGGGTGGTCGGCGAGTTGGCAAAACAGCTGCGAGGCGGACCGACCGAAGGTCCCGTAGACGTTGCCGCCATCTACGATGGCGACAGTACCAGCCATCAGCGGCGACGGATCAGGGACCACCTGCCGCCGATCCTGATGACCAATCCCGATATGCTGCACCTGTCGATCCTGCCGTACCACGGCAACTGGTCGGCCCTGTTCAAAGGACTGAGGTATGTCGTGATCGACGAGATCCATACCTACCGCGGGGTGTTCGGGTCGCACATGGCCTGGGTTATCCGGCGGTTGAAGCGGATCGCCGAACATTACGGCGCTCATCCCCAGTTCGTTCTGCTCTCCGCCACCATCGGCAATGCCGGTGCATTCGCCCGGCAACTGATCGACGCCGAGGTCGAGGTCGTCTCCGTCTCCGGGGCGCCCCAGGCCGAAAAACACTTTCTCTTCCTCAATCCCTGGGACAGCGCGGCGACGGTCGCCAGTCAGCTCCTGGAGGCGGCGATCAAACGGGGGCTGCGGACCATCGTCTACACCAAATCGCGGCGGATGACCGAACTGATTCATCTCTGGACCGCGCCCCGTCTCGGGCCGCTGCAGGGCAAGCTCAGCTCCTACCGGGCCGGGTTCCTGCCGGAAGAGCGGCGGGAGATCGAGCAGCGGCTCAACCGCGGCAGCCTGCTCGGGGTGGTCTCGACCTCGGCCCTCGAACTGGGCATCGATATCGGCGATCTCGATCTCTGCATCCTCGTCGGCTACCCCGGCTCGATCATGGCCTCGTGGCAGCGCGGCGGCCGGGTCGGCCGGCAGCAGCGGACCTCGGCGATCATCATGATCGCCCAGGAAGATGCCCTCGATCAGCACTTCATGCGCCAGCCCGAGGATTTTTTCAGCCGGGCGCCGGAGTCGGCGGTGGTCAATCCGCTCAACGAATCGATCCTCCACCGCCATCTCCATTGCGCCGCCGCAGAACTGCCGCTGGCCGCGGCGGAACCGCTGCTGCAGATCCCGGACGTCAGCGCTGCGGTCGATGCCCTGGCCGGCTCCGCGACCCTGCTGCAGGACGCCGACGGGAGATACTGGCATGCCAGCCGCAAGTATCCGCAACGGCATGTCAATCTGCGGGGCGGCGGGCTGCAGCTGGCCCTGATCGACTGCGACAGCGGCGAGATCTTCGGCGAGGTCGACAGCGGCAGGGCGCTCAAGGAGTGCCACCCCGGGGCGGTCTATATCCACCGGGCAAACTCCTGGCTGGTCGAGGGTCTCGACCTGGTGGGCCGGGAGGTGAAGTGCCGGCGTCAGACCCCGCCCTACTATACCCGTCCCATCTCCGGCAAGGAGACCGAGATTCTCCAGGTCCTGGAACAGAAGACCACCTTCGGTTGCCGGGTGTCGTTCGGCCGGCTCAAGGTCACCGAAAAGGTTACCGGTTACCAGCGGCTGAATAACGCCACCCGGCGGGTCATCGCCACCATGCCCCTGGAGCTGCCGGAGCAGATCATCGAGACCGAAGGGTTGTGGCTGGAGATAACCGAAGATATCCAGCATCGGCTGGAGGCGGCACAGCTGCACTTCATGGGTGCCATCCACGCCCTCGAACACGCGATGATCTCGCTCTTCCCCCTGCTGGTCCTGTGCGACCGCAACGATATCGGCGGGATCTCCTGTCCCCGCCATCCCCAGACCCCGTGGGCGGCGGTCTTCATCTATGACGGCCATGACGGCGGGATCGGCCTGGCGGCGGAGGCCTTTCGCAACATCGATGAACTGCTGCTCCAGACCGAGCGGACGATCAGGCTCTGCCCCTGCGATAACGGCTGTCCGTCCTGCGTTCATTCCCCGAAATGCGGCTCCGGCAACCGCCCGATCGACAAACAGGCCTGTCTCGCCCTCCTCGAGGTGATCCTCGCCGGCAACCATCGCCAGGCAGCTGCCGAGAGCACGATCCAATCCGGAGAAACAGCAGGGGAGAGGGCCTCGCTCATGGGGCGCCGGGCCGAGAGCGGCCGGCAGACCGGAGAGCGGCCGGGGATCGGGGCGCTGCCGCGCCATTACGGGGTGTTCGATCTGGAGACGATCCGGTCGGCGGCGGAGGTGGGCGGGTGGAACAGGTGCGAACGGATGGGGATCTCGGTGGCGGTGGTCTGGGATTCACTGCTCGGCGAGTGCGTCACCTATCTCGAACAGGAGATTGACGGCCTGATCGAGCATCTGTCGGCTCTCGATCTGGTGGTCGGCTTCAACTCGCGCCGGTTCGACTACTGCGTCCTGGGCGGCTACAGCAGGCAGGATTTCAGCCGCCTGCCGACCCTCGACCTGCTGGAGGAGGTGACCAACCACCTGGGCTATCGCCTCAGTCTCGACCGGCTGGCCGAACATACCCTGGGGGAAAAGAAGAGCGCCGACGGCCTGCAGGCGCTCAAGTGGTACCAGGAAGGCAGGATCGATCTGATCGCCCGGTACTGCCGGAAAGATGTCGAGATTACCCGGGATCTGCTGCATTTCGCCCTGGAGAAGGGCTATCTGCTCTTCCAGAACAAGGCGGCGAAGACCGTCAGACTGCCGCTTGCTCTGGAAAAGATTATCGGTGCGGTGTGCGCCAAGGACGATCAGGGCCAGATCAGGGGCTGAAAGATCCAGCCGACCGTGCCGCCGCTGTGTTTGACCTTGACCCATTTGTCCTGCGCCGACAGTTTGATCAGCACCACCCCCCGTTCGACATCGGCGACCACCGGGGCCGTGGCGTTCGGTTCGGTCCGCATGTTGGCGCTTTTCTTGGCGTTGACGATGACCGTATCGCCTTTTTTCACCAGTGACGAATGGATATAGCCGGAATCGTTCTCATAATCGGTCACCTTCAGCCAATCGCCCTCCTTGCCCTGCACCAGCAGCGGATAGCCCTGGAACAACTCCATCAACACCGGGGCATCGGTATTCGGTGCCGTCCTGACGTTGACCCCATCTTTGACAACGCTGACGTATTCGGCGGCCATGGCCGGTCCTGCAAGCATGGTGCAGAGAGAGCCGGCAACAAGAACTCGTTGTGTGATGTTCTTCAGGTTCTGTAAAAAAGTCATAGCAATGTTCTGTGGTTGAATTGATAAACGGGAGCAGCGTCCCCTTTGACCACGACGGTTTCGAGTATCATCTATAGCACTATTACCGGTTGAAGTCAAAGGCTTCACGCCCAAAAAAGCATCGACTGCATATGCCTATTGCTCGATACAACAGGGAATTTTAACTGAACGCGAGACATCTCCGACTGCTGTTGACGACAACGCGGGCGCCGATCGGCAGGGTCAGGTTTTCGGGGCGGTGCCCTGACGGCAGACCGGCCCAGACCGGGATCCCCGAGGATGCGGTCAGGTCGAGGACCCTTTGCCACAGCCATTCCTGATCCACCGGGCCGGTTTCGGAATGCCGGGTGTCGCCAGGGGAGAAATCGCCGAGGAGGATCGCCGCCGCCTCATCAAACTTGCCGGCGATGGCGAGCTGGGTCAGCATCCGGTCAAGACGGTACAGGGGCTCATTGACATCCTCGAGCACGACGACCAGGCCCTGCCAGGAAAAATCGAACCGGGTGCCGAGGAGGGAGGTCAGGCTGGTGAGATTGCCGCCGGCCAGGATACCTTCGACGTTGGCCCCTCCCCTAAGAATCTCGAGGGATGGGAAGGTGAAGGTGTTGCGCCAGGCACCGGTCAGGCAGTGATACAGGCGCTCGATGGCGTTCGGCGGCGAGGCGGCGAGGGTGGTCAGGACCGGGCCATGCAGACCGATCAGCCCGAGCGAGGCCAGCAGGTGGTTGTGGATCAACGTGATATCGGAAAAGCCGACGAGCAACTTCGGATGGGCCCGCACCAGATCGAGGTCGATACCGCCCAGCATCCGCAGGCTGCCGTAGCCGCCGCGCACGGCGAAGATCGCCGCGGAGCGATCGTCGGCAAAGGCCCGGTTCAGTTCTTCCGCCCGGGCGGCATCGCTGTCGGCAAGAAAGCCGCTGCCGGGCCACAGCCGCTCGGGATAACGGACGATGAACCCCATCTGGTCGAGGACGGCCAGGCCCGAGCGGAACGGCTCGATTGATTGCGGCCGGCCGGCGGGGGCGACGACCTGAATCACATCGCCCCTTTTCAGGGCGGGGGGGATGATCCGGGCCTTCATCGGTCTCTTTTCTTGTCGTAAATGATGCGCAGCCCTTCGAGGGTGAGATTGGGATCGATATGGCCGATCAGCGTGGCGTAGGGTGAGATGAGCCGGGCCATGCCGCCGGTGGCGATCACCTCGACATGTTTTCCTTCCCCGACCATCTCCCGGCTGATCCCTTTGGCCAGGCCGTCGATCATCGCCCCGTAGCCGAAAAGAATGCCGTTGCGCATCGCCTCGACGGTCGTGGTGCCGATGATGTTCTCCGATCTCGCCGACACGTCGATGTGCGGCAGCTTGGCGGTCCTGGTGGCCAGGGCCTCGAGCGAGATGCCGATCCCCGGGAAGATGATGCCGCCGATGTATTCGCAGCGGGCGGTAACGCAATCGAAGGTGATCGCCGTGCCGAAGTCGATGACGACCAGGTCGCTCCGGAATTGCTCCCAGGCGGCGATGCCGTTGACAAGCCGGTCGGCGCCGACCTCGCCGGGGTTGTCGGTGCGGATGGTGATCAGGTCGCCGACCGTTGCCGCCGAAACGGTCAGCGGCGATTGATGAAGGTTCGGCGCCAGATGTTCTCGGCAGCAGCTGACCCAGGCGGCCTCCAGATTGGGGACGACGCTGGCGATGACGATGCCGGTGATGCGGCGCGCATCGATGCCGGCCATGGCAAAGAGCGCATTGCTGTTGATCGCCAGCTCGTCGGCGGTCTTATCCCGGTCCGATTTGAGCCGCCATTGACCGACGAGCCGGTCGCCGTCGTACAGACCCGTCACCGTATGGGAGTTGCCGATATCGATAACAAAGAGCATGGGATTCCTGTGCTGGTTGATTGATGGTGGTTGATGCGGTCATTCCGTTTCGCCACAATAGACCAAGGCGGGGAAAAATGAAAGATTCGGCGATCGGTGCAGCGAAAAAGTCTCCGCCGCCCCTCTCCTGCGGCACAGGGGATGCAGGAACACCGCACCGTATTTGATTGTCAACGCCCCAGGGATATTATAATATGTCGGCATGTCACGGTTTTCATGACAAATGCGGGACGCGGCCATCCTGCCGCCGCCTGAAACTCCGCACGTGACAGGCGGCGGTGTCGCTCATGGGGACAGCGCGCCCCCGCAGGCATCCCGAGGCAGGGTATCCCCGGGCGATCCCCGGTCGGTACTCACCCCGGGTGAGCGATGGCCGCATCGCCTCCTTGCGGCAATTCAATATAGTGGAGTCAGGATGACGGTACCAAGGCTGGTCGCCAAAATTGAGTCCGAGGAACCGACCCTGCGGCTGGCGGTGTTGATCGATGCCGACAACGCTCAGGCCGCGGTCATTGAAAACCTCCTTGCCGAGATCGCCCGCTATGGCGAGGCGACCGTCAAGCGAATCTACGGCGACTTCACCGCGCCGACGAGCGCTTCCTGGAAAAAGGTGCTGCAGCGTTACGCGATCAAGCCGGTGCAGCAGTTTGCCTACACCACCGGCAAAAACGCCACCGACAGCACGCTGATCATCGATGCGATGGATCTGCTCTATACCCGCAAATTTGACGGGTTCTGCCTGATCACCAGCGACAGCGACTTTACCGGCCTGGCGATGCGCCTGCGCGAAGAGGGGCTGACGGTGCTTGGCTTCGGGGAGAAGAAAACCCCGGAGGCATTCCGCAACGCCTGCCATAAGTTCGTCTTTACCGAGGTGCTGCGCCGCGAGGCGGCGGTCCATGCCGAGAAACAGCACCCGGTCGAGCACGGCAGAAAGTCGGGGGCACCCGTCAAGGCGGCCACTCCCGCCGAGTCCACGAGTGATGGCGCCGGTCCGCCGAGTGAGTTCCCCAAGGATTTTGTCCTGGCGGCGCTGGAGCAGTCGACCGACGATGCCGGCTGGGCCCAGCTCGGCACCTTCGGCAGCTATCTCACCAAGCTCCAGCCCGACTTCGATTCCAGGCTCTACGGCTACAAAAAGCTCTCCGACCTGGTCAAGGCCAGAAGCGATCTGTTCGAGACGGAAGAGCGGAAAATATCTGGAACCACCCAGAAGGTTCTGTACCTCCGGGCCAAATAATACCGCATACAGGCGGTAACGATGCTGCCGAGATACAGTTATTAACATTATATTAATTGCTTATGACTGAAATGGGTACCCCGATCCTGATCACCACGACCTTCGAAAACGAACAGGACGCCGAGAGGCTCGCCAGAATCCTGCTGGAGCAGCGGCTGGCAGCCTGCGCCCGGGTTTCGGTTGCGGGAAAGAGCATGTACTGGTGGCAGGGCCGGATCAGCGAGGCGCAGGAGTACGAGCTTACGCTGAAAAGCACCCGGGAACTGTATCCGGAGATCGAGGCCCTGATACAGGCTGAACACCCTTACCAGACGCCGGAAATAGTCGCCACCGCCTTTGTTGCCGGCAGTGCCGCCTATTTCGCCTGGCTGGAGGAGGAGCTGCGGCAATGACCGACAAGCATCAGGGCCCGCGCCCGGCCGGCTACCGCAAACGCAAGCTCGGCGAGTACCAGTGCCATTGCTGTAAGAAAAAAAAACCGTTCTGCTGGAGTTGCCCCTGCGGTTTTCAGATCTGCGACGCATGTTTCCGGGAGAACAAGTGGGGGATCAGCAACGGCCCCACCTGGATCTGTCCCGACTGCGAGCGTATCCGGATGACCTGATCCGGACTGACCTCCACACGCCCCCACGCCAGTCCCTGCCGTTGACATACGATCCCGCCCCTGCTTGGGACATTGATGGCGGTAGATGCCGCAGAAGAAGCAGCTGAAAGCCCGGTGCCGGGCGCGCCGGATGGACCGGATCGATCGCGGTTGCCAAACCGATTGAAATGAAATAGTATGGCTTCCACATCTCAACCAAGCCCTGCGCTAACAGCCAAACATGAACGTATCTACGCATAATTACGACGAAAGCAAGATCAAGACTCTGAGCTCTCTGGAGCATATCCGCAAGCGTCCGGGGATGTATATCGGTCGCCTCGGCGACGGTTCGAATCAGGACGACGGGGTCTATATCCTGCTGAAAGAGATCGTTGATAACGCCATTGATGAATTCATCATGGGGTTCGGCAAACGGGTCAACATCTCCATCGCCGACAACGGCCTGGTCAGGGTGCGCGATTTCGGCCGAGGCATCCCGCTCGGCAAGATCATCGACTGCGTGTCGATCATCAATACCGGGGCCAAGTACAATACCGATGTCTTCCAGTTTTCCGTCGGCCTCAACGGGGTGGGGACCAAGGCGGTCAATGCCCTGTCCGAACATTTCCAGGTAACGGCCTTCCGGGAAGGCCAGTTTGCCTCGGCCCGATTCTGCCGCGGGATTGTTGTCGAGCAATCGGAAGGGGAGACCGCTGAGAAAAACGGCACCCTGATCGAGTTTCAGCCGGACAGCGAGATCTTCCCCGAATTCGTCTTCGATCCTGCCTTCATCGACAAGAGGATGTGGCGGTACGCCTATCTCAACGCCGGATTGAAGATATATGTCGGCAGGAATCTCTACCATTCCGCCAACGGCCTGCTCGATCTGCTGGCCAAAGAACTGGCGGAGGAGAACCTCTACACCCCGCTCTACTACAAGGACGACACCCTCGAATTTGCCTTCTCCCATACCGATTCCTACAGCGATAATTATTACACCTTCGTCAACGGCACCTATACCAGCGAAGGAGGAACCCATCTCTCCGCCTTTCGGGAAGGGGTGTTGAAGGGGATCAACGAGTACGCCAAGAAGGTGTTCGTCAATACCGACGTCCGCGACGGTCTCGTCGGCACCCTGGCGATCAAGGTCAAGGAACCGGTATTCGAATCGCAGACGAAGAACAAACTGGGCAACACCGAGGTGCGCTCGTGGATCGTCGCCAAGGTCAAGGATGCCGTCTGCAGTTCGCTGTACAAGGATACCGAGGCGGCGGAAATCCTGATCGACAAGATCCATCGCAACGAAAAGGTCCGCAAGGAACTGCACAGCGTCAGGCTGGAGGCCAGGGCCAAGGCCAAGAAGGTGGCGCTGAAAATCCCGCAGCTCAAGGACTGCAAGCACCATCCCTCCAAGGGCAAGCCGTCGCCGGAAGGGCGACGGAACATGATGTTCATCACCGAGGGCCAGTCGGCCTCCGGCTCGATCGTGTCGGCCCGCGACCCGATGATCCAGGCCGTCTTTTCCCTCAGGGGCAAGCCGATGAACGTCGTCGGCCAGAAGATGGCGATTCTCTATAAAAACGAAGAGCTGTATTCACTGATGCGGGCCCTCGACATCGAGGAATCGATCTCCAATCTCCGCTACGACCAGGTCATCCTGGCCACCGATGCCGATGTCGACGGCCTCCATATCCGCAACCTGCTGCTGACCTTCTTTCTCCATTACTTCGAGCCGCTGGTCAAACTGGGGTACGTCTATATCCTCGAGACCCCGATCTTCAGGGTCCGCAATCAGCAGCAGACGATCTACTGCTATTCGGAGAAGGAAAAAATCGAGGCCACCCGACAGCTGAAAGGGCAGGGGAGCAGGCAATTGACGGTCGAGACCACCAGGTTCAAGGGGCTGGGCGAGATTTCGCCGAAGGAGTTCAAGCAGTTCATCGGTCCGGATATTCGCCTGAAAAACGTCACCCTCGACTCCATCAGCGAGGTCAACAAGGTGCTCTCCTTTTATATGGGCAAGAATACGCCGGACAGAAAACAATATATCATGGACAACCTGCTCTGATCAGGCCTGTCATGACCTGCCTTGTCCCACCAAGGCCTCTCGTTCAACCAGTGTGTACACTTAAGCCATGGAATTCAGTCCGGGAAAACTGCAGAAGCTCTTCGAATTCAATTTTCTTGAATACACCTCGTATGTGATCAGGGAAAGGGCGATCCCCTCGATCGAGGACGGGCTGAAGCCGGTGCAGCGCCGCCTCCTCCAGACCCTGATCAATATGGAGGACGGCCGCTACCACAAGGTCGCCAACGTCGTCGGCGAGACGATGAAGCTGCACCCGCACGGCGACGCCTCGATCTTCGCCGCCCTGGTCAACCTTGCCAACAAGGGCTATCTCATTGACCGCCAGGGGAATTTCGGCAACATCTACACCGGCGACCAGGCCTCGGCGGCCCGGTATATCGAATGCCGGTTGTCGCCGCTCGCCAAAGAGGTCCTGTTCAACAAAGATCTCACCGAATTTATCGATTCCTACGACGGGAGAACGGTCGAACCGGTGACCCTGCCGGCCAAAATACCGCTCCTGCTGCTTCAGGGATCCGATGGCATCGCCGTCGGTATGGCGACCAAGATCCTGCCGCACAATTTCTGTGAATTGCTCGAGGCCCAGAAAAAGATCCTCCGCAACGAGGATTTCGTTGTCTATCCCGACTTCCAGCAGAAGGGATTCATCGATGTCACCGACTACGAGGACGGCAATGGCCGGGTCCGCTGCCGGGCGAAAATCGAAGAAGTCAACGACAAGACCATCGTCATCCGGGACATCCCGTACTCGACGACCACCCAGTCGTTGACCGACTCGATCGAACGGGCGGCCAAGGCCGGCAAGATCAAGATTGTCTCGATCAACGACTATACCGCCGAAAACGTGGAGATTGAGATCAAGCTGGCGCGCGGTGTCTATGCCAAGGACACCATCAAGGCGCTGTACGCCTTCACCGACTGTGAGATCCCGATTTCACCCAATCTGACGCTGATCCGCGGCAATAACCCGGAAACCTCGACCGTCAGCGATGTCCTCAGGTACAACACGGCAAAGCTCCAGGTCGACCTGACCCGGGAATTGGAGATCGACCTGGGGCGGCTGCAGGAGAAACTGCATGCCCGGCTGCTCGAGCAGATCTTCATCGAGGAACGTCTCTACAAGGATATCGAAGAAGAGACGAGCTATGCGGCGGTAATAAAATCTGTGGAAAAATCTCTGGTGCCGTTCGCCGGCGAACTGGTGCGGGCGGTAACCAGGGAAGATATCGAGAAACTGCTGGAGATCCGGATCAAGCGGATCTCGCGTTACGACATCAATCGGCAGCACAAAGAGATCCGGGACATTCGCAAGGAAATCGCATCGATCGAGAAAAGCCTCAAGGATACGGTGGGGTATACGATCTCCTATCTCGACCGGCTGCTTGAGAAATATGGCCCCCTCTACCCCCGCAATACCGAAATCCGCGCCTTCTCCGAGGTGAGTGTACGCAAGGTGGCGCCCGCCAATCTGCTGGTCAGCTACAACCGTGAATCCGGCTTCATGGGCCACCAGATCAAGAACGAAGATGAAGCCCAGGAGCAGGCCATCGCCTGTTCCGAATACGATCGACTGCTCCTCTTATTCAGCAACGGCGTGTACAAGGTCATTCCGGTGACGGACAAACTCTTTGTCGGCCCGGAACTCGAATGGTTCGGCAAGGTCGAGAAGGATCTCGTCTTTAATGTATTGTATAGGGATGGACAGGAAAACATTGTTTATGCGAAACGATTCAAAACTCCAAGTTTTATTTTAGAGAAAGAATACCGGATATTTCCCGAGCACAAACGATCAAAAATCCTGCTGCTGACTTTTGGCGAGGGCAGGAGTGCCCACGTCAGCCTGATGCCGTCTTCACGGGCGAAGAGCAACGTCCTCAATGTCCTTTTTGATGATTATCTCGTCAAAAACCCCCTCGCCAAGGGAAAGAGGATATCAAACCGAATTGTCAGGAAGGTTGTCGAAGGGGCGCCTGATCTGCGGCTCAATGCAGAGAAAAGGCAGATGCCCACACTGCCCGGATTCGTCATCGAGCCACCCGAGGACGGTGACCAGACGGACGATGGGTCGATGGCCGACGGCGATGGGGAGGATCTCATCTGATTCGCTGTGATCGATCCATTGCCCGACAGAGAGGCGGCAACGAATCGTCATTCGATTCAGAATATTTATCCAATAGATCAATATATTATGATCATCACTTAATGTTTTGGATGAAATCTTCCCTTAAGGGAATGCTGCCCCGCATGGTAAATCTCGACCTCTAACGGATCACCGGGGCCGAGATCCGTGTGCTGGTCGACATGGACAATGTGGTTGGTCCCGGTCCTGCCCTGGAAGCCACTGTCACCGGTGCTTTCGATCATTATTTCCTGGCGTGATCCCACGTAGGCGCCGTTACGCTCCAGACTGATTTCATCCTGTCTTCTCTGGAAGATGGCGAGACGTTCAGATTTCACCTGTTCACTGATTTTTCCATCGAAATTGCATGATCGGACACCGGGACGATCCGAATACTTGAAGGAAAATGATCCGTGAAAGCGGACACGCTCCAGCAAGTCCATGGTCAAGGCAAAATCCTCATC
Organism: Desulfoprunum sp.; assembly: GCF_053613775.1. Taxonomy (NCBI): domain Bacteria; kingdom Pseudomonadati; phylum Thermodesulfobacteriota; class Desulfobulbia; order Desulfobulbales; family Desulfobulbaceae; genus Desulfoprunum; species Desulfoprunum sp. Next base: position 550,375 of record NZ_JBSHXH010000004.1, read on the forward strand.
GGTTTCTCCCGGAAATCCAACAATAATATCTGTGGTCAAGGCGAGATCGGGGCGGCAGGCAAACAGGGCTTCGACCCTTTCGAGATAATCGGCGACCGTATAATGCCTGTTCATCCTCTTCAACACCGCGTCTGAACCGGACTGGACGGGAAGATGAAACTGCGGGCAAAGTATGGCGATATCGCGGAAACATCCAATCAGTTCATTGGACAGATCCTTAGGATGCGAGGTGGTGAAGCGCAGCCGATGCAACCCCCTGATTTCAGCAACTTGATGAAGAAGTTCAGGAAAAGAGCAGGGGCGGGCGGTTCCGTTCGGCTTCCGGCCATAGGAATTGACGTTCTGGCCAAGCAGGGTGATCTCTTTCACCCCCTGATCGACGAACTTTCTGACTTCCGCAACAATATCCTGCGCACTGCGGGAAATCTCCCGCCCCCTGGTGTACGGCACCACACAGTATGAGCAGTAATTATCACATCCCTGCATGATCGTGACAAAACGCCTGAAGGGGTGCAGATCACCTGTCGAGCCGATAGCCTCCCGGTCAGTGGGAAGAAAAGCCGGAATCTGGAAGGCCTTGCTCATGCCGGTGGCAATCACCGGCCGACCGGTCTCGGTAGTACGGGCAATATATGTCCCCAGATCATAGATATTCTGAGTCCCCAGGACCAGATCGACATGGGGCATGCGTTGTATGAGATGATCGCCCTCCTGCTGGGCGACACAGCCGGCGACACAGATCTTCATCCCTGGCCTCTGGGTTTTGATCTTCCTTAAGGCGCCGAGCAGGCTCATCACTTTCTGTTCCGCTTTGGCTCGAATCGTGCACGTATTGAGGATGACCAGGTCGGCGGATTCCATGTCATTGCACTCAACATAACCATGGCTTGAGAGAATCTGGCCCATGATCTCCGAATCACGCTCGTTCATTTGACAGCCGAATGTCTTTATAAATACATTTTTTAACATTATATTAAACAGATATTGACCATAATTAATGTTTTTTCAAGATTTTCGAGAGGCTTCCAAGTAATTCCAAGATCTCTCTTTTGCAACCTGGCGCGAATCGAATAACAATCACTCCGTGCTTCTCGGGCCAACTCGAGAGAACCCCCATATTGTCGTAGCCCTCGAGAATGCTTTTCAACAAATGAAACTTCTCTTCAGAAATCCGCAGAAAGAACCGTTCCATTTTCTTCAGGTTTTGCATTATCGCTATACGGTAATTATTGAATCCTGTGTTCCGAATTGCCCCTCGTATCGGTCCAGAAGAGGGTAAACCGTTTCCTTGAGATATTCCTCGGTCTGTTCGGGAGCCCGCCCGACAAAGCCGCTCTGATCGCCGATGATCTCTTCGAGTTCGTCAAAAGAAAATGGCACCCGATCGTCGTCGGCCAACCGCCGCATCAAGTCGTTGTCCTCGCCTTGCTCCTTGACGGCTCTTCCGGCAGCAACGGCATGTTCCTTGACGATCTCATGGATATCCTGTCGGCTCATGCCTCGATTCACTGCCTCCATCAAGATTTTCTCAGTGGCCATAAACGGAAGCTCGGCCAGGATATGACGACTGGCTTGTTTCGGAAATACAACCATATCCGAGGTTATATTCATATACAGCTTGAGTATTGCGTCAGTCAGCAGAAAACACTGGGGTATATCCATTCTGCGGATCGCCGAATCGTCGAGGGTCCGTTCAAACCACTGATTGCTGAAGGTTGCCGCGAAATTCGGGACCAACCCCATCAGCTTTCGGGCCAGGCCGGTCATCCGTTCCGCACGCATCGGGTTTCTCTTGTAGGCCATGGCCGAGGAACCTGTCTGATTCTTTTCAAACGGCTCCTCCAGGACCTTGAGATTGGAGAGGAGGCGGAGGTCGACGGCGAATTTATGGGCCGACGCCCCGATCCCGGCCAGCGTCTCCGCCATCTTCATGTCCAATTTGCGGGTATAGGTCTGACTGGTCACAGCAAATGTTTCGCTGAATCCAAGCTTTTCGGCAACTCTCTGATCCATGAGTCGAACTTTCTCGTGATCTCCCTTGAACAGATCAAGGAAGGTTGCCTGGGTGCCGACGGTACCTTTTGCCCCCCGGGCCTTCAATTGTGACAGAAACATCTCTATATAATCAAGATCCATGATCAGATCCTGGATATACAGAGTAATTCGCTTGCCGATGGTGACAGGCTGAGCCGGTTGGTAGTGGGTGTAGCCAAGAGTCGGTAATTGTCGGTATTTATAAGCAAAATCGGCAAGATTTTTGATCGCCTGGAGCAGGGCGCTCTTGATGAGCGCAAACGCCTCCCGCTGGATGATCAGGTCGGTATTGCAGACAACAAATTGAGACGTGGCGCCAAGGTGGATAATGCCGCTGGCCTTGGGGCATTTGAGTCCGAACTCGTACACATGCGCCATGACGTCGTGGCGTATCTCTCGTTCCTTGGCCGCGGCGATCTCGTAATCGATGTTTTCGCAATTGGCCCGCATTTCGTCGAGCATTTCGGCAGTGATGATATCCGTCAGACCGAATTCATATTGGGATTCCGCCAAGGCGAGCCAGCATTTACGCCAGGTAGTGAACTTCTTTTTCTCAGAGAAGAGCTGCTGCATCGCCTTGCTGGTATATCTGCTGACCAGGGGCTCCTGATAGACATCTCTGTTCATATACAACTCCTCCGGATATGGCCAAATAGATTATGTTTGATTGCTATCTCGCTGATATATCGTTCTTCATGTGATATGCAATGGCATTGCAAAATAGGTATCTTTGAAGAGTATGCCTTATACCATTTTTCCTGCCAAAGCAAAACCTCCCACCGATATTCAGTTAATTTTAAATGTCGCATAATGTATATTATGTATAGCAAGATAATACTTTGTATTTACATAACAAATTATAATCATCGTGTCATTTAGCACCTGCTCTCAGCTGCTTGAGTTTTTTAAATCGAGGACCAGCACCTGCCATTGCAGATTGCCGTTGAATCTGTTCGGGGCAAGCGAATACACCACTTCACACTCCCTGCCCTCTCTGGCGACCTTGATCTTGTCGCCAAGATGAAAACCGATTCCCTTGCATGGCCTCCCATTGGCCCGGAAGGAAATCTGCAGATGTTCCTTTTTGCTGCCGACCTGTTGCACTTCCACAATGGTTGCCTTTTTGTCGACAAAAACTGGTCGATCATTTCCCTGGCCGAACGGTTCACACAGCAAGAGGATATTGAGATAGCCAGGATTGAAGATCTCCTGGATTGAAATTTCGGCTTCGGGTATCAATCCGGGCAGCGATTTTTCAACTGGTAACGACTTCACCACCGAAGAAAATTTATTTTTGAATTCCTGCAGGTTGCCTTCCTGCAGGGACATTCCGGCGGCAGCCCTGTGACCTCCGTAAGACTCCAGGAAGTCCTGGCATGCATGTAAAACATATGTAATATCAATATGTTCAGTACTTCGACAGGATCCTTTCAAGATCTTCGAATTGCCCCTGCCATTATCAATCGCCGAAAGAACAATAACCGGGGTCTTGAGCAGTTCCATCAACCGTGATGCCAGGATGCCGAGAATGCCATGATGAAAAGCGCCATGGACGATGCAACAGCGCCTTGACTGAACTTCAAATTGATCGATCAAAGTTAAAGCTTTTTCTAGGTCATCGTCGCATGTTTTCTTCCTCAGGTTATTTAATCTCTCCAATTTCCTCGCCATTTTTGTTGCCTCAGATTCCCCCCTGCAGATAAGGAGCTGAACGGCAAGATCTGCGTGCGCCATTCTACCCGCCGCATTGATCTTGGGCCCGAGCTGAAATCCGACATCATCGGCAAATATTTTGCCGTCGGCTATTCCCGAGGTCGCAAGAAGTGATCGCAAACCTGGAAGCTCGGTTTTCTCAAGAACCTCAAGCCCGGCTCGAACCAGAACCCGGTTCGTTTTCCGCAGCGGGACCATGTCCGCTATCGATCCCAACGCGGCAAACGAGAGCAAATCCTTGAGATTCGGCTCGGTCTGCTGCTGGAACCAGCCCCGCTCTCGCAGCGTGGATCGCAATCCTGCCGCAAGATAGAAGGCGAGACCGACGCCGGCGAGGTGCTCGCCGAAGAAACCGCAGTCTGGTTGGTTGGGGTTGATGATAATGCAAGGCGGCAGGCCGTCGGCCGCTATCTGGTGATGGTCCGTTACGATCGCCGTCGCCCCCCATTGCTGCAGGGCGACAATTTCGCTGCAATTCGATATTCCGCAATCGATTGTGATCAACAGATAGCTGAAATCGTCGATTTTTTCTCCAATCTTCCGCAGATGTTCAATATTCAACCCATATCCTTCCGACACACGATCGGGGACATGCCAATGGACATCCTTGCCGATGCTGCGGAAGAATGAGATCAACAGGGCGATGCCGGTCGTCCCGTCGACATCGTAATCGCCCCACAGGACGATATTGCGGTTGCTGGCGAGGGCGGCGGCGATGCAATCGACTGCTTCCCGCATCCCCTTCATCAGAAAGGGAGAAGGAAGGTCGCCAAGGTGGGGATAGAAAAAACCTTCGACCTCCTTTTTGCCTGTGAGTCCCCTTCTCTCCAGGATTTTTACCAGGGCTTCAGGGATGTCTTCGTAGCGAATGGATTTTTTTCCGGCCATCGGCGCTCAGGAATTTACGGCATGCAGGGAAGTTGATCGCGCCAGGAGGCAATACGCTCGATGATCGGTGTGGAAGCGGCAACAGTGTGCCACTCCAACTGACGCATACCGTTGAACCAGGTATACTGCCGCTTGGCATATCGCCTCGTGTCTCTCGATAAATACATTAATGTTTGTGCCAATGTCCACGTTTTATCGATATAGTTGATAATGTGCCTGTAGCCGATAGACTGGAGGGAAGGCAGCTCCTTGCGATATCCGCGCGCCAGCAGCCCCCGCACCTCCTGCTCCAGGCCATCGGCGATCATCCGGCGGCAGCGTGCGTTGATCCGGTCATACAGCGTCTGCCGATCGCAGGTGAGGCCGATCTGCAGCATGTCGCCCCAGGCCGCCGGGGCTGACCTGCCTCTGTGTTCCTGCAGGTGCGACGACCACGAAATACCGGTGCACTGATAGATCTCCAGGGCCCGGAGCAGGCGCTGACTATCGTTGACATGGATCCGTGCCGCCGAGGGAGGGTCGCAGGCGGTAAGCTCCCGGTGCAGTTGTGCCGCCCCTTCGGTGGCCAATCTTTCCTGCAGTCTCGCCCGGATCCGGTGATCGACCGGCATGCACTCGAAGATGCCGTCGACCAGGGCCTTGAGGTACAATCCGGTGCCGCCGGTCAGCAGCGGCAGTTTGTTGCGCCGGTGGATGGCGAAGATGGCAGCGGTGGCATCGCTGACAAATCTGGCCGCATCGTACCGCTCGTCGGGATCGATGATGTCGATCAGATGATGCGGCACCCTGGACCGCTCGGCGATACCGGCCTTGGCCGTACCGATGTCCATATATCTGTAGACCTGCATCGAATCGACACTGACGATCTCGCAATCAAATCGCTCCGCGATCTCCAGCGAAAGGGCCGTCTTGCCGATCGCCGTCGGACCGACAAGGACAAGCACCGGCGGCATTGACTGCGGAATGGCACTCATCGGGGGGCAGCGAAGGAAAATTGCGGTTCGAGTTGACGGGCCCGCTTGGTGCCGATACCGGGAACCTGGAGCAGGTCCTCCCCGCTATGGAATACAACCCCATCCTGACGGACCCGGACGATCTCCGAGGCCAGGTGCGGGCCGATCCCGTCGACGGTCTCCAGCAGTCTGGCGTCGGCACGATTGATGGGGATCGGGTGGAAGAAAAAAGGCGCCAGATCCGGCCGGATTTGTTCAAAGCCGGTCGGATCCGGGCAAGCCCCACTGCTGCAGAGCGCAAGGCCCCCGCCATCCCATTGCAATTGCTGCGCCACCGGGGCGGTTTCATTGGCCCGATGTTCCGGCAACATGGTCCTGCCGGACAAGGTGATATGCAGCAGCGCCGCAAATACCAAAAGCATCATGATGCGTCTGTCGGGACCAGGTGCTGACATTGGATGTATTGATTTTTGACTTCGGGAAACAGGATTCGATTTGCCGCTTCAATCGTGAATGTAGTCTCAGGGGATCAAAATGCAAGGCCATCGTGAGCCGGACCGCCCGGCGCAGGCCAGATTTCCCTTGTTTTCATGGTCGGCATTCAGTATAGCTCCTGTGCCTTACGAAATAACGTCTCGCCAGCTGCCAGGGAAGAACATGCACCAACAGGATCGCTTTCACATCGTGCTCGTCGAGCCGGAAATCCCGCCCAATACCGGGTCGATCGCCCGCCTGTGCGGGGCCACCGACTCCGTCCTCCACCTGGTGCACCCACTGGGATTTTCCACCTCCGACAAACATCTCAAGCGGGCCGGTCTCGATTATTGGGAACATGTCGACATCGTCCATTGGGAAAACCTCGACGCGTTTCTCCGGGCCCAGGATGAGCGCCAACTCTTTTTCTTTACGACCAAGGTGAAAAGATCGTATATTGAGGCCTCATTCCAGCCCGGAGACTGTCTGATATTCGGCAGGGAGACCAAAGGACTGCCGGAGGAAATTCTCTCGTTGTACTATGACCGTTGTTATACCGTTCCGATGAAAAACACGAATATTCGCAGCCTCAACCTTGCAATGACCGCCGGCATCGTCTTATATGAGGCAATCCGCCAGATCGGCCTGCACGGGGAGTGTCTCTGAGTACCCTGTTTCCGTCTGCAGTGCAACATCATCCCCATTCATCATTATTTTACAAAGGAGATATATTCATGGTCGAGCGTGTTTTTAATTTCAGTCCCGGTCCTGCCGTCCTTCCTTATGAGGTGCTGGAACAGGCCTCCCGCGATGTCGTCAACTTCCAGGGCCTGGGCATGGGGCTTATCGAGGTGAGTCATCGCTCGAAACAGTTTATCGCGGTCATGGATGAGGCCGAGGCCCTGCTGCGTGAACTGATGGGAATTCCTGATAACTACAAGGTGCTGTTCCTCCAGGGCGGTGCCTCGAGCCAGTTTTTCATGGTGCCGATGAATCTTCTCGGTCCCGGCAAGAAGGCCACCTATCTCAATACCGGGACCTGGTCGAAGAAGGCCATCAAAGAGGCCAAACTGTTCGGCGAGGTCGAGGTCGCCTATTCGAGCGAGGAGATCAAGTTCGTCCGGGTGCCGACGCCGGATGAGTATACGGTCAGCGCCGAGTCGGAATACCTCTACCTTGTCTCCAACAATACCATCTATGGCACCGCATTTCCGGAATTTCCGGTGGTCGACACAATACTGGTCAGCGATATGTCCTCGGACATTCTCTCCCGGCAATTCGATGTCAGCCGCTTCGGCCTGATCTTCGCCGGCGCCCAGAAGAACCTCGGACCGGCCGGCGTCACCATCGTCGTCATCAGGGAAGACCTGCTCGATCGCGCCCCGGCCACCACCCCGACCATGCTGAACTACAAGACCCATGCGGAAAAAGGGTCGATGTTCAATACCCCGCCCTGCTTTGCGGTCTATGTCGTCGGCCTGGTGTTGAAGTGGCTGAAGAAGCTTGGCGGCGTTGCGGCGATCGAGAAGATCAACCGCGAGAAGGCGGCCCTGCTCTACGCCAAAATCGACGAGAGCGGCTACTATCGCGGCCATGCCGAACCGGCATCCCGGTCGCTGATGAATGTCACCTTCAACCTCGCCACCCCGGAGCTCGAGGCCAAATTCATCGCCGAGGCCACCGCCATCGGGCTGAACGGCCTCAAAGGCCATCGTTCCGTCGGCGGCTGCCGGGCCTCGATCTACAACGCCTTCCCGCGTGAAGGGGTGGTCAAACTGGTCGAGTTCATGCGCCAATTCGAACTCGCCAACCCGGCCTGACCCATCTGCCGCTGATGCACTATGAAGGAACAGTCATCCGGCCGCCCAGCGAGGCCTTTTCGATCATCCTCCAGGTGACGGTCGGATGTTCCTACAACAAGTGCACATTCTGCGGGGCCTTCAAGGACAAACGGTTCAGGGTCAAGACCGATGAGGAGATCGACGACGATCTCCGTTTTGCGTCCCAACACTGCCGGCGCCAGAATCGCGTCTTCCTCGCCGACGGCGATGTCCTCATCCTGCCACAACACCGTCTGTCGGCGCTGCTCGGCAGGATCCGCGCGTCTCTGCCGTGGGTGAAAAAAATCTCCCTCTACGGCAACGCCCGCTCCATCCGCTCCAAAACCGTCGCCGACCTCGCCGTGCTGAAGGGCCAGGGACTGGACCGGATCTACATGGGGCTCGAGAGCGGCTGTGACGAGGTGCTCGAGCGCATCCACAAGGGGGAGACTGCCGCCACCATGATCGAGGCGGCGCAGCGGGTCAACGACAGCGGTCTGTTCCTCTCCGCCACCATCTTGCTGGGCCTGGGCGGTATCGAGCTGTCGGAGATCCATGCCCGTCAGTCCGCCGCCGTCCTCAACCGCATGGCGCCGCGCCAGGTCGCCGCCCTCACCCTGATGCCGCTGCCGAATACGCTGATCGGCCGTCAATACCAAAGCGGCCTGTTCCGACTTCCCGATCAGCTGGGGATCCTCAGGGAGCTGCGGACCCTGGTCGCCGGGCTGGAATTATCGCGGTCGATGTTCCATGCCAACCACGCCTCCAACTACCTCCCGATCGAAGGGGTGTTGAGCAAGGACAAGCACAGGATCCTCGCGGCCATCGAACTCGCCCTGGCCGGGCATACCCCGCTGGTCCCCGACAACATGAGGGCGTTATAATGGAAATGCGAACCGATCTGCGCAATTTCGACCAGCAGGGGCTGATCACGTTTGTCGAGGAGCTCGGTCAACCGGCCTTTCGCGGCCGGCAGATGATGCCGTGGATCTATCGCCCGGGGATCACCCGCATCGAGGAGATGACCGATCTCGCCAAGGATTTTCGGCGGATCCTCGCCGAACATGCCTATATCTCGCGGTTCGACGACCCGATTGTCGAAAAGGCGATGGACGGCACGGCGAAGTTCGGTTTCCGCCTTCACGACGGCAACATCATCGAGTCGGTGCTGATCCCCGAGCCGGACCGCAACACCCTCTGCATCTCCTCCCAGGTCGGCTGCGCGATGCACTGCGCCTTCTGCCTGACCGGGACCATGGGAATCATCAGGAATCTTGCCCCGGCCGAAATCGTCAACCAGGTCTGCGCCGCCCGCGATTATCTGCTCGCCGAACCGGAGGAAACCCTGATCGGTCCCCGGGCGGTGACCAACCTGGTGTACATGGGAATGGGTGAACCGCTCAACAACCTCGAAAATGTCCTGACCTCCCTCTCCATCCTGACCGAACAGAAGGGGCTCGACCTGACCGGCCGACGCATCACCGTCTCGACCTGCGGCATCGTGCCGAAGATGCACGAGCTCGGCCGCCGTTCCACCGCCAACCTGGCGGTGTCGCTCCATGCCGTCGATGACGAGACCCGGAACAGGCTGATGCCGGTGAACCGGATCCATCCCCTGGATGCCCTGTTCGAGGCCTGCCGGACCTATCCGATGCCGAAACGGCGTCGGATCATGTTTGAATACCTGATGCTCGACGGCGTCAACGATTCCCCCGCCGAGGCCCGCGAGCTGGCGCGGCGGTTGCGCCTCATCCCGTGCAAGATCAACCTCCTGCCGTACAACAATTGTCCCGACCTCCCCTATCGCAGTTCCCCGATGGAAAAGATCCTGGCCTTCCAGAAGATCCTCATGGATGCCCATTATTCGGTTTTCATCCGCAGCAGTCGTGGTGCCGATATCCTCGCCGCCTGCGGACAGCTTGCCGGTGAGCGCAACCCGAACCAAAGGAGCGAATGATGCCAGAACTGTACGATACCCGTGCCTGGGAATATCTGGAGAAAAGCAGCCACGACAGGGCGACCATCAGGCATCGCCGCCGGTTGCAGATCGCCGAAACGGCAGCGCATACAAGCTATCCGCAGGCGGCCAAGATCGAACTGCCGCTGGACTGGTCGCTGCAGGAGACCCGGTTGCAACCGCTGCTCCAGAACCGGCGCTCGCTGCGCCGCTATCATGCATCCAATCAGCTGAATTTGAACGAAGTTTCGTTTCTGTTATGGGCCTCGCAGGGGATCACCGCGAGGATGGGCGGGCATCTGCTGCGGACCGCACCGTCGGCCGGGGCCCTGTATCCGATCGAGACCTACCTGGTGATCGAAAAAGTGGCCGACCTGAGCTCCGGCCTCTATCATTTCGATGCCGAGCGGTTTCAGCTGGAACGGCTTGGCCCCGAGGTGCGCGGCAAGGATGCCGCCCGGGTCTGCCTCAATCAGGACTTCATCGCCGAGGCCAACCTGACCTTATTCTGGACGGCGATCTTCAGGCGCTCCATGGCCAAATACGGGGAACGCGGCTTCCGCTACCTCTTTCTCGATGCCGGTCATATCTGCCAGAACCTGCTGCTGGCGGCGGAAGCGATCGGGTGCGGCGGCTGTCCGATAGCCGCCTTTTACGATCAGGAGGCCAATCGCCTGATCGGGATCGACGACCGTAACGAGCGGTTGCTGTACGCCGCCAGTATCGGCAGGAAATAGTCTCACGTTGCGGGGCCGATCCGCAGCAATGGTCGCCGGAAGGTCGGCTGCCCTCCCCGCCCGCATTCACGCCCCGATTCCTCTCTTGTCCATCAGAGGGTGACAACGAGATTGATACAACCGATCAGAAAGCCCAGGATAGCGCCGAACAGATTGATATACTTGAACTGTTCCTCCATGATCGAGAGCAGCAGGCGTTCCAGGCGCAGCAGGTCGAGGGAGTTGACCTTGTCGGCGACTATCTGCCTGATATTGAGCGAATCGACCAGCCCCGGAACCTCCAGCTCCAGCATGTCGGAAAGCATGGTCCGGATCGAGTTGCAGATCCCGTCCCGCACATCGACCGGCAACAGGCTCGAGAGTTTGCCGATCGGTCGGTTGAGGAGGGCGGTGAGCATCGTCTCGATCATCGAATCGAGGGTGGCCAGGGTTTCCTTGCGGCGCAGCAGGGCCGTCCCCTCTTCCCTGATCCACGCCTTTCCGGCCTCAAGCCCCGATTGGCCGACGAAATCGACAATCGCCCCCCGGATCGAGAGCTGGCCGCCGTCGATTGCGGTCTCGATATTGGTCTTCAGCATCGATGACAGGGCGACGTGGATATCCTTTTCCCGCAGCAGGGGCATCATCCGTTCGGTCAGACCATGGCAGAACCGTTCGATCCTGCCATCGTCCTCCAGGGGGACGAGGGAGCGGACCGGCTGGTCGAACAGCGCCTGGCAACGACCGGCCAGGACCTCGGCCACCCGGGTGCGCACGTCCTCACTCTGGAGCCAGGCGGCGATATCGTCTTCCTTGTCGATGAGGTAATCACGGATCTTCTGCTCCACCGTGTCCATCTTCAGGAAGCCGCGGGCCATGGCCGCCATCGGCCCCAGGGAGGCGATGAAGCTTTCCACCCCGGTCCTCGCCCCCTGGACCACCCGGTCGCGAATTTCCGGATCCTGCAGCATGGTTGAAAGGCGGAGCAGCAGTCCCGGGGTTTCCTGTCTGATCAGTGTGACCATCGTCTCCTGCAGCGGCAGCGGCAGGACATCCCGCAGGATCTTGTCCTGGCTGATGATCCCGTAGATCTTGTGCTGCAGGAACTCCTCGAGCCACCTCTCCATCGCCGAGCCCGACAGCATCCTGGCAATGGTATCCTCGACGAACCGATAGGTCGTTTCACGCTCCTTCCCCGTCAACACCTCCCCGATATCGCGGGCAAGAAAGTGCTCCATCCGCCGGTCGAGCGAAGCGGCCACCCTGGCGGCGAACTCCGGCGATTGGATGAAGGCATGGATGTGATCCTTGACCTGGAATCTGATGGTCTTGACGGCGATATCGAAATACACACCGAATTTTGGCGGGACGATCGACGCAATGGGACCGAGATCGCGGCGCAGCAGGTTGCCGACACGTTCCTCGATCAGGGTCTGGAGATGGTGCTGGAAGGACGGCTGGGTCAGGGCATGACCGATCTCCCTGCTGGTCAGGAGATGGTCGCCGACCATCTCCCCCATGTTTACGGCGAGTTCCTGCCGCTTCGCCGGAATGACGCCGGGGGTCATCGGCACCCGGATGCCGAGAATGCGCCAAGGCCTGAGCGGCCTGAACAGCATCTTGATGGCGACCTTATTGGTGATATAGCCGATGAAGGCCCCCAGCAGCGGCGGCGCAATGTATTGGAGGTAGGGGGGGAAATCAGCAGCGGCAGGAAAGGGCATGTTCGACAATCTCCAGTGGATGGCTGACGATCAGGTCAGCATGGTGTTCCTGCAGTTCGCGACGATCACGGAATCCCCACAGAACCCCGATGGTAAGCATCCCGGCCGACTTGCCGGTCTGCATGTCGACGGCGGTATCACCGATATACAGGCATTCGGCAGGCTCAACGTGGAGCAGCGCGGCGATTTCCAGGGCTCCGGCGGGACTGGGTTTTTTCTCGACCCCGGGACGCTGACCGAAGACGGCATCGAATTTCTGCGCCGGAAAGAAATAGCGAATAAACTCCCGGGTGAATTCATGGGGCTTGTTGGACAGTACGGCGAGTTTCAGACCGGCATTTTGCAGGCTGGACAACATAGCATGGATTCCAGGATAAGGGCAACTGTTTCTCTGCCATCTGGCGGCGTAGGCCTGAGTGAACTCGGCAAGGCAACGCGCACACGCATCTTCCGAAAGGGCCGGCGGGACAATCCTGCGGATCAGGGTCGCCATGCCGTCGCCGACAAAATACCGGTAGGCCTCGACGGGATGCTGCGGATAGCCGGCAGCGGCCAGCATCTCGTTGGCGGTCTCGGCCAGATCCTGCAGGGAGTCGACCAGCGTGCCGTCAAGGTCGAAGACTGCGGTTCGATACAACATGGAAATATCTCCCCATTTGATGGAAATTCCCGGGCACCCGAGCCGGGACAGTTCATTTTCTCTGGTGTTTCCCATATGCGAAACTGCTCCAATATAACGGAAAACTTCGGAAATAGTCCTTTATTTTTTAAATCGATCCTATACAATTAAAAAGGTCAGCGTGGCAATTCAATCAGGTCTTTTCCCGTAGAGGTGCGCTATGTGGTTTGTCAGGTTTGTATCGTCATCAATTGGCAAAAAACTGATAATGGGATCGACGGGGCTGCTGCTGCTGCTCTTTCTCTGCTCCCACGCTGCCGGCAATGCCACGATCTACATGGGCAGCGAGGTCTTTCAGAGCTATGCCGACGAGCTGCACAGCCATCCCCTGATCGTCCTCGTCTTCAGCACCATCGTGTTGTTTCTCTTCATCATCCATATCGCCCTCGGACTCTACCTCTTCTTCGAGAACCGTCTCGTCACCCCTTCGCGCTATGCGGTTGACAAAAAACAGGCCAGGAACGCGTTTGCGGCCAACACCATGCCGTATACCGGTCTTCTCATCCTGTTGTTCGTCCTGGTCCATGTCTTCGGATTCACCTTTTCCCCCAGGGAGATCCCGATCAGCGTGACCGTCAAGTCCACCCTCAGCGGCATTTTCCACGGGATGTTCTACCTCATCTCCTTCGCCATTCTGGCCATCCACCTGAGCCACGGCTTCTGGAGCATGCTGCAGACCTTCGGCCTCAATCATCCGCGATACAACACCCTGATAGCCCGGTTGACCTATATTATTCCCGCTTTTTTCCTCCTGCTCTTCGGAGGGATCCCCCTGTACTTCATGTCCGGTGCAGGCGCTTCGTTCTAACAGAAGCACGGTTGCAAATCTCCCCCGGCGCCCGCCGCCGCAAAACTGGTGAAATAGGATCAGACGATGAAACTCGATGCCCGCATTCCTGCCGGAGATCTGGCGCAAAAATGGGATAACCACCGCTTTGCCAGCAAACTGGTCAACCCGGCGAATCGCCGCAAGTTCACGATCATTGTCGTCGGCACCGGCCTGGCCGGGGCATCGGCCTCGGCCACCCTGGCCGAACAGGGCTACAACGTCAAGACCTTCTGTATCCAGGACAGTCCGCGCCGGGCCCATTCGATCGCCGCCCAGGGCGGCATCAACGCCGCCAAGAACTACCAGAACGACGGCGATTCGGTGTTGCGGCTGTTCTACGACACGATCAAGGGCGGGGACTTCCGGGCCCGCGAGGCCAACGTCTACCGCCTGGCCCAGGTCAGCGGCAACATCATCGACCAGTGCGTGGCCCAGGGGGTGCCCTTCGCCCGTGAATACGGCGGCACCCTCGCCAACCGTTCCTTCGGCGGGGCCCAGGTGTCGAGGACCTTCTACGCCCGGGGCCAGACCGGTCAGCAGCTGCTGCTCGGGGCCTACGGCGCCCTGTCGCGGCAGATCCACAGCGGCAAGGTGACGATGTTCAACCGCCGCGAGATGATGGATCTCGTCGTCATCGACGGCCGGGCCCGCGGCATAACAGTCCGCAATCTGATGAACGGCGAGTTGGAGAGTCATGCCGCCGACGCCGTGGTCCTCGCCACCGGCGGCTACGGCAACGTCTATTTTCTATCGACCAACGCCATGGCCTCCAATGTCACCGCCGCCTGGCGGGCCTGCAAACATGGGGCGGGCTTCGCCAATCCCTGCTTTGTCCAGATCCACCCCACCTGCATCCCCGTCCACGGCGACTACCAGTCGAAGCTGACGCTGATGAGCGAGAGCCTGCGCAACGACGGCCGGGTCTGGGTCCCGGTTCAGCAAGGCGACCGGCGGCCGCCGGCGGCGATCGCGGAGGCCGAGCGCGACTACTATCTCGAAAAGAAATACCCCAGTTTCGGCAACCTCGTCCCCCGCGATGTCGCCTCGCGCAACGCCAAGGAGCAGTGCGACGCCGGCAAGGGGGTCGGCAGCACCGGCCTGGCCGTCTATCTCGATTTCGCCGAGGCCATCAGGCGCGACGGCGAGGCCACGATTCTGAAAAAATACGGCAACCTGTTCCAGATGTACGAGAAGATCACCGCCGCCAATCCGCTCAACGAGCCGATGATGATCTATCCGGCGGTGCACTACACGATGGGCGGGCTGTGGGTCGATTATGACCTGATGACCACCATTCCCGGCCTGTTCGCCCTCGGCGAGTGCAACTTCTCCGACCACGGCGCCAACCGACTCGGGGCCAGCGCCCTGATGCAGGGGCTGGCCGACGGCTATTTCATCATCGCCACCTCGATCGCCGGATATATCGGCGCCTCGTCGCTCCAACCCGTGGCCGCTACCGCCCCGGCCTTCGACGAATCAAGGAAGAATGTCGCCGACCGGCTCCACCGGCTGCTGCGCAACAGCATGCGGGGGCCGGCCGGCAAGGTCACCGTCGACGAGGTCCACAAGCACCTCGGTCGGCTGCTGTGGGACAACTGCGGCATGGCGCGGAACAAGGCCGGTCTCGAGGCGGCCCTGGAACAGCTTC
This sequence comes from Desulfoprunum sp., assembly GCF_053613775.1. Classification (NCBI taxonomy): domain Bacteria; kingdom Pseudomonadati; phylum Thermodesulfobacteriota; class Desulfobulbia; order Desulfobulbales; family Desulfobulbaceae; genus Desulfoprunum; species Desulfoprunum sp. Next base: position 565,810 of record NZ_JBSHXH010000004.1, read on the forward strand.
CCGCGATACGCGACCAATTCTGGAACGATGTCTACATCCCCGGCAATGCCACCGATATCAACCAGTCCCTCGAACGGGCCGGCCGGGTCGCCGATTTCCTCGAGTTCGCCGAGATCATGATCCGCGATGCCCTGGCCCGGGAGGAATCGTGCGGCTGTCACCTGCGGGAGGAAAGCCAGACCGCGGAAAACGAGGCGAAACGCGACGATGCCAGCTATTCCCACGTTTCGGTCTGGGAGTACCAGGGGGAAGGCGAGCCGCCCGTCATGCACAAGGAGCCGCTGGTCTTCGACAACGTCACCCCGAGCCAGCGCAGCTACAAATAAACCGGATCGCCGGCCGCCCTTTACGACAACCATCTCCACGGTATATGACGATGAGCAGCATTGACCTCACATTGCAGATCTGGCGCCAGAAGAATAACGATTCCCTCGGTCATCTCGAGACCTACCCCATCAGCGGGATCAATACCGACATGTCGTTTCTCGAGATGCTCGATGTCCTCAACGAGCAGCTGACCAGGGACGGAAAGGAGCCGGTGGTCTTCGATCATGACTGCCGGGAAGGGATCTGCGGCATGTGCGGGGCGGTCGTCAACGGTATCGCCCATGGGCCGGAGCGGGAAACTACCCTCTGTCAGCTGCATATGCGCAACTTCCGCTCCGGCGACACCCTGGTTATCGAGCCGTTCCGCTCCCGCGCCTTTCCGATCCGCAAGGACCTGATGGTCGACCGCTCCGCCTTCGACCGCATCATTCAGTCCGGCGGCTACGTCTCGGTCAACACCGGCGGCACCCCGGATGCCAATGCGATCCCCATCCCGTCGGCGACCGCCGAACTGGCGATGGACGCCGCGGCCTGCATCGGCTGCGGGGCCTGTGTCGCCAGTTGCCCGAACGGGGCGGCGATGCTGTTCACCAGCGCCAAGATCTCCCAGCTCTGCCTCCTTCCCCAGGGCCAGCCGGAACGGCGGCAGCGGGCCCTGGCGATGGTCGAGACGATGGACCGGGAGGGGTTCGGCAACTGCACCAACGCCAGGGAATGCGAGGCCGTTTGTCCGAAAGGCATCTCCATCCGCAATATCGCCCGTCTCAATCGGGAATTTCTTGCCGCCAGTCTTTTAGAAGGCTAAACTTACCCTTCTCTGGATAAAGTGCCGGCACTGCCATCGCCCTGATGGACCGGCACCCCGATCCGTTTTCCATCGCTGAAAAATCTCCATGTTCCATGATGTCGTCATCGTCGGGGCGGGACCGGCCGGGCTCGCCTGCGCCAGGATTCTTGCCCGCGGCGGTCTGAAGGTCCTGGTCCTCGAAAGAAAACCGCATCCGGGGCCGAAGGTCTGCGCCGGCGGCATTACCTGGAGCGGCTTGATCAACCGGATCCCCGGCTGCCTCGAGGAAAACCGCTTTCACCGGCAGTACATTTTCACCCCGCTGCAGAAGATCCGTCTGTCTTCGGCCGATCCGATCATCGCCACGGTCAACCGGGAAAAACTGGGCCGCCATATGGCAGCGGAGGCAGCTGCGGCAGGGGCGGAAATCGTCGCGTCGGCACAGGTCAAGCGGATCGACGACGGCAGGGTGATCTTCACCACCCGGCCCACCGGCAGAGAACAACACGCCCGTTTCCGCTGCCTGGTCGGCGCGGACGGGTCGGCCTCGCTGGTCCGGCGGCATCTGCGCGTTCCGACCGAGCACCTCGGCATCGGCATCAACTACCAGGTCCCCCGCCCGTTCGCAGAAATGGAATGGCATCTCGCCCCGTCATTGTTCGGCAACGGCTACGGCTGGATTTTTCCCCACCGCGACACGACCTCGGTCGGCGCCTATGTCGATGCGGCGGTGATGAAGGCCGGCGATCTGCACCGCGGGCTGCGGACCTGGGCCGCCGGCCGGGGCATCGCCCTCGACGGCACCAGGCAGCGCGCCGAATTCGTCAACTTCGACTATCGCGGCTGGAACTTCGGCACGGTCTTCCTCGCCGGTGATGCCGCCGGCCTGGCCTCGGGCCTTACCGGTGAAGGAATCTTCCCGGCCATCGTCTCCGGTGAGGCGATAGCCCGCTACATCCTTCATCGGGGGAGTGACCTTTCGGATCTGCACCGGCTGATCCGGATCCACAACCTGCACAAGCGTACAGTCCTGCTGACGGGCAGGAACCGGCTGCTGACGGCGCTCGTCGCCGAGACTGCCGCGCTGGCCCTGCGTCTGGGTCTTGTCAATTTTACCAAACTCGAGATGTCGCATTAGCCTGTCCCGGAAATCCGAAAAGCCCGGAGAACGCCCCATGAAACTCTCTGCGAAAACCATCGTCCTCAATATCCTCTTTCTCCTGGTCTGCGCCGCCATCCTCCTCTTTCTGCTGAAGGCCCCGGATGAGACCACCTCCCGGTTGCCGATGGATGACACCCATCGCCAGTTCCAGTCGGGCATGAGCAAGAAGGAGGCCGAGAAACAATGCGGTGAATGCCACGGACCGCAGGGCCGGATCCCGCTCCCGCCGGACCACCCCCCCCCCTATCGCTGCCTGTTCTGTCACAAACGGCAGCTCTAAGCCTCAGCCGGCCTGCAGGCTCTTCTTGGCGATCTCGTAGACATCGCCGGAGAGATCGTTGACTGCGAGGAGCCGTTCCAGCTGGTTGCGGATCAGGTCCTGCCGCACCGGATCGTAGCGCTTCCAGGCCGTCAGGGGCGACAGCATCCGGGCCGCGATCTGGGGATTGGTCGCATTGAGCTCGATGATCCGGTCGGCCAGGAAGGTGTAGCCGGCCCCCGAGATGTCATGGAAGCGGTAGTGGTTGCCGGAGCAGAAGGCGCCGATCAACGCCCGCACCTTGTTGGGATTCTTCATTGAAAATGATGGGTTAGCCAGCAGCCGGGTGACCTCGGCGAGGGTGTCCGCAAGCGGCGAGACGGCCTGGAGGGTGAACCACTTGTCGAGCACCAGCGGGTCGGCCTGCCACTTGGTGTAAAAATGGTGAAGGATCTCCTGCCGCTGCCGGCCCTCGATCCGGGTGATGCAGGACAGGGCGGCAATCGCATCGGTCATGTTGCCGGCCTCGGCGTACTGGCGGCAGCACAGGGCGTAGCTCTCCTCATCGGTCGGTACCCGGGCCAGCAGGTAGGCGAGGGCGACGTTCTTCAGACTCCTTTGGCCCATCGCCTCGGGGGTGATCCGGTATTCCCCCCTGTCCTCGTTGGTGTCGTAGATTCGCCGGAACTCGTCGGCCAGAAGCGACGCCAGCTGCGATCCGACAAACTCGCGGCCGAGATGGAGATTGTCGGGATCGACCGTATCCATCTGCTGGGCCAGGTAGGACTCGGCCGGGAGCTGCAGGGCCAGGGCGAGCAGGGCCTTATCGCTCGCCGGCCGCTGCAGGTTCATCCTCACCGCCGCGACAAAGGCCGGATCGAGCGTCGGCTGCTCGTTTGCCTGCAGCCGCGCCACCGTCTCCATGATCACGATTTCGGACAGCTTGCTGGCGGCGTGCCAGCGGTTGAAGAGATCGGTATCATGGGCGAGCAGGAAGGCCAGTTCCTCCCTGGTCTGGTCCGGTTCCACCTTGACCGGGGCGGAAAAACCGCGCAGCAGGGACAGTACCGGTTTCTCGGCGATGTCCGAAAAACTGAAACTCTGTTCCCGGTCGCGCAGTTCGAGGACCCGGGTCCCGTCGGGTTCTCCGCTCAACATGTCCTGGCCCCGGCGGTCGAGCAGGCCGACGGCGAGGGGGATATGGAACGGCTCCTTGCCGACCTGGCCGGGGGTGGCGGGGCACGACTGCCGTATGCTGAGGATATAGCGCCGCTCGTCGGCCAGCCACTGACCGCTGACCTTGACGACCGGGGTTCCCGCCTGGCTGTACCATCGCTTGAACTGGTGAAGATCGATCCCGGAGGCATCGGCCATCGCCGCGGCAAAGTCATCGCAGGTGACCGCCTGACCGTCATGACGGGCGAAATAGAGGTCCATCCCCTTCCTGAACCTGGCGGCGCCGAGGAGGGTGTGCATCATCCGGATGATCTCCGCCCCCTTGTTGTAGACGGTTACCGTATAGAAATTGTTGATCTCGACATACGAATCGGGCCGCACCGGATGGGCCATCGGCCCCGCATCCTCGCGGAACTGGAAGTTGCGGATGAGCTGGACATCGTCGATCCGCTGCACCGCCCGCGAGTTCATGTCGGAAGAGAACTCCTGGTCGCGGAAGACGGTCAGCCCCTCCTTCAGACTGAGTTGAAACCAGTCGCGGCAGGTCACCCGGTTGCCGGTCCAGTTATGGAAGTACTCGTGGGCGACCACCCCTTCGATGCCGACGAAATCCTGATCGGTGGCCGATTCCGGCGAGGCGAGGACGCAGCGCGAGTTGAAGATGTTGAGCCCCTTGTTCTCCATCGCCCCCATGTTGAAGTCATCGACGGCGACGATCATGAAGATGTCGAGATCGTATTCCAGCCCATAGACATCTTCGTCCCATTTCATCGCCTTCTTCAGCGAACGCATGGCATGATCGCACTTGTCGCGGTTGCGCTCCTCGACGAAGATCCGCAGGGCGATATCCCGGCCGGAGCGGGTGGTGAAGGTATCGTCGATCGACACCAGCCGGCCGGCAACCAGGGCGAAGAGATAGCAGGGCTTGGGGAACGGGTCCCGCCAGACGGCGTAATGCCGGTCGTCGCCCAGCTCGCCCGACTCGACCAGGTTGCCGTTCGACAGCAGCACCGGGCAGGTCTGGCGGTCGGCCTCGATCCGGGTGGTGAAACGGGCCAGGACATCGGGGCGGTCGGGATAATAGGTGATGCGGCGGAACCCCTCCGGCTCGCACTGGGTGCAGTAGTTGCCGTTCGAACAGTACAGGCCCTCGAGCGCGGTGTTGGCGACCGGGTCGATCCTGGTTGCGACCTGCAGTTCGAAGCGATCTTTCCCCGGGACAAGGGTCAGCTCCTTGTCGCTGACCTCGTATTCCCCCGCTTCCAGTCTCCGGCCGTCCAGTCGAACCTCGACCAGTTCCATGTTCTCGCCATGGAGCAGCAGCCGCCCCGTACAATCGGTGCTCTGCTGGTTGACGGCATAGATCGTATCGGCGGTGACCAGGGTAAATTCCGGATGCAGCTGGAAGGTCAGGCGGATCTCTTCAACCAGATATTCCGGAACGGCGTACTCTTCCCGGTATTTGGTGGTATGTTGTTCGGCGGTACTCATACGTTGTCGTCCTTGCGCAGATGGTTGGATGGTGATCATCGATCAGATGAGAAGCGGGTCCGGCAATGGGCGAGGGATAGCTGTCCGGCCGACATTGATGGTTGACAGTGACCAGCTTTTCATTATATTCAAAAAAGTTTATACAAAGCCCCCTGAATGAAATCAATTTCAATATAGTATCACTTGTCCAAATGAGAAGTATCAAATGATTACAATCAACGAGCACTATTTGAAACTGCAGGCCTCCTACCTCTTTTCCGATATCGCCAGGAGAGTGGCGGCGTTCCAGGAAAAGAACCCTGATATCGAGATCATCAAACTCGGGATCGGCGATGTCACCAGGCCCCTGCCCAGGGCCTGCATCGACGCGTTCCACCGGGCGGTCGACGAGATGGCGTCCGAGGCCAGTTTCCGGGGCTATGGCCCTGAACAGGGGTATGCCTTCCTCCGGGAGGCCATCGCCAAACACGATTTCCAGGCCCGCGGGGCCGATATCCAGGCCGACGAGATCTTCGTCAGCGACGGGGCCAAATGCGATACCGGCAATATCCAGGAACTGTTCAGCCAGGATATCAAGATCGCCATCCCCGATCCGGTCTATCCGGTCTATCTCGACACCAACGTCATGGCCGGGCGGACCGGCGGTTACGTCGATGGCCGCTACCAGGGCATCGTCTATCTCGACTCGACCAGGGAGAACAACTTTGTCCCCGCCCTCCCCCGGGACAAGGTCGACCTGATCTACCTCTGTTTCCCCAACAACCCGACCGGTTCAACCATCAGCACGGCGGAGCTGAAGACCTGGGTCGATTACGCCCGGGAGCACAAGGCCCTGATCCTGTTCGATGCCGCCTACGAGATCTTTATCCGCGACCACAGCCTGCCCCATTCCATCTATGAGATCGAGGGGGCGAAGGAGGTGGCGATCGAATTCAGGAGCTACAGCAAGAGCGCAGGCTTTACCGGCACCCGCTGCGCCTACACGGTGATCCCGAAGGAGTGCACGGCCTACGACGGCAAAGGGGGGCGACACCCCCTGCACCCCTTGTGGAACCGCCGTCACTGCACCAAATTCAACGGCGTGTCCTATCCGGTCCAGCGGGCAGCCGAGGCCGTGTACAGCGAGGAGGGCAAGGCGCAGACCAGGGCCCTGGCCGACTATTATCTGCACAACGCCGCCAGTGTCCGCCGGGAAATGCAGGCCCTGGGCTTCTCGTTCGTCGGCGGCGAAAACTCACCCTACGTCTGGATCGACGGTGGCCGCGATTCCTGGGATTTTTTCGACATGCTGCTGAACAAGGCCGGGGTCGTCTGTACCCCGGGGGCCGGCTTTGGCCGCTGTGGCAACGGCTACATCCGCATCTCCGCCTTCAACAGCCATGAAAATGTCGAAAAGGCGATGCAGAGGATCAAAGGCGCACTGTCGTAAGACCTTCCCGATCGGGGCGCAGGACGATGGGGCAGCATATCCCTGTCGTCCTGCCATCATTGCCGTTCCACTACGACAGCGGGATCGAAATGAACATGCTCCTTCTTTCCCCCCATCTCCGTGATGGTGGCCTCCCGGCGCTCCCTAATCCAGTCAATCACTCCTCTGACCAGACGTTCCGGCGCCGATGCCCCGGCGGTAATCCCAACTTTTTGCTTCCCATCGAACCACGAAGCCTGCAGATCGCCGCTGTCGTCGATCAGATAGCCGGGCGTGCCGTGACGTTGCGCCACTTCGCGAAGGCGGTTGGAATTGGAACTGTTTTTTGAGCCGACAACGAGGATGAGATCGGTCTGTTCCGCCAGCCGCTTCACTGCGTCCTGGCGATTCTGGGTGGCGAAACAGATATTCGAGGATGGCCCGCGAATATCCGGAAACCGTTGCTTGAAAATCTTGACAATGCCGATGATATCCTCCCGGCTGAGGGTCGTCTGGGTGACATAGGCGACTTTCCCCGGATCGGTGACCCGGCATTGCCGTGCCTCCTGTTCGGAAGAGATGACATGGACCCGGTCGGTCACCCGCCCGGCCGCCCCGATGACCTCGGGATGACCATGGTGGCCGATGATCAGCACATCGCAGCCTTCGCCATGATACTTCTCGACCATCCGGTGGACGCTCCCGACCAGGGGGCAGGTGGCATCGACGGTCTTGAGACCGAGCTGTCGCGCGGCCTGCTCCACCGCCCGCGACACTCCATGGGCGCTGAAGATGCAGATCCCCCCCGCCGGGATGTCGGCCAGATCTTCGACGAACACCGCGCCAAGCTGTTCAAGTTCGTTCAGGACATGAAGATTATGAACGATCTCGTGCAGCACGTACACCGGTTCCCCATACCGCCTCAAGGTCAGGCGGACGGTCTCGATCGCCCGCTCGACCCCGGCGCAGAAGCCACGGGGTTGAGCGAGGATGATCTCTATCGGGCCGGTTGATCCGTTCATTGCAATCGCCCCATTTCCGGTCGGGATCCTGGAGCAGCCATCACTGCCATCAGATATTCGGGACGATGAGGATCGGCACCTTGGTCAGACGGGCCACCCGTCTGGCCGAAGAACCCATGACCTTGCTCCCCATGACCTTTTTCGACGACTGGCCCATGACGATCATGTCGGCATTGTATTTTTCGGCCGCCAGCAGGATCTCCTCGCTCGGTCGTCCGGCAACAACAATGATATCCTGCAGCGGAATCTGTTCCCATCCCGCTCCATCGCACTCCTCGTCACAGAATTTTTTCACCCGCTCCTTCATCGTGGCGATGATGTTCTTCATCCCGTCCTTCTGTATCTCTTCGATCGCCGTTTCCGGCATATACCCGGCGATGATGGCCCTGGCGGTCTCGGTCAGCGGTTCGACGACATTGAGCATGATGATCTTGGCCTTATGGACGTTGGCATGGGCGATTGCCTGTCTGAATACCGGTCTGGTAAACTTACCGAGATCGGTCGCGTACAGAATTGTCTTGATCTGCGGGATGTTGTTCATCGTGATGCTCCTGTTCATTGAGGTATGGGGGAACTGCCTGCTGCAATGGCGTGTTCATGCGTCAACGCTGCGTACGAACAATATTGTATGGCCGGATTGGCGAAAAAACCATACCCTGATGAGCAAAATCCGTTAAAAACCCGAAAGATTCTGAAGCGAAAGTCGATGCCGCTCACTTATAGTCCCTTTTCTCCAGCCCGTGCTTGCGCATCTTGTCGTAGAGGGTCTTGCGCGGAATCGCCAGGGCCTCCATGACATCCTTGATGCTGCCGTTGCTTGCAACCAGGGCCTGTTCGATGAGACTGCGCTCGAAACAGTCCACCTGCTGCGGCAGGCTCCTTTTCTGGCCGATCTCGATCCCGGAAAGCAGTTTCTCCAGCGACCATTCATACTGGCTCCCCAAAAGGACATACCTCTCCGCCAGATTACGCAGTTCACGGACATTACCGGGCCACGAATAGGCCATCAGGGAATTGAGCTGGGACGCCACCGGCAGCGGCACTTCCTGCTGATACCGATGACCGGCGACGAGCAGGAAGTGATGAAACAGCAGTGGGATGTCCTCCCGCCGCTCCCGCAAGGGCGGGATCTCGAGGCACACCACGCCGAGGCGATAGTACAGGTCCTTCCTGAACTCCCCCGCCTCCGCCAGCTGGCGGAGATCGACCTTGGCGGCGGCCACGATCCGCAGGTCGAGGGGGATCAGTTCGTTCGAGCCGAGTCGCTCCAGCGACCGCTCCTGCAGCACCCGGAGCAGATGGATCTGGATCCGCAGCGGCATCGACTCGATTTCATCCAGCAGCAGCGTCCCGCCGTTGGCATGTTCGAACTTGCCGATCCGCCGGGTTCTGGCGTCGGTAAAGGCGCCGGCCTCGTGGCCGAAGAGCTCGCTCTCGATCATCGTCTCCGAGACGGCGCCGCAGTTGACGGCGACAAAATTGCGAGTCCGCCGCTTGCTGTGCTCGTGCAGCGAGCGGGCCACCAGTTCCTTGCCGGTCCCGGTCTCGCCCATGATGAGCACATCGGCGCCGGTATCGGCGACCTGGGCGATCATCGACCGCAGGTGTTCCATGGTCGGCGTCTTGCCGAGTATCCGGGGACCCGGGGCGCTGTGGGCCTCGAGTTCGCGCCGCAGGCTGCGGTTTTCCAGGGTCAGGGCCCGTTTCTCCAAGGCTCGCTGGACCGTCTTGACGAGCCGTTCCGAGGAATACGGTTTTTCGATGAAGTCATAGGCGCCGTCGCGCATGGCCTGAACCGCCGTCGAGATATCGCCATGACCGGTGATCAGGATGACGGGGAGGTTGGGATCGATCTTCTGGGCCCGGACGAGAAATTCCAGGCCATCCATGTTCGGCAGCCGGATATCGCAGACCACCACCCCCGGCCATTCGGTGGACAGGACCGGCAGGGCGTCTTCGGCGCAATCATGACAGGTTACCGCCAGATCCGCCAACTCCAGGGTCTGCTTGTTGGCCTGGCGGATATGCTTTTCATCATCGATGAAGACAACCTGGTTCAATGCTTCCATGTTTCAGGCCTTCTCGAGGGTAATTTGGAATCGTGCGCCGCGCCGGGTGTTGACCGCGGTAATCTTGCCATTCATATCAAGCAGGATCCGGTCGCTGATGGTCAGTCCCAGCCCCAGACCCTGGCCTGATTTTTTGGTCGTATAGAATGGTTCGAAGATGTGGGGGAGATGCTCCGGCGGAATCCCGGCACCGCAGTCCTCGAACACGATCGTGACCATAGCCGCTTCGAGTTTCGCCTCGATGGTGATCTCTTTCCTGTCGCCCTCCTCCATCGCCTGGATGCCGTTGCTGATGACATTGACCAGCACCTGCTGGAGCAGGACATTGTTGGCCTTCACCCGCAGATCCTCGGGAACGATCCGCACCTGGACCGTGACCCCCGATTTCTTGATCGCCGGGCCGAGAATCTCCAGGGTCCCATCCATCACCCCATGGACCGGCACCACGGTCATCTGCCCGCTCGACTTCCGCGAAAACAGCTTGAGCTGATTGCCGATCTGGGCCATTCTCTCGGTGAGTTCCCCGATCTGCTCGAGATTCCATCGGGTATCGGCAAGCCGCCCCTTGTCGAGCAGCTGGCAGCCGTTTTCGGCATAGCTGCGGATGGCGGCGAGCGGCTGGTTGATCTCGTGATTGATTCCGGCCGACATCTGCCCGAGGGCGGCCAGTTTGGCCGCATGGATCAGCTCGGAACGGGTTTTTTTGAGGGCGATTTCAGTCTTCTGCCTGTCGGCTATCTCCTTGCGCAGCAGCAGGTTGGTCTCGGTCAACTCCCGGGTCCGGTCGAGAACGCGCGATTCCAGCTGCTCGTTGGCCTCTTCCAGATTCCGGCGGGCAGCCTCCTCAATCCGGTTCAGTTCCCGCAGGCGATGCTGCCGTTGCGAGAACAGCAGGAGCAGAAAAAAGGCCAGGAACAGACCGGAACAGGCAAGAATGTTGTTGATCAGGATGTCCCGCTTCAAGCTTTGGATATCAGTGAGAATGTTGACATTCCATTGCGCTTCCGGCATGAAGTGGAATTGCCGCAGATACGTTTTGGGCTCACTCTCCTGGGGCGGAGTGAGCCTGATGATCTGGCGGCTCTTTTCGATCACCCCCCGGTCAGTACTCAGCGCCTCGAAGCGGGTGTTGGGGTAACGTTTGCTCTCGATGATCTTTTTCTGTACCGCCGGTTCAAGCGGATCGATGGTCCGATAGCGCCACTCGGGGGTCGAGGTGATGAAGATCACCCCGTCGGGATCGGATATGAGGTAGCTTTCATCGCGATGGGCCCAGTTCCGCTCCACCGTGTCGATATTGACCTTGACCGCAACCACGCCGAGTATCCTGATTTTGTCCCGCACCGGAAAGGCAAAATAATAGCCGCGCTTGGACGAGGTCGTGCCGAGGGCGTAATATCGGCCGAGGCGGCCCTTCATCGCCTCCTGGAAATACGGGCGATAACTGAAGTTGTTGCCGATGAACGGATTGTTGTCCTTCCAGTTGCTGGCGGCAATCGTCAAGCCGTTCTTGTCCATCAGGTAGATATCGGCCGTGTCACTGATGCTGTTGATGGCCTCGAGATAGCGGTTGAGGGTTTCAACCTGGTGATAATCGCCGGGATCCTGCAAAGTGGCCACCAGCAGACGATCGGTTGCCAGCAGTTCCGGCAGGCTCTCGTATTTTTCCAGAACCCCCGAGAGGTAGGTAATATAGAGTTCAAGCTTGACCTTGCCCTGGTCGGCAAGCTTGTCGAACCCTCGCCCGTAGGTCCATCTGCTGGTCAGGTAGACCACGGCGCCAAGGAGAAGGATAAAGAGCAGTACCCCCTTGAGGATGGAAAAATGCCAGGGGCTGATTCCCTTCACACCTGGCTTCGTCTCGGTCGGTACAGCCTGATCCATCGCGTTTCTTCGCTGAAAAAGCAGCATTCCGCAGCAGCCTGCAGTTTCACCCGCTCAAGAGACAGTTCGGCCTGTGTCATCCAGGGACCAGGCGAACTACCGCCGTACCTCGATCCCGGCAGCGGCGACGGCCTGCTTGACCTCGTCGATTCCCACCTCGCGTCGATGGAAGATGCCGGCGGCCAGCGCCGCATCGGCATTCGTCGCCGTGAAGACCTCGACGAAGTGGTCGGCCTTGCCGGCCCCACTGGAGGCGATGACCGGGATGTGAACCGCCTTCTTCACCCGGGCGATCAACTCCAGGTCAAAGCCGCTGTTGGTGCCGTCCCGGTCGATGCAGTTGAGCAGGATCTCGCCGGCGCCGAGCAGTTCGCACACCTGCGCCAGTTGGACCACGTCGATGTCCCTCCCCTCCCGGCCCCCCTGCACCGTGCACTGGTACCAGCAGTACCGTTCCCCGTTCGGACCGGGAAATTGGGTAGCGATGGTCGCATGCGGGGTGGCGTCAGGCGATGCGACATAGACCCGTCGCGGATCGATGGAGATGACGACGGCCTGGGCACCGTAGACGATCGAGATCTGTTCGATGGCGCTGTTCCCCGTCCTGACGCCCTCTGCCAGATAGCGCTCGACCTCGTACACGGCATCGCTGCCGATCGAAATCTTGTCGGCTCCGGAACGGAAATATTCCGAGGCGACATCGAGGGCGGTGTAGTGCCGGCCGTCGGAGGCGGTGAACGAGCGGATCCCGCCGCCGATCGTCAGCGGGACGAAGACGTTCTCCGAGGTCCGTTTCAGGACCTCGAGCATCGGCTGATCCTCGAGGGGGAAGTCACGGAAGCCGGTGATATTGAGAAAGGTGATCTCGTCCGCCCCCTCCTCGTAATACCGCCGCGCCAGGTCAACCGGTTTGCCGAGATTGCGGACCTCGCCCCGATCCCGGACATCGTACTGGTCGCCCTTGGTGACGACCAGATCTCCGGCGTCGTTGCTGCGGACATCGAGACAGGCGATGATCCTCTTGGCGAGGCTGGTCGTACCGCCCTTGGCCACACGGGAAGGGACCCCGGAGACGGCGAGCCCCTCCTGTCGACGGAGGAAATTGTCGAGGATGGCCAGGCCCGCCCGGCCGCTCTTTTCCGGGTGGAACTGAAAGGCGGTGACGTTGCCCTTCTCCACCGCCGAGACAAACTCGCCGCCGTAGCAGGTCGTGGCCAGGAGCCAGTCGTCGCACCGGTCGTCGACGACCGCATGGTAGGAGTGGACGAAATACAGTTTTTCGCCGTTATAATCAACCAGCAGCGGGGATTCTTTTTTGGGCAGGATGCCGTTCCAGCCGATCTGCGGGACCGACAGGCCGGGGGTGGCAAACCTCCGGATCATCCCCGGGATCACGCCCAGCCCCGGGACCCCGGGGGATTCTTCGCTGCCGTCGAAGAGGGCCTGGAGGGCGACACAGATCCCGAGCAGCGGCCGGTCCAGGCGAATCCGTTCCTGCAGCGCCTTGTCGTAACCGTCCCGGATCAGTCGTTCCATGACCGTCCCGAAGCTGCCGACACCGGGAAAAACCAGTTTGTCGGCGGTCACGATGTCTTCGGGACAGCCGACATCCTGTACGGTGAAACCGAGTTTTCTGATGGCGTTGCGGACGCTGCGGACATTGCCGGCGCCATAATCGAGAAGTGTTATCATCGTTTTGACTCGTATTGTTCCAGACCGGTGCCGCATCCGCCCATGTTCCCATCACCTGGGCATCGGGCCGGCCGCCGGTATATCATTCCGCGGTCTCAACCATCCGGTAGTATCTGCCGAAGGCACAGCTGCGGCAGAGCAGTTCCCCGTCCCGATCGACCTCCCGGCCGTCCTGCACCCAGTCGTGGCAATTGCTGCACTGTACCCGTTTCAGCGGTCGCCCGGGGAGATTGACCGCGGGGATATCCACGGCCACATCCTGCACCAGGAACAGCTCGTCCTCCGCCATCACCTTGTAGGCCTCGAGCTGGCGGCTGTACTTGTCGCCACCCTGGCGGCAGTACCTGTCGGCCAGGTCCCTGGCCTCTTCCCGTGCCGTGACCCTGACCGCCCTGCCGGTCTCGAGATTGACGAAGGTGGCCGCCATGACGCCGAGGTCGTGAAAATACATCGAGCGCTTGCCCAGGCTGCAGCCGGTCACCGACTGGATGGCGTCCGTGGCGCAGCGGTCGATTTCGACCAGCACATAGAGTTTCTTGCGATCGGCTCCCCGCGGATCGTCGATACCGATCCGCTGCAGGGCCAGCATCGACATCCGGACCCCGATGACCTGGCCGGCGCAGATGTGACCGTGAACCGTGACCGATTCGGCCAGCAATGCCTCAAAATCTTTCATAGCTTCGCTTCTCGAGTGAATTGTACCGGTATTGCGGCAAACCAACGACGATCGTCAGAATTCAAAACCCTTCTGGGCGGCTATGCCGTTGGCATAGGGATGCTTGATCTCGATCATCTCGGTGACCAGATCCGCCATCTCGATCAATCTGTCGCTGGCGTGCCTGCCCGTCACCACCACATGCATTTCGGGCGGACGGCGCTGCAGCACCTGGAGCACCTCCTCTTCGGCAACCATATTATACCTGATCAGGTAGGTGAGTTCATCCAGGATTACGAGGTGGTGCCGGTTGCCGTCGATGGTCTCGACGGCGAGCTCCCATCCTTTCCGGGCGAGAGCCGTATCCTCGGCGAGATTCTCGGATTTCCAGGTAAACCCTTTGCCCATGACGTGAAATTCGATGAGAGGGGAGATATTTTTGGCGAACAGATGCTCGCCGCTGGTCCAGTTGCCTTTGATGAACTGGATCACGCTGACCTTGTGCCCATGCCCGAGCGCCCTGAAGGCAAGGCCGAGGGCGGATGTCGTCTTGCCCTTGCCGTTGCCGGTGAACACCGCCAGAAGTCCTCTAGTCATCCTTCGCCTCTCTCGTTCCATGACTGAAATGCCGATCGTATAATTTAGACACCGCCTCCGGCGGTTGCCGGTCGAAGACCCGGCCCACGCAGATCATCGCCGTCTTTCTGATCTGTTGTGCCGCCGCAGCCGCACAAATGGTCGCCAGCGTGCCCCGGACAATTTTCTCGTTTTCCCAACTCGCTCGCTCGACGATCACCACCGGGGTATCGCCGGGATAGCCGCCGGTCCGGAGTTCTTCGACGACGGTGGCGAGAAGGCCGGCCGACAGGAAAATCAGCATGGTGGTCTGGTGACTGGCCAGCAGGCTGAGCTTTTCCCGGGCCGGTACCGGGGTCCGTCCTTCCTGACGGGTGATGATCACCGTCTGAGCGACCTCCGGCAGGGTCAGCTCGGCCTTCAGGCTGGCGGCGGCGGCAAAGGCGGAACTGACGCCGGGTATCACCTCGCAGGGAATGGAGGCGGCCTCGAGCCGCACCATCTGTTCCCGGATCGCTCCGTAGATCGACGGGTCCCCGGTATGCAGGCGAACGACGCGCAACCCTTTCTGCCAGGCTGCAACCATCAGCTCGACGATCTCATCGAGGTTGAGTCCGGAGGAATCGTGAATGTCGGCCGTGCAGCCGTCGAGCAGTTCCCGATTGACCAGGCTGCCGGCATGGATGATGACGTCGGCGGCGTCAAGAAGCCGTCGCCCCTTGACGGTAATGAGTTCGACGTCGCCCGGCCCTGCACCGACAAATGAAACGGTAAATCTGTTAATTGGAGTCATTATTTACGAATCCACATTAATTTTTTTTGGCCGACAATCAGAGAGATCGGGTTGAGACCGGCTATTTGACGATCGGGAAAGGTCTGGCGCTCAACCGACAGGGTCGTTATCTCCACGGCCAGCCCTTGGGAATACAGCAATCCTGGTGCGGCGTCGCGGGTCGTGCCAAGTACTGCACTGATCACGATCCGGCCGCCATCCCTCAGGCTGCGGCAGGTGGAGGCGACGATATCCGCCAATCTTCCGCCGTTGCCGCCGATGAACACCCGATCCGGCGGCGGGAGCTCTTCCAGGACCGTCGGCGCCTCGCCTGGAACGATCTCGATGTTCCAGGCCCGGAACCTCCCCCGGTTCCAGGCAATATGCTCGAGCTGTTCCCCGTTCTTCTCCACGGCAAAGACCCGCAATCCCTTGGCCAGACGGCCGCTTTCGATGCTGACCGAGCCGGAGCCGGCGCCGATATCCCAGAAAATCCCGTGCGCAGGCAGCCTCAAGGCATGGATGACAGCGGCCCGGATCTCGTTCTTGGTGATCAGCCCTCGGCTGTGCTCGATTTCCTGCTCCCCGAGGCCAAAGACCGGGTAGCCGGTCTCCTCGGTCCAATCCTGCAGGATAACAACCGTATTCGGTTGCGCAAACTGCCTGTCGGCAATCTCCTCCAGCGATCCGGCGCTTATCCGTTCCCCAGCCACCCCGAGATGTTCTCCGACGAACAGCGAAAAACAGGGTCGCCGCCGGGGCGAGATATGGCGCAGTATCGCGGCGGCTATGAACGCGGGATTGTTCTCTCCGTCGGTCAACAGGCACACCTTGGGATGCGCGAGGATCTCCGCCATCTGCAGCCCGGCCTTGCGGCCATGAAGACTGATGAAACGCGCATCGTGCCAGGGGATTTTCAGGCGGGAAAAGAGGAACTGCATCGCCGAGACGGCGGGATGGACGATGATTTTGTCCGAGCCGAACTGTCGCCCCAGCACCTCGCCGATCCCGAAGAACAGCGGGTCCCCGCTGGCGAGAACGGCGATATTTCCCTGATCGGCGTGCGCCGCGATGGTCTGTAGCGCCGCCGACAACGGGGTTAGCGCCACTATCTGCGATCGAGGGTAGTCCGGCAGCTGTTGCCGCAGCAACGACTCCATTGAAGCGGCAGCGACGATCAGCCGGCAGTCGGCCAGCATCGCCACCCGGCGTGGATCGATTGTTCCTTCGGCGATGCCGACGATATGGATCTTGAAATCGTTCATCGTGGCTCAGACCGTCTCAATGATTCTCCCGGTGGCGAGGACGAGATAGACACTGACCGGCAGACCGGATACGGACTGGCAGTAATCCCGGGCGGCAAGGCAGGCTCTCCGTATGACCGCATCAGCACCGTGCCGCTGCAGGCGGTCGAGGATCTCCCGAGCGGTGTTCGACCCATGGAGATAGTCGAGGTTTGTCTTCCTGCCGGTAAGATTTTCGAGAAAGGAAACGGCACTCTCGGCATCAAGGGCCCCGTGCCGGACATGGGTCTGGGGAATCGCCATCGCGGCCTTGAGAATCTTGGCCCACATCCCGCCGAGATGGATCCGGGCAAAGTGGTGTGCCGAGGCTTCCAGGAGCGAGAACTCGAGGTAGTCACCCATCATCACATGGGCCTCCTCAGGCAAGCGGCAGCGCTCCTCCATCGCCTTTTCCGAGGTGCGCCCGGTGGACAGGACGATCTCGCGCACCCTCATTTCCCTCGCCACATCCATCGAGGCGGTAATGGTGGCGGTCCAGGCCTCGGAAGAGATCGGCACGACGACGCCGGTCGTGCCGAGTATCGATAATCCGCCGATAATTCCCAGCCTCTTGTTCAGTGTATGTCGGGCCAGAACTTCCCCGTTCGGGATGGAGATCTCGACCTGAACGCTATATTTCCCGATCTTTTGCCCCGATGCAGCGAAGGCCTCTTCTACCGCTTTCCTGATCATGGCACGAGGGACCGGATTGATGGCATGGCTGCCGATCGGGAGGGCGAGACCCGGCTTGGTGACCATCCCGATGCCCGGCCCGCCGGTGATGATGATGGCGCCTGCATCTCCGGCATTCGCTTCGACAATCACCACTTCGGCAACGATTTCCGCACCATTGGTCACATCAGGGTCGTCGCCTGCGTCCTTGATCACCGAACATACGGCCGACCGCCAGGTCCCGTCGACAGGTCGACACCCGGCAAGGTCAAAATCGATATTTCTCCCGTCGGGAAAAGGGATGGCGATCCGCGATACCGGTTCTCCGGTGAGGGCGGTCAGGGCCGCACCCTTGGCTGCCGCCGCCGCACAGGCCCCGGTAGTATATCCAGATCTGAGTCGTTTCATGAATAAAAAAAGGCCGCCCCTTACAAGGAACGGCCCTTAGACAAATTTTTTCCAGGCATATCTTCTCCGGTGTTTCAATCTCTCCGGTTTATATGAAAAGAAAGCCTTCCATTCCCCTGTTATGCACGGTCAAATCGTCTTTGTTAGCAGCAGAGTGACAACCACACCTGCACATATCGGCCGGATACGCAGAGCCGGTGCGTAGATCTACACCAGGAATTAATTGACAGCCTCGGACAATTTGCTGCCTGCTTTGAATTTGGCAACCTTTTTCCCTGGAATCTTGATGGCCTTTCCTGTCTGGGGGTTTCTTCCCTGGCGAGCTTCGCGTTTGGATACGGAGAATGTTCCGAAACCGACCAGAGTCACCTTGTCACCTTCCTTCAACGCCTCAGCAATTGCGGACAGCGTACCGTTCAATGCTTTTTCGGCAGCAGCCTTGCTTATATCTGCAGCACCTGAAATGCTCTCAATAAGTTCCTTCTTGTTCATGTAATCCTCCCTGCTAAGATCTTACGTTACTTAGTATCAGGACTCTGTGTCCCTTCTCCTGTGTTGATGCTTTAATCAACCTGGTTTCAATTGTCAAAAGAAAAAGTGGCGCAATTATCTTTTGCCCGAAGGTGGCTCAATATCCTACAACCCTTTAGATTCGGGGTATTGCGGCTTCTCGTGTGCACAATAATTGAATCGGTCTTCAGACGCAAGCACTAAATCGAAATCATTGATAAAATTTGAACAGTGAAAATAATCATCATATTATCGGCATGTTACATTATTGAAATTAAAGCCATAACCGAGGTCGGAAACATAGGTCTGGAAGGCGCTGCGGATATCCTCACGTTGGAAACGTTCCATCTCTTCATGACGGATCTCGAGGTGAATATCATTCTGTACCAGCCTGAACCGTGATCCCGGATAACCTGATCGATGGAGAAAGGCCTCCGCCATGTCGATGTGCTGCAACAGGCGGGCCTCAATCCTCCGGCCTGACCCGACTCTTGTTGCCAGGCAGGAATTGGCGGGCAGGGCATGATTCGGCAATCCAGCCTGCTGTGCCAGCAATCTGATGTCCATCTTGCTCAGCCCGGCATCGAGCAACGGCGTCATCACCTCCAGTTCCCGAATCGCCTGCATCCCCGGCCGGTGCTGGAGCACATCGTCGGCATTGGTGCCATCAAGCAGTCGCCGTGCCGTGTCTTCGGAAAATTCGTCCGAAAAGCGCCGGTACAGCCGTTTCTTGCAGAAGTAGCACCGCTGGTCGGTATTTTCGACAAACTCTTCCCACCCCAACGGATCGACAGTGATCCGCCGCAGCTCAACACCGTCGGGAAAAAGGGTACCGAACAGGGCGAGCGCCTGTTCCCGTTGGATGGCTCCGTTCAGACAGGACACGGCATGCACGGCGATCACCCGGTCCGGACCGAGGGCCTGGACTGCGGCATGGAGCAGCAGCGTCGAATCGACCCCGCCGGAGTAGGCAACCGCGACCCGCTCCAATTTCCTGAGTGAGGCATGGAGCAGGGCCAGCTTGCCCGTCATCAACCCGGAGCTATTCAGATCCATCCGGCAGCGTCTCGGCAGGACGGCTCAGCAGAAATCGGCCGGAGGAAATCCAGTCCTTGAGAATAGTGGCGATTTCCCTGGCCTTGACGACACTGGAGAGCGGCGCCGTCTGGACCTCCTTGCCGTTGACGATGATGGACCCGGATTTCAGCTGGGCATAACTCACTTCGCCGTAACTCCTGACAATGCCGTTGGTATAATCATGGCCATAGTCGACTATCTGGGTATAGATATCCTTGTCCGAGACCCCGGTAAAGGCTGCCATCTCGCCGTTGAGGATGGGGATGGGAATGCCGAGACCGACTGCCAGACTGTTGCCGTACCCCAGGATGGAAACTCCTCTCAGCCAGTCAGGGGACATCTGTTTCAGGTCACCCTGGACCATCAAGGTCCCGGCCGCCTTGCGCGGCACCCCTCCCGGGGTCCGCGGTGCGGTGGGCTTGTGCTGGGTGCCGTGCCAGGTTACATAGCCGATACCGCCACCGAGGAAGATCCTGGTGCCGATGCCGATGGTCCTGTACAACGGATCGTTCAGCAATGGACTCAGTTCGCCGGCGCTGCAGTAGTTGGCGTTGCGGCAATGCGGTTTCAGCATTCCCATATAGGTATAGACCGCCCGGTCCGTCAGATTCACCGCACAGTTGTAATTCTGATAGCCATTGCGCGGGTTGCAGAGGAGGGCCGTGGGGAGGTCGTCGAGGCCGACCTCTTTCTTCATCTTTCGGGCGGCGTAGCAATCGGTGCCGTAGGCCTTGGCCTCAAGCAGGACCTTTTTGCCGCGGAGGAGGTCCTCGATGACATGCCCCCCGCCATAGCGGAATTCGCCAGGATAAATCTTGTTGAGCGGATCATCCTCGCATGGTTCGGTTGCACCGATATAGGCATCGACCGCGGCGAGCCCGGCATAGGCCGGAACTTTGTTGACCCAGACCCGGGAGGCCTTGATGGTCGGGACCATCTGACCGAAATTGAAGAACATGCCGGAAGAGCACATCGGGGCGAAGGTGCCGGTGGTCACCACATCGACTTCTCTTGCCGCCTGCTCGGCCCCCTTTTTCCGGACAATCCCCACCATCTCCTCGGCGGTAACCACAACGGCCTCTCCGGCCTTGATGCGGGCGTTGATTTCCTCATAGGTCTTGCTTATTTTCTGTTTTGTCATGAATGTAGTCGTATTATTCAAATGTTAGAATGAAACCGTCGCAACTGCAGACAAGGCCCCGAACAAACGAGAGTGGAAAGGGACGTTGTCGTCTGGCCGGATTTTTTCCGCCTTGACAGAGTTTTTTCTTTTTCCTAAGCTGATGATCCCCTAGCGGAACAGGCTGATCTGTTGTCTTTCCTTGCATTCCGCATGAATCTAACAGGACAAACCATGGTTGACGAGCAGAAAAACGAAATTCACCACATACGGAAAAATATTGATTCGATCGACAGTGAGATTCTCACCCTGCTCAAACGACGGATCACTTTTGCCCGGGATATCGGACGGCTCAAGGACGAAAACAATCGCGCCAAGTGGGATCCGCTGCGTGAGAGACAGATATACGAGCGCCTGCTCAAAGAAAATGGCACCACCTTTCCGGAGGACTCGCTGCGGACCATCTTCCATGAGATCATTACCGCCTGCCGACTGTCCCAGCGAAATATCGAGGTTGCCTATCTCGGTCCCGAGGCCACCTTCTCGCACCTTGCCGGCGTCAAGTACTTCGGCCACTCGGCAACCTACAAACCGCAGGAATCCATCGACGATGTCTTCTCCGAGGTTGAAAAAGGGCGCACCCGCTACGGGATCGTGCCGGTCGAGAATTCGATCGAAGGCTCCGTGGTCTCCACGCTCGATTCCTTCATGAAATATAAGGTCCAGATCTGCGGCGAGGTCCAGCTTGAAATCAGCCACAACCTGGTCTGCCGGTCCGGCAATATCGAGGATATCCAGACGGTGGCCTCCCACGCCCAACCTCTGGCCCAGTGTCGGGAGTGGCTGCGGAAACATCTGCCGAATATCCCGACGCTGCCGGTGCTGTCCACCGGCGCCGCCGCCCAGATGGCGGCCAACAACCCCAATATTGGTGCCATCGCCTCGTCCCTGGCGATCAAGCGCTACGAACTCCAGGTCGTCGTCAAGGGCATCGAGGATTATCGCGGCAACACCACCCGTTTCCTGGTCATCGGCAAGAGATCGCCATCGGCCAGCGGTCAGGATCGCACCTCGCTGCTGGTCGGCACCATGGACCGACCGGGGGCGCTCAATGAAATCCTGACCGTGCTGTCGGAAGAGGAGATCAACCTGACCAAACTCGAGTCGCGGCCGATCAAGGGCAAGCAGTGGAAATACTTGTTCTTCCTTGATATGATCGGTCACATTGAGGATGAGAAGATTTTCAGGGGCTGCGAGCGCCTGCGGCCGCTCTGTTCGTATTTCGAATGGCTCGGCTCCTACCCGCAGAGCAACTACCTACCCTCCGATGCGTGACATCTGCCCCGGACACTGCATGGCTTGACCATTGTCAAGGCGCTGCTGCAACTGGTGACCCTTCGGCTTGTCCAGAACGGTATCGCGGATCGCCCTCATCAGCTCCTCGTCTGTCGCCCCACCACGCAGCAGGGTCTTGATATCCCGTTCGTTGTCGTTGAGCAGACAGGAACGCAATTTCCCTTCGGCGGTCAGGCGCAGCCGGTTGCACTGGTCGCAGAAGTGATGGCTTATCGGGCTGATGAAACCGACGGTCCCCTGCCGGCCGTCACGGGCCTGGAGATGGTAGACCCTCGCCGGGCCGTCGATTCTCTGGGATTGGCGGGGGATGAACTCCCCCATATCGGTCAGCATGGCCATGATATCCGCCGCCCTGATGAACTGCTCCAACTGCCAGCTGCTCTTTTCCCCGACCGGCATGAATTCGATGAACCGGACCTGGAAGGGCTGATGAAGGGCCAGAGCGGCGAAATCGCCGAATTCGTCATCGTTGATCCCCTTCATCGCCACGACATTGATCTTGATGCGGAAACCGAGATCTCTGGCCGCCATGATTCCCCGCCAGACCTGATCAAAGCAATCCCGACCGGTGATCCGGGCAAATCTGTGCGCCTGCAGGCTGTCGAGCGAAATATTGAGCTGCCTGATGCCGGAGTCGTACAGTGACTGCGCGTACTCCTCGAGCAGGACGCCGTTGGTCGTCAGCCGGACCTCATGCAGTCCTTCGATCCTGGTCAGTCTGGCGATGAACCGGAGGATATCCTTGCGCACCAATGGCTCGCCCCCGGTCAGGCGGATCTTGTTCATTCCCAGCTGAATCGCCAGGCAGACCACCCGCAGCAGTTCTTCGTAGGTCAACAGGTCGACATGCGGCAGGATCACGCTGTTTTTTCTCCGGCATCCGGTGTCGCCGTCAGTTTCCGGCATGCAGTACATGCAACGGAGGTTGCAGCGGTCGGTCACGGAGAGGCGGAGATAGGAGATGGTCCTCGAGAAATTATCAACGAGAGGGGTTTTGTCGGCTCTCAAAGGGGCTGTCTTCGACACGGCTTTCAGCAACTGTTGGAGGAAGGAGTACTGAGAAGGGGCAGTCATTGACTTTAACCCCATGGACATATATATTCTAACACTCTTAACCGAAAACACTACACCGTGACAATCGAAAATCTGTCGTTCCCCCTTTACCATCCCGCTGACTTCAATGCTGATCCTCGGAATTGAGAGTTCCTGCGATGACACCGCCGCGGCCATCCTGGAAGACGACCGTACCCTGCATGCGAGCGTGTTGAGCAGCCAGGACGGCATCCATCGCCCCTTCGGCGGGGTTGTGCCGGAACTTGCCTCAAGAAAGCATCTTGAATCGGTCTACCCTGTTGTCGCCGAGGCATTGCAGCGGGCTGAAATCACCCTTGACGATATCGATCTGATCGCCGTGACCCAGGGGCCGGGGTTGATCGGTTCCCTCCTCGTCGGATTTTCCTTTGCCAAGGCCATTTCGGCAGTAACCGGCATTCCCTTCCGGGGGGTTGATCACATGGCCGGCCACATCCTCTCCGTCTTTCTGGAGGAAGAAAGGCCGACCTTTCCCTATATCGCCCTGATCGCCTCGGGGGGGACCACCTCGTTGTACCTCGCCGAGGGCCATACCACGTTTTCCCCTCTCGGCAGGACCCGGGACGACGCGGCCGGAGAGGCCTTCGACAAGGTCGCCAAACTCCTCGACCTGCCGTACCCGGGAGGGCCGCAGGTTGCCCGCCGGGCCGCCGGGTGGGATGGCGATCTCATCAGGTTCCCCAGGGCCTGGCTCGATGAGCAATCCCTCGACTTCAGTTTCAGCGGCCTCAAGACGGCGGTGCTCAACCACTGCCGCCAGCAGAGTCAGGCGGGGTCGCAGGTGGCCGTCGGTCAGGTCTGCGCCTCCTTCCAGGAGGCGGTGGTCGATGTCCTGGTCGAAAAGACGCTGCGCGCCGCCCGCCGGCACGGAATCGACACGGTCGTCCTCGGCGGGGGCGTTTCCGCCAACGAGCGATTACGTCAGGTGCTGGCCGCCCGAGCCGGCGAACATGGGGTGAAATGCTACGTGCCGCGACCGGCCTTCAGCACCGACAACGCCGCGATGATCGCCCTGGCCGGATACCATCGCTTCAATGAATCCGGCCCTTCTCCAATCGACAGCGATGTCTACTCGAGATCCTCTCTCGGATAATCGACCTTCGCATGAAACTTGACCGGATCAGGAAATACTACTATCTCCGCTTCATCCGCCTCAAGGGGGACCCGCGGTCGCTGGCCCTGGGCACCGCCATCGGAGTTTTTGTCGGTTTGACCCCGACGATGCCGCTGCACACGATCATCATTCTCCTCCTCGCTTTTCTCACCAGGACCTCGGCGATAGCCGGCATACTCGTCAGCATGATCGTCTGCAATCCCCTGACCTATATCCCGATCTATTATCTTTCGACCATCATCGGCAATACCATAACTCCATATGAACTGAACTGGGAAAAAGTCCAGGCGGTCGTCGACGGGCTTTCCTCGTCGCAGGGGTTTGTCCACTCCTTCGACCTCCTTGCCGGACTCGGCCAGGAGACCGTTGTCGTGCTTCTTGTCGGCGGCGTCATCTTCGCCTTCCCTTTTGCCGTCGTCAGCTATTACCTTGCCCTGCGCATTTTTGTCAAAATCAGGGCCAAACGGCAGGCAAAGCACATCCTCAACTGACCCCAGACAGGGCCGGGACTCCCCTCCACCATTCACCGGGCATAACCATGTCAGTCTACGGCAAGACCAGATCCGCGCTGCAGGAACACCATCTCGCCCCGAAGAAGAAATTCGGTCAGAACTTCCTGGTCCACCGCCATACCGCCGAGGCCATCGTCCGTGCCGGGGAGATCGGCCCCGATGACGTCATCGTCGAGGTCGGTGTCGGGCTGGCGGCCTTGACGATTCCTCTTGCAAGAACGGCCCGCCAGGTCGTGGGGATAGAGATCGACAGCGGCATCATCAGGTTCCATGAACAGGAACACGACCTGCCGGACAATGTCACCCTGCTCCATCAGGACATCCTCAAGACCGATTTTGACGAACTCGAAAGGCGGTGCGGCGGAAGATTGAAGATCATGGCCAACCTGCCCTATTCGATCTCCAACCCATTCATCTTCAAACTGATCGACAACCGCCGCCATGTTGAAAAGGCTACGGTCATGCTGCAGAAAGAGGTGGCCGACAGGCTGCTCGCCGGCCCCGGGTCCAAGGACTACGGCATTCCATCAGTGCTGCTGCAGCATTGCGCCCGTGTCAGAAAGATGATGACCCTCAGTCCGGCCGAGTTCCACCCCCAACCCAAGATCGATTCGGTCGTTATCCGGATCTCTTTCCCTCTGGATCAGGACCGACCTCGAACCCTTTCTTCCGAGGAGTCGGAACTGTTCACCAGAATTGTCAGGGCGGCCTTCAGCCAGCGGCGCAAGACCATTCTCAACACCCTGACCTCGGCCATTTTTTTTCCAGCCCTGCCCGACCGCAACGATGTCAAGAAGATGACCGAGGACGCCATCATCGCCGCCGGCCTCTCTCCTCGAGTCCGGCCTGAGACCCTTCCGATCGCGGCGTTTGAAGAACTGAGCCGGTCATTTCACCGATGTCTGGCTGACACCGGACGCTGATTTCGGGGTTCCCCCGGGATTGTCGTTGCAGTCAATCCGCGGTTGGCGGGCAGTCTGAATGCTGAACATGCAGAGACAAACTGCCGGCATCGCAAACATGAACGTCATGACACGGGCCCGCCTCCGGCGCCTCCGCGTCGAAGGCCACGGCGCACCACAACACACGCGGAATACTTACAAGGAAAAGGACAGCGTGGCGGAATGAAACCGGACGGTCAAGGTCCGCCACGCAGTTGGAAAGGATGATCGAACAGGCTTCAGCGGGACAATTTAACGGTTGATCTACTGCATCGTTGATTCGCCAAAGGGATTGACGTTGCCCGAGGAACTGAGATCAGCCGTCACATACAGGGTGGCATGCGTCTTGCCAAGAGAGCCGCCCAGACCTTCGGCCAGAACGACCATACAGGTCTTGTTCGGCTTGGTAAAGGCGAGCAGGGTATAGTCATAGGACGCCTCACCGACCAGTTTCCATTTGTTGTTGCGCATCGAGGCAACGATGAAATCCTTCAGCGAATTTAATTCGACCCTGCCGGCGTAATGAAGGATGCCGCCTTTGAACGATTCGGTATTGATCGACATTGTCTTGTTCTGATCAAGTTTCATTTCGACCGGGAGTTCGAGGTCGCCGAAACTGCCGACGGAGTTTGCCAACGGAGGAAGCTCGCCGGTTCCGATTGCCGATTGATTCTGACTCTTGCCGGAACAACCACCTATAACCAGTGCGAATGATGCAATAACAACGAGTGTCGATATTCGCTTGACGATAAAAGCCGTATTCATTGTTCATCCTCCAATTTTTTTTAAAATGAAATCGTGCACATTCTTTCTGTGCGATTTCTGATTTCGATGCGCCGGGTAGCCAACCGCAATCACCGCCATGAGATCGTATCTTGCGCTGATGCCCAATTCGGCATTGACTTCATGCTTGTTTTTGAGAATCTGACCGAGCCAGACTGCCCCCAGGCCTAAAGATTCCGCTGTCAGCAGGATATTCTGGATAGCGGCGCCGGCCGACTGGAGATCCTTGACTTCATCATATATGGCCTCGGTGTCGAGGAACACAACGATCAGACTGTTGCAATTGGCGACAATATGACGATAGAGGGTCAGATCGGCAATATGGTTCCGTACCTCTTGGTCGGTCAGGATCACAAAGCGCCACGGTTGATTATTCTTGCCGGAAGGAGCCCAGATCGCCGCTTCCACCAGGGTCACCAGATCTTTCTCAGCAACAGTTTCGGTGGTAAATTCACGAATGCTCCGCCGTTCTTTTATTGCCTTCAATATACTGTTTTCCATATCACTTCAGCATAAATACGTGCAACCGCACATCATCTGTCGAAAAAACGTGATTCGTGGTGTCCCGCCAAGCATCAAGCAACTACTCATAAACTAGTTTAATTTTAAATGGTTGTCGAGAACAAATGCACCCTGCCTGAACAGACTTCCTAGTCAAGTCCACCTAGACACATATATTTTATCTCCAGATATTCGTCCATTCCGTATTTCGACCCTTCTCTGCCAAGCCCGGAATCCTTCCTGCCGCCGAAGGGAGCGGCCTCGGAGGAAAGGATGCCGGTATTGACGCCGACCATGCCATATTCGAGATTTTCGGTGACCTTCCAGGCCCGCGTCAAGTCATTTGTAAAAAAATATGCCGCCAGGCCATATTCCGTGTTATTTGCGATCCGCAGGGCCTCCTCTTCGTCTCGGAAATGGAAAAGCGGCGCAACCGGGCCAAAGGTCTCCTCATGGGCGATCAGCATCTCACCGGTGACATCGAGCAGGACTGTCGGCTCAAAGAAAAACCCTTCCCCCGCCCTCCTTTTGCCGCCGGTAGCAACGCGCGCCCCTTTGGCCAGGGCATCTTCGATCTGCCGTTCCACCTTGACGATCGCCTTGTCATCGATCAGCGGCCCCATATTGCAATCGGCACAGGACCCCGGTCCGAGAACAAACCGGCGTTTGACCTCGTCAACCAATCGCGCCGCGAATTGTTCATAGATTTCCTCCTGGACGAGAAAACGATTGGCGCACACGCACGTCTGGCCGGAATTACGGAATTTCGAGGTCATCGCCTCCTCCACCGCGAGGTCGAGATCGGCGTCGCCAAAGACGATGAACGGGGCATGCCCGCCCAATTCGAGAGACAGTTTCTTCAGTGAATCACCGCACTCCCGCATCAGCGCCTTTCCGACCTCCGTCGATCCGGTGAAACTGATCTTCCTGACGAGCCGACTGTGCGACAGCAAGCGGCCGATCCGTTCGGCCTGACCGGTAATGACGTTGAACACTCCGGGCGGCAGGCCGGCCTTGTCGGCCAGCACCGCCAGGGCCAGGGCCGAAAACGGCGTGTACGAGGAGGGTTTCACGAGCACCGTGCAGCCGCAGGCCATCGCCGGGGCCGCCTTCCTGGTGATGGTCGAGAGAGGAAAATTCCACGGCGTTATCGCCGCACACACTCCGACCGGCTCTTTCAGGACGATGATGCGTTTGCCCTTCTGGGACATCGGAATCGTGTCGCCATAGACCCGTTTCGCTTCCTCTGCATACCATTCGACATAGGAGGCGCAGGAGGCGACTTCGCGCATCGCCTCCTCCAGGGGTTTGCCCTGCTCCCGCGTCATGATTGCCGCGAGATCGGACTGATGTTCCAGAATCAGATTATGCCAGCGCCGCAGCAGGTTTGATCGTTCTTTGGCAGTCAGATTCTTCCACAGCGGGAAAGCCGTGTGCGCCGATGCAATTGCCGCCAGTATCTCCTCTTCGCCTAAAGAAGGGACATGACCTACCAGTTGCTGCGTCGAGGGGTCCACGACATCGAAGCTCTCGGCCGAAGTTATCCATTGTCCATCGATATAGCACTGCTGCTTGAACAGTTCCGAATCCTGAATTCCCACGTCTTCCCTCATAGCATAGAATAAAAAAAGCCCTGTTGTGCATGCAGCACACAACGCGAGCTCTCTTTTCAGCCTTGCATCCAGATACGCAGGTACTATACTCGAATTCTTTACCGAATGTCAGAAAAACCATGCACGGATGTGATCAAACTTTCCCAATCAGAGGTAGAATGCAACGCGAAATTACCGACGTACCTGTTGTGCGAACACCGATCCGCCTCGGCCAGTTTCTCAAACTCGCCAATCTGGTTCAGGACGGCGTTGAAGCCAAGATCCGTATTCAACACGGCGAGGTTCAGGTCAACGGTGTCCAGGAGACCCGACGCGGCCGACAGCTGGGCATTGACGATGTGATCGAAATGAACGGACTCGCCTGCAGGGTGATCGTGCAGCAAGAATGACGGATGCAGATGCACCCGCCCGTCGCTGAGAGCGGCGGACGATAAGATATTTGTTAATATATATCCGGATGTTAAACTCATTAGACGGCAATTTTCCGGGTTCAACCTTAGAGGTCACGATGACGCACACCCCTTTTCATATCGGATCGATGCTTCTCGCACTGATGGTCCAGATCTTGCTGATCAGTTCGGCACCGGCTGCCGACACGCCCACGCGGCATAGGGTTCTCCTCTTTTATTCCGCCAATACCCTCGGTGAGATGGAACCGTGCGGTGGCTGAGGAGCAAACCGGTTGGGCGGTCTGTCCAAAAAAGCGTTTCAGATTTCAGCTCTTTCAGCGCAAATCGATGCACCATCCGTCATCCTCGATGCCGGCAATCTTCTTTTCAAGCCAAAGGCGGCCCCTGTCACAGTCGACGAAAAGATCACCGCCGCCGGCATCATGGACATACAGCAACTGATGGCCATCGATGCAGTCGCCGTTGGCCCGCACGACCTGGCCGCGGGGATCGATTTTCTCCTCGCCTCCCGCCGCCGGGGATTTCCCTGGCTGTCAGCCAATATTGTGGACCGGAACCGGTCGCCGCTCTTCGCTCCTTCACTGATGATCACCAGATCCGGGCTTGATATCGGAATCATCGGCCTTACCGGCTCCGGCGCCAGTCTGCCGCAGGGAACACATCTTGCCGATTGGAGGGAGGTTCTCCCCCGGCAGCTGCAGCGTCTCGACCGCTCCCCCGACATGGTCATCATCCTGTCCTCCCTTTCGGCATCCGAGAATGTCGAAATGATCAAACAGCATCCGGAAATCGATATCCTCATTACCGCCGACCACATCCAGGGCAATATTGCGCCGAAGATTACCGGCCGGACCCTGATGACCCAGACGCAGAGCCAGGGCAAATTTCTCGGGCAACTGGTTGTCGACTGGCTGCCCGGACATCCCTGGGCCCATGACCAATCGCAGCATCAGATCAGATTACGGCAACGATTGGAGAACATCGATCGACGCCTGTTGCATCTGGGGCAGGAACAGCGGCAAAACCGCTCGGGCAATTCCGATTCCGAGTACGTTCGTCGTCTAGGACAGGAGCGGGAGGACATCATGCGACAACTCGGCGGTATTCTTGCACAACAGGAGAAAATGAAGACGGGTGAGATCGCGGCCAGCCGGTATACGCACGCGTTTATCGGGTTGAACAGCAACCTTCAGAGTGACCCCCGGGTCTCCGAGAAAATCAGCCGGATCAAAGAGAGTGTTGCGGAAAGTCATCTCCGCCCTCAAGCCGGAGAAGCCCCGATCTGCAGCGGAAAACAGTGAGCTGTTGACAAAAAAAAAGCGGGTCCGGCATCCCGGACCCGCTCATCTATGACGCTGCGGCATTGACCGCAGCGCATTTTCTTTTTACCTCTCAGCAGCCGAAAGCCTTCTGCAGATTGGGAATGGTCTGTTTCTTACGGCTCATCATGCCGTCAACCCACATTGAAGAACCCTGGAGCTTGCCGTTGAAGGCCTTCTCGATCAGGGCCGGGTCGTCGGAGAGTACAACCAGGTCGGTTCCTTCCTTGACGACATCGGTGAGCATGAGCAGGACCGAATGACGGCCATCGGCCTTCACGTCGGCCATCGCCTTGAGGAGATCGGCACGGACAGCGGCAACCTGATCGAGGGTGGCGAGTTCGAGCTGGCCGACGCCGACCTTGTTGCCCTTCATATCGAAATCCTTGTAATCGCGGAACAGCAGGTCCTTGGCCGGAATGCCGGCCACGGAGGACTTGGCCTTCAGCATTTCCATGAACAGGTCGTCGGTGTTGGCGACGCCGGCAATCCCCTTCAGATCGGCAACAGCGGCCTTGTCGTCATCGGTGCAGGTCGGCGACTTGAAGTTGACGGTGTCGCTGAGGATCGCTGCCAGCATGCCGCAGGCGATGTTTTTCGGGATGGCGACTCCGGCGTCCTTGAACATCTTGTTCAGAACGGTGCCGGTACAGCCGACGGGCTCGGCGCGGAACAGGATCGGGTTGTTGGTGGTGACATCACCGATCTTGTGGTGATCGACGATCATGACCACGTTGGCGGAGGCCAGATTGCCAGGCCCCTGGGCGAGATCACTGAAATCGACGAGGGCGATATCCTTGCCGGCGGCGTCGGTCAGCAGTTCGGGGGCGGTGAGACCGAACTGGCCCAGCAGCATCTTGGATTCCGGATTCAGCGCATCGGCGGTGGTCTGCATGCAGGCCTTGGCATCCTTACCCTGGGCCTTCAACAGAGCGGCCAGAGCGATTGACGACATAACAGAATCGGTATCCGGGTTTGAATGTCCAACCACACAAATTGTCATCGTAAATCCTCCATTAAATAAGTGTATGATGTAAAATGGTTAACTCCTGGAAAACCAGTTGGTCCCTCTCATCTTTTTCGTTCGAAAATTAACGAGGTAGCATAGTGTCTTCAAGTATCCGCGTCAAGCAGAAAAAGCTGCCTCACCTATCCGATCCTGATCCCGAATGGCTTCGCTGTCCCGCTCCAAAATTCTTCAGCCGTGACAATATGCTGACCCTGCAGTATAATTCGAAAATCTACATATCCGTCAGGCTCCATCCATGCTGCCACCCTCATTAACCGCAAGGCAAAGAATATGGATCATACCGAAAACGACCCCGCCCCCCGCCCTCGTCGCAGGAAACGATCGAAGGCCAAATATCTGCTCCTCTTGATCGCTGTCCTCCTGGTCGCCGCCTTCGCCTTTCTGACCCGCAACGATCCCCGCTTCTCCCTCGAGCGACTGATCGGCCAGGGCGGTCGGCAGACCTCATCGCCGACCACTCAGCCGCCTTCTGCCGATACGGCCAAAACAGTCATCATTCCGAGTCAGGCGCCGCCGGCAAAGGACACACCGGCCACTGCCGAAACTCCTGAAGTACCAGGCGAAGACAAACAGGGTCAGGCTACCGCCGAAACAGACGATGCTGCAGGCGAGGATACCGTGTTGACCGGGGAAGAGCTGTGTTCCCGGGACAGCATGAAGCTCGAGGCCTTTTACGCCCATCTCGATCAGCAGCCATACATCAGATCATTCAATCTCCCGCAATCGAGCGGGGAGCATTTCTCCGGCCTGTTCCGGAAATTGGCCGCCCAGCCTCCGATTGTCACCCGCGAAACCGACGACCTGTTCACGATCCTCAAGAACACCGCCCACTTCTTCAGGGTGATCGGCAAAGACAACATTCTCCTGATCAAGGGGATACTCGATCAGGAGAAGGAATCCTATGAGGACATCGTCGCTGCCCTCTTCCGCCTGACCAATCAGCCGGACTGTCTGAAGAGCCGACTGGGCCTTCATATCCCGGAGTCGGTCTACTACGACTACTCCGGGTTCTTTCTCAACACCATGGGGGGACGGCTGTATCTCTTCCGGCGCGATTCGAAATCACGGATGATCGTCAATTACTATGCCATTCTCCTCGTTGACCGCGCCAATCAAAACGGGACGAACAGTCATGGAATTGACCTCAAGCAGGCGATATCGTCGCTGATTTCCGAGATCGAGAGCGGCGGCGGCCACCTCAAGTTACGGGAAACCTATCTGGATCAGCTCTACGCCCTGAAGGAAAAATATCCGGAACCGGCTCAGTAAACTTCACTTCATTCATCCAATACAAAGGTTATTCCTATGGACATCTGGTATGTGGCGGTCAACGGTCAGCAGCAAGGCCCGTTTTCTCAGGAATATCTGCGGCAATCACTGGCGGCGGGCTCCTACTCGCACGACACTCTGGTCTGGCGGCAGGGTTTCGATGCCTGGCGACCGATAGCCCGGGTCCCGGAGCTGCTTGCCCCGGCGGCGTCCTTCTCGCCGCCGCTCCCGCCCGCCGCCGGGGCCACGGCCCATGAGATCGATTATCAGATCTTCGGCAACGAGATGCAGTTTGTCGAGATCGAACTCGACAGTCAGGAGAGCACGGTGGCCGAGGCCGGCTCGATGATGTACATGTCGAACTTTATCAGGATGGAGACTGTCTTCGGTGACGGCAGCTCCGCCGACGCGGGGGGCGGATTGCTGGACAAGATGCTCGGGGCCGGCAAGCGCCTGATCACCGGAGAGAGCCTGTTCACCACCGTCTTTACCAACGCCGGCAGCGGCAAGGGCAAGGTGGCCTTCGCCGCCCCCTATCCCGGCAAGATCATCCCCCTGGAGTTGAAACAGTACGGCCAGAAGCTGGTGTGCCAGAAGGATGCCTTTCTGTGCGCCGCCAAAGGGGTCGCCATCGGCGTTGAATTCCAGAAAAAGATCGGCGTCGCCCTGTTCGGCGGCGAAGGTTTCATCATGCAGAAACTCGAAGGCACCGGCATGGTGTTCATCCATGCCGGCGGGACCATCGTCGAGAAAGAACTGCAGGCGGGAGAGATGCTGCGGGTCGATACCGGCTGCCTCGTCGCCCTGACCCAGACGGTGCACTACGACATCGAATTCGTCGGCGGGGTCAAGTCCGCCCTGTTCGGCGGCGAGGGTTTCTTTTTCGCCACCCTGCAGGGACCGGGACATGTGTGGCTGCAGTCCCTGCCCTTCTCGCGACTCGCCGGACGCATCCACGAAGCGGCGCCGCAGAACAACGCCGGCTATTCGACCAGCGGCGAGGGCTCGATTCTCGGGGGGCTCGGAAACCTGTTCGAACGCTGAGCGGGACAGGTCAGAAGTCTGTCCCTCGGACAGCCGGCGCGACACGCTCAAGGAGGACTTCCGTATCCTGACGGAAGTCCTTCGGTGCCGTTTTTTCAGGTATTCCCAGGTTTATGCCGCTTGCCGTCCTCAACCAACACACGCGATCCGATGAACGAAACTCAGCTTAACGCCTCCCTGTTTCAATTCCTGCGCGCCGCAACCTCGTCGTACCATGCGGTCGCCTCGCTGGCCGACCTGCTGCAGCAGGCCGGTTTCATCCGGTTGCGGGAGGATCAGCGCTGGTCCCTGGCCGCCGGCAATTCCTATTTTCTGGTGCGCGACGATGCCGGCCTGATCGCCTTCAGGCTGGGGGAAGGCAATACCCCGGAAGACGGGTTCAGGATGCTGGCGACCCACAGCGACAGCCCCGGCCTGCAGCTCAAGCCGCGAGCCGACAGGCAGAGCGGGAAATACCTGCAGCTGGGGGTGGAGGTGTATGGCGGCCCGCTCCTCAATCCCTGGTTCGACCGCGACCTGTCGCTGGCCGGCCGGGTCTGTTGCACCATGGCCGACGGCGGGCTGCAGACCCTGCTGGTCGACTTTGCCCGCCCGCTGCTGGTCATTCCCAGCCTGGCGCTGCATTTCGATCGTTCCGCCAACGACAGCAGGAGCGTCAATCCCCAGACCCACCTGGCGCCGATCATCGCCCAGACCCTGACCGATCAGCTCCCCGCCTTCCGCGACATCCTGCTCGAACAACTCGGCCGCCAGTACCCCGCCCTGCAGATCGCCGATATATCGGGCTTCGACCTGTTCTGCTACGATACCCAGGGGCCGGCCTTCACCGGGGTGAACGGCGAATTCATCTCCGCCGGCCGGCTTGACAACCTCCTCAGCTGCCACGTGGCGACCATGGCCCTCACCGCTGCCGATCTGTCCCACAACTGCCTGCTGTTCTGCGCCAATCATGAGGAAAACGGCTCGGTGTCGTCATCCGGGGCCCGGGGGGCGTTTCTCGATGCCACCCTGGACCGACTCCTGCCGGAGCCGCAGTCCCGCCGGATAGCCCTCGCTCGATCCTTCCTGCTGTCGATCGACAACGCCCATGCCGTCCACCCCAATTTCAAGGACAGCTCCGACCCCCAGCATGAGGTACTGCTCAACGGCGGGCCGGTCATCAAGATCAACGCCAACCAGCGCTATGCCACAAACTGCGTCAGTGCTTCGATCTTCAAACGCTTTACCCGCGAGGCCGATGTCCCGCTGCAGGAGTTCGTCATGCGCAGCGACCTGCCCTGCGGTTCGACGATCGGACCGTTGACTGCTGCCAGGATCGGCGTGCCGACGGTTGACATCGGTGCCGCTACCCTGGCGATGCACAGCATTCGCGAACTGGCCGGGAGCAAGGACCCGCACCTGCTCTATCGGACTATCCACCGGTTCCTGACCTCACCCACAGGGGTGGCGCCAAATAACTGAGGCGGCCGGCATCGGTCCGGCGAAGACCAGGGTCCGGCCGGATCGATCACCCTGCCCCGGCGGCCCGGGAAGCAGGAGGGTAACCTCTGCAGGTTGAAATATTCGGGGCGGCCACTGTTGTGTTTGGTTTATCGCCTCAATTCAGGTATCATCCCGGCGTTACGCCGAAGCGGCATTTTCCGCGGGAAGAAGGTCACGCACGACCTCCCGGCCAAGACTTCATCAATCACAAGGAATCTATGAGTACCGATGACAAGAAGATCATCTATTCGATGATCAAGGTAAGCAAATACTACGACACCAAGCCGGTATTGAAGAATATTTCCCTGTCGTACTTCTACGGCGCCAAGATCGGGGTGCTCGGCCTCAACGGCTCGGGCAAGAGTACGCTGCTGCGGATCCTGGCCGGCATCGACAAGGAATTCAACGGCGAGACCATCCTCTCCCCCGGCCTGACGATCGACTATCTTGACCAGGAACCGCGGCTCGACCCCGACAGGACGGTGCGCCAGATCGTCGAGGAGGGGGTCCAGGGGACGGTCGACCTGATCGCCGAATTCAACCGGATCAACGAGCGATTCGCCGAACCGATGACGGATGATGAGATGCAGGACCTGATCGATCGCCAGGCGGCGGTGCAGGAACAACTCGACCACCTGTCGGCCTGGGACCTCGACAGCCGCCTGGAAATGGCGATGGATGCGCTGCGCTGCCCGCCGTCGGAAAGCAAATGCGGCATCCTCTCCGGGGGGGAGCAGCGCCGGGTCGCCCTCTGCCGGATCCTCCTGAAACAGCCGGATATCCTGCTGCTCGACGAGCCGACCAACCACCTTGACGCCGAATCGGTCGCCTGGCTCGAGCACCACCTGCAGGGCTATGCCGGAACGGTCATCGCCGTTACCCACGACCGCTATTTCCTCGACAACGTCGCCGGCTGGATCCTGGAGCTCGACCGCGGCGTCGGCATCCCGTGGAAGGGTAACTATTCCTCCTGGCTGGAGCAGAAGGAAAAGCGTCTGGCCATGGAGGAGAAAAAGGAGAGCGACAGGCGCAAGACCCTGCAGCGCGAGCTGGAATGGATCAGGATGTCGCCCAAGGGGCGGCGCAGCAAATCGAAGGCCCGCATCAGCTCCTATGAGCAGCTGATGTCGCAGGAGGCCGAGAAACTGGCCCGCGACCTCGAGATCTTCATCCCCCCCGGCCCCCGTCTCGGCAAGGTGGTCATCGAGGCCGACCAGGTGCGCAAGTGCTACGGCGATCGGATCCTGGTCGACGACATGAGCTTCTCTCTGCCCCCCGGCGGCATCATCGGCGTTATCGGCCCCAACGGCGCCGGCAAGACGACGCTGTTCAGGATGATCACCGGCCAGGAGCAACCGGACAGCGGCACGATCCGCGTCGGCGAGACGGTCAAGCTGTGCTATGTCGACCAGACCCGCGACGCCCTCGATCCGGAGCAGACGATCTGGCAAGCCATTTCCGACAACCAGGAGACGATCTGGCTCGGGACCAGGGAGGTGAACAGCCGGGCCTATGTCGGCAAGTTCAATTTTTCCGGCCAGGAGCAGCAGAAAAAGGTCGGTCTGCTCTCCGGCGGGCAGCGCAACCGGGTCCACCTGGCCAAGATGCTCAAGGAAGGGGGCAATGTCCTGCTGCTGGACGAGCCGACCAACGATCTCGATGTCAACACCCTGCGGGCACTGGAAGAGGCGCTGGAAAACTTCGGCGGCTGTGCCGTCGTCATCAGCCACGATCGCTGGTTCCTCGACCGGATCGCCACCCATATCCTCGCCTTCGAGGGCGATTCCCGGGTGGTGTGGTTCGAGGGGAACTATTCCGATTACGAAAAAGACCGCAAGGCCAGACTGGGGACCGATGCCGACCAGCCGCACCGCATCCGCTACCGCCAGATGACCCGGGCCTGAGGGGGCCTCAGCCGGCGGCCGGATCGATGGCGGCGGCACCGGAACGGACCAGGTGCAACACCCCGCCGCGCTCGCCGATGATGGTTGAGCAGCAGTCGGTCGGGGTCCTGCCGCCATCGACGATCAGGTCGACCGTGGCGCCGAACGCGGCCCGGACCTCGGCGGCGCTGCAGGCCGGCTGCTGGTCGGACAGGTTGGCGCTGGTCGCGGTGATCGCCCGGCCGAAGGCCTTGCCCAACGCCCGGGCGACCGGATGTGGCGAGATCCTGACCCCGATGGTCCCGGTCCCGCCGGTCAACAGAAACGGGAGATCGGCACGGGCC
Organism: Desulfoprunum sp.; assembly: GCF_053613775.1. NCBI lineage: Bacteria > Pseudomonadati > Thermodesulfobacteriota > Desulfobulbia > Desulfobulbales > Desulfobulbaceae > Desulfoprunum > Desulfoprunum sp. Next base: position 602,853 of record NZ_JBSHXH010000004.1, read on the forward strand.
GGGAAGATGAGGGTGAGGGGACCCGGCCAGTGTCGGGCGATGAGCGGCGCATAGACCTCGGGGACGGCGGTGACGAGCGACTCGAGCAGCGCCAGGTCATGGATCAGCAGCAGCACCGGTTTGTCGACCGGCCGGTGCTTGATCTGAAACAACCGCTCCAGTGCCCGGTCGTTGAAGGGATCGACGGCCAGCCCGTAGCAGGTCTCGGTGGGAAAGGCAACGACGCCTCCCCCAGCGAGCACGGTGACGGCCCTGTCGATAGCCGCCGCATCGATCCCGCCGTTACCCTCAGCCGATAAAGCGGCTGGCCTTTTCTTCAATCTCTTGCACCATTTCCTGCCGAAACTCGACCAGTCTGGCGACCAGGCCGGGATCATTCAGGGCCAGGATCCGCACCGCCAGGACCCCGGCATTTTTTGAGCCGGCCTTGCCGATGGCCATGGTCGCGACCGGGATGCCCGGGGGCATCTGAACGGTCGCCAGCAGCGCATCCATCCCCTGCAACGGCGACGCGTCGAGCGGCACGCCGATGACCGGGAGATCGGTATGGGCGGCGATTACACCGGCCAGGTGTGCCGCCATTCCGGCGCCGGCGATGATGATCCGCAGTCCTCGCTCCCGGGCGGTTTTCGCCCACTGGGCCGCCCGCTCCGGTGTCCGGTGGGCGGAAGCGACGGTCATCTCGTAGGCTACTCCCATCCTGTCGAGAAAGTCGGCGGCGGCCTTCATGACCGGCAGATCGGAGTCGCTGCCCATGACGATGCCGACGACCGCTTTGTTGCCCGCCCCGGCCAGCCGCTTGAGGGCCTTGCCGCCGATGTCCCGGCGAAAATAGCAGCCGGGAAAGTGAATTCTTTCCACCCCGAGGTAGGCCCTGTCGATCGCCTCGGCCAGGTTGGCGCCGATCGCGGTCACTCCCAGGACCCGGCCGCCGCTCGTGACGACCTTGCCGCCGACCCGTCTGGTTCCGGCATGGAAGACCTCGACCCCCTCCAGCTGCGCCGCCTTCTTCAGACCCTTGATCGCCTTGCCGGTGGCGTAGGCGCCGGGATAACCGGCCGACGCCATCACCACGCAGACGGTCGGGCGCGGGTCGACCCGGATCTCGACCTGCTCGAGGGTGCCGTCGATACAGGCCTCGAAGATGTCGACGATGTCGGACTCGATCCGCATCAGCAGCGGCTGGGCCTCGGGGTCGCCGAAACGGCAGTTGAATTCGAGGACATTGATCTTCCCGCCGTCGATCATCAGTCCGGCATAGAGAATTCCCTTGTACGGCCGGCCTTCCGCCGCCATTCCCTCGACCGTCGGCTTCAGTATCCTGTCGATGACATACTCGGTCATGGCGGGGGTGACGACCGGGGCGGGAGAATAGGCCCCCATACCCCCGGTGTTCGGCCCCTTGTCGCCATCGAAGATCGCCTTGTGATCCTGAGAGGTCGGAAGCGCCCTGATCGTTTTGCCATCGGTGAAGGCGAGAAACGAGGCCTCTTCCCCGACCAGACAGTCCTCGATGATGATGGTATCGCCGGCAGCGCCAAAGGCATTGCCCTTCATGATGAGGTCGACCGCATCCCGGGCCTCCTCGATCGTTGCGGCGACGATGACCCCCTTGCCCGCCGCCAGACCATCGGCCTTGACGACGATCGGCGGACTGCAGGTTTCAAGGTATTTTCTGGCCTCCTTGATTTTTCTGAAGGCCTTGAACGGTGCCGTCGGAATGGCGTATTTCGTCAGGAATTCCTTGGTGAATACCTTGCTTCCCTCGAGAATGGCGGCTCTTTTCGAGGGACCGAAGATCCGCAGCCTGCTGGCTTCGAAGGCGTCGACAAGCCCCTCGACCAGAGAGGATTCCGGTCCGACGACTGTCAGATCAATCTTCTCTGCCAAGGCGAAGGCCAATAGACCATCGATATCGGTCGCCGAGATATCGACGCATTCGGCGATTCCCTGCATGCCTGCGTTTCCCGGTGCGCAATAGATCCTTTCGACTTTAGCACTCTGGCCGATCTTCCAGACCATCGCATGCTCCCGGCCTCCCGAACCGACAACGAGTATTTTCATTATTCTTCTCCGATAAATAAACGATTTGAAGTAAGTCTCTTTTTCTTCAGGGGAAAAGGATACGATTTTTGATCACGTTATCCTGTTGACAATGTCAAAAAAGAACATACACTATCAGTGAATGAATGGCCATTCATCGTAAACTGCGTTCTTTCCCACTTAAATGATTCAGCTTTCCGACCAATAAGATGAAAGATTTGAACAAACGCTCCAAGATAATTGCGGCGGCGACCAAGGTTTTCGCCAAAAAAGGATTTTTCACCGCAAGAATATCCGATATAGCCAAGGAAGCCAAGGTCGCTGATGGCACCATCTATCTTTACTTCAACAATAAATACGACATCCTGATCTCGGTCTTCGAGGAAGAGATCGGGAAAATCATCGACCAGATACGAAAGATACTGGCGACGGAAACGGATCCGAAGAAGATGCTGGAGATGTATGTCACCAGACACCTCCAGACGATGAAAAAAAACAGGAACCTGGCCGAGGTGATTCAGATAGAACTTCGCCAGACCAACAAGCTGATAAAGGAATACCGCAACACCAAGTTCATCGAATACACCGACATGATGGCCGATATTGTCCGCCTCGGCCAGAGTCAGGGGTTATTCCGTGCCGATATCGAACCGGATATTGCCAAACGTTTCTTTTTCGGGGCCCTCGATGAAGTGTCACGCATCTGGAACACCTCTGCCGAAGGCCGATATTCAGTGGAAGAGATTGCCGGTCAGCTACTGAAGATCATTCTCTCCGGCATTTCGGCGCCAAACGGCGGGTTGGCCGACCCTGACGGCTATCCTGCGCACATGCCGGCATAAAACACGGGGGCTTGCTGCGGTCGGCGGCCCATGTCAGCCGGGCCGGGTCAAGAGTGGCTATCGTGTTGAGCTCAAATGCGGCACCTGATGACGAACAGTCACCGACTGAGCATCAGGAAAATGTTGAAGGTTGAATATCGATGATCTCGAACTCTCGCGTCCCTCCCGGGGTCTTGGCCAGCACCTCCTCACCGACCGCCTTGCCGAGCATGCTCCGACCGAGAGGAGAAAGAACGGAGATCGAACCTTTTTTGACATCGGCTTCTTCCGGACCAAGCAGTTGATAGGACACCTGATCGTCATTATCCAGATCGAGCAGTTTGACCACGGTGCCAAATACCGCTGACTTTGTCGAGACTTTCAGGCAATCGATAACCTCGGCGCGCGCCAGTTTATCCTTGAGCTCGAGAATACGCCCCTCGATATGCCCCTGTCGCTCTTTGGCGGCGTGGTATTCGGCATTCTCCTTGAGGTCACCATGCTCCCGGGCCGTCTCGATCGCCTTCACCACTTCGACCCTCTCTACCCGCTCCAGGCGCGCAAGCTCTTCTCTCAACTTCTGGTTCCCGGTCTTCGACATGGGAATACGTACGACCATCTTGTCCTCCATAAAAAAATTCCTGTCAGGATATCTCGAATCAGAATCCTGACAGGAAATGGTGTTTGAAATTACCAGCGATACATCAGTGAAAGCAGAGCACCCTGCTGTTCGTACTCATCTGAGGTCGCAAACGACAGATTCCCTTTTAATAGGAAATGGGGGCTCATTTCAAGCAAAATCTCGAATCCGATCTTATGGGTGAAGTTTTGTCCCGATTCGAAGCCCATCGAATAGTCGAGTGAATAGTAGCTTGGGGTGCCCCGGGTGAGACTGTAGGCCTTGAGCAGGTGCTGGAAGCTGATGGTGCCGAGATGCTCCCAATACTCGTCGGGGCTCCAGTACAGCGGGGTATCCACAGCCTCTTCGTCCGTCGCTGCAGGAAAAAAGATAGTGCTGGCCTCACTGTTGTCAATGAGCCGGTAATCGTATTGAAGCTTGAAAGTAGTCGCCTCGGCGTAGATCGCATAGCCCGACCACAGATGAAACTGGTTCTGCGAGTTGTCGTCACTGTAACGGCGGCGGCGGTAGTCGGCACCCAGGGCGATACCCTTCGGTGTCTCGACGATCAGTCCGGCTTCGTAATCCTGGAGATATATCCCCTGTCGCAGGGCGGCAAGCGTATCGTAGACCGCGTTCTGATCGAAGAGGACGTAGCCCTTGACATATTCGTCCAACCGGCTGTTCAACCGGGCTCCGGCGATGGCGGTCGTTTCGAAGTCATCGAGACTTTCTGCACCGGCCCGCAGCTGCAGATCGAAATCGGCCGGGAGATCCCGGGAATACGACCCTTCCCCCCTGTGGCCGCGGATCGTGTCGACATCCTTGCTGTCGGTATAGCTGTTTCGCCGGTATTCCAGAGAAATCTCCTTGTTGAAATCCGGCATCATCCACAGTGTTCCCCCCTGGCTGGTTCGCAGGGTGTCGATATAGCCGTTCCGCCCTTCTTTTTCCACGATCTCGGTATCCGCGGACAGCCGCGGTTTCCGCAGCACCTCGTTGCGCTTGATCGCCTCCTTGAGTTCCGGATAATCCGGACCATAACGTCGGATGGTCTGGTACAGTTCCGCCTCCTTGCCGTACTCGCCAAGGCGTCCGTAGATCTGGGCCAGATCGTACAGCCCCTCTACCGATACATCCTGCGCGACGAGCTGCTTGTACTGTCGTTCCGCGGCCAGGAGATCCTGTTTCCGTTCGGCCTTTCGCGCCAGGTATTCGTTCTGAATCAGCCGCTGCCAACGATATTTTTCATACATCCGGGAGGTTATACTATCAACCGGTTGGCCGAGGTGATGGCCGACATACTCCGGGGCCATGTAATGGGCCAGCGGATCGCTTGTCTGCGGCGCATCGAGGGACAGCATCTGCCAGATCCCCTTCTTCAACGGGGGGTGGAATATTTTGATTTTTTCGGCAGCCATTGCCGACCGGAAATCATGCTCTACCGGATCATCGAGAAGATGCTCATAGACCTCGATCGCCGCATCCCATTGCCGATCCGTCCACAGGGCCCTCGCGAGCAGCAGCCTCCGCCAATAATCGGGGATCGGCTTCAACCCGGACGTACCATCCTCCCCCCTGTGCTGCTGTGCCACTTCCACGGCGGACTCCTCGACCACCTTATCGAGGTTGCCGAGCCTGAGTTCGAGTTCGAGGATCCGATTTCTGATAATCTCCTGTTCCCCGACCTTTCCGATCAGAGCCCGATAACACTGCAGGGATTCGGCGGAATTACCGTTCATCAGCAGCAATTCGGCCTTGAGGGCCTGGGCCCTCACCGAATCGGGAACGAGCTGCAGGATGAGATCGAGATGATGCAATCCCGCCTCGAACTCGCCGTATTCTTTTTCGACGACCACTGCATTGAAAAGTCGCACCGGAGACAACTGACCGGCCCCTTTCAGCATCTGGTCGATTTCCTTGAAGGCCTTTGCTGATTTGCCTTTGCGTTTGTTGATCTGGAACCACAGGACCGCCATTTCGATGGATTCTTCCTGATGCTCCCGCAGCTGCCCGAGAATTTTGAGGCATTTGTCGTATTCTTTCTGGTGATACAGCGCCCGGCATTCCTCAATCTCCATCTCCAGTTGAAAACTGGCGACTTCCTGATTGTCAGGCTTTCCTGGCAATCTATGCCGCATTTCTTGTAGATCGGCGACAACCCGTTCAAACCGGCCCTCCGCCATCAAAATAGCGATATGCAAACGATACAGGTTACGTCCATTCCGGTCCTTGCAGGCCCGCCAGTCATTATTTTTCAGCCGCTTCTCGAGGACGACGAACCACGCCCTGGCCGATTTCGTATCTTTGACCTTCAAGGCCAGGTAGCCAAGCTGCAGGATGATCTTATCCGAGGCCTCGTTTCTGACCAGCAATTCCCGCAAGACCTGTTCCGCCAGGAAGTCCTGACGGGAGGCCAGCAATGCCTCGGCCTTGTGCCGCAGGATTTTCCTTTCCAGCTCGGCCTTCTCTCCATGCGCCCGCAGTAACCGGCCATAGAGGTCCCAGGCCTCATCAAAGAGAAGATTTTCCTTCAATCCATCGAGGTAGTGCAGCGACAGCTCAAGATCCTTGCCGAGTTCACCCTCACCGCCACCCTGCCGGTACAGTTTTTCAAGGTCGTCGACCAGGCCGATCCGACCCGCCAGCAGGATCGCCCTGGATCGTACAGCCGTATCCCGGGGGGTCTTTTCGAGTATTGCCGAATAGTGCCGCAATGCTTCGAGATCCTTACCAAGCCTTTCTTCCGTTCTGGCCCTGAGAATGAGGTACTGGTTGCCGGTGGTCACTTTTCCTGTCATTTTCTGCTGAAAATCCAGTGACTCCTGGTAATCTCCCAACCTGAAATAGATCCGGGCGATCTTGAACATATTGTCCTGATCGTCAGGATGATTCTGGTGGATCACCAGAAGAATCTTCAGGAGATCTTTCCATCTGCCCTTCTGTTCGAGTTTCTCCGCTATCTTCAGGTAAATCGCCTCACGATTGGGGGTTATCTTGACGAGATCATCCCACAGCATCCGAACGCCATCATTCTCGACTATGGAGATGAAATCTTCGGCGAGCAGCGTTCTGATCTTCTGGATCTCAAATCCTGTGGCGATATCCTCGGGATGTTTTTCCACATATTGTTCCAGGTACTGGAGCGCCTTGTCGGGCCTGCCCTCGTCGTGGAGCAGGATCCTGCCCGCAACCAGCAGGAGGTCGTCGTCTTCCACACCTTTTTCGATCATGTACAGGATATGGGGCAGGGCTGACCTGGACTTCCCGATCAGCATGTAATAATCTGCGATTTTCTTATGAAAAGGGATATATCCGGGGTGCTTCTCGAGATATTTTTCCCATATCGCCAGGGCATCCTTTTCGGCCCCCGACTTTTCAAACGCCGATGATGCCCGCATCAGCGTCGATTCATCGGTACTGAACTGACCGACCAGGGCCGCATAATACTCCTTGGCCTTCGCCAGATCCCCCAGGTCCTGGGCGGTTCCGGCTAGTTTCTGCAGCAATTCCTTGTCATTTGGTGTTCTCTGGTACAGCCGCTCCATCAATGGGAAGGCTGCATCCTTTTTCCCAAACCCCTCGAGCCCGTCGATCAGTCCCTTGAGAGCGGTGATCGAGAGGGGACCGGTTGGGTCGGCGTCATATACCCGGCTATAGTACTCGACCGCTCTCTTGTACTCCTTGTTCTCGACGGAGATTTTCCCGGCCAGGAGGAGGTAATCATCACGGCTGTCATCGGTCTCCAGCAGATTTTCGATGAGTTCCGAGGCCGAAATCCAGTCATTCAACTCGACCAGAACGTTGCAGTATTCCCATCGGATCTCCTCGACCAGGGGCTTTAGCTTGAGGAGTTCGGCGTAGGTTTTGGCGGCGAGGATGTAATCCCGGCGGTGGACGAATTCCCGCGCGTCATCCCACAGGATCTTCCATGCGGGGAGCGAAGGGGTATCGAGGATGATGATATTGTCGCGCGGTTGAGCAGTCGCGGCGGAGATAAATTCTGTCGGGAAAGTAACCGTAACGCAGAGCACCGCGCTCCAGAAAAGAGCGGGTGCCGCCTGCCGGTACCATCTATTCAGGAACGTCATCGAGCTTCAACCGGCTGAGGTGGGAGACAATGCCGCCGCACGGGAGAAGGCGGCGGCGTTGCGTTCATGCTACCTGTTCATATAGAATTGCGCAATGGTTGAGACGACGTATTCCTGCATCTCCACCGTCAGTTCCGGGTATATGGGCAGGGCGAGGGTTTCGTCGGCAGCCTTTTCGGCGACGGGCAGGGAGATGCCCTCATACCCAGCGCCAAGGCACTTCTGCCGGTGCAGGGCGACTGGGTAATAGATCTCGCAGCCGATGTCGTTGGCAAGCAGCCAGTCCCGCAGGCCGTCGCGGTGCTCCGCGCGAATGACATACTGGTTGTAGATGTGGTAGTTGTCGGCGCCGCTGTCGCCGTCGCCGGACCTGTAGACCGCGGTCGGGGTGACGACCGATCCCCGCTCGACCAGCCCCGTCGCCTGGAACAGCCGGTCGTATACGCCTGCGTTTTCGCTCCGTTGTTTATGCCAGCCGTCGAGGTAGGGCAATTTAACCCGCAGGGCCGCTGCCTGGATCGGATCGAGGCGGAAATTGCCCCCCACCATGGAGTGATAATATTTGGGGTAGGCCCCATGATTCCGCAGCAGATTGACCTTCTCGGCGAATTCCTTATCCCGGCTGACAACCATGCCGCCATCGCCTATCCCGCCGAGATTCTTGCTGGGAAAAAAGGAGAAACAGCCGCTCAATCCCATCGCCCCGGCCCGCAGGATCCGGGTCCCCTGCCCCGTCGCCAGCGGATATTCGGCCCCGATCGCCTGGGCGGCATCCTCGATCACCGGCAGGCCGTAGCGCTCGGCCAGGGCCAGAATACCCTTCATGTCGGCGCACTGGCCATAGAGATGAACGGGGATGATCGCCTTGATCCGCCGTTCCTTGTCGGCGTCGAGGATCTCCTCCATCCGCCGTGGATCGATGTTGTAGCTGACCGGATCGATATCGGCGAACACCGGTCGGGCGCCCAGCCGCAGCACCACCCCCATCGTCGCAAAGAACGAGTAGGGGGTCGTCAGCACCAGGTCGCCGTGGCCGATGCCAAGTGCCATCAGGGAGACCAGCAGGGCATCGGTGCCGGAGGACACCCCGACCCCATAGGCGACACCCGAGTATTCTGCCACCTCGTGTTCCAGCGCCTCGACCTCCGGTCCCTGGATATAGCGGGTTGAATCGAGGACCTTGAGGACTGCGGCCTGCAGCCCGTCCTTGAGATATGCCAGTTGCGCCTGCAGATCAAGCAAAGGTACTTTCATGATTTCCTGTAGATTGTAGATACGTGATGAATTAAGACGGGACGGCAGCGGCCTCGGCGGCCGCTCAGTCCCTGGAGTTGGAATTGACGGCGATTTTCTCGCCGTCGAAGAAGTCGACGATATCCGGCATCTCTTCCTCGAGATACTTGCGCATCTTCTTGAGCAGATTGACCTCGATCTGGCGGACCCGCTCCCGGGAGATGACGAACATGTCGGCGATATTCTGCAGCGTCATCGGTTCATCGGTCAGGAGCCTCTTCTCCAGAATCATCTTTTCCTTGTCGTTGAGCTTGTCCTTCAACTGTTCGAGCAGCTCGTGCAGCCGCAGCCGCATCTCCTTGCCGGCGACCATCGACTCGATCCCCGGACCGTTGCTCGGGATGAAGCTTTTCTGCTCATCCTCGGAATCGGAACGAACGGGACTTTCCAGCGAGACATCCCAGTTGTCCATGCGCTGGCTCATCTCGATCACTTCCCGTTCCTTGACGTTGAGTCGATCCGCAAGCAGTTTGGTTTCCGCTGTAAATCCTTGTGATTCTAAAAGCTTGCGTTCTTTATTGAGACTGAAGAAAAGCTTCCGCTGGGCCTGGGTGGTGCCGATCTTCACCAGCCGCCAGTTGTCCATGATGAATTTGAGGACATAGGCGCGGATCCAGTAGGCGGCGTAATAGGAGAACTTGACCCCCCGATACGGATCGAATTTCTTGGTGGCCTGGACGAGACCGACATTCCCCTCCTGGATCAGGTCCATGAAATTCTGCATCCAGTATTTCTGAAAGTCCATCGCCACCTTGACCACCAGGCGAAGATTCGATGATACCAGGCGGTAAGCGGCCTCCTGGTTGCCTGTTTCCCGGAAGCGGGATGCCAGTTCATCGGTTTCCTCTCTCGACAGGAGTTCATACTGGCTGATCTCCTGGAGATATCTGTGCAGGGCTGGGTTGCTGAGAACCGGCAGATTTTCATCTTCCGGTACGGCGACCAGGGGCTGTTCCTGTATTTCCTCTTCGAAATACTCGTCCCCGAGATCGGCATCCAGATCGATATCGTCTTTATTCATTCACCTCAGTCTCCCGGCTGAACCGTCGTTTCCTTTCGAAAGATTAGAGATTCTACAGCACTTCAATGAAAGTGCAATCGCAAAGTAGTTCGGCCACAGGGGCATTTGCCCGTCATTGCACGACTAATCTATAATATCACAGTCTTCTCCGGGTGGAAAATTGTATTTGATTTATCTTTGCTTTATGCTACATATCAGGGCTCTCCCGCATCTTGCCCACTCGAACCGTTTCCTCTCGCCCGAATCTCAACAACCAGTCCTGGAAATGAAACATATACGCAATTTCAGCATCATAGCCCATATTGATCATGGCAAATCGACCCTTGCCGACCGGATGATCCAGAAATGCAATCTGATCACCGATCGCGAATTCAAGGACCAGCTCCTCGACAATATGGATATCGAGCGGGAACGGGGCATCACCATCAAGAGCCAGGCGATAAGCCTGCCCTACCTGGCCAAGGATGGTCAACTCTACTCGCTCAACCTGGTCGACACCCCGGGTCACGTCGACTTCAGTTACGAGGTATCACGGGCCCTGACGTCCTGCGAAGGCGCCCTGCTGCTGATCGACGCCGCCCAGGGGGTTGAGGCCCAGACCCTGGCCAACCTCTATCTGGCGATGGAAAACGACCTCGAGATCATCCCGGTGATCAACAAGATCGATCTCCCCTCCGCCGAACCGGAGAAGGTGGCCCAGCAGATCGAAGAGGATCTGGGACTCGACGGGTCACTCATCCGCTACTGCTCGGCCAAGAGCGGCCAGGGGGTCGACGAGATCCTCGAGACCATCGTCAAGCACCTCCCCCCGCCCAAGGGCGACCCGGGCCAGGAGCTCCAGGCCCTGATCTTCGATGCCACCTACGACGCCTTCCGCGGCACCATCATCTCCGTCCGCATCATCAACGGGACGGTGCGGAGCGGCGACGTCATCAAGTTCATGGCCACCGGGGCCGAATACAAGGTCGAAGAGGTCGGCCTCTTCAGGTTCCGCCGGGAGGCCCAGAAACAGCTGTCGGCCGGGCAGGTCGGCTACATCCTGGCCGGCGTCAAGACCGTCCGGGACACGAGGCCCGGCGACACCATCACCCATCGCGACCGGCCGTGCGCCGAACCCCTGCCCGGCTTCAAGGAGGTGCAGCAGGTCGTCTTCTCGTCCCTCTACCCGATCACCACCGACGATTACGAGGACCTGGCCGCCGCCCTGGAAAAACTGCAGCTCAACGATGCCGCCCTCAGCTTCCAGAAGGACTCGTCGACGGCCCTCGGCTTCGGTTTCCGCTGCGGCTTTCTCGGACTGCTCCACCTCGAGGTGGTGCAGGAACGACTGGAACGGGAGTTCGATGTCTCGTTGATCCTCACGGTGCCGTCCGTCAAATATATCTTTTATCTCTCCGACGGTACCAAAAAAGAAGTCGACAATCCGGCCCATTTTCCCGACCCGGCCAAGATCCAGCGGGTCGAGGAGCCCTTCATCCGGGCGACCATCCTCATCCCCGAACGCTACATGGGGGCGGTGATGACCCTGTGCATGGAGCGACGGGGCGAAAACACCAGCTATCATTATCCGATGCCGGGCCGGATCGAGTTCACCTGCGAACTGCCGCTGGCCGAGGTGATCTACGATTTCTACGACCGGCTCAAATCGATCACCCAGGGCTACGGCTCCTTCGACTACGAGATGCTCGACTACCGTCTCAGCGACCTGGTCAAACTCGACATCCTCGTCAACGGCGAGATCGTCGACGCCCTGTCGCAACTGGTGCATCGCAACAACGCCCGGGCCCGGGGACTGCACGCCTGCGAGATGCTGAAAGAGGAAATCCCCCGCCAGATGTTCAAGATCGCGATCCAGGCGGCGATCGGCGGCACGGTCATCGCCCGCACCAATGTCTCGGCGCTGCGCAAGGACGTCACGGCCAAATGTTACGGCGGCGATATCAGCCGCAAGCGAAAGCTGCTGGAAAAGCAGAAGGAGGGGAAAAAACGGATGAAAACGGTCGGCAACGTCGATATCCCCCAGACCGCCTTCCTCGCCGTGCTGCGATCCGAACAGAAGTAACCGACCACCGGCTTCCATCGATGAAAACCAAGCCCACCGGGAACGAACCCAAAATTGTCAGGCTGACCGATATCCCCAACATCGGGCCGGCGATGGCCCGGGATCTCGACCTCCTCGGGATTGAGCGGCCGCATCACCGGCAAGCGCCAGGACCCCTGCGTCCTCGATGTGTTCATCGCCACCGTCCGGTTCATCGAAGGCGCACCGGCCCGGCCCTGGTGGCATTACACCGCCGAGCGCAAGGCGACGCTGCTGCAGCAAAGATCGACGGACCAATCCCGCTGAAATTCCCCGTTCTGTCGGTGGCTCTCCTCTCCCCTGTGCTTCACCGCCCCTCCCGCTTTCCCTGCCTCAAGGTTGCTCCCCATCCCTGTCCCGACCGCCGCTCCTGCCCTGCAGAACCAGACCGGCGACGATGAAGAGCAGGCCGATGAAGGTCGCCGGCAGGATCTGTTCGCCGACCAGAAAATGAATGAAGATCAGGGACAGGAACGGGCAGATGAAGATGAGGTTGGCGATCCGGGCGGTATCGGTCGACAGTTTCATCGCCTTGAGCCAGAAGACATAGGCGATGCCCATCTCGAATACCCCGATATAGGCGGCACCGAGCAGACCGGCCGGCTCGACCGGCCTCAGTCCGTGCACCAGCACGAGATAGCCGCCGGTCAGCGGCAGCGAACAGCAGAAATTGAGGAACAGCCCGATGACCGGTTCCCGGCGGTCCCGGGTCGAAAACACCCAGTACAGGGACCAGATGACGGTGGAAAACAGGGCCAGCCCAACCCCGGCCGGGCTGTCGAAATGCAGCGACAGGACCTCGCCGTGGGTCGAGATGATCAGGACCCCGATATAGCTGATGCCGATCGCCAGGAACTGCCGGCGATCGATCTTCTGCCTGAGCAACGGAATCGACAGCAGGGTCAGGGTGATCGCCCAGGTATGATTGATGGGCTGGGCCTGCTGGGCCGGCAGCAGCTCATAGGCCCTGAACAGGACAAGATAATAGAGGAAGGGATTGAGGGCCCCGAACCCGATCGAGGCCAGCCAGTCCTGCCGTTGCAGCCGCCGCAGCTCCCCCCCCTTGCCCTGCCACAGGATCACCGCCAGCAGGACGCCGCAGGACACGATGGAGGCATAAAACAGCAGCTCCGCCGGCTGCAGGTAGCGGAGCGACAGCTTGAAGGCGCTGGCGACCGTCGACCAGAGGCCGACGGTCAGGAGGGCGAAGACATGGGCCAGGCGCTGATTCTTCGGCTCCGTCACCGTGGTCCCTCCGCACGTCCGGGAACAATCAGCAGCAACAGGGCCGAGAGGATCAGCACCAGGCCGAGCGTCGATACCGCATTGATCCTCTCGCCGACGACCACGATGCCGAGGATCGCCGCCGTCAGGGGTTCGGCCAGCGACAGCGTCACCGCCGTCGAAGCGGCGACGGTCTTCAGGCCGCTGGCGAAGAACCAGTAGGACAGGGCGGTGGCGACGAGCCCGAGATGGAGCATCAGCAGCCAGCCGTTGACCAGCCCCAGCCAGGCGAGATCGGCGGTAAACAGCAGCGGCGACAGGAAAATGGCGCCGAGGCAGAAGATCACCGCCGTGACATCCTCGGGCGATCGGCCCGGCAGCAGCAGCTTGATCGCCAGGGCATAGGCGGCGTAAGAGAATCCGGCGGCGAGGGCCAGGACAACCCCGACGATGTCTATCCGGATGTCCCCGGACTGCAGCAGCAGCAGCAGGCAGCCGAACACGGCGACACCGGTCGAGAAATACCAGCGCCGCGCCGGTCGGCGTTTTCTGACGAGATACTCGAGAATGCCGGCGAACATCGGGGCCGAGCCGATGCCGACGATCGTCCCCACCGCCACCCCGGTCTTCAGCACCGCCGAAAAGAAGGTGACCTGATAGAGGGCGACGAAGGCCCCGGCGGCAATGGTCAGCAACGGCGGCCAGGAGAGGTTCCGCAACCCGCCGCGGAGCCAGGCGGAAAGGGCGAGGGCGGAACCGCCGATGGCGAGGCGGAGGGCGCCGATGGCCTGCGGCGAGCTACCCGCCGGGGCCAGGGCCTGCGCCGTTCCCGTCGTCCCCCAGAGCACCGCTGCGGCGAGGATGAGCCAGATTCCCGTGTTCCTGAGTCTTTGCGGACTGCCGACTGATTCAGACATGACGTTGCGTGGCGAATTTGCCGACGGACATCGGCGTCAGTTTTCCCCTCAATTCGATAAGGGCTGAATCAAGGTAGGTTTCTTGATCCTTTTCAACTCGATAGACTGTCATAAGGGCAACCGCCCCACGGGGGTGGCGTACACGACCGCCGGCGCAGCGCACTTCCTGAAAGTGAGGGAGAATACCCTCTCTGAACCAACTTTGCCAGTTGGAATACCATCCCGGCGCAGCCCGGATCGTTGCCGTGAAGTTTTTGCCGGAGCGGCGCCGAGTGTGCTATGATAGGCCAGTGACCAGCCTCGCCTGCAACCCGAAAGGATACCGATAAGCATGTCCGTTCATCCGCCCGAAACTCCTGCCTTCCATGGCCTGCCGAACGACGCCGTGCTGGCCGCCCTCGACACCTCCCTTTCCGGCCTCGACAGCCGGGAGGCCGCCCGGCGGCTGGCCGAGTACGGCCCCAATCAACTGGAGACCGCCCATACCGTCTCCGCCCTCGCCATTTTTGCCGAACAATTCAAGAATATCCTCATCCTCATCCTCTTGACCGCCACGGTCGTTTCCGCCTTCCTCGGCCATGCCATCGAGGCGACGGCGATCATCGTCATCACCCTCTTCGCCGTGCTCTTCGGCTTTTTTCAGGATTATCGCGCCGAACGGGCGATCGAGGCCCTGCGCCACATGGCTGCGCCGCAGGCCACCGTTCTCCGTGATAATGAAGAGATCGACATCGCCGCCCGTGATCTGGTGCCGGGAGATCTTCTCGTCCTCCATGCCGGCAACCGGATTGCCGGCGATGCCCGACTGATCGAGGCCATCCAGATCGAGGCCCAGGAAGCGGCCTTGACCGGCGAATCGGTCCCGGTCGAAAAACACTGTGCTCCCCTTGCCGACCCCGATCCGCCCCTGGCCGAGCGGCACAACATGGTCTACGCCGGGACCAGCATCAGCCGCGGCCGCGGGCGGGCGGTGGTCGTCGCCACCGGGATGCGCACCGAATTCGGCCGGATCGCCCGGATGCTCCAGACCGTCGATTCCAGCCGCACCCCGCTCCAGCTCAACCTCGACCGGCTGGGCAAGGTGCTGGCCAACGTCGCCCTGGTCATCGTCGCCGGCATCGTCGGCATCGGCCTGGTGCGCGGTCAACCCTTCGTCGAAATGCTGGTCTTCGGCATCGCCCTGGCCGTCGCTGTCGTTCCCGAGGCCCTGCCGGCGGTGGTCACCATCTCTCTGGCAATCGGGGTCCAGCGCCTGGTGAAGAAGAACTCGCTGATGCGCCGCCTCGCCGCCGTCGAGACATTGGGCAGCACCTCGGTGATCTGTTCCGACAAGACCGGGACACTGACCCGGGACCAGATGACCGCCCGGGTCCTCTTCGTCGACGGGCGGTGGATCGAAATCTCAGGCAGCGGCTATCAGCCGTCCGGCGAATTCATGGTCGGTGGCGAAACGCTCGATCTCCGCCATCCGGCCGAAAATTCAGGCTCCGCCCTGGTACTGCAGTTGCTCCGGGCCGGAGCCCTGGTCTCCGATGCCACGATCGAAAGGACCAACGGCGTCTGGGGGATCAAGGGCGATCCGACCGAGGGGGCGCTGGTGGTGGCGGCGGCCAAGGCCGGTCTGGTCAAGGAGGAACTCGAGACGCGGTGGCCGCGCCTGGCCGAGATCCCCTTTTCTTCCGAGGCCAAACGGATGACCAGCCTCCATCGCACCGCGGACGGCCTGGTCGCCTACTCCAAGGGGGCGCCGGAGGTGATGCTGTCGGCCTGCACCCGGCAACTGACGAGCCAAGGGGAGAAGTCGCTCGATGACGTCGCCCGGGCCGGGATCATCGACAAGGCAAGGGAAATGGCGGACTCCGCCCTGCGGGTGCTGGCGATTGCGATGCGTCCCCAGGCTGAGCTGGAGATCGTCGACCACGACATGACGTTTCTCGGGCTGGTCGGCATGATCGACCCGCCGCGGCCCGAGGCCCGGGCGGCGATAGCGACCTGCACGGCGGCCGGGATCCGGGTGATCATGATCACCGGCGATCATCCCCTCACCGCCCGGGCGGTGGGCCGGGAACTGGGGCTGGCGGACGCCGATTCGCCGCTGACCGGGGCGGAGCTGGCGCGGATGGACGACGACGACCTGACGGCGGCGATCGCCCGCACCTCGATCTTCGCCCGGGTCGAACCCGAGCACAAGCTGCGGATCGTCTCCGCCCTCCAGCGAGACGGTCACGTTGTCGCCATGACCGGCGACGGCGTCAACGACGCGCCGGCCCTGAAGAAGGCGGATATCGGGGTCGCCATGGGCATCAGCGGCACCGACGTCGCCAAGGATGCGGCGGCGATGACGCTGCTCGACGACAACTTCTCCTCGATCGTCGCCGCCGTCGAAGAGGGGCGCGGCATCTTCGAAAACATCAAGAAATACCTGGCCTTCGTCCTGTCGTGCAATATCGGCGAGATCGGCCTGATGGCGGCGGTCGCCCTCATCGGCCTGCCGATGCCCCTGACCTCCGTCCAGATTCTCTACGTCAACCTGGCGACCGACGGCCTCATCGCCCTGGCCCTGGCCGTCGACCCCTACGAGCCCGACCTGATGCGGCTGCAGCCGCGCAATCCGCGAACGGGGGTTCTGTCGTTCCCGGTCATAACACTGATGCTGGCCGGCGGCATCTGGTCGATGATCGTCAATCTCGCCGTCTTCATCTGGATGCTCAATTCAGCGCGGTCACTGACCGAGTCGATGACCGTGACCTTCGTCACCCTGGTGCTGATCCAGTTCATCAAGGCCTACAATTTCCGGTCGTACCGGCTGTCCGCCCTGAAGCGGCCCTTCGCCAATCACTGGCTCAACCTCGCCGTCCTGTGGGAGATGATCCTGCTCCTGGTCGTGGTCTATCTCCCCTTCCTGCAGCTGCCGTTCGGCACGGTCAACCTGACGGCGGCCGACTGGGTCGTCATCACCGGGGCGGCGCTGACGGTCGCGCCTCTCCTCGAGCTGGTGAAATGGCTGATCAGGCGGGGCAGACTCGGCGTTACCGCCTGATATTCGCCGGGCCACCCTCGAAACCTTTGTCCTTCTCCGGCCCGGTGACGGACCGGTGGGAAGACCAGGATTATTTCTGGGCGGTCATCGCCAGGCGGATGCCGAGACCGACAAAGAGAAGCGCGGCGGCGGCTTTGCACAGCCTGGCCAGGACGGCGGACTGCCTGAAGCGCACGGCTATCTGCGACGAGAGGAGGGCAAAGGCGACATTGACAACCGTGCCGTTGAAGTTGAACACCGCACCGAGGAACAGGAAGGCGAGGGACGGATGGCTCGCCGCCGGTGACACGAACTGCGGCAGCAGGGCCATGAAAAAGAGCGCGACCTTGGGGTTGAGGGCGTTGATCAGCATCGCCTGCCGGAAGATCCTGGCAGGGGCGAGCGGTGCCGCATCTCCGGCTGCCACCCGGGTCCCGGCGCCTATGGAGAGAAACGATGCGATCCCGAGGGAGATCAGATAGACCGCCCCGGCATATTTGACCACGGTGAAGGCCAGGGCCGAGGTTGCCAGCACCACCGACAGGCCGAGGGCGGCACCGAGGATATGGACGAGGCAGCCGGCCCCGATCCCCAGCGCCGCGACGATCCCGGCCCGTGGCCCCTGGGCGGCGCTGCGGCTGGCGATGAACAGCATATCGGCGCCGGGGGTGATATTGAGGAGCAGCCCGGCGGCGATAAACATCCCGAGATTTTCCGTGCCCAGTACCGCCATGCTCATCCTCCGCTCCGTTTGACCTTCCAGCCGCGTTTGGTCAGCTCCGCCACCATCAGCTCGCGCTGGTCGCCCTGGATCTCCAGCCGGCCCTCCTTGACGGTGCCGCCGGAGCCGCAGCGTCTCTTCAATTCCCTGGCAAGATCAAGCAGGCCGGCCTGATCGAGAGGGATGCCGGTGATGATCGTCACCCCCGCGCCCTTGCGCCCTTTGGTCTCCCGGCTGACCCGAACGACCCCGTCCCCAGGCCCCGGACGAGGCTGTTGCCGGCTGCAGACGCATTCCTTCACCGGCCTGGCACAGGCAGGGCACATCCTCCCCCGTTCGGTCGAGTAGACCGGTGCGTGCGGTTGCGATTTTCGTAAAACCATGGGTAATGCCGGTCCTGTTGCCAGCCCTGGAGATGCGATCTTCGTTAAATTTCGTAGTTGATCCGTCGACTGAAGCTCGGGCCGTTGATATCGACGATCTGTACAGTGATGGTGGCCTGAAGCTCATCCAGCATTCGCGGAAAATGACTCACCAGGATCTTCAGGCAGCTCTCGGAAATGCTCTTCTTCAGGCTGTCGCTTCGGCCGGCGAGGATCTGGATGGTGAGCAGGACGAAGGCCTGATCGGGACTGCCGTTGCCGACACAGTAATTCGTCAGCTTCACCGCCTTGCTCTTGATCTCGGCGCTGTGCCACTCGCCGGTGGCGATCAGGACTGCGTGGATCTCCCGGTACAGGTCCTGCCAATTCGGTGCGTCGCCAATATTGTCGGTATATTCAAAGTGACATTGCGGCATGGACTAGCTCCGACGAAGAGTGAATTGATCTTGAACTCCCTTGCCTCTGACCGCATGATGACACAATGCGGATGTCCCGACAATCCCTTACGTACGTTTTTTGAATTGTCATTGCGGTGAAATCGCGGTTTCATTATTTTTCCATGCACGTTAAAGTCGGAATTCGTCCCTTGTGATACACTGCGCGATGCATATATTTTTTTCGATACCTCCATCCGCTCGATGCCCATCGGCTCGCCGAGAATCCGGCGGGTCGCTCTTTCCACTCCTCGACGAACACTATTCCAGGATTGACCATGCCACTCGATAATTCAGTGAAGGAAGCCGCTGTCGCCATTCCAGTTATTCGCGTGCCCGACCTGCCGCAATGGCCGGTACTGACGCCAGCCGAACAGGAGCGACTGAAGCAGGAGATCAAGGAGATGCTGCGCCGGCAGAATGCCGTCCTGGTCGCCCACTACTACACTGACGGCGCCCTGCAGGACCTGGCGGAGGAAACGGGCGGCTGCGTCGCCGACTCACTGGAGATGGCCCGGTTCGGCACCGAGCATCCGGCCACGACACTGGTGGTTGCCGGCGTTCGGTTCATGGGGGAAACGTCGAAGATTCTGAACAATGAAAAACGGGTCCTGATGCCGGATCTGGCGGCGACATGCTCTCTGGACGAAGGTTGTCCCGCCGATCTCTTTTCGGCCTGCTGTGACGAGCACCCCGACTACACCGTTGTCGTCTACGCCAATACCAGCGCCGAGGTCAAGGCCCGGTCCGATTGGGTAGTGACCTCGGGGATCGCCCTTCCGATCATCCGCCATCTGGCCCGGGCGGGGGAAAAGGTGCTGTGGGCCCCCGACCGCCATCTCGGTCAGTACGTTCAGAAACAGACCGGCGCCGAGATGATCTACTGGCCGGGATCCTGCATCGTCCATGAGCGCTTCCGCGCCGAAGCGCTGGCCGAGATGCGTTCGCGTCATCCGCAGGCCGCGGTCCTGGTGCATCCGGAATCGCCGGAAGAGGTGGTTGCCCTGGCCGATGTCGTCGGCTCGACCACGGCGCTGATCCAGGCGGTCGCCACCATGCCGAATCCGGAATTCATTGTCGCCACCGATGCCGGGATCATGCATAAGATGCAGCAGCTGGCCCCCGGCAAAAGACTGATCGAGGCGCCGACGCTGGGCGATGGGGCAACGTGTCAGAGTTGCGCCCGTTGTCCCTGGATGGGGATGAATTCCCTGCAGAACCTGGCGGAGGTGTTGAAGACCGGTAAAAACGAGGTCTTCGTTTCGGCCGACCTGGCCCGCAAGGCGGCGATCCCGATCAGGAGGATGCTCGATTTCGCCCGCACCATGCGCAAGTGACCGGAAGATCGACTCTTCCTCCCAGGTCTTCTTTCTCAGTGAGGAACGGATCTGGCCGGCAATTGCATCGGCGCTGAGGCCGGCAACGTCGGGCTCGCTATCGGCCACCCGCCGATAGTGTGGAATCCGCTCGGCATGGCGCCCAATGTCCTTGATCTTCATCTTGGTCAGGCTCTCGATCAGGTCGTCGCAGTCAACGGCGAACACCCCCGTCATCGCCGCCGGCGTTCCGGCCGTTCGTCCCTTGCCAACCTCGACGAATCCTATCTGTAGATATTATCCTTCAGCCGCGTTGCTATCGTTCACGGTCCATGCCAAGTCAAACCAGCCGTGTCTCCGACCGTTCCCGGCGAGGGCCGGGAAAAATTACGGCGCCGGGCATGACAGCGGCAAGGGAAATTTAATTAAGCCACGCTAATACAGAACATAAGTGATTCTTAAGCATACGATTTTTTTCCGTTGTCGGCGCACCCATTCCGCGGTACATTGCCGATAATTGCATTATGCACCCTCAAATCAAGACGATACAGTACTGGAGATCGTATGTGGAAGTCGAAAGATGTCTATTATATTTCCGGCAACACAGGCATTCTTGCCAAGGATATGGGAAAGGCGCTGCTCTGCCAGTTTCCCGAGATCAGCTTCAACGAGGAACTGATACCCTTCATCCGGAGTGAAAGCCAGGCGCGCAGGGCGCTCGACAAGATCCTCGCGCAATCGAACGGCCGGTACCCGCTGGTGTTCTCCACCCTCCTCAGCATCAAACTCAATCAGATCTTCGATACCCCCGAGGTCGAATTTCTCAATATCATCGACCATTTCCTGGTAACGCTGGAGGATCTGCTCGAGGCCAAGGCGATCCGCGAACCCGGCACATCCAGACTTCTCGACGACAACTCGATGACCCGGCGGGTCAACGCCATCCACTATTCCATCGCCCACGATGACGGGACCGGGACCAAGGATTATGACGAGGCCGACCTGATCATTGTCGGGGTCTCCCGTTCCGGCAAGACCCCGGTCTCGGTGTTCATCGCCACCCAGATGGGGCTCAAGGCCGCCAACTATCCGCTGGTGCAGGATGACCTGACCTCGGTCCGCCTCCCCTCCGAGCTCGTCCGCAACAAGAAGCGCGTCGTCGGGCTTTCCACCTCGCCGCAGATGCTGCACGCCTTCAGGGAAAAACGCTATCCCGGCAGCACCTACGCCAATCTCGCGACCTGTGAGCAGGAACTGCAGCAATCCGACCAGATCTTTCTCAAGTACCAGATTCCGGTAGTCTTTTCCGATGGCCGGTCGATCGAGGAGACCGCGACCCAGGTCGCCCAGGAACTCGATCTGAAGCGGCAGCCGGGATTCTGAGTGGCGGCCGATCCAACAGCGATGGCCGACGGCAGGGCCGCCGAACCGGCCCCCTGTCCCTGCGGCAGCGGCGGCACATACACCGCCTGCTGCCGGCCGCTGATCACCGGCGAGATCGTGGCGGGCAGCGCCCTGGCGCTGATGCGTTCGCGCTATTGCGCCTATTGTCTCGGAGAAACCGACTATATCCTTTCCACCTGGGCCCCGGCCACCCGTCCGGCGGCGATCGGGCCGGAGCAGGCCAAGGTTCGATGGCTGGGCCTCGAGATCCACGGCTGCCGCGAGGGAACGGGGGCTGACGACCGCGGCGAGGTCGAGTTTTCCGCCACCTACCGCGTCGACGGCCACTGCTTCACCCTCCGCGAGACCAGCCGCTTCATCCGCTCGGCCGGCAGGTGGTTCTACCTCGACGGCACATGCGGGACGACCCGCGCGAAGCCGGCAAGGAACAAGCCCTGCCCCTGCGGCTCAGGCAAAAAATACAAGCACTGCTGCCACCGTTGACGGGCCGGTGCTGTTGGCGGCAGCTTACCGCCCGCCGCCGCTCATCTCCTGCCGTTGCCGGCGCAATTCGACCACCCGGTCCCAGATCATGTCGGCCGTCTGCTCCTTGCCGGTCATCGGCAGGAGGACCTCCCGCTCCCGATCGATCAGCAGTATCTGGTTGGTATCGCACTCGAAGCCGGTTGAATCGGAGCAGATATTGTTGACCGCGATCAGATCGAGGTTCTTGGTCGCCAGTTTCTTCCGGCCTTCGGCCTCGAGATTGGAACTCTCGGCGGCAAAGCCGACCAGGATCTGCCCTTCTTTCTTTGTCTGGCCGAGTTCATGGAGGATATCCGGGTTGCGGCTCAATTCCAGGCTGAGTCCGGCCCGGTCCTTCTTGACCTTCTCCCGTTCCTCGACCGCCGGGCGGAAATCGGCCACCGCCGCAGCCTTGACGATGACCGAAGCCGCATCGGCCAACTGCGATACCGCGGCATGCATCTCCCTGGCGGTCTGGATCGAAACCCGCCGCACCCCGGCCGGACAGGGCAGCGCCACCGGCCCGCTGACCAGGTGCACCTCGGCGCCGCGGCGGAAGGCGGTCCGGGCCAGCGCATACCCCATCTTGCCGGACGACCGGTTGCTGAGAAAGCGGGCGGGGTCGAGCGGCTCCCGCGTCGGCCCGGCGGTGATCAGCACCCGTTCACCCACCAGATCCTGCTCCGTCACCGCCCTGAGGAGGATCTCCTGGACATCCTCCCACTCCGGCAGCCTGCCCGGGCCTTCCTCGCGGCAGGCCATCATCCCCGCCGCCGGGGTCAGAACCTGATAGCCGAATTTCTTCAAGCGACCGATATTGTCCTGGGTGGCGGGATGGAGGTACATCCGGCTGTTCATCGCCGGACAGACGACCACCGGCGCCCGGGCGGCAAGGACGGTCGTCGTCAGCAGATCATCGGCCAGGCCGCCGGCAAGCCGGGCAATGGTGTCGGCGGTCGCCGGCGCAACGAGCACGAGGTCGGCATCCCGCCCGAGGGCGATGTGGTCCATCCGTTCGGCCCGGACCGGATCGAACATCTCGCCATGCACCGGATTGCCGGACAGGGCGGCGAAGGTCAGCGGTGCGATGAATTCCCGCGCCGACCGGGTCATGATGACCGAGACCTGGGCCTCTTCCTTGGCCAGGGTGCTGACCCAGCCCGCCACCTTGAAGGCGGCGATGCTGCCTGTGACCCCGACGACGATGTTTTTTCCGGCAAAGGACGATCTCATCCCCTATCTCCTGCAGTCAATCGCTGCTCCTAAATAGAAAAAGCACACCCCCGAGGGCATGCTTTTTCATCATCGGCCAAGTACTTCAACTTCAAGCCGCCATCAATCCCGGCTGCCGCCAAAGAACCTGAGCAGCATCAGGAACAGGTTGATGAAGTCGAGATAGAGTGCCAGGGCGCCGATGATCGAACCCTTCCTGACCGCCGCCTCACCCTGCTCCAGGATCCCCTCTTCGCCCATCGTCTTGATCTTCTGGACGTCATAGGCCGTCAGGCCGGTGAAGATGAAGACGCCGAGCACGGAGATCATCCAGCCGAGGCCGCTGCTGCCCAGGAAGATATTGACGACCGAGGCGATGACGATGCCGATCAGGCCCATGAACAGGAAGGATCCGAGTCCGGACAGATCGCGCTTGGTCACCATGCCGTAGAGGGCCATGGCCCCGAACATCCCGGCCGTGATGAAAAAGGTCCCGGCAATCGAGGAACTGGTATAGGCCAGGAAGATCGCCGACAGGGTCAGACCGTTCAGGACCGCATAGCCGATGAACAGACCGGCGGCCGTCGACGCCTGGATCTTGTCGATCCGGGCCGAGAGGAAGAAGACCAGACCGAGTTCGGCGAAGAGCAGGATCATGAACAGCGGGCTGGCGACAATCGCCCGGGCCAGGCCGCTGCTGGCGGTGAGATAGGCGATGATGCCGGTCAATCCGAGGCCCATGGCCATCCAGTTGAAGACCTTGGCGAGGAAGATGCTCGAGGCCTCCTGGCGCGCCTGGGTGATGGTGATCTGCCTGGTGTTTTCGTACATTGGATGCTCCTGAAGTGGTGGTAATTGGTACGGTTGGTTTTTCATCAGCTCAAAAGTTAATCATTGCAGCCGGGTATGCAAGCAAAACCGTGATCCCGCTGCCGAATCGGCTCAGTACGCCCCGTTGCCCCTGATCATCGACACGATCGTCTTGCCGATGATCTTGATATCGTTCCATAACGAGTAGTTGAGGATGTACCAGTCGTCCATCTCGACCCGCTCGGTGTAGTCTTCGACGTCGGACCGCCGGCCGACCTGCCATGGACCGGTAATCCCCGGCTTCATCGAACAGTAGCGGCCGGCGCTCTCCTTGTAGAAATCCTTGAGTTCGCGGCCGACGATCGGTCTGGCCCCGACCACGCTCATATCCCCCTTGAGGACATTGAGGAACTGCGGAAATTCGTCGAGGCTGGTGCGGCGGAGAAAACGGCCGATCCGGGTCACCCGGGGATCGTTCTTCAATTTGAAATGGGCCTCCCATTCCTTTTTCAACTCCGGGTTGTCGGCCAGCAGGTGGTGCAGTTCATGGTCGGCGCCGACCCGCATCGTTCGGAACTTGAGACAGTCGAATTCCTTGCCGGTGGCGGTGATCCGTTTATGGCGGTAGAACACCGGACCGCCGTCGTCGAGTTTGATCAGCAGGGCGATGACGAGCGACAGGGGCAGGGTGCAGATCAGGACGCAGAGCGAGAAAATGACGTCGAAGCCCCTCTTCCACTCGGTATGGGGGTTGAAATTGAGAATGAGGAGTTTGCCCAGGGACTGGATCTCGGCATGGTGCAGACCGTAGACGTAGAGGTCGGGGATGAGGTAGATCCGCGCCCCCAGCGACCGGCACTCCCGGAGAATGGCGAAGATCTTCTTCTCGGCGCGCATCGGCAGGGCGATATAAACGTAATCGATGTCATTCTTGCTGAGATAGGACTTGATACTGGCGATATTGCCGAGAATCGGCTTTCCCATGACCTGATCGAGATTTTCCTCGTCGACCTTGTCATCGAAGAAACCGAGGATCTCGATGCCCGCCCAGGGCATCTGCTCGATTTCCCTGACGACGTTCATCCCGAGGTCGCCGGCCCCGGCGATAACGGCCCGGCGGACATTTTTGCCCTGGGAGCGGATGATGCTGAGCATCCTCCGGGCAACGACATGGACGGCGAACAGCAGCAGAGGGGTGGTCGTCGACCAGATCATGAAGACCACCCGGGAATAGGCGTGGGAAATCTTGAAGATGAAGAAGTAGAACAACAGCAGGCCGACCACCGTGATCCATGCCCGCAGGATATAGAGAAATTCGATATAGAACCGCCACCCCCGCCATGACCGGTAGAGCTGAAACGACTGGAAGGCGATGAGGCAGAGGACGAAGGTGATGATCTCCAGCCGGGTGTAATACGGGCTCCAGGGGACGCGGTACCACACGACAAGCAGCCACAGATAGCCGATGACCAGCAGACAGTCAAGAAGATGAAAACATCTGACGATAAAGGAGCTCTGCTCACGC
The DNA here is from genome assembly GCF_053613775.1 of Desulfoprunum sp. Lineage (NCBI taxonomy): Bacteria > Pseudomonadati > Thermodesulfobacteriota > Desulfobulbia > Desulfobulbales > Desulfobulbaceae > Desulfoprunum > Desulfoprunum sp. Next base: position 628,290 of record NZ_JBSHXH010000004.1, read on the forward strand.
AGATTGGTAGAAAGCATTTTCCGGTCGATAATTGAAATGAGGCAGGCGGTTCAGGTGCCGGCGGGAGAAGATGGATCGGTCTCGGACCTTCCTTTCCACCAGGTCCTGTGCATGCTCAGGTAAGGAACATACCGGGCAGGGATCTTCCTGAATGCTCGCCCCAGGCGGTAGCCGCAGTATTTCAAGACCGACCTGACAACCACGTCGACCATCAGGGCAACCCTTCGATCGCGTCCGAGTTCGGCCAGCTGCCGGCGGACCATTGTCAGTCCGATTCCTTCCGCACGGCCATAGGTCTCCAGCAGCCAGTGTTCCGTGGCATGGAGGACACCGATATCAAACGACCGCCGGAATTCTTCCACCAACGAGTAATTATGGCTATGATAGACCCTGGCCTCGCCGGCATAGGCGATCCGGTAGCCCCGCTGCAGCAGTCGTCCTACAGTACAGGTATCCTCTCCAAAAATCAAACCGTTCTTGAAATAGCCGACCTCGGCCAGGGCCCCTCTGCGGTAGGCGGCAAACGAGTTGGAGACAAAGATCGTCTTCAGCCCATACCGGTCGCGATCGTTGAACTCGCGCAGGCAGGACTGCGGCGGATAGTTGAATTCGCGCAGCGAGGCGGCGCTCCAGGTCGCGTCCCGGTGGGGAAGCTGCCGGCCGTAGCTTACCGCGACCGCCGGATGATCGGCGAAGGGCCGGATCAACTGCGCCAACGCATCCCTCGATGCCGGAATCGCATCCTGGGTGAGGAAGATCAGCAGCTCGCCCCGGGCCGATCCGGCCATCCGGGTCCGGGTGCCGCCATGATCGAACACCTCAGGGGCGATCACCGTAACCTCGGCCTTGTAGTGCCGGGCGATCTCGACGGTCTCATCCTCCGAGGCAGAATCGACGACCAGGATCTCGTCCGGCCGAATCGTCTGGAGGGCCAGTACCGCCAGGAGCTCACCCAGGGTCGCCGCACCGTTGCGGGTGGGGATGATGACCGAGATTGCCGGGGACTGCCGATGCTCATCATTCATGCGGAAAATATCCTGTATCTGCAACCATCAGCAATGACACAATCGCACCAGGAGATATTTGCCGACCGCCCAGAGCATATAGGGTGAAGGATGTTTGCGGTACAGCAGCACCTCGCTCCTCGCCGCCGCCAGACGCAGGGCAAGCGGCACCTCCCGGCGCCTACCGCCCCATCCCCGGCAATGGAAGGCACGGACCTTCGGTTCGTACAGCAGCTTCCAGCCGTTTTTCCGCAGGCGCAACGACAGTTCGATATCCTCCTTGTAGAGGAAGAAGTCCTCATCGAACACCTGCCCGGTCGCGACTGCCGGCAAGGCCTCGAGCCGGCAGGCCATCAGCGCCCCGCAGATCGCCGGGACCGGTTCAGCCGCGCCGTACTGACCACGGTCCCGTTCGCCCTGGCCGCGATCGAACCAGCGCCCGTACCAAGTGCGAAAGATCCCGGTCGAGTCGAGCCGGCCGATGGCCTCGCCGCTGACGGGATCACACCCTGACAGCCGGCCGCCGACCACGGCGATGTCGGCACGTCGTTCCAGCGCCGCGGCGGCCTCGGCCAGGGCGTCGGGGAACAGGAAGGCATCGGGGTTCAAAAAGACCACCATCGCCGCGGCAGTGGGCGGCAGGGCCTGAAGACCGAGGTTGTTGGCCCGGGAAAAGCCGATATTGTCTTGAACGAGCAGGGTCAGATCTGTTCGTCCCGCCAGGGGCTCGAGATATTTCCGGTCCGCCGATCCGCTGTCGACGACAACAATGCGATCGGCCCGGCGGCTCTGCCCCTCGAGGGCGGCAAGGCAGTGCGGCAGGACCGGGGCCGAATCGTGGGTGACCACTATGACGTATATCGGGCAGGCCATCGATGGGCGGTTACCGCAAGAAAAGCCGGCAGTAGAGCTGAAGCAGCCCGTTGCCTTTGCCCTCGGCCCGTCGGCGGGCCATGATCGACTCGACGGCGTCCCGCTCGCCCCGGCGCAGGATGGCATCGAACTCGGTGACGGCGATCTTCGGACCAGCCGGCGCCGATCTTTTGGCCCTCATCGCAGAAAAACAGCGGCAGGCAGCGACGGCCCCCTGGAGATAGGGACGCAGCAGCCGCTTTTTGACGCAGAAACTGAACCAGGCCAGCTGGTAGATGGCGATGACCGGCAGATAGCGGAGCAACAGCGACGGCGGATAATTTTTCACCAGGACATTGACGCTGTTACGGGTCGAGAGGCGGATGGTGAGCGGGTTGAATTTCGAGCCGGAGGTGGCGCTGCCGATATGATAGACCCTGGCCCCGGCGAGGAAACGGCAGCGGCAGCCGAGCCGCCGCGCCCGCAGGTTGAGGTCCACGTCCTCGAGGTAGGCGAAGAAATCACCGTCGAACAGGCCGACCCGGTCGAACAGGTCGCGGCGGTAGAGCGCAGCACCGGCACAGGCCCCGAAGACGTCGCGATCCCGGTCGTAGGGCGGCCCGTCCACCTCCATCGTCCCCAGGCGATAGCCGGCCCCGCCCCGTAAAATTCCGTCGCCGGCCCCGTCGACGTAGGACCGCTGATGGAAGTTCATCATCTTCAGGGCGAAGAAATCATAGCCGCTGTCTCTCTCGATCGCCTGCTGCAAGGCGGCAAGGCAGTCCGCCTCCACCTCCATGTCATTGTTGAGCAGGAGGATCCATGGCGCCGCCGCCTGCTCTATCCCGGCATTGACCGCCGCGCTGAAGCCCCTGTTCTCCGGCAGGGCGATACACCGCACCTGCGGATAGTTCGCGGCGAGGAATGCCACGGAGCCGTCGGTCGAGCCGTTATCGATGACGGTGACGGCAAAATCATCAACGGTTTGACGGTGCAGCGAATCGAGACAGTCTTGCAGCAGCTGCCTGCCGTTCCAGTTCGGGATCAGGATCTCGATGGTCGGCTCATTGCGGGGCATCGTTCTCCTGGGCTGAATCCTGCCCCCGGGCCGGTTCCTTCCGGTACACCGATCTGACGTAGTAGACGGCCTTGCTCTGTGACTCGTGATAGGTGCGGGCCTGCAATTCGGCGATCAGACCCAGCGACACGAATTGAAATCCGATGAAGATCAACACGATGGCCAGAAACAGCAAGGGCCGGTCGGCCAGCGGCACGCCGAAGAACTGACGCTGCACGGTCATGATCAGGGCCAGCAGGAAACCGATGCCGCCGGTTGCGACGCCCATCAGGCCGAAGACCTGGATCGGCCGGGTGGAATAGCTGAGTAGAAACTTGACGGTCAGGAGATCGAGGATGACCCGGATCGTCCTTGATATCCCGTACTTGGATGAACCGAAACGCCGTGGTCGATGGTTGACCTTGACCTCGGTGAAATCAATGCCCATGCCGCTGGCGATGGCCGGGATGAAGCGGTGCATCTCGCCGTAGAGCTTGACGTTCTTGATCACGTCGTGGCGGAAGGCCTTCAGGGTGCAGCCATAGTCATGGAGATTGACGCCGGTGGTGAACGAAATCAGCTTGTTGGCAATGATCGACGGCAGGCGGCGGTTGATGAAGGTGTCCTTGCGGTTGAACCGCCAGCCGGTAACGACATCGTTGCCGGCACGGATCTGGTCGAGCAGCAGCGGGATATCGTGGGGATCGTTCTGGAGATCGGCATCCATCGTGATGATGACGTCGCCGCGGGCATAATCGAATCCCGCCGCCATCGCCGCCGTCTGGCCGAAGTTGCGGCGGAAACTGACGACGACGACCTTGTCGTCGGCGGTCTGAAGGCCCTGAAGGATCGACAGACTGCTATCCTTGCTGCCGTCATCGATAAAAATTATCTCGTGATCGTCTTCCAGGGTGGTGAGGACGCCTTTCAATTCCTCGTAGAGGAAGCCGATATTTTCTTCTTCATTGAGAAGTGGAATAACTACGGATACAAGCAAGTGATGATCTCCATTCATTCAAAAAGACATTTGGCGGAAGAGCCGATTGCGAAATGACAAAATAACACCGTACGTCCAGAGTGCATCTCGGAGGGCGGGCATGCTTCATGCTGTCATTTCGAGCGATAGCGAGAAATCTCGGTTTTCAGGACGATGAGATTTCTCCCTCCGGCCGAAATGACAGAAGCTGCAGCTGTTCATTTTGCATGAGGCTCAGCAACTAACCGGTATTCAAAGGATACTTCATTTACTGGTGGAAATGGCGTTGCCATCGCGACTCTACTCTTTTGAATAGCGCTCCAGATACAACCTGTCTAGGTCTTTATAATTATTAACAAAATCATATAAATCAATCATATTCCACCGCGCTAAATCATAATGGGTCGTCCAGATTTCCCCCGTGTCCTGGTCTTCGACTTCTATGTAGGCGTCTTCATCGATCGTCCCGATAAATTTTCTTCCATAGCCCTTCGAAGTTGAGGTGGTAATCTCCAGGTCGGAACCATTCTGCCTGACCGTGGCGGTTATCGATTCCCTGATGCCATCATCAGCCAGGGTGAGGCTGCCGACCCAGTTGGTGCCATTGAGGTCAGCCCCGACCGGTTCCTCCGTCGGTTCTGCCGGTACTGACTCTTCCTCCTCCGCCGCCGAACTGGAACCCCCGCCGCCCGAACCGGCCGCCAGGGCAACCGCACCAACGACCGCCGCGGCGGCAATCCCGCCGTAGATCAGGGTTTTCCTGGCCGAACCGCTGGTGGTCGTCTGCGGCTCCGATCCCTGGGCTTTTTTGGTAATGTTTTCGACCTGATACTCCGCCGCCACATCCCTGGCTTCCTGGGGCGTTGCTGTCTCCGTATCATCAGCGGCCGGCGTAGCCTCACCTGAGGCCGCTCTCGCCGCCAGTCCGGTGTTGAAGATCGTCATGCTGACAATCAGCAGAAAAATACCCCATCCATGTACATACCGCCGAACCATACTGTTCCTCTCTTCGATCTCAAATCTATAGTGTTCGCAAGGCCTTGATCGGATCAAGCCGTGCCGCCTGCAACGCAGGATACAGTCCGAAAAAGACCCCGGTCATCACCGCCAGAATAAACGGAATAAGCATCGATCCGATCGTGATCCTGATCGACCAGCCGGTCAACATCTCCATGACCACCACAAAAACGATGCCGCTGACGATGCCGAGAATCCCGCCGGTGACCGTGAGCAGAATCGACTCGGTCAGAAACTGGATAATGATGTCTTTCCGGGTGGCGCCGACCGCCCGTCGTATTCCAATCTCCCGCTTGCGCTCCGACACCGTCGCGAGCATGATATTCATAATACCAATTCCGCCGACAAGCAAAGAAATTCCACCAATTACGGCGAGAACGATATTGAAAATGCGTTGCGTCTGCAGCGACTGCCGCAGCAACTCGAGCGGGACGACGACCTGATAGTCCTTGACCGTGTTATGGGCGACGTCCATGATCCTGTCGATCAGCCGGGCGGCAGGGAATACGTGCGCCTGGGAATCGACCTGAACGATGATCCTGGTCAGATGCGCCTGCGTCGTCTCTTCGGTGGAGAGGACCTCCGCACCGGTTTGAGAAAAGGGGAGGAAGATCATTTCGTTGAGATTGTCCCGCGCGATCTTGATCTTTTCCGGCCTGCCGATGTCCTGTTCGGCGAGGATCCCGACGACCTTGTACAGGGCGTCACCGATGCGCAGGGTACTGCCGGTTCTCCCTTCCCTGCCGAGGGACCGGGCGATCCGGGCCCCGAGAACGCAGACCATGGACCGTGCGGTCATGTCCCGATCGTGGAGGAACCTGCCCTCGGCCAGGGTCAGCCCCATCACCTTGGCATAGCCGGCGGTACAGAGGACGATCTTCGGCAGGATGGTCCGTCCGGTGCCGAGCGGGGTGGCCGTCACCTCCCGCAGGGCGGCAACCTCCCTGAAGAACAGGCCGCTCTCCTGCAGCCGGCCGACGTCGAACCAGGACAGGCCATAGGATCGTTTCTCCCGAGCCGATTTCAGCTGTTCTTCGGTCAGGGCCAACCGGTTGATATAGATATTGGTAATCCCCATCTCCTCGATCTGTTGCAGCACCTCCTCCCTGGCCCCTTCCCCGGTCGAGATCATCGACATGACGGCCATGACGCCGCAGACGACGCCGAGGACGCTGAGGAACGACCGCAGCTTGTGGACGAAGAGCGATCGCCGGGCGACATCGATGAGCAGCAGGATCTTCGACATTTCAGGAGGCCAGCAGGAGGCCATCCTCCATGGTCATGATCTTTTTCGAGTACGAGGCGACCCGGTGGTCATGGGTGACCATCACGATCGTGGTCCCCGACTCGTTCAGTTCCTGGAACAGATCGAGTATTTCGTTGCTGTTGCGGGTGTCGAGATTTCCAGTCGGTTCATCGGCGAGGATCAGCTTGGGGGCGATGACCAGCGCCCGGGCGATGGCGACCCGCTGCATCTCGCCGCCGGAGAGCTCCATCGGTCGATGCCTTTTGCGATGCCCGAGCCCGACCCGTTCGATCGCCTCGTCGACCCTCCCCTCGCGATCGGGAGGCAGGGCGTGGTGGTAGAGGAACGGCAGGGCGACATTGTCGCGGACATCGAGTTCGGGCAGCAGGTCGAAGGTCTGGAAGACGAAGCCGACCCAATGGGCCCTGATCCAGGACAGCTCGTCATCGGAGAGGGTCAGCATATCCCTGTCACCAAAGAGATACGAACCGCTGTCAGGTCGCGCCAGTCCTCCCAGGATGTGGAGCAGGGTCGATTTGCCGGAGCCGGAGGTCCCCATGATGGTGACGAAGTCCCCAGCCGACACGTCGAGATCGATGCCGCGGACAACCTCGATCTCGCCGCCCCCGAGCATATAGCTCTTCCTGATCTTCCTGGCCTGCAGCAGCATCGTGTTCATGGTGTGCCCAGCCTTCAATCCGCCTGGGGCAGGACCAGACTGACCTTCTCCCCCGGTTCGAGGCCTTCGGTCACCTGTACCACATCCTCGTTCTCCACCCCGGTCTTGATGCTCCTCTTCTCATATGCCCCCCAACCGGTGCGGACGTAGCAGAAGTCGCCGCCCTCGGCGGTGAAGATCGCCTGGTTCGGGATGACCACCGCCTGCTTCACCGCCTGGGCAATGATCGATACCCGGCAGGTCATACCGGGACGCAGCCGGCGATCGCCGTCGATAATGGTGAAGACGACCTGAAAATATTTTTCCTGCCCCGATCCCGGGGCCTCGGAGGTGGCCAGGGCGCCGATGAAGGTCAGGTCGCCTTTGAAGGCCGTGTCGGGATAGGCATCCACCCGCACCACCCCTTTCTGCCCCAGGGAAAGCTTGAACAGATCGACCTCGCGTACCCTGGTCTTGACGATCATCTTCGAAATATCGGGGAGATAGAGAATAGGCTGGCCCATGAAGACCGAGTCGCCCTCCCGTGGCTTGCGCTTCTCGCCGTCCCGGAACGTCTCGTAATGAATCACGATCCCATCCTGCGGCGCCTTGATCACCGTTTTTTCCAGTTCGATCCGGGACTGATCCAGCGCCGCCTCCCGGGCCGCGACCTTGCCGGCGATCTGGCCCAGCGTCGCTTGAGCCTTGGCTACCTTGTGCACTCCGCCCTGGCGATTCTGCTCGAGCATCAGCAGGGCGTTCTGCTTTTTCGCCCGGGCGCTCTCCAGTAAGGCCGGGTAGACGTGTTCTTTGTAACTCTCGAACCGGCCGTTCGCCTCCTTGTGCTGTTCCCGCAGCACCGCCACCTTCTCCTCGGCGGCCGAGATCTCCGACTTGTTGTCGAACCCCTCCTTCTTCAGTTGCAGGAGATCGTTGTAGAAGGCCTCGTAGCGCTGGAGCTCGAGCTTCGCCTTCTGCCGCTCCTCCTGGAGCATCGAGATCTTCAACGGGCCGTCTCCCTCCTCGAACTGCCTGAGTTCCAGGCCGGCGACATTGAGGCTGTATTCGGCGTTGGCAATTTCCTGGCCGACCTGATTCTCCTCGAAGGCCACCATCTGCCTGGCCGCCTCGACTGCCGCTTTCAGTTCCGCGACCTCGGCCTGCAGCCCTTCGACCTGTTTCTGGTACGGCAGCGGATCGAGTTTGACCAGAGTATCGCCCTTTTTGACCCTGGCCCCGTCTTCGATCAGGTAGATGATCTTGCCTTCCGTGCCCTTGATCTCGGAGGACAGCATGTGCGACCGGGCGGCGTCGAGTTCGCCGACGACGTTGATCTCGACCTGAAAATCCCGGCGCTGCACCTCGAACTCGACCGGGGCGGCCTCCTGTTTCTTCTCCCTCCCGCCCAGATAGGCGGCAGCGAGCGCCAGACAGACAAGGGCAAGGACGATGGCAACTGATTTCTTCATCATTTCACCGCTGCCCCGCTTTTCGTATCAAGGAGCGTTCCCAGTGAAGATCGCAGCCGATAGGTGCCGATAATGTAATTGATGGTTTCCACCATATGGTCGGTTGCGGCCTGCTGCATCTCGGTCTGGGCCTCGAGCAGGTCGAAGTTGTTGGCCAGGCTGTGCCGGAATTTGCTCTCGGCCAGGCGGAGTTTGCCCATCGCCTGCCTGGCCTGCTCATCGCGGATACGGATTCTCTCCTGCAGCTTCTCCAGGCTGTTCAACCGGAAACGGACATCCTGGATGATCCGCTCCTCCTCGCCCTGCTGATTGAGCTGGACCTGCTGCAGCTCAATTTTGCTCCTGGCATACTCATTGCGCTCGGTGGTGCGCAAGAGATCGGTATCGCTCGACAGGGCCACCGTCCAGCGCTCTTCGGACAGGACGTCATAATCGTCATCCCGGTAATTATTGTAGCCCAGGCGCAGGTCCAGCTCCGGCAGCAGTCGGTTCTTCGCCACCGCCACCCGTCGCTCCGTCTCCCGCACCTGCATGGCGCTCAGGACCAATTCGATCCGGTTGGACACCGCGATCCGCTGCGCTTCTTCGAGGCCGATCTCGACCGGGGTATAGGCGACCGGAGCGGTGACGATGATCGCCTGCTGCTGCGACACGGCGAGCAGGTCCTTGACCTCGTCGGCGTTATTGGCCAGTTGCTCCCGGGTCGAGGTCAGTTCCTCCTCGACATTCTGGATCCGGATCTCGGCCCGGTACAGGTCCATCGCGCCGATGATGCCGCTTTTTTCCTTGATCCGGGCCAGCGACAGATGGCGTTTGAGTTCGACCAGCTGCTTTTCGAGAAAGGTGATCTGCTGCTGGGTCTGGATGCAGCCGTAGACCGCCGACACCGTCTTCAGGATGGTGTCCGTCTGTTGCTGGACAAAGGAGAGTTTCTCCCGCTTGTTCGAGTAGAGACTGCTGTACAGGCCATCGAGGGCGTAATCGGATCCGGCCCCCTGCAGCAACGGTACGGTCAGGGCCACATCGACCTCGCTGTTGCCGCTCCCCCCGGATTCGCCGAACAGCGGCGTCACCGACAAGGTCGAGCCCTGGGCCAGCTTTTTCGACACCCTGGCCCCTGCCTGCCAGTAGCTGTTATCAGTAGCGGAGGAATATCTGGTCGCCCCCTGCGGGGTGATTTTGACGTCGAATTCGGATTCCCTGGTTTGCAGCGACAGGTCGCTCGAGGTCACATCAAGTGCCGCATTCCTCAGGGTACGATTGTTCTCCATGGCGATCCGGATCGCCTGTTCGAGGGAGATGGTCAGGGGCGCCGGAGGCTGCTTCTCCCCTTTTCGATCTTCGACCGCAGCGGAAAGACCGCCGGGCATCATCGAGGACAGGGCGGCGACCCCCAGAAGGACGAACAGTATCCAGCACGCACCCGCCCGGTTCAGCCGATGCGGGGCCACACGTTTTTTGCGGGCAGGCCAATCAGGCATGGTAATCGATCAGGATCTTTTTCCTCAACGTGTTGACTCTGTAGGCGAGAACACCCAGAGGGGAGAACAGCAACTTCAGCACCACCATTCGGAACCATCGGTGTTTGATCCGTTGAAACAACCTGAACGACCACACCTGCCACCTCTGTCCGGCGGACGGCCGGGGGATCGCAAAGTGATAGGCCGGATGCGGCCTGTCGCCGGCCATCGCCGCGTGGAGACCGACATAGGCCCTGTTTTTTTTCCCCCGGGCCATTCTCAGGGTTCTTTTCGGGTTGCGGGATCCCGGAAGGGGGTGGACGACGAACCGGCCGCTCCGCTGCACCTGTCCCATCAACTCCCGGCCGGCGGCGGTGCGTTGGGACACCAGGGTGCAGCGCTCAAGACCCGCCATATCCCCGGCGAAATCGAAGGCCCAGAAATCGCCGAAACTGAGATCGGCATATTCGGACAGGGCATCGACGCAGAGCAGGCATCGTTTCGGTCCGTAAAGCCGGAACATCACATTCATCACATCCTTGTGCTGTATCCTTTTCTGCAACGGGATCTCGGTGCCATCCTTCTTGATGACAAAAAAGCTTCCCGGCCATCCCCCGCCGCGAAACTGGAAGGCGGCGACCTCCGCCAGCGGGATGCCGGAGGCCTCGATCGCCTCCTCAGGGCCGTTGACCTCCATATTGCAGTGGCAATAGAGTCCGAGGATATACCTGATCCTGGAGGCCAGCCCCCGGTCGACGAGCTGCATCTTGCGCAGGGCATGGACCTGGCACGGGAGGGCGACGACGGCGTAGCGGCCCTTGAGACGGCGGAGCTGCCGCAGGACCGCCAGCGAGGGGGTGACGCAGTACTTCGATTGGGCACAGGCCTGGATCTCGGCGCCGGTTGTCGCCAAGACCCCCCTGGTTTTATACGGCAGCAGGCTGTCCATCCCGACGATGACCGCGCCGTCGATCTCCCCTGCAGTCAGGAGATGGTCGAGGATGCCGGTGACCATCCCGCCGCTGGCGCCGGCGTCGCGGATCGTGCTGTCGTTCGGGTGGGCGACATAGAGCTGCTCGACATGCCCCTGCAGCTCCGCCGGGTCATAGGTTGCATCGAAGACCTGCCGGGAGAGCGCCGGGTAATCGACATCCAGCCCGGGGCAGCAGGCAGTGCAGAACCCGCAGCTGACGCATTCGCCGACGAGGACGGGATAGGCGGCCGCAGCGATATCCAGGACCCCGTGCGGACAAACGCCGACGCACATCCCGCAGCGGGTGCACATTTCCGGCCGGATGACATTTTCCAGCAGGAAGGTGAAGGATTCTTTCCGAGGTTGCAGTGTTTCACTCATGGTTGTGGCGACAGAGGCGGCGGCCCGCCGTCAACTTTCATCATTGTCTGGTAAAATTTTCAAGGCCTTCCAATTCTTCTTTTCGGTTGTGAGTGTAGAACAGATAAACAATATACCCGAGAACCCCCATGGTCAGCATCTTCAATCGCAACAGCAGCCCCATGGCCAGGGTTTCCTCCATGGGAATGCCGACCAGCAGGAAATAGACAACGAATACCGACTCGAAATACCCGGCATTACCCAGCAGCGTCACCGGCACGTGGGCGGCGAAGAGGATCGCCGGCACCAGGGCGCAGACATGCAGGAAATCGGGGGTAACACCAAAGGCGCGAAACGAGACATAGACGTTGACCCAGGTCAGAAAATAGAATACCACGGTCAGCAGGAACACCCGCAGGAGATAGATCCGGTCCTTGCGGAAGGCGTTCACGGCATTGTCCAGTTCGATCCGGACCCGCTGCAGCTTGTGCAGGATGAAACCGCACCCCTCTTCCAGCAACCCGACCCCCTTCCCGACCAGCCGCGATCCCGTCCAGGCGCTGAAGCCATGGAGCAGGGCGAAGGTCAGCTCGAGCATCCTCTTCGGCAACGCCAGCGGGTCCCTGACGCGCAACAGGAACCAGGTGATCGCGAGGAGGACCAGCCCGGCGGCGGCCGGGACCTGGATATACGGCGACCGGTACAGTTCGGGGGCCAGCAGCGGGGCGAAGGCGACAAGGAAAAACAACAGCAGGATGCCGGTAAACCGCTCGACGAAGATACTGACCGCGGCCAGGGCCTGATTGTCGAGCAGCCGGCCGGCATAGTAGGACCGGACCACGTCGCCGCCGACCGTCGAGGGCAGGAGGTTGGAAAAGAAATAGCCGACCGCGTAGATGCGCAGCAACCGGATGAAGGAGATATGACTCCCCTTATCCCCGAGGATCACCTTCCATTTCAGGCAACTCGCCGACAGCATGACCGGGAGGAGCGCAAACGACAGGGCAAGATACCACCAGTCGATTCGCCTGAACATCGCCAGCAGCTTCTCTCCCTGCACAAAGGAAAACAGAACGGTGATAAACGCGCAGCTGATCACGACCTTGACCGCCCTGACATACTGTTTGCGGGTGAATTTCATACCTGAACGTCCCGGACTCCGATTTCTTCCCGGCAACCGTCTGCAGTTGCCGACTGTTTGATTTTTCTGCCTGGCCGTACTGCCAAGCCCGGCGCCGATCCTTGATGTATTCCTGCATCTCCGCCGGGCGCCGGCCGTCGGAGTCGATGCGGGTCCGGATCTCGACGTCGATCAGACCCCGGCTCCTCATTGTGTGGTTCAATTGCTGTGACGCAGGCTGGTATCGAGCGCCATCTGGATAGAGTCATGAAAAGAAATGCCGCCGCCGCAGACGGAGTCCGCTTTATACTCGAATGGAGAAGACGATGCACCCAGCAATATCAGCCAATCGCTGCGGTGCGGACAGCGACGCGAAACCGTCGATCGAACTCATCCATGAAGATATTCACATAGTACAATGAGCCGGGATACCAATGGGCTGCCGGCGAATGCGGCAATGTTCGTCAGACCCGGAGCAGGCGCGGGATTTCAAGAAGCCCCAGACAGATGAAGGAGTAACTGGAAAGCAGAAACATGCATAGTGTGAAAATAGTCATGATCTTCACGCTCAGATACTCCTTCCCCTGGGCACACAGAACTCCCAGCATCGGCAGAATGGGTATCAGATACCGTCCCTGCGGCTGAAAATCCTTTGTCCACGAGTGGTACAGGGCAACGGCTATGAGCGCGACCGACAGGCCGACCACCGCCAGGGTCTGGAGATTGACATACACCCCGGCCCGGACCAGCAGGGAAACAAGGACCAGGGCAAGAAAGGACAACCCGGTCCAGCGGACGAGATCGTAGTACCCGAATCCGGCCGAGATCGTCGTATAGCCATAGACGCCGAAGGCGCTGCGGAAGGTCTTCTCGAACCACCTGTCCTGATGGATTATCCGCGCCAGGGTGATCCCCCGTTGTTTCATGGAGAGATTGGCGTGCTGCTTCTCCAGAGGCGTATGTGGACTGTAGAGAGGCAGGGCCAGTTTGTCGCGCATCTCCAGGATCTTCTCTCTTCGATCCAGGCCGTTGACATGGTAATCGGCCCCAATCTTGACGGCCATCAGGGACAGACCGACGAGGCAAACGGCGACGGCCCGGCGCAGGAGGACGCCACGGTTTTCCTTCTCGGTCCTCAGCCAGATCTTGAGCAGGATCACCCACAACAATAACGCGGTAAAGACCAGAAAATTCTTCTTCAGCAAAAACAGCAGGCCGAAGCTGAAAGCGGCGATGAGCAGGTAGCCCAACTGCCTGAACCCTTGCCGCATCAACAGGAACCGGTTGAGGGCGCTGCTGCGGATCACGACCTGGCAGCCGGCGAAAAACGCCACCGTGATGGCAAAGGCGTCGGAGTTGCAGTAACTGAACAGGTACCACACCTGGGGACTTATCAGCAGAGGCACGGCGACCAGACGGGAATCCGGTTCCCGCAGAGTGAAGAGCAGGATCAGGCCAAGCAGCAATAGATTAAAAACACGACAGGCAACATATTCGGAGAGTTCCAGGGGGGCTATGATCTTCGCTGTCTTGCCGCACAGCAGGTAGTAAATCTCGTTGGTATTCAACCGGGAAAACCCATAGACGCTATACGTCTCGGTCACCGCCGGATCGCCGATCTCCGGAGGAAACCAGTGATCCTGATAATAGCGTGCAGCGGCGATATGAACATATTCATCCGGGTGAACGTTCCGCTCGCTGATCAGCGCCATGATGACGACGAAGAGAAAGACCGCAAACAGCAGGACCGGAACGTAGCGGTAGGCGAAGCCGAGATGGTGCGTGGAACTGTAGACCACAAGGATGACCGTCCAGATGAAGATGCAGCCGGCAATGACGCTGCCCCAGTCGAATGGCTCGGCGACGGCATGAACTTCGAGGAGAAAATTCGGATCTATGCCGGTGGAGACAGTCACCAGCTTGTCCTGGGCGGTCGAATAGCCCTCGATCTGTTCAAGCGGTTTGAGCTGGTCGAAATCTTTGCTCGAGGTCAGAACGATTTCCTTGACGCCGTTCTGCCTGATCCGGATCTCCTCGATCTCGCTCTTGCCCACATATTCCTGCGGATCGATGCGAAGCCGGTCGATCTGCTTGAGATTGGTCAGGTGAAAGCCGTACTGCTGGATCTCGGGCTTGACCAGAACCCGGGTCATGTTGTTCTCGGAGAAGTTTTCCCCCGCTTTCGCCCAGTAGATCTTGAAGACCGTCCGTTTGTCGACGTGGATGGTCAGGTCGACATGGGCCTTGCTGATGAAGAAGCTGTAGAACGCGGCACAGGCCGCAAGACAGACGACAAAGATGAATATGTGCCGCCAGGGCGAGGTGATGATTTTATCCATCAACGTCTATTTTTCTGATTTTTCAGAAACATATAGAGCGAATGCAATCGTTGTTCGTAACGGATCAAGATCGTGAACAGCGGCCGGCCAAGCAGATGCAGGACGGCCAGCACCACCAGACAACGCACCCCTCCCCCGCCGCCGAAATTGCCGATGGGGATGATCCGGTTGAGCATCAGCAGCCTCGTCACCCGGAGGCAATCAAACCCGGCGAGGTCGAAACGCCTCGACATGACGGATGATTCGTTATTCTTTGATGCGTTCACGCAGGTGCCTCAGAAAGAATCTCAACCGCAGGAAGGGGTCGATGGCCAACCGCCACAGGGGGGAATCCCAGAGATGCCGGCTCCCTTTGACATGTACCTTTTTTGGCACGTGTCGGCCATAGAAATCATCGAGATGGTGCCGGTGCCGGATCCTGGCCACTTCTCTTCGGCGTGGAAAGGCAAGTTTCCCGGCGAGCAGGCAGTTCAACCACGACTTGTAATCCGGCAACGAGTAACCGAGCAGGGCCGAGGCCGCCCCATATCGTGCGGCGGCATCGAACACTCCCTGCTGCAGCGGTGAAAAATACCGGTCCTGCTGCTGTTCGGCCTGGCCGGTTTCGTCGTCGGTACCGCGAAACTGCAGGGCATACCCCTCCGCGGTGAGTCGGTAGCCGTTGAGCGTCGGATGCGGGGCGCGGCAGGCCTCTTCGAACAGGTCGCGGGCATAGAGGATGGTGCTGCCGGCCATATCGAAGCGGTGGCGGTCGTAGATCACCCCCTCGATCGTGTTCCCCGTCACGGTCGGATAAGGGATGCCGCGGGTCGCGGCAAAGAGGAATCCATGACAGAGCGGGCAATCACTCCGATGCTGCACCGCCTCGTAGAGGAAGCGCTGGATCGTCCCGAGCCAGCCGATATCGACCAGGGCCACATTGCGGTGGCTGAAAAAGCCGACATCGGCCAGATAGCGCTGCAGGGCCTCCCCGGCGTCGGCGACCTGCCTCTTGATCTCCTCCTGAAAGGCCTGATCCTCCAGCAGTTCGTAAAACCGCACCTTGTCCCAGGGGTCGAACCCCTCATGGAGGTGGCTGAGGCAGGTGTCGATCGCCAGGTCATGGCGATGGAGGTGCGGCGCCAGCGCGGTGACATCGAAATTGAAGATCCGGCAGAGATCGCGGAAATCGCGGTTGCCGGGAGGGAGAAAGGCGATATCGGCATTGGCGCGGGTCAGGCCCTGGTGGGCGCAGCTGGCCCCGGCCAGGGCCATCCGGCTGACATACAGATACTCGATCTCCGGCAGCCTGCCGTCGGGGAAGAGATACGGCATCGATTGTTCCCAGAACCGCTTGAAGGTCCAGCCCTCGCGCGACAGAAAGAACACCTTGCCGATGCCGCGGGCCCGGCACTGTTCGGCGATGTGCTGGACAAATCCGCCCAGCAGGGGCGCGAGAAAATTGAACCCCTCGACATAGAGTTCGGGCCGTTCGCCATTCTCCCCTTCGAGCGGCTGCATCAGCTGCTGCAGCGCCCGTCCCCGCCAGAAAGGGCGGCCGCCGCTGTAATTGACATAGCGTTTGACCACCGCCTTGCGGTGCTTTTCCGTGGCGTCATGGAGCACCAGGGCGGTGATCCCGGCCTCGGCCGGCCGCAGACCGTCGGAAACCGGGTTGTCGCCGACATGCAGCCATTTTTTGCCGGCCAGGGCGAACCGGTCCCTGACCAGCTCGTAGCCCTTGCCCGAGGCCTTGGCCAGAAAGGTATCCGCCGAGGAGATCACATCTTCAACTTGATGAAGAAAACCGGCATGGTCGACCAGGACCCGCAGATGCGTCGCCGGCAGGTAGATGTCGGACATGATGAAGATTCTCTTTCCCTGGGCGGACAATTGCCGCAGCCAGTCGACCATCTCGCGGCGGGGTACGAGCATGCTGTTCTCCATCAACAACTCGTAGTCCGTCACCTCCGGCACCAGGGCGCCCCCCTTCTCGGCGCCGAAGATCGTCACCAGGGTCTCGAGTATGAACCGCGGGTAGCAGGCCTCGTGATCGACGAAGGTCTTCGCGGTCTCCTGACGATGCTTCTTTTCGACGTCGTCCCGGAGCTTCTGGACCTTCTGCCAGGGCCAGGGATGCCCGGCCTCGACGGTCCTGGCGGCGATGAACCGGGCCACCGGCAGCTTGACCAGGTCGGGATCATGGATCCGGCGGACCAGCAGGGTATCGAAAAGATCGAAGGAGACGACATCGATTCCACCCGCCACCTCCCGCCCTCTTTTGATCAGAGCATCAATGGAATAGAATTTGTCGAAGCTCATCGCAACCCGGCCTGCGGTGTGGGGGGATCGACAGCAATCATGCCAGCCTTTTGCGCAGCCAGGTCTTCAGGCTGCGCGCCAGTTGCCGGGCGGCCGGACGCACCCCCTGCTCCCCGTTCGGCTGCAAGGCGGCCCGGACCGCCTGCAACTCCCGTTCAAGTTCCACCAGCCGATCCGCCCCGGCGGCGACATAGCCCCGCTGCGCCGCCGGGATGACTTCCAGCAGGTATCTGCGGATCAGCTCCTGGTCCTGCAGCCGCCCGGCGATGGCCGCCTCGCCGAGGGTATTGCCGGCGTGAATGCGGTAATACAGCAGTTTCTCGTCCTCGAGGTAGTGCACCCTGCCCGGATTGGCCAGCATCATGCGGAAGATATAGTCGTAGTCGTGCAGGTAGCGGAGCGAACAGAACTTCCCCACCGCCCTGACCGCCCTGGTGGTCATGAAGAGGTTGGAGGTCGTGACCATGAAATTGCCCTTCAGGAAGGCGGTGTAGAGATCGCCGCACTCCCGGTAGAACGCCCGGTTCTTACGGTGCCACAGGTTCCAGCCGAAGGCCGGGTCGGCAAATTCCTCACCCTCGTCGGAGATCGGGATGACATCGGTGAACAGGCATTCGGCCCCGGTTTCATCGCGGCACTCCACGAGGCGTTGCAGCCGGTTCAGCGCATAAACGTCATCCGAATTGAGGATGGCGGTATATTCGCCCCGGGCCAACCCCAGGCCCCGGTTGATGGTGTTGTAGGCATCCTGGTTTTCCTGGTGGTAGTAGGACAGGCGGGGATCGGTGTAACTCTGCACCACTTCGCCGGTGCGGTCCCGCGAGCCGTCATCGATGACGATCAGCTCGAGGTCGGCGCAGCTCTGGCCCAGGACACTCTCGACGGCGGCGCCGACGAACCGTTCGTGATTGTAGGCAGGGATGATGACGGAAACAAGTGGTGCGGACATAATTCAAAACTATCGCTCTGGCTGGGGGATGGTCAACAAGGAGAAAGGCTGTCCCTGAATCTGTTCAATCTTCTCCCGACGTGGTGGAGGCAAGTCACGGAATGGGCTCTTCCTAATGAAATTCAGCCTGGAAGTCAAGCTCTTATTGGGGGAATGCCCCAATCTCCGCCTCCTCGCCACGTTAGGAAACGGCTCCGGCAAACCACGCCAGGAACCTCGCCATGTCGATTCCCGCCTCACCAACTGTTCCCCGGTTGTAGTACGGATCCCCCTGCACCAGCTCCGATCGCCATCGGTCCTGGAAGGCCTGCTGCTCCCTTTTCCACGACTCTTCCGTTCCCGTCGGGATATATCGCCTGTCGTTGCGCAGATGCAGGCGGCAATACGGGGTATAGTAGGATTTGAATCCGGCGGCCAGACACTTGAACCCGAGATCATGCATGGCGAACAGATCGGGAAATCGGTCGGCGTCGAAACCGTTGCAGGCATCGAATAGATCCCGGTTGACGGCGCAGCAGTCCCAGGATGGGCACCAGACGTTCTGGGGACAGTGCAGGCCGTTGAGCAGGATGGAGGCCTGCTGCACAAACTGGGCGTAATACCAGGGAGAATCATTGTCGATTTCGGGAATCGGCGTGACCTCCGGAACATCGATCGCATCGCCTTCCACCCGCCCGGCGACGATCCCGGCATCGGGCCGCTGGCAGTATTCCACCAGGGCCGAGAGCCAATAACCGTCGTCGATGTCGAGATCGCCGCGGACACAGACGACATAATCGCCGTCGCAATGCGGTAAGGCGTGATTGTAGTGCGCGGCAAGCCCTGCCGGCTGGTCGGCGATCACCAACCGGACCGGCTGATCGACGGACAGCAGATGCTCTTCCAGCCCGGCATCTATGATCTCGCGATCGACAATGAGGATCACCTCGTAGTTCGTGTAGATCGTTCGCTGGAGCAGATCCTGCAGCCAGGACCCGAGCCCTTGCCGATCGCCGTTCCAGCGGACCACCACCGACAGCAGCGGCAGCAGGTACAGCTCCCTTTTCACCCGATAGAAGTATTTCAGATCGGTGGAGAGGACCTCGGCCTCGATGTCCCGCCGTTGCAGGGCATCGATCACCGACCGACGGCCGGCCTCGTCGGCATACTCCTTCTGGCTGTGGTCGATGCTGGTCGAGGTCTCCGAGGCCCGCCAGTGATACAGGACGATGGGGATGTGGACGATCTTCCGGGCGCCTTCGGCCAACCTGAGGAACAGGTCATAATCCTGAGCTCCCGATCTGTCCTCGGTGCAGCCACCGACCTCGCGCCACAGGTTTTTTGCGGTGACGACGAAGTGGGTGACATAGTTATGGCAGAGCAGCAATTCCGGGTTGTAGTCCGGCTTGTGGAAGATGCTGAAGCGGCGGCCGTCGTCGCCGATCAGGTCCTCGTCGGAATAGAGCAGGTCGGCGCCGGTGTCTGTTACTGTCCGTGCTATTTGAAACAGACATTCGGACGCCAGTTCATCGTCATTGTCGAGGAAGCCGAGATAGTCGCCGTCGGCCAGGGCCGCGGCGGCATTGGTGGCGCCGGCGATGCCGCGATTGGTCTCGAGAAAGACGACCCTGATCCGTTGGTCTCTGGCCGCCCACTCCTCGAGCAACGGCCGGACGTGCGGCAGGGTGCTGCAGTCATCGGCGAGACAGAGCTGCCAGTGGGGATAGCTCTGGTAGAGGACGGAGCGGATGCAGTTGTTGAGGTGATGGGCGGCGACATCGTACACCGGGACGACCACGGAGATTGTCGGTTTCTGCGGCAGATCGGCGGTCTCGCGGTTCGGGTACAGCCCGTTGAACACCCCCTCGGTGAGATAATGTCCCAACGGAGAGACCGGGCCGTCGTCCAGATATCGCTCGTTATAGTAGACTGGATCGAACCAGGCGCATGGACGACACCCCTCTTTCTCCCCTGTCCTGAGATAATGGGCGAGCGGATCTTCCGCCTCGCCGAGTTTCTCTGCCAGTCCGGCTCGATAGAACAGTGGGTCGAACACCGGAATCGGGCTCTTGCCTTCACGAATTCCATACTCAAGATAATGGCGGAGCAGATCGTCTGCCTCATCCGCCAGAATCGGTGTGCGATCGAGGTACCATTGCGGATCAAAGAACGGTGACGGCTGTCTGCGTTCGCTGCCTCCATGCCGTATGTAATGAACGAGTGGATCACCCCCGTATTCAGTGATTTCCGGATATTTCCGGAGATAGAAATGAGGGGAAAAATAAGGAATGGGCTGTCGCCCCTCGGTCGATCCGCTTTTTATGTAATGCGTGAGAGGATTGACGCCGGAAAAATCGACATCGTCATTCACTTGCGCATAGTACAGGGGATCGAAGTATGGATTCGGCTTCCTGCCCTGCCGCCATCCTTCGGTCATGAAATGGGTCAGCGGTTCGACATCGATCTTCTCGTCCTCTGGAAACTGGCTGAGATAATAGCGAAGGTCAAACAGCGGCCCTGGCGATCGTTCCTCGCGCCAGCCACCCCGGATATAGTGTACCAGCGGATCTTCTCCCTGGGATGCCACGTCAGGATGTGTCTCGTAATAATAATCCTGATCAAAGATACCGGAATTTTTAATTTTCCGGTATCTGGCACTGGTCAGGAAGAACAGTGCATTGAAAACATTCCGGCGAATTGTATTCATCGTCAGTGAAGATGGGTGAAGTAGAGGGCTTGATCACGCATTCGAGCCGACACCTGAGGCGAACGTAATCCGAACAGGTTTTTACTCTTCAAACAGCAATAAATTGATGACAGGGCAGGAGAGACAGGGGCGAACAGCGGTGAAACTCCAGCAGGGGCTCCATTGCCCCCATTGCGCATAGACGTTCTGGCCCCTTACCTGCCAGTATGTTACGCTATCTGGTACGAGTTTGGTCAGAGTGTACTGTGGCGACGGAGTCGCGTACACCGTCCCGGCGTTGCAGGTGCTGCCCAGTCGGACCTGGTAATTCACCGCCGAATCTACAGCGTTCCAACGGAGCACCGTTTCCTGTGGATTTGTGGTGGTGCCATCCACCGGCGAAACCAGGACAGGGGCTGCGAGCGGGGGGGGGGTGGTCGTCCGGGTAAGGTCGACGACGTTGAGTGTCTTATAATACGGAGGGTCGGTGAAATCCATGATCTGGATATGGGTGGATGTGGCGGTCAGCGAATACGTTGTCCATAACTCGTCATCGCAATCGTCGTAAATATGGATAAAACCGGATGTATCAATATCGCCGTGGCTGAAATAGTCCTGGCCCGGGCATTGATGGGTTGAAATCGCGATGCTCACGTTGCCGTTGCCGTCATGATAGACGGTTGCCGTCAAGGGACTTTTAGCGCTGAGAAGATTGCCGCTATTATCGATGACATAAAAGTAGCCGGACCAATTGGCCCCGTCGATATCCGGGTAATTTGTCGCAATAACCTCCTGCTCGAACAGCACCTGCACCTCGGATGACGCGGCGGCGGCGAAGGACTGGTAACCCAGGGTCGGAGAAAGATATTGAGCGTTCAGGCCAAAGGCCAGGCCGCCGATCAAACCGTATCGATATCCCGTCTCTTGGGCCGAATCATAAATTCCGGCCTGGGTGCCGTACTGTTTGCTCGCAGAAACGATCGAGTACACCGGTTGATCGGTTTATGCAAAAGTGGCGGCGGATTGTTTAGAGATTGGTAGTTCGGTTTTTACAGTGACGATTTCCTTTTGAAGGACGAAGGGCTTGACACGATTTTTTGGAGGCCCAGTTGTAGAGGCATAAAAAACGCTTGATCTCACAACCTGTGTCTGAGAATCCACAGCCACGAAGACATATTCGATCTGATTGACATGGTTTGCCGGAACCGGAAGCCAACATTCGAATCCCTGTTCGGTTTGTGTCATCTTGACAAACAGATAGGGATTAGCGGCTTCGTATTTGAAATAGCAACGGACCTCAGTCAAATTTTCGGACTGGCAACGCGGGCGTTGAGATGAACTCTTTGACCTTGCACCAGTGCCGTTGGGGGCGAGTGTTCGATTCGGACATCAGGAACAAACCTGGCATCCGAGGCGGATGGTGAGAATAAAAAACAGATGAAAAGAAAAATCCATCCTGCATGCAACTGTTTTGTGGTCACGGGAGAAAGGCCATACATGAGAAAAGCTCTGTTAAGTTAGAGTGATAAGGAGAAAGATCCGACACAGCCCGCATGATAATTTGATAATTGCAATAACCTGCAGCGCTGATCACGAAAATTGGCCGGGGTGGGTGGCTCGCGCTTGTCAGCCACAATGATTATGATAACCGATTCCAGATCTTGCCGGATGATGGGGTGAAATGCAATCAAGGGGCAAAAAAAAATCGTTCGGAATACTACCATTTTTTCCTATTTATTTTCGAACCATTTCTTCATTTGATAACGGAAAGGATAAGGGATGGGTTCGTTTTGTGCGGCAGAGTCAACCACTTCTTTCTGCTCTCGAACATCGGTAAAATCACTGAGGAGGGGCTCGGATTTGGTCAGGGTTTTTTTAATGATGATCGGCCCGGCCCAAAGAATAAACTGCTCGTTGTATTCGGCCTCGGCGCTTGCTGCAGCCGGCGGCATCACCAGACGGCCGGTGAGGCTGTCGACAGCCAGCACCTCGAACGAGGTCTTGGCCCGGAGGATCTCGTTGTTGGCCAGAAACCATTCCACTCTGGTGCGGACCGTGCCGAAGACATCGACGGTGATATAGACATCGATCTCGGCCTCGGATGGCGGCACGACGTAGACATCCTTCAGATACAGATAAGTCTGGAGCAGCGCGGAAAGATACTGCAGGTCGTCGGAAGGTATTTCCGTGGAATTCAGGTAGGCCCCCAAGCCTTCATACTTCACGCCGCCCTGGACAATACCGCCGCTCCCCTCCTGTTCGGTGGTTTTCGATTCGGGATAGGGCAACAGCGTACTGGTCTCCGTCTCACTGGAAGTGGTCGCAGTGGATGTGGTGGCGAACGATTCCGAGGTGGTGGTGGATTTCGTCGTATTTGTTGCGGTGTAACGGGGAAAATTCGAGGTCTCGGTGGTTACCGGGGACTGGACGTAGTCACCTCGCAGTTGTGAGACGATCGAGAAACGCCCGCCGGTCATGTTGCCGGCACCGGTATCACCGATGGCATTGACGAAGAGGTTGACCTTTTTCCCTCGAATCGTCGAGAGATCGATCTGCTTGATCGCGCCTCTTGTGGCGGCGGCAACCAGTTCCTGCTCCACGGCAAACCGCTTGCCACCCCCATGACCAGGCAGACCGGTGAGCGTGCCGCAGCCTCCCAGCACCATGACAACAGAGAAGATGAGAAAACAGGGAGGAACCACGCGCAAACGATTCTGCTTATCACCCATAATTGCTGTATATTGAAATCCCCTCTAAAAGTCTCAAGTCGCCATCCGCATCAACACGGTGACATAGTATGAACCCTGAAATACCGCCCTGGGTTCCGGCACTGCCGTTATCTCGCTTCAGTCCTTTGAAACCGGTCTTGAACATCAAGCCGTCCCCGTAGTATCCGACAATTCCGGCAGCCGATTTCGTCCGCCCCGAGAGACGACGGTTGATTCTGCTTGGCGCCCCGGTGCCCCCCCAGACCTCGGCGAACATCTTCCTCCCATTTTCGCGGTTGATATACCAATTGAGGCCCATAGTCAATCTCTCGTTGGTTTCCGGATCAAGAAACATTTTCCCCCGTCTTGGCCCGGGCTTCTCCAAGGAGACCTGAGGAATACATGAAGGTGCAGTACCGTTTCTTGTCGATATCGGCAAAACAAAATCAGGGGCTGAGCGCTCGTCTTGGACAGGACGGTGTGACCGAGGCGATGCGGCAGGTCAATCGTGACCAGAGGATGAATATACCGGGCGCTCCGCTTAGTTCTTCATCAAGATGGGTCGGATATGTATTTAAGTCCATTGAGCGGGAGATGCAGCAATGTCCAATTACGGCCCATAGTCTTTGTTTGCTGAGAAGTACAATCTGGCATGACCAGGTCTTAAATCCGGTTCATCCGACTAAAGCGTACATTTGTGTAACTTCCTGGATTTGAAATGTCATATTGGCGGCTATTGCTCTATGTTGGACGAAGACTTTCAGACAGAGCCTGTTATCAAAAGGGAAACAGGCTCTTCCTGAAGATCAAAATGGACACCTTCAGGTATCAAATCCTGGAGGTTAACATTCATTACGGTTCGCGCAGGCTCTCATCAAGAGCCCTGATCACCGGGTAGAGGAAATACGAGATGACGCTGCGCCGGCCGACTTTTATCTCTGCCCTGACCTTCATTCCAGGCAGCAGGCGAAACCCCTCCGGCGCATTGCGCAGCTGAGTTGAGAGCAGGGTGATCCGGGCACGGTAGAAATCATCTGCGGGCACCCGTTCAGACGGAGTCCGCCCCATGATATCCTGATTGTTGCGCTGGAAGGAATCCTCGCTGATGACCCTGACCTTCCCGGGCAAGGTATCATGCCGCTGAAAGGGAAAGGCATCCAGCTTTATCCGGACCGAATCGCCTGTGCGGATCCTGCCGATATCCTTGGAACCGATATCGACCTCGACCTCGATGTTGCTGTTGAAAGGGACAAGCGTGATAAAGGGCTCGGCCTGCTGGATAATTGAGCCGATCGAACGCTCCGCCATCTTGAGGACGATGGCCTTCTGTGGCGCCCGCAGAGATACCAGTTCATGCACTCTTCTGGCCTTGAGAATCTCCTCGCGGACCTTTTCCCACTCGTTTCGCAACTGCACCTCCTTCTCCATCAACTCGCCGTTGCGTTCCTCGACAAATCGCTGCCAATCCGACTGTGCCTGCTTCAACTCATTGATCGCCACCTGTTCCTCAGCCTTGAGGTTCTCGATAGCGTTTGCCGTCTGGTATCGGGCTTTCTGGGCATCGAGCAGCCTGAGCCGGTAATCGGGGTCGTTCCGAGGAAGTTTGGCCGTGGTCCCCTCGATATCCCGCAGCAGTTTGACCTGCTGTTCCTGCCCCTGAAGCTGTACTCTGATCATGTCGATTTTGGCATGGAGCGCGGCGATTTTGTCATCAATCGTCCGTTTGCTCCGCGCCAGGATGACCTTCCTCTGCTTCAACAGCTGTTCCTGCAACCTGCCCTCCTCCCCTTCCCCGGGCTGGGCCGAGAAGGGCAGATTTGCCAATTCCGCCTTGATGCGCCGCAATTGGACGTCCAGAGCCAGGCTTTGTTTACTGAGCTGATCCAGATCGGCGCTGGCAAAGGTGGCATCGAGGGTGACGAGAACCTGGTCTTTCTCGACAACGTCGCCGACACGGGTATTGATGGTCCGAACAATGGAGGTGCTCAGGGGCTGGACAACGATGGTCGGCGTGGTCGTGATCAACCTGCCCTGGGCCACCACGATTCTGTCCACTTTGAACACCACCGATCCCACCACGGTGATGACCAGGGAAAACATGATCAGATACAGCACCCAACGAATTTTGCCGGGTACCGGCTTATCTTCGATCTCGACGGCATCTGGCTGGTATTCCAGTATTTCTTGAGAATCTTTTGAATCTCTCATTTCAGGTCAATTCCATCTGCTGGCGCCATAGTGTACGATACAGTGCGCATTGCTGAAGCAGGTGGTCATGATTGCCGCTGCCTACGAGTTCACCCTGCTGCAGGACAATGATACTGTCAGCATCTTTGAGCATCGACAAGCGGTGCGACACGATGATCACAGTGCGATTTTTGGCGATTTGCGCCAGATTTTCCCTGACAATCCGTTCGCTTTCCGGGTCCAGTGAACTGGTGGCCTCGTCAAAAATCAGGATTTCGGGGCGGGTCAGCAGAGCCCTGGCAATTGCAAGTCTCTGGCGCTGACCGCCGGATAGATTTTTCGCTCCCTCCTCCAGCATCGTGTCATAGCCTTGCGGCAGGTTGACGATGAATTCATCGGCCCCGGCCAGCAGCGCTGCGTGGATGATCTGTTCGCGCGAGGCGATCGACTGGCCGGCCCGGATGTTGTCCGCCACCGAAACGTTGAATAAAAAATTCTCCTGCAGCACAACGCCCATGTTACGGCGCAGGTGCGCCGTATCGAGCTCGTTCAGGTAGCAGTCGTTGATCCTGATCGTGCCGCTGGAGGGAAAACACACCTTCTGCAGCAGGCGTGTCAGGGTGGTTTTGCCCGAACCGCTGGGGCCGACCACCCCCAGGGTTGTCCCCGTAGGAATAGTAAGACTTATGTCCTTGAGAACATTGGGAAGATCCGGGGCATACCGAAACGTCACCCGATCAAAGACAATGTTGCCCCTGAGCGACGGGCGGGCGCCATGCCGGTCGGCCCCCCACTCCTGCCTGGCATTCATCACCAGACCGAGTTTTTCGACGGAGAGAGCCGCCTCCTGGTACTGGTGCACCAGGCCGACCAGCCGCACCAGCGGCGAGGTCACCCGGCCTGCCAGCATCTGGAAGGCAATCAGCGCGCCGACGGTCATAACGCCGTTAAACACCTGACTGGCCCCCAGCCAGACCAGGATGATCGTCATCAGTCGCTCGAGAAATTTGGTCAGCGATTTTGCCGTGATGGAAATCTTGCCGACCCGGAACTGCATGCTGACGGCCCTGGCGACCTTGTCCTCCCACTGTTTGCGGAGGAGCGGCTCGATGGCCATGGATTTGACGGTCGCCATGCCGTTTATCGTCTCGACCAGCATTGCCTGCCGATTTCCTTCGGCATTGTACAGGGCGTTGAGACGTCGCTTGAACGGGGACATGAGGACCGCAATCACCAGGGCGATAAGGGAGGTGAAAACCAGGACGATACCGGTGAGGGGCATGCTGTAGATAAACAGAAAGGGAAGAAAGACGAAGAGTGAAGTGGCCTCGAGGATGGTGAGGAAGACGCTGCCGGTGAGGAATTCCCGGATTTTCGCGGTCTGCTGCATGTGCTGGGTCAGCACACCGGCGGCGACGTGTTCGAAAAAATCGAGGGGCAGTTGCAGCATATGCCGAAACGTCTTGCCCGTGACCCGCAGGTCGATCTTGTTTGAGGCATGGAGCAGCAGATAATCACGAAGAAAATCAAGTCCGGCATTGACCGCCAGGGCGACCGTCATGCCGAACCCCAAAACGTGCAGTGTGGTGAACGCCTGGTTCACCAGCACCTTATCGATGACGATCTGAAAAAAAATCGGGGTGACCAGGGCAATGGCATTGATGAACAGCACAGCCAGACCGATATCGACAAATGTCAGCTTCTGCCGCAGGATCTCGGGAATGAACCAGCGCAGGCTGAACGGCTGGGTTTCGTCGCTGAGTTTGTAGGTACGTTTGAAGAGGTAGATTTCACCGCTCCAGACGGCCTCGAACTCCTCGCGGGTCAGGCGCAGATGGCCGCCGCCGCTGCCCGCCAAAGGATCGTAGCAGGCAATCATCGTTTCCTGCTGCAGGTCGCCATGTCCGTGGGTGATGCCGACCAGGATCATATGCCGGCCGTTTCGCAGTTTGGCGATCGCCGGATAGGCCTTCTTCAGGTTGAGGAGGCCATCCCATTGCAGGTTCAGCAGCCTGGATTTGAGACCGAGGTCCTTCGCGATCCGCAGGAGCTTGACCGTCGGGATTTCATCAAGACCCAGGTTGTACTCGTGGAGGAGACGATCCCTGGTTATCTCGATCTTGTGTTCGCCGGCGATGATGGAAAAACAGACGAGCGCGGTATTGATTTTCTCGAAATAGAGAATGGCGCCGGTCGAGGCAGAAACGAAATCCTTGAAAGAAACCTTGATGTTACGGAGATTTCCGGACGACTGAGGTTCCGCGAGATGGATGCCGAGTATTTTGCCGTCTCCACCTGTTTCAATGCCTGTGATGACCAGCCAGCGACCGTCCCGCAATTCCGTCATTACGGGCAATACCGGGACGAGTCTTGTCAGATGTGCCGGTTCAGGACGGTGAACTATGGTCTGCAGCCCTTCGGTTCTGGCAACTTTTATTATACTTTCGAGTGTTTGCTTCCTGCCATCGGGGCCTGGTTTTTCGGTCAGCAAAGCAAGCCGCTCGTGAAATCCATCCTGGCCGGTCCGAAGTGCCAGATGGCGGCAACAGCCCAGCAGGCCGCTCTGGTGTTCGGACCCATCCTCGCTTGGTTGACTTGCCATTTTACCTTGAGTTTCCACAAAAAACCGTTCTCGAAAGAGATGAGCAGCCTGGTCCGAGCCCTAAACTTTAATGACCGCAGAACCCTGTAAAATTCAGGCGATACATCGTCTGAATCCGGATTGCATTGGCCAGAAAACAGACGACACGCGCTACCATAGCAGAACCATTCACTTCAATTCCAGAGAAATCGCCCTGTTCCGTGATTTGAATCCCCCTGGCGTGGTTGTTTTTCCGGTTTACATACTCCCCCCGGGTTCAATGCATCAACAAAGGTGTATTGTGATGCTGCCTGGCCATGGCCTTGATCACTTTTTCTTGAACCTGTTGCAAAACAACAAAATCACACAGTACGTCTTACTCGCATTTCGCCTGGACGAGATAATTTATGGTGTCATTTCGAGCGATAGCGAGAAATCTCGGTTTTCAAGACGATGGGATTTCTCCCTCCGGTCGAAATGACAGGAGCAAGTCGATATGACAGGAGCGAGTCGATATGACAGGAGCGAGTCGATATGACAGGAGCGAGTCGATATGACAGGAGCGAGTCGAAATGCCAGATCCTGCATCTGTTCTTTTTGCAGGAGACTCACTTTAAAACGTTCCGGATCAGATCGAATTTCAGCAGATATCCGAGGGTTCGAAAAAAATGGGCGTTGGAGGGAACGACACCCTGCCTCTGGGCCAGTTGCTCGAGCAGGGTGCGGGCCGAAACCGGCTCGGAAGGACTGAGGAGCACCAGCAGTTGATCAACGGCAGCGACAGGCAGCCGCTTGTTGCCCCCGTACTGCGTCATCCAGTCGGCCGCCAGCGCCTGGCGCAATGCCGGCGTGCAGTTCGGGCTGAGCACAAACAGTGATTGTTCATGGAGATGCAACGAGGTGTAATGCGAAAACATGGCAAAAGGATCCTGACACAGCGGATGCGGGGCGGATCCCGCCGGACCGGGGACCACCTCGTCCATCCCCTGCCGCAGTTCGGCAAGATTTTCCCACAGCCTTTCGTAGGCCGGGATGATGTTGTTCCAATCGTACACGTTCCTGGCCCGCTGCCTGCCGGCCTCCCCCATCTTCTTCCGCAGATCCGGCTGCTCTATCAGGGTGACGAAGGCATGGGCGCAGGCCTCGATATCCACGGCAGTCGCCATGCACGGATGGGCGATATAGGCGCTGTAATTCGAGCGGTTGATCAAGTAGTCTTCCGCCAGGTCCCGGCCGGCGCCCGGCGAAGGCATCGTCACCGGAATCTTGAATCCTTCCACTCCATCGTGCATCAACTCCCGGTAGCCATTCCAATCGGCAAGCACCACCGGCAATCCATTGGCCATCGCCTCGATCGGGGTGAGGCCGAAGGTCTCCTGGATGTTGTCGGAAAGCGAGACGAAGATGTCTGCGGCCGGCCACAGGCCATAACGCACCTCCGGTCGCCGTCCATCGAGAAAAAGGCAGTTGACGCTGGGACAGAAATCTGCCGGAGACTTCAGGAAGGCCTCTTCTTCCTGCTTGTTTTCAAACCATCCGGCCTGAATCAGGTGTATCCGCCTGCCGCTGACCCGGGCGGCCCGTTCCAGCGCCTGATACATCGGCACCGGATGGGCCTTGCCGTAAAAGATCAACCGTCCCATGAAGAACACGACAATGTCCTCCGGGGCAATCCCCATCCTCCTTCGAAAGGCGGCGCGCACTTGATCGGCCTGCTCGCCCTGGGGGAATGAACCACAGTCGATGCCCAGGGGAATGACGGGGAGCTGCACCGGGTTCACCGGTCTAGTGCCGATCCGCTGCTCGAGGTACCCCCCCCAGTCCTCGAGTATTTTCTCGTACGCCTGCTTAACGGCTTTCGAGGCGCAGATCACCGCATCCCAGGGCTGGACAGGACTCAGCATCAAATCTCCGATCATCTGCTGCATCTGTTTGCCGGCGATGGTATGGGTGACCCCGCACAGACTGTATGCCCGCTGGTCATGAAACCGGCGCTGCCACGCCAGTTCGCCGATGTTGGGATCGGGCCGGTACAGTGTGCCGGCCCTGGCGAGGCCGGGAAGATCGTGGGCGGGCAGCCAGACGATTTTTCGCGGCGTAGCGGACCATGGGGTCACCTGCCGGCAGAAGGCGTCAAATATTTTTCTGGTCCTGGCACAGCAGAACAGCGGCTCCGCTTTGCCGGAACGGACAAGCCCTCGCAAGAATCCCTCGCCTGCAGCCTGACGTCCCAACAGGCGTTTTCCCGCGGTGCCATAGGCGTCTTCTTCGTAATAAACGGCAGCAGTCGTGTTCATCGCATCCCTGGCGCTAAAGATTGATTTTGGGGTTCGGCCGCAGGTCGCAGGCCTATATTTCTCCACTCCAGGTTACCATACCGCATGGGTCCACAGAGTTTCAATGAATACGGGAGGATCTCGCGGCCGGCGATTCTTCCGACCGCTTTACAGAATGTTATTGACAACTTGAACTGCATCTATAAGATAATATAGTATACAACGTATTTGCTTGCGATCATTATCACTTCGATACAGACAGGGCCCCGCGAACAGACGCCGGCAGAGGGTCGGAACATCGGCATTGCATATCCGACTGCCATGGAGGCTCGTTCTCTCTCGTACTACGGCTGGTAGAGACAAAGTCGGGGATATCCGGTGCAACGATTCATTCTCCGGATATCACCATTCCATTCATTTCATTCATTTCATTCAAACCAGGCAATCTCCATGAGGTCAGAGGGGGCCATTTGTTTGCTGGTACATTTCAATTGCAATCATCGCATCAAGGTAGAACGACAGGTCGCGTCTGATTTCAATGACAAAAAGAGGAGGGACAGATTATGGCAATCATTTATGGCAGCACGGGCAATGACATACTGGACGGCACCGCGGCTGATGACACCCTGTACGGGTATGCCGGTGATGACGACATGGATGGGGGGGCGGGCAACGACACCCTCGACGGCGGGCCGGGCAATGATATCCTCGACGGCGGGTTCGGCATCGACACCATGGTCGGCGGGGCCGGCAACGACTGGTATGTTGTCAACAACCCCGCCGATGTCACCAAGGAAGAATACTCCACATACGGAACAGCTGATGTAGTTTGGACCACAACCACCAAGCACATCCTGGGGGATTGGATTGAGGGTTTGGTCTTTCTCGGCACCGCCGATGCCCTCGGCTACGGCAACATCCTCAACAACGTCATTGTCGGCAACATCGGCAACGACCTCTTCTACGGCTACGGCGGCGACGACGGCATCCTAGGCGGCAATGGCAACGACACCCTCTACGGAAGCATCGGCAATGATACCCTCAACGGCGGCGAAGGCAACGACTCCCTGTACGGACAGTCCGGCAACGACGCCATGAACGGCGGCAACGGCAACGACACCTACGGTGTCAACTCCACCTTGGATACCGTTACCGAAGACAGCGCCACCGGCGGCTATGATACGGTCAATTCGAAGGTATCCTTCACCCTGGGAGCGAACCTCGAGAGGTTGAACCTGACCGGCACCACCGCCATCAGTGGCACCGGCAATGCCCTCGACAACTATATCACAGGCAACAGTGCTACCAATTTTATCTACGGGGGAACCGGCAATGACACCCTCGATGGCGCAGAGGGCACCGACTACCTCTATGGGGAAGCAGGTAATGACTACCTGTATGGTTGGACAGATAACGACTCCCTCCATGGTGGCGACGGCAACGATTACCTCTTTGGTGAGTCGGGTAATGATTACCTTTCCGGTTCGACGGGCAACGACACCCTCAATGGCGGATCGGGCAACGACAACATGTACGGTGGGGCCGGCAACGATACCTATTATGTGGATTCAAGCACTGACCTGGTCGTTGAATACACCGGCGAAGGCACTGATATTGTGTACAGCTACATCAGCGGGCTTACGTTGGGCGGCAACGTCGAAAACCTGACACTTACTGGGACTGTCTACGCCGGCTACGGCAACACGCTGGGCAATACCATGGTAGGAAACTCTGCAGCCAACTATCTGCACGGCAATGACGGTTACGACAAACTGTATGGCGGATCCGGCAACGACACCCTCATCGGCGGGAACTCTTATGACGACATTCATGGCCAGTATGGCAATGACGCCTTGTACGGTGGAGCCGGTGATGATTATTTCATCTTTGATACCGCTTTGAACGCGGCAAGCAACAAGGATAACATCGCTGATTTCAGCACTGCAGACGGCGATTTAATTCGATTGGATAACGATGTGTTTACCAGCCTCGGGTATACCGGGACGTTAAGTGCGACTGATTTTAAATCTGTAACAAATTGGGGTCAGGTTGACAGTACCGACCACATCATCTATTGGCAGAGTTCGGGCAACCTCTATTACGATCCCGACGGCAGCGGCACGGCGTCAGCCGTCATGTTCGCCACATTGTCCAATAAACCTACAATTGACAATACCGATTTTTACGTAATAGCCTAATTACGCAAGCTGAGGAAGCCTTCCCTGTCATGAAGCCGGGGGAGACTTCCTCAATTTTGCATTCGCCTTTTCGTTCCAGCCGCGTTTTTTTTCTCCTCCCTGCGCATCGATTCAACCCCGCCTGAACTGAAGGCGATACACCGAAAAAACCAGACCAAGTTGGCGGAAACCACCGGATCGGCAGCGGAAAGCAACAACTACGTCCTCTGCAGCACCAGCAACAAGACCCTCTCTCACGACGCCGACAGCAGCGGTGGAGTGCACGGGAAGATCGCTTTCGCCACCTTCGCATGGACATCGCAAATCTGCATCATTGCTACAGATTTTGCCGTTATCGCCTGATCCTGCAGTTCCCGCAGTGTTTTAAGGTAGGCCCCCTGAGTCAAGACAAATAACGACAGAGGTTAAACTGTACATTCGACCTTATTCGCAGCTGGGCGGCGCTGCTCCGGTGCTGTCTTTGCTCGAGTGGTTGCCGTTGCGGTGGAGGATTGCCCTGTTCCGCTATGCTCCACAGGACAATCCTCCGCTGCGCGCGGAAATTTATCCACAAGTACCGCCCCACCTCCACTTGCGGTCCGGCACACAACATCGGGCTTGATCGCGGTTGAAAATTTCAGGCCTGCTCTCGCCTTGAATTCAGGGATATGGAACTCTCTCTTATTCGTTTCGCTCATCGTTGCTCTTTTTTTATGATGGCGTACAGCTTAAACTACTGTCTGGAATTTGGGGTCCACTATAGTTTGACGACAGGGCCTGCTCGATTTTAATAACAAAACAAGGGAACAAAAGATTATGGCGATTTTGTATGGTACCGCGGGCGATGATAAATTAGTTGGTGGAGCGTTGAATGACACTTTGTGGGGATATGCCGGCAATGACACCCTGCTTGGAAACGCGGGCAATGATACCCTCTACGGTGGCCCGGGCAACGATATCCTCGACGGCGGGTTCGGCATCGACACCATGGTCGGCGGAGCCGGCAACGACACGTATTTCGTCAACAACCCCGCCGATGTCACCCTGGAGGAATCCTCGACGGACGGGACATTTGATACGGTATATACCACAACCACCAAACACATCCTGGGAGACTGGATTGAAAACCTGGTTTTTTCAGGCACCGCCAATGCGGTCGGTTACGGCAACATGCTCAACAACATCATCATCGGCAACATCGGCAACGACCTGTTCTATGGCTACGGCGGTAACGACTCGATCCGTGGAGGCGGGGGCAACGACACCCTTTACGGCAATATCGGCAATGATTTCCTCGGTGGCGACAACGGCAACGACTATCTGTACGGACAGGCCGGCGACGACCTCATGTACGGGGGGAACGGCAACGACACCTACGGCGTCAACTCCACCTTGGATATTGTTACCGAAGACAGCGCCACCGGCGGCTATGATACGGTCAACTCGAAGGTATCCTTCACCCTGGGAGCGAACCTCGAGAGGTTGAACCTGACCGGCACGGCCTCCATCGGTGGCACCGGCAATGCCCTCAACAACACCATTGTCGGCAACGATGCCTACAACTACATCGACGGTAGAAACGGCAACGATTACCTCTTCGGTGGAGGCGGCAACGATTACCTGAATGGACAGGTGGGCAACGATCACCTCTTTGGCCAGTCAGGCAATGATACCCTCTCGGGTGAATCCGGTAACGATTACCTCTCCGGTGCGACAGGCAACGATTACCTCAACGGCGGAACAGGCAACGATACCCTCTATGGCGGAGACAATGCGGATCTCTTTGTATTCAACACCACCCTTGGAGCGACCAACATAGATACAATTTCCGATTTCGATTGGAATGAAAACGACCAGATATATCTCGATAACGATATCTTTACCAGCCTAGGATATACCGGATACCTTTCCAGCGATAATTTCAGAAAATCGGCCACCGGAACAGCGGCTGACAGCAACGACTACATCCTCTACAACACGAACAACAATTCGCTCTATTACGACAGGGACGGCAGCGGCGGAGCCTATGCCCCAATCAAGTTCGCCACCGTCAATATCCTCAGTGCCGATGACGATATTATTAATAATGATTTTGTCGTTATCACCTGATCAAGAACGAAACACCAGCCTTCCCCGTCTTTTCGGCGGGGAAGGCTGCCCCTGCCGTTCCTCACCTCTTCACCCCCCGCTGGGCGCAGTCGCCGCAACCCGGCATGCCGTGGCGCGGTGATCAAACTGCCGCCCCTTCATCTCCGATCTTGAGAGTGAGACGGAAAAAGCCTGCCACCAGGACAGGGAAGCGTTCGGCCAGCCGGCTGTCGACGGTCATCGTATAAGCCGGAGCGGTAGAACAAAATATCCGGGACCGATCCCATCGATACGATCGCCGCCGTCTGCTTTGCCATCCCCCGCCTCGGGCAGAGCTCAGGCTCAGGGCCTCAATGAATCTGATTGAGTCACGCCAGCCGGATATTCCATTTCCAACTCAAGTAAAACAGAGTAGATTCCGCGGCCGGCGGCTACCGGTCCCGCAGAGTATTACTTCCCCCCATCTCCACCCGGAAGAAAATACATCTTCGCATCGATGCCGGAAGGCAGGTTTGGCGTGATTTCCAATAACAAAAAAGGAGAGGAGAGGTAATGGCACTGATTCATGGTACCGGGGACGACGATTATTTGACCGACACCGCGGCAGATGACATTCTGTACGGGTATGTCGGCAACGACACCCTGGTGGCGGCACCGCCGGCTATGATACGGTTAATTCGTCGATCACCTATACCCTGGGAACGAACCTCGAGGTGTTGATCCTGACCGGCACTGCCCCCATCAATGGCTTCGGCAACACGCTCGACAATACCATAACCGGCAATGATGCCGACAACTCCCTCTTCGCCGGAATCGGC
This sequence comes from Desulfoprunum sp., assembly GCF_053613775.1. Taxonomy (NCBI): domain Bacteria; kingdom Pseudomonadati; phylum Thermodesulfobacteriota; class Desulfobulbia; order Desulfobulbales; family Desulfobulbaceae; genus Desulfoprunum; species Desulfoprunum sp. Next base: position 663,571 of record NZ_JBSHXH010000004.1, read on the forward strand.
AACGACTCCCTCTACGGCGGTGGCGGCAACGACATCCTCTACGGCGAAATTGGCAACGACATCCTCTACGGCGGTGGCGGCAATGACTACCTGGATGGACAGGATGGCGATGACGCGATGAACGGGGGGAACGGCGACGACCTCTACTTTGTCAACTCCACAGGCGACACCGTCACCGAAGAAAGCGTCACCGGCGGCTATGACACGGTCAATTCGTCGGTCACATTCGCGCTGGGACCGAACCTCGAAGTGTTGATCCTGACCGGCGCCGCTCCCATCAGTGGCCACGGCAATAGTCTCAACAACGCCATAACCGGCAACGGTGTGGACAACTTCCTCCACGGCTGGGACGGCGACGACACCCTTTACGGCGGGGGCGGCGACGACTCCCCCTTCGGCCCCATTGGCAACGATTCCCTCGACGGCGGCACGGGGAACGACTTCCTCCGGGGGGATACCGGCGACGACATCCTCAATGGAGGGGCCAATGACGACATGCTTTATGGCGGCATGGGCAACGACACACTCACCGGCGGCGACAATGCGGACAAATTTGTCTTCGATACTCCTTTGGGACCGGCCAATGTGGATGTCATCACAGATTTCTATTGGGCGGAAGGGGATAAGATATATCTCGACAGGGATATCTTTACCGTCCTGGGCAGCTATACAGGCACCCTTTCCGACGCCAACTTCTGGAAGTCCAATTCCGGAATGCCGGTAGGTTCAGACGATTATTTTCTTTACTATACGGACAGCAATTCGCTCTACTATGACCAGGACGGCAGTGGCGGAGCTTATGCCCCGGTCAAGTTCGCTACCGTCAATTTCCACGTCTCAGAAGACAATCTTTACGCTGAAGATTTCACCATCATCGCCTGATCTAGTGCGAAACACCGACCTTCCCCGTCTTTTCGACGGGGAAGGTCGGCCTGTTCAGTCCCGCCCTCGTTCAGATCCACAGGATAATCGCCGCAACCCGCCATGCCGAGGTGCGGCGTTCAAACAGCCGGCCCTTCATCCCCGACCTTCAGCGTGAGACAGAAAAAGCTCGCCACCAGGGCGGGGAAGCGATCGGCCAGCCGACTGTCGACCGTGAACATCATGTTGTAGAACCAGGACGGCAGCGGAATCTTCCGGGCTACACCGCCGGTCATCATATAGGCAAGCGCGGTATAATAAAACATCTGGGATTGATCCCATCGATAATTTCGCCGCAGTTCGTGTTCCCATCCCCTGCCGCTGCAGAAGATCAGGTAGGGTATGGCCATGTTGGCCGTGGACAGCGGGCCGGCCACAGCCGGCAGCCGCGGGGATTGTATGCTGAAATCCGAGGGTTCGTGATGCAGGCGGGTGTAGATCTGCCTCGATAACCGGGAATAGTACGGCTCGACCAGGATGATCCGTCCGCCGGGCCGGAGTCTGCCCCGGGCCTTCAGCAGGAAGACGATCGGGTCCCGCAGGTGGTGCAGCACATTCGTCAGGGTGATCACGTCCAGGCTTGACGGCGCGATCTCCGTGACGCGATCGATCCGATGGGCATCGAAAACATAATCGACGTGATCCAGCGGCATGATATCACTGGTGATGACCGTCGGATAGAAATGCTTCAGCGGCGACATCCCGCTGCCGATCTCCAGAATCCGCAATTCGGAGGCCGACTGCGGATCGCCGAACAATCGTTCGTACAGCCTGTCATACCAGTACAGCAGGTTGGGCTTGGTGAACAGTGCCTCGCGGTTTCTCAATGTCGCAACGAGATCCTGTTCGAATGCCTGATTTTCCATCACAGTTTGACTCAACGCAGTTTGAACCCAGCTATCTGGCGGCGGTCACCGGCACGATTATCCGACGACGTCCGCTCCACTTTATTGAATCTTTGCCAACCGCCAGAAACCCGATTTGACGGTTTGGGTGGGATATGCCAAAGGCCAGGGATACTATTTTCGGATCGATAGGGTACGGAAAGGTGATGGTATCATATCGCCATCTCCGATCCGGGTGGGTAATTTCATAATTCAATTCAACCTGCTGATTATGAAATATTTTTCCTTGAGCGTCTATTAAGTGAAAAAACATGAATCGCCGGCTGTTGTTCTCATCGGGCTTCAGTTCCTCCCACCATATCTCTATTTTCAGCCCATCTGCTTCGTGCTTTATCATCAGCGCATGGAGCTTATACAAGTCGCCGAACCGAATTTCTTCTTCTAAAGCTGTCCGAATATAAGATGCTGCCTCGGAAGCCCTCCAATAACGGTGGGGATTCTCCTTGTTGAAAGCCGCATGCCAGGAACGAGCGGCAACAAACTTTTCAACGTCGCGCTTAAGCTGCACACCATCTATGATTTCCAATAGCCGCACACGAGATTCTGAAACGACTTTAACACCGTTTTTCTCTGTCAATCCACTGAGCCATGCTTCAAAAACCCGATTCTCCAGCTCGAAGCTGTCAATGGCCTGAATCTGGAGGATTGTTTGCCTTGCATCGTCATCTTTTACAGGACGGAAAAGGATATATTCAGAGGATAATAAACCACTAAGACGCGTCACAAATCCATCTGTCCAACTTATCTGTCCTCTCGACAAAAAGGTCGGGAAATCAGGTCTTACGGTCGCTTCATATTGACCAACACTCGCAATTGTTGTTGCGGCAATCCCTGACTGGAACGCATAAACTACTGCATTCTTGCCAGTTTCACGTATTTTTGCCAAAAATTCATGGGCCTGATCCTCTTCCATGCGTAACGTCCCTATAGAGACATTTACTCCCATAGCCATTTGCCAGGGAATAGGAGGGTTTTTCTGCATCAAAATGCCGGCCAAATTCACTGCCGGCAAGAAACAAATCACCATAATCACTGTTCTGGTTCGAACTTTCGCATACTGCCAGACCTTTATAGCTATGGGAACAAGGTAGATGAACCCGATCAACGCAAAAGGGAAAAAATACCTGATTTGATTGCCACCCACCTGCACAACCAACCAGTACCACACACCACCGACCCAAACCAGACAGGCCATTGTCAACAAGACAGGTATTTTTGGTGAGTCGTGTTGTTCATGCAGATCACTGCGACAATACCGACTGGCCCCGTAGATTGAAATAATTGCCATGGCCCAAATGATGACCACTTCGCCGATGCTCCGGTGAATGAACACTGGATATCGAGTTAAAGGCCTGCTCAGTACATCTTTCATTATTACCATTGCCTGCTTGGCATATTCAAAATTTGCTGGGGAGAAATATTCCGACGATACGCAAATAATGACAAAGGATGTAAAGATAATCACCAGTTGGAGAGCACCATATATCAAATAGCGACGCAGTTCGAATGTCTCGCTAGGGTTCCGAAGGGCTGTCCACCATGCCCACATAGCCAGCATAAACCATGACACTCCCAAGAGGGCCATGACCATGAGCCCCGACGGTTTGATCAAGAGTGTAAAGGAAGCCAGTACGCCCCCCAGGCTTAGCCAACGTTGCGACCCCTTGCTCAGGCTTCTCATAAAAGCTGCTGCTGCCAAGGCGGCAACTCCTGCCTGGAAAGTATCGACCATCCCCCAATGCCCGGGACTGAATGATTTCTCCACCCTTTCAAAATGGTAGAACATTGGCAGGGAAGAAAAGAGCAGCGCCACACCCGCCACTCCCCAACCCGCTGTCAGGGCCCGGGACAAGCCAATCGTCATGTAGACGGCCATAACCACACAGACGATTGGAAAAAAAATGGAGCGGAAGTGAAAACCGTGGAAATCAGCTGAAAAGCCAACAGGGAAGGACATCAGGATGGTTCCTGGGGGACGCACTGTCGGCTGAATATTTAGAGGATTGACCCATATCCCATGCTCAATATTTTCCCAGAAGGCTTTTCCCTTCTGGAAGTAGGTCAAGGAATCATAAATCGGTGGCTGCTGACTGTCTGAAGCATGCAACCACAAGGAAATACCAAGAAATATAAGCCATACGATTACTACAATATGTGGAAGCAACGTGATCAATTGATCACGTGGTGACTCGTTCTCCATTATGCCATCTTGTAACTTCTGATATTTCATCAAATGAACCGAATACGCAGTGCGGCAAAGAGCAACATCTTCAGCAGGATCAAGCCATGACGCCAACGCGAAATATTAGTGGTCCCGTATACCCGATCTCGATAGCAGATAGGGACTTCAACTATTTTCAATCCCAGCCGGGCGGCACCGAATAACAGATCAAAATCGCCGAAAGGATCGAACTCCCCAAAATACTTGCGGTGTTTGGCGAGTTTCTCATAATGGTCGCGGGAAAGTACCTTGGTTCCACAGAGGGTGTCACGGAATCGCTGGCCCAGAACAAAAGAAAAAGCCACAGCAAAGAATTTATTGCCGACCATGTTCAAAAAGCGCATGGCCTGACCTTCCATGGGATACACCAGGCGGCTGCCATTGATGAATTCGCCATGGCCGCGAACAATCGCATCATAAAATTTGGGAAGATCTTCCGGCGGAACAGTCAGATCAGCATCGAGGATCATAAGAACATCCCGGGTCGCCAGGGAAAACCCCTTCCTCACAGCGTCCCCCTTTCCTTTTCCAGATTGCTGCGCAATGAGAATATTCCGGGTTGAACCGTATCGTCTCTTTATTTCCTGGATCATCTGCCAGGTGTTATCTGTTGAATTCCCTTCGACGAATATCAACTCATCATCCGGCCCCATGGCCGGCAGACGTTTGACGGCATTCTCGATGTTGCCCGCTTCATTGCGCGCCGGGACGATAACAGAAACGGAAGGCTGAGCCGACGGCGTTCCAGCGTCCGGCAGTGGCCGAACTGTCAGAATATTCAGCATGCTCAGACTTCTGAACAACGGCAACGGGGCAACAAACCGATTCAATATGGCACTGACCAGGGGGATGTAAACCGGGCATAAGATTCTATTATCTGTCCTGACCGGTTCATATCCCGACAACCGTACAAAATTCTCAATGTCTTCCGGTGCCAGCCAATTCTGTTCCGGGGTTTTGATACGCAGGTTCAGTCTTGTGGCCAGGTTCAGCAACGGACGCCAGAGTGAACTGTAATAGGTGATGATGACCCGTGTCGACGAAGTGCAATGATTACGCAATTGCTGCAAAAACGATTGGATGTCGCGCTCGTAATGGATGCAGCCGCTCACCACGACATAATCAACTGTACTGTCGGTGTCAGGTACTCCGGAATCCCATACGCTGCTCTCGGGGAACATGGCCGGCAATAAATCGGAACTGCTGCAGACCAACGCCATGGTGTCGCCCGGTCGCACATACAACCGAATGCTCTTGGCAATTAATTGGTAAAAATATTCGCGCAATCCCATCAATTCATTCCCGCGACAGATTCCGACGCTTACCGCCTATGATAAGTGAATCCGGGGTATGGAGATTATTCTCAACGTCATGACTCAAACCAAAGATATAGTTCGAGTTTGTTTCCCGCCGGCCATATTATGGTAAAAGATGAACCACATGGAGCATCCCGATTGTGTTGGTCTGCATGTCAGCGCAAAATGGAGGAAATGATTATCCGTTAGCACTGCAAGTCCATACGGGTGCATTCCTCATGTGAAGATGTGAGAAGAAAAGATCCAACAAAAGAATCCCTATCTTCACCTGGAACGGAGGAAAACAGGTGGTTGAGGTGAGTCATTCGTAGCTCATCTCTTCCACAAATTCGTGTTCGATTTCAAAAACGCGCCAGGATCTCTCTGGCGATACTGCAAAGGCTGCATCCACAATTATCTGCTGAAGAACAAAGTATATTGACGGATGTGTTCTCGACAGTCTATTGGATAATCGGAATCACTTCCATGATATTATTGAGGAACCTGGGTTGCCGCGATAAACTGAAGCAATGAACCATTGACCGCTGTCCCCGAAATGTTAACTATAATTTTTGTCTTATTGCTCAAAGATGTAAGAAGAAGCGCCAGACCTTGGTTGCCAAGTGATTTGGAAACGTAGAAGGCTCTCGTGGTGTTGTTGGCCCAGTCAGTTGCAGGTATTGTCGCCCCTGTAGTGTTTCTTAACAATGCCAGGACGCCAGTATGAGTGGTCGTAGGTGTGGACATATAAACAGATTCGATTTTCACCTGACATATTACTTCGGCATGAGACGTTCCAGCCGTTGATAAAACCATCAAACACACAAAACATAAGACCAATGCAGATATTCTCGAATTCATTTTAGCCATGGTTGTTCCTCCATTTCAATTGGGACGGTTAGAGCGATCAATAATGTTTGAATTATTTCACTGGTTGATTCAATTCTTTGGCTTGTTTCTCATGCATTTCTTCAAGTTCCGCGAAAGACAATCCGGTAAGAGGGTCGACAGTTGTGGGATCGTTGTGTTTTAGTTGTAGCTCTTTCTCCTGTTGGACATGCAGCGCTTCAGTATTCTTACTTGAAAGGCCGGTAAGCATCAGTAAGGGATCGGTAGGGGGTTTGTCCGATGATGCGGGATCAACCTCTGCTACTGGAGGGAAAATTGTTTCTGGATCATTGATTTCTGCCGCTATCGGTGAAGCCGTTGCCGCAATTTTCGAACCATTGGAAAGTTGAACTTTATCACCCAACGAAATCACCGAAATCGACTTATCCAGGTTGTTAATCGCAACTGAGACATTATACCCTTTCAGTAAACGTGTAAATATTTTCTCTACAGTAACATTACTATATTCACCGCTAACCAGAAACGACTCATCAATGAATTTGAGTTCTACCTTATATCCTGTCTGTTTCTGGACGAGATGGACAACTTCTTTCAAAGGCCTGTTCTTCACAGATATTTCGACACGCAAGTCACCGCCCGTCATTGCGGCTTGCAACAACCCGCTGCAGCAGAGATTGCAAATAACGAAAATAAATATGATCACAAATATCGATCTTGAGCAAAATACAGTACTATGCTTCAATGGGTTCATTATTTCCTCTATCGACGTTTCGTCTTTTACATTGCGGCTGTTTTCAGTGCAAATTATCAAATAAGTGAACAACTGGGAATTGAAATAGGTTCCAGAACAGTTCATTCAATTGCTAGCCAAGATTTCTTTGTAATTGATGATATAAAATTCATTAAAAATTTATACATTATTTCTAGCTATTTTTTTGATATTGAAAATATTGTCTTAAATACTGCGAACAAGGTATTTCGATAAATTTGTATAAAAAATATGATAAAATCAATGTAATGCCAGAAGCTATCAATACTAAAATAATATCATTGACATTGTCAAATAACGCTAACAGCCTAAAAACAATCTGATGGGAGAGATAAATCGAAAAGCTTAATTCTCCTAAAAATATAAGTGGTTTTTTATCAAAAAATCAAGATATCAGTCCATTTTCCAAACCGCAAATAAAAATAAATAATCCACTTAGTAGAGGTGTCAATAAATATACATCGATAAGTTGACGAGTAAGTAGCTGAGGGATATTGAAGTTAATACTAATCAATGGTACAAGTGCGTTGAGTACCATACAGAAAGAGAGTCGGTCAAAAATAAATACAATTAATAACAGTTCAATACAACTGGCATAAAAATTATTTAAATTCTTCAACTTATCGAACATTAACATAAATAGTTTCGCTAACGCCATCCCCAACAAAAATGCCATAATTCGATTTGTCGGCAACATATGAAGCAACCAATGCATTTGAAACCAATCACTGTTATTGTCCACAATATAGATAACGGATATAATTAATGATATTATGGAGAAAAAAAACATGATCAAAAAGTTTTTCCGAAAGTCGAATTGTATAAAAACAAAAGCAATATAAAAAAAGAAGAGTGTTGAAATTGCCCAACCAGCAGCATTATAGGCAAAATGAATATTTATCGAACTGAACCAGGACTGCAGGAGCAGGAGATTAGCCATCGTACTGACATACCCTGTGCCTGACCATAAATTACGGAAGTAAATTACTGCAAAGCTGAGAAAAAATGTTGCAAGATATAGCGGATAAAGTCTTGCAAATCGACGCCACAAAAATTTGACAGCGTCTTGACGAGTAAGGATTTTTTTATAGTTAATTGTTAAAAGAAATCCGGACAAAACGAAAAATAACGTAACCCCAAGCGTAGCCCAACCCGACTTTGGTGTCCATCCAATCAGTTCCCGAAGATGCTGAACAGCTACCGTCATAATCGCGAAAAACCTTAACGATGTGAGGCTGTTCATTTTTCCAATGTTCATACCTTTTGAACTTCCCCAATCTTGCTGTTGACATCTACGATCAATTTACTGCCCATCTTCAATATCTCGTATAGCTTCTTCCTCAGTCGTCCAAGCAGTAAGCGTAATAACTAAACCATAACCCGTGTACTGACTGGATACAATTATATATTTGAGTATATCAGGTCCGAAATATCCATTATGGAATATTGTTCATCTTCTTTTCCAGTTCTCCTATCCGCAGCGCCTGGGCCATGACAATTTCCGTCAGAGTCTGCAAAATGATATCTGTATTCACTCTTGGATCATCTGTCGCATAGCCGTCTGATGCAATCGGATCCAGGCCATGGTTTTCCAGATACTCATTCATTCTGTCCCTATCCTGTTTGAAAAGCTCGCCTACAAAACGTAGATCTTCATTATTGGGAAGAATGTTCTGGAGAAATTGGTTCGGAGTCGAATTCAATGTCAGATATTTTTTGATGCTGTTATCAAATCTGTCGGGCAAAACCGGATCTTCTATCCGGTTATTGAATACCGCACGCAGATAGATCTCCTCAAGAGCAGGCGATTCATAGATCCTATGTATTTCCATGTCTGCAAAATCTATGTGGCATACCTTCAGAAAATCTCGTGTGGTATCGCCAACGGCATCCATATTTCTTACCGTGAGAGACTCGGGTGCATCGTCGATAATCGGTTTCAGCAATTCAAAAAAATTCACTTTCCGCCGTTGTATCCATTCCCGAAAAGGGATAATCCGGCCGGGATTTGTTTTATGGTTGATCCCCCATTGAATATACGCCGACTTCGCCCATTTTTCATATTGGCGTATGTACACTACAATTCGGACCGTGACCCCCAGTTCCTCAATTTTCTTGAGGGCGCCTCTCGTCTTTTCAATCCTGCCAAGAAATGATTCATTACTCCATATCAGGGTATGTATTCCATTCCGTCTTGCATTTTCAATTGTGTCCTGAAAAATCTGATGAAGTGAGTTTTCCGTTTCTTCTGCTGTAAGCTTATGAAACTCTTCGATCAAAGCCGGTTTCTGCCATGAATAAAAATTGTTGTACGCCCCTTCCAGCATCAACCCTAAATACTTGAATCCCTGTTTTTCCAACAACTGCTGATTATGATGCAGGGTATATTGTATCGAACTTGTTCCGGTCTTGCCGGCACCTACGTGCCAGATCAGATTTATTTTGCCGTTATTTCCTTTCGGTGGTTTTTTTTTAAAAAATGAAAGCATCAATTTTCTCGCATGATCGACTGTGAAAAGACCGTACAGACTCCTGTACCAAGGGACAGAGAAAGCCATAATTGTACCTTTCAAGGACTCTCACAAGCCCAATCAACGCACTGATTCGATTCCCGGCCATACCTTACCCCTTCGCCCATTTCCAATACCGCTCGCACCCATCCCGCAACGACACCTCCGGTTCCCAGTTCAAGGCCTGGCGGGCCTTGGTGATATCCAGAACGACCTTCTTGACATCAAACCCGCGGGGAGGAAGATATTGTATCTTCGCAGTGACACCGGCGATATCTTCAATGAGGGATAAGACTTCCCGCAGCGATGCCCCCTGTCCGGATCCGACATTATACACCCCGGCGAGGTCCTTTTTGATGCTCTGGACAATAAACGAAACCAGATCGCTTATATAAAGATAGTCCCTGACATTTGAACCGTCACCCCAGATCCGGATCTCGTCGCCCGCGATAATCCGCTGGAAGAATGTCGGGATAACCCCCTGAACCCCCAGATGTCCCTGGCGTGGGCCGTAAGGATTGGACACGCGCAGCACCAGTGACCTCAGACCGTACTGATTGCCGAACATCTCGATGTAGTTCTCGATGGCGACCTTCACAATGCCGTACGACGAGAGTGGATTTCTCTCGTGGTGTTCGGGGATGGGGACATATTTGGTGTTTCCATAGACCGTACCTCCCGATGACAGGAACACCAGGCGGTTGATCCCCATGTCACGCATCTGCTGCAGCAATCTGACTGTCGACAGCAAGTTGCCATGGATATCGGCGACAGGGTCCAGATTGGCGGTCGAAGGAACCGTCGTGCTGATCAGGTGAACGACGATATCCACATCGACAAGTGCCTCGGCCACGCTTGCCGAGTCGGCAAAGTCGGCATATTGATAATCGACTCCATGCAGCGGTTGAATCTGCTGGCACCCTGATTTAGCCAGCACGCGGACCCGGGCTCCACCTGCAACCAGGGCCTCCACCAGATGAGAGCCGATAAAACCATTTCCGCCAAGAACCAGAATCCGTACGTTCATCGAATTATCTCGTTATACCTGGAACATTGGTCATTGCTAAGCGATAACCGGTTTTTTGAGCGACAAAGGGCAACAGCCTTTCGATCGCATGGAGCATAGTGCCGTCGTAAGGAAGTGGTTCCTCGGGGTAATCCTCCCAACCGAATTGTCCTGCGAAAATGGGACGAAGCGCGTCAACCCTGGCCCAGAACATGGTGCCGACGGGAAAATTGAAATGCCGTTCGGGCAGTTCCCGGATGTCGAATCGACGCGCCAGACTTTCGGCGATGGCTTTATTTCCTGACCAGTCGACCACCCAGGGATCATCGGGGAACACGAGCCCCAGTTGCTCGTTGTCGGCCATTCGGGCAAGAATGGTCGAGGCCATGGGAGATTGTTTGCCGAGAAGGTTCTCCAGCAGAAATCCGGACCAGATTTTCCCCATGTTCGCGTCTTTCACATCACCGCTTTTTTTCGTATGGACATGGCCTATAATTTCATAGTTCTTCGTGATTGTTTCGGAGAATTCGGTCAGCAACGGTCCAATATCACGTCCCCGATTCGGTACGATCCGGATATCGACCGTTCCATTCGCGTATCCGTTCGTCAGAGCTTCAACTTCTCTGGCTACGTCAGCGGTGGGCACACTGATCAACAGATCGAGGGCAAGAGGCTGCCCCTCAAGCCTTTCAAGAATATCTGTAAAGAGCTCGACGAAGAAAACGTGTACATGCAGCGCCGTTCGCAATGGTTTTGAAATGTCCCCGGAGGAGGAGGCGGGGGGTTGTATCAGCTCGCACACCCATGGTCCTTCAGGTTTTCCGGCTTCTATATACGCTGCCAAGGGGTTGGCGCCCGGCTGGGATACCCCATGGCTGTCAGCATACATCCCGGGGTGAAACCCGGGGAAAGGTTTCCTCCTGTCAACGCCGCTTGCCCATGACCGTACAAAAACTCGCACGGCCTCCGATCGATTGCGAGCAGGCCAGAACGGCGGTGAGTAAAAATCAGGATCAAAAGAACCATCCGCCTCAATCACGGAACAGTCGTTCTTTTCGTTCTGTTGCTGGATAACGGAATCCAGGGCCTGCCGTTCCAGGGAATCGACATACGTCCCCATGTTGAACAGCTTCTCTCCGACCTGCCTGCATTCCTCGCCGAGGCTGGCCCTCTGGTCCGCATCATCGATCAGGGCAGCGAGACGGTGTGCGGCCCGCTCGACATCCAGATAGGGGACGACACAACCTTCACCGAGTCCGTTTTCCTTGAGGAGATCGGCAATTCCCGTGGTGTTGTCAAAACAGATCACCGGCAATCGGTACGTCATCGCATCGATCGCCACATTGGGGAGCGGATCGAGCCGTGAACTCAGAAAAAGAATGTCCGAAAACTGGTACGCCAGGTCTATCTCGGGAATCTCCCCGGTAAAAAACACGTAATCCTTCAGACCGGCCCGGGTTATCTGATCCTGCAGATACACCGAATAGGCCATATCCGTATCAGGCCTGAATCCATCGCCAACCCAGACGAAGCGAAAAGGAGCCGCAGGTTGAAGAGCGACCACCCGAGCGGCACAGGCCAGAAAGAGATCAACGCCTTTGCGTAGCTGGACGGCACCGGCACCGAGTATGACCACCGTGTTGTCGGGGATCGAGTCGGGCCGCAGCAATGTGCGGATTTTTTCCCCTTTGGTGTCATCGACACTCAGCTCCTGTCCGGCCGGCACCTCGCATCTCCCCTGAGGCAGGATAACTGAACGGTTTTCCTTCAGTTCATCACATTGAGCGGCGTTGTTCTCGTAAACGATCCGGGCCGAAAATACGATCTGGCTGGCCCACAGCAGTACCTCACGGATTGCATTTCTGGGGTGGGTATATGAGGCAAATTCATGGACAAGACAAAGGGTGGGAATGAAACATCTGGCCAGGACCGGCAACACAGCTCTGGATACGATGCTGTTGACCACCGCGAATTTCAGCCCCAGCCGGGGCAGCAGTCTTTCCAGGACTGCCGCAGCAATATACGGGTTGTACGCCTGGGGAAACGGCTTCAGCACAACATCGCATTTGTCCTCGAAATCAGCCATCAGATCCCCTCCCCTGAGCGAAAGGGCGATGACGTTATACCGGTGATGGAAATGCTCAGCTATATTCAGGGCAAGGATCGGCGCTCCGGATCGGCTCGCTTCGTGACTGACGATCAAGACCGTCTCTTTTGATCGATCAAGCTTTTCCAATCCATCGATCTCGAGAAGATCAGGGGCGCAGGGAAGGCGTCCCTCTTTTTTTCCATTTCTGATATAATGAACGTAGGGATCCTGGCCGCGAATATCCGGATACGCCTTGCTATAGAATTCAGCATCGAAATCGGAATCCGCTATAACCGCCGTTCCTTGCCGGTCGCCGGGACCTGCCGGTCCGATGGCAGAATGTGAAGCGGCACCTTCATTCAATCTCCGCAATTTTCCCGGCAGATATCGGCGAAAGGTCCGCAACGGTTCAGTGAGTCGCCAGGATTTTGAATTCAATATTTCCGCCACCCTGGCATCACTGTCCTTCAATCTCTCGACCACCCGGGACAGCTCCCGGATCTGCCGATCCTTTTCAATATCGGAAATTTGAACAGCAGTTAATGATGTATTCAGTTCGGCAATCAATCCGTCTCGTTTGATTATTTCCCGATTGCGTTCGGCGACCGCCTGGTTGAGCGTTGCGATCCGGCCGTTGCGTTCGACGACCGCCTGATTGAGTTCGGCAATCCGCCCAACTTTCTCGGACACCACCTGGTTGAGAGCCGCGAGCCGACGGTCATGCTCGGCACGGATCTCGGTCAAGCGCTGATGACGACCACGAATCAAGCTGATGGCCCTCAGCGCGACTGCCAACTGCTCGTCTGAAAATTGCTCCTTCGCCTCGGGTATTTGAGCATCATATTGAAACAGGTCGAAATCCTGGGCGTATAAACTCCGAATCCGTTCTGCCGCCTTCTCCGTTATGAACTCAGGCAAATACGGAATCAGGCTCTCGTTCATGGAGCGGACTGCAAACGGGTCAGGGATTTCAGGGCCCAGGTGTGCCGCCAAGGCCTCTCTGAGTTCCTGTACATGTTCAATCTGGACCAGTTTTGAGTAAGAAATCAGATCCGGTCTCAGCAGCATCGCCTGGGGGGACCAGTGTGCATCCCAGTAGTTAGGCGTTTCCCGGGAGGCAAGGTGTTCGAGAAAGGCTTCGAAGGCACGAGCGATGTCGGCTTTGTTCTCGATGGCGAAATAGAGAAAATCGCAATTCACATACGGCCTGATCTGCAACGGTTCCCGCAACACCAGTTTCGATTGCCAGGCAGAGAAGATCCGTTTGTACGGGTTCCGTACCACCGCAAATCGAAAATAGTCATCGGAAGTCAGAGGCTCGGCCAGCGCTTCCGGCGTCAACCCTGTCACATCGGGCGCAATTTTATGAAAAACATCATGTATGACCAACTCAGGCGAGGATTCAGAACTGTCTGTCGCTGTTGACAAAACTTTTGAATACCCCTCCAGCGCGGCGAACCACCACTTCAAAGTGGTGCAGGCGACCTTTGGCGTGGCGATGTACAACAGCTTGAAACGATGGGAAAGATAACTATTCCAACGGAGATATTTCAGCAGCTTTTCGTCTCTGATTTCCAAATCAAATCTCATTGTCACTTTATACGTGGATCTGTCATACGTTTTCGTATGACAGCAGTCTTGTTTACCGAGATCACCACCTCAAAATCGCCGGAAGCCGTCGATTGATCAATCAATTTTTGAGGCTCAAATTTATAATCAGTCGCATCATCAAATACAATACGTGCATCAATGCCCAAATGCGGCAACCCACACTCGAAATCCCGTCTGCCCCTTTTCATAACCATGATCCCCATCGATCCGGAGAAGGGCACGGCCTTGTCCAGCCTGGCTGCGACCAGCGCCTCGGTAAAATTGATCATTCCCTCGGCGCACTCGAAACAGGATATAGACAATCGAGCGTCGATCCGGCAATCGGTTCTTCAGAAAATTTCAACCTCGGATTCCCTGGATGAGGCATCAACATACCCGAAAGAATGGATTTTTGGTTCTGGTTTCAAGCGAAACATGAGTGCATCCAGGATACGATGGCAACATGTCTGTTCCTTTTCTCCGGCAGACCAGATACCGCCTCCGACAAAATAGACACCGGGAAGCACTATCATCCTGAAGTGAAATTTTATCCTGAAATTATTCGATTTATCTATATGTTCAATATATTTTCCAATCTCCGGATATCGTTGGCCGGTAATGACCGCGCCGGAAATAGAACGGATATGGATCCCGAAGTACACCCGTTGAATATCGGCCAGGAATCGGCCTGTAACCACGAACTGATATTCTCCGCCCAACCGCAGCACATTGACGGCCCGCCCTTCAGTATCCAGTATCTCGATGGCCTGAATCTCCGCTCCCTGTATGGGATAGACGGTGGTGGTCTCCGGCACCAGCCCGGGATCGAAATGGTCCTGGGCGAGTACCGCGGAAGGGCTATCAGGCACCGAGTCTTTTTTTGCTGAAATTTTAGCCCCCGACTCCTCCCCCGCTACCTGCCGCTGATCCATGGCCTGATATTCCTGAGCCAACCTGATCTGCTCTTCCCGAGGGGCGTAGATCAGTTTCTGGTACGCCCGAACGACCTGCATGGGCTTTGCGCACATCAACCTCCTGCCCTGTTCCAGGAGGATGGCCCGATCACACAATTCGACGATCTGGGGGCCGGAGTGAGAGACGAAAAGAATTGAGGTGCCGTTGTTTTTCAAGGCTTCAAGGCGGGCGAAACACTTTCTCTGGAATTTTTCGTCCCCGACGGCCAGGGCCTCGTCGACAATCAGGATATCCGGTTCGATCGTGGCCTGAACCGCGAACGCCAACCGAACCATCATGCCGCTGGAATAGGTCTTGACCGGCCGTTCGATAAATTCGCCGATGTCGGCGAATTCCGCAATGTCATCAAAACAGGAATCAATCTCGTTTTCACTCAGTCCAAGGACCGCCCCGTTGGTGTAGACATTTTCACGCCCGGTGAATTCAGGGTTGAATCCGGAACCGAGTTCCAGCAGGGCGGCGATGCGCCCACTGGTGCGAATACTGCCGCTGGTGGGATTCAGCGTGCCGCAGACCATCTGCAGCAGCGTCGATTTACCGCTGCCGTTGCGCCCGATGATACCGACCGTTTCGCCTTTTTGAATTTCAAAAGAGACATCTCTCAGGGCCCAGAATTCACGATAATACTGTCTGTGACCTCGCATCAGCATCTGATAAAGACGATCGCGTGGTTTTTCGTATATCTGGTAGCACTTGCAAAGATTCTCTACCTTGATGACGGCATCAGAGGACATCGGCAAATCCTTTCCGGGTCTTCTGAAACCAGGCAAAACCGAGGCAGGCCACAAGCAGCGAACAGATCAGGTAGATGCTCAGCAATTTGAGATCCGGCACCTTTCCCCAGAACAAAACATTTCTTGTCTGTTCGACAACAGGCGTTAACGGGTTGAAGTGCATGACGAACCTGTATCTTTCCGGCAACCTCTCCGCCGAATAAAAGATCGGAGACAGGAAAAGCAGCGCTGTTGTTATGATTCCAACAACCTGCGATACATCGCGCAGATACACGCCAAGGGCCGATAACCACCAGGATAAACCGGCCGTAAACAGCAGCAACGGCAATATCACGACCGGCACGAACACTACTGTCCAATGGGGCATTCCGAAAATTATAAGATACGCCAGCAACCACACCATGAAACTCACCATGGCGTGAAAGAGAGAACTTCCCAGATTGACTACAGGAAGGATCTCCAGCGGGAATATCACTTTCTTGACATAAAGGATATCCCTGGTCTGCTCGATGATCGGGGTCAAGGGGTTGAGGTGCATGATCATTTGAAATCTCTCGGGAAGGCTTGCCGTCGAGTAAAAAATCGGCGAGAGGAACAGCAGCGCGGTGGTAGCGATACTGATAACCTGGGACACATCGCGCAAATACACGCCGATCGAGGCCAGCCACCAGGAGAATCCGGCGGTCAACAGGATCAGCGGCAGAAGGACCACCGGGAGCAGTAGGACCGTGAGGTGTGGCGTGCCGAACAGGAAAGTGTAGGCCAGCAGCCACACGGCAAAGCTGATGATCAGATGGAACAGCGCCCCGCCGATATTGACCAAGGGGAGGATTTCCAACGGAAAAACCACCTTCTTGACATAGCTGGCATTGGCGAGAATGAGACCGGGCGCCCGATTGACGCACTCGGCAAACAGGTTGAATACGATCAATCCGGCGAAGAGGATCAGGGCGAATTGGGTTTTCGAATCACTGCCGGAATGCCATCGTGCCTTGAAAACCACGCTGAAGACAAAGGTGTACACCGTCAACATGAATACGGGATTAAAGAACGACCACAGGATACCCATGAAGGAGCCACGATAACGGCCGACGACTTCCCGATGGATCGAGGTCTTGATGAGATAGCGATTGCGCCACAGACTGGCGACCATTTCCGTTGGGGCCATCGAAAATTGCTGCATCAGGACAACTCCTCCTCCTGCGACCGGCTATCCACCACAACGACATTGAATGCCCCAAATACGGCGTAACGATGACCCAAAATACCTAAAACCGATTTTTCCATAACAGATTTTGTCACTTTCTCGTTGATTTACGGATGTCACTTCGGAGTCATGGGCTCGATGGGATACTCTCCGCTCTGTTGACACGTGGGATATATGTGTTTTCTGCCGGGCGTTGAGGATTACATCATAAGGACATATTTTACAACCGCATGATGCAACGTACGAGATTTCTCGTTATCGCTCGAAATGACAGGGAGAAATCTCCTGCATCAAAAGACGAGATTTCCCGCGATAGCGGGAAATGACAGAGGCGCTCGAGATGACAGGAAACAACCTCTTCTCCGGTTTTTCCCACCAACAGTCTCGTACTGTTGCAAGCGGTTCACCGATGGTCACGATTCCTCAACCCGCTTGACGGTCTCGAGCAGGTCCTTGCATTCCTTTTTCAGGTCCGGCGGTGTCGAGCCGTCCCTGATCGCGTCATTGAAGCTTTTGCGGGCCAGTTCCATCTTGCCGCCGTAGAGATAGTGCTTGCCGAGGTAGGCCGCAGCGATACCGTTTTGCCCCTGGTTGGCGGCGATCTGGCCCAGTTCGAAATAGACCTGGGGGTACTCCGGCTGTTCGACCACCAGTTCCTTCAGGTACTTTTCCGCCTCTCGCTGTTTTCCCTGCTGCAGCAGGGCCTTGGCCATGGTAAAGACGGCATGCATATTCGTCCGGTCTCTGTTCAACACTCCTTCGAGGGTCCGCTGCGCCTGTCCCGCCTGACCGGCGGCCAGTTCGATGACGGCCTTGTCCACCAGCAGTTCCGGGTGCTGCGGCAAGGCGGCGATGACCTCGTTGATCAGACTCAGGCTGCTGTCGAAGTTGTTTTCCATCCGGTCAACCTGGGACAGACCGTATTTGGCCATATTGACGGCAAACGCCGTTGACCGGGGATTGGTGATGACACTCGTCAGGTGGGTCCGAAACGATGCCTGGTCCGCAGTCTGCGACATCACCCGGTACTTGAAGCGGAAAAATTCGAACTCGTCGACCGGCGGCGCCGCCGTCGCCCCCCCCTGTTCATTTTCGAGCAGCGACTGGACATAGCTGAGCCGGGCCTCCGAATCGGGATGCGTCAGCAGATACTGCGGC
This sequence comes from Desulfoprunum sp., assembly GCF_053613775.1. NCBI lineage: Bacteria > Pseudomonadati > Thermodesulfobacteriota > Desulfobulbia > Desulfobulbales > Desulfobulbaceae > Desulfoprunum > Desulfoprunum sp. The sequence continues at coordinate 681,800 of NZ_JBSHXH010000004.1, forward strand.
AATCTTTCGCTCCGGTACCGGGCGACCCGGCGCATCGTCTGCAGCATCTGCTCCTGGCCTTCCGGGTTTCTCCCCATTTTCTGCATCCAGCCATAGGCGAGCAGATCGGCCTCTTCCTCATCCTGGCGGCTGAAATGGAGAGAGGCGCTCTGGCCGGCGGCCAGCGACCCCATCATCAACGTCGGCGCCGCCGTGCCGCTGCCGAAGGCCAGGGCCGCCAGGGCCATGCCGATGGAGGCGATGCCGACGATCTTGCCCTTCTCCATCCGCGAGGCCAGGTGCCTCTTCGAGATATGGCCGATCTCATGGGCCATGACCGACAGGAGCTCATCCTCCGAATTCATCATCGAGATCAGGCCGGCATAGAAGAAGATCAACCCGGACGGCGCGGCAAAGGCATTGAACTCGTTGTCGTTGATGACGAAAAAGCGATAATCGAAATACTGGATGCCGGTGACCTTGAGGGCCTGACGGCCGAGATCGTTGATATACTGGGTCACATCCGGATCGTCGACCAGTTTGAAGGCCGAGCGCACGGTAAAGAGGAGCTTCTCCCCCACCTCCCGCTCCTCGCCGATGGTGAAGGCGGCGGACCGCTGGACCGGCACCAGGCTGCCCAGGGTACTGAGTGTGACGATGACGACCAGCGCAATGAATCGCTCAAGATATCTTTTCATGGGCGTGTATCCAGGAAACGAGATGGTCGAGCCCCTCAGCCGTCGTGACGATGGGGGCGTAACGAAGATCATTTTTTGCCTGCTCGATGGAAAAATAATGCGATTTGGCCAATTGTTCAGCAAGAAAACGGGTCATCCGCGGTTCCAGGGCCGGCCGCAGCCGCCGATGCAGGACCTCGAGGATCGCGCCGACGCCATAGGCCACCGGAAACGGAACCGATTCGACGACCTCCGCAACCCCCAGCCGGGCGAACAGGGCGTTGATCCACTCCCACAGGAAGACCGGCTCGCCCTGGCTGATGAAATAGGCCCGGCCGCCGGCCGAGCCCTCGCCGGCAAGGTTCTCCGCCGCCAGCAGATGGGCGTGGGCGACATTGTCGACATACGAGATATCGACCAGGTTGCCGCCGTTGCCGACTCTCTTCAGCAGCCCCTGCCGGCCGCTGGCGACCAGCCGCGGGATCAGGTGGGGGTCGCCGGGCCCCCAGATCAGGTGCGGCCGAATGGCACAGGTCTTAAGCGCCATGCCGTTGGCCGCCAGGACCAGCTTTTCCGCCGTGGCCTTGGTCCGGGCGTAGTGGCAGAGAAACCGGGTCGCATAGGGGAGGTCTTCGGTACCGCCGACGATGTCGCGGCGGTCGAAGACCACCGACGGCGTCGAGGTGTAGATCAGCCGGGCGACGCCGTTGTCGCGACACGCCTGGAGGACGTTCTCTGTCCCCTGGACGTTGATCGAATGGTACTCTTCCCGTTTGCCCCAGATCCCGGCCAGGGACGCGGTATGGAACACCGTGTCGATGCCGGCGAAGGTCGGCCGCAGCCGATCGCGGTCGCGGATATCGCAGGCGATCGATTCCGCCCCCAGCGCCTCGACCTCGGGATAACGGTGGCGGCCGACGACCCGGCAGGGTATCCCCCGTTCGGCCAGCATCCGGACGATGACCTTGCCGACGAAACCGCCACCGCCGGTAACCAGTGCTCGGTTCATGCCGTCTTCACCCTGGTTGCGGCCCAGACCGCCAGTTTTTCCCTGAAGATCTTGGCATTATGCCGGATATCGACCGGAAAGTCATGGTGAATGAGGAAATGCCGGATATTCCGGGTCAACGGATGCCGCCCGGCAAGCTCGCGGACCTCGCCCAGGATCTCGGCCTCGGGGCGGGACGTCCGGTGCGGTTCGACTATCATCACCGCCTCTTTCACCGCCGGGTCGGCGGCGCTCGGGATCCCGACCAGGGCGGAGCGAAAGACATCGGGATGCTCGTTGACGATCGCCTCGCAGGGGATGGTGTACAGCGTCCCCTCCCCGGTCACGACCCGGTGGGCCTTGCGGCCGCAGAACCACAGGCGGCCGGCCGCATCGAGGTAGCCGGTATCGCCCATCCGGTGCCACAAGGTGTCGCCGTCACGGATCTTGGCCCGCCGCGTCTCCCGTTCGTTGTTGTCGTAGGCCCGGGTGACGACGTCGCCGCGGACGATGATCTCGCCGATCTCCCCCGGCGGCAGCTCCTTCACCGCACTGACATCGGCAATCACATCGTCGACGAGGCGGATGACCCGGATCTCGATCCCGGGCAGCGCCCGGCCGACGCAGGTCCCCTGGCCCTGCCGGCTCAGCGGCCAGGTGGAGGCCAGAATTTCCGCCCCTTGCATCGACACGATGGGCAGGCTCTCCGTCGCCCCGTAAGGGGTATGGATGACCGCCCCTCGCGGCAGGATGGCGCTGACCCGCTCGAGCAGCTCACCCGGCACCGGGGCCCCGGCCATCAGGACCTTGCGCAGCGACGGCAGGACGATCTTCTTGTCGAGGCAGTAGCGGCTGACCACGTTCCACAGCGCCGGCGAACCGAAGGAATAGGTGACCCGGTGAGCCGTGATCGAGGCGATGAATTTTACCGGGTCGACCTTGGCCGGCCGGGTCGGATCCATGTCGGGGATGATCGCCCGGGCCCCGAGGGCGGTCGAGAACAGGGCGAAGAGCGGGAAGGCCGGCTGATCGACATCGGCCGCGGTAATCCCGTAATATTCGCGGATCAGCCGCAGCTGGGCGGCGAAGATCGCGTGCTCGAACCGCACCCCCTTCGGCGGCCCGGTCGAGCCGGTGGTGAAGATGATCGCCGCCAGGTCGTCCGTCGCCGGGACATGACAGGGAAAAACACCCTCGTCGCGATCGATCGCCCGGCTGATGTCGGGCCCGAGGAGCCCGGCCGAGAAGCCGCAGCAGAAGAAATGGCGGACGGTGGCGAAGGGCTTCTTGAACAGCCGGGCGAAGACCAGGGCCCGGGGGATGCCGATCAGGACTAGGGGCCTGACCCCCTCGATGCAGCGCCGCAGGTTGGCATAGCCCATCCCCGGATCGATCAGGATCACCGGGGCACCGAGTTTGAACAGGGCGAAGGTCAGGCAGATGAAATCGGCCGACGGCCGCACCATCAGCATGGTCCGGTCGCCGGGCCCCACTCCCCGCCGCTGGAGATAGCGGGCGTAGGCCGAGGAGCGCCGGCTCAGCTCGGCAAAGGTCAGCGCCCGGCCGCTTTTCACCTCGACCAGGCCGATGGCCGGGCCCTGAGCGCGGGCCACCCGATCGAGGGTCTCGGCGATATTGACGGTCATCGGCGCCCCTCCTCCCCCATCTTCACGCCGCTGCCGAGAAACTGCCGCAGCAGCGGGGCGATGGCCGCGAACTTGTCCTCGAGGACATAGTGGCCGCCATCGCTGAAGAAATATTTCTGCGCCTCGGGAAACCGCTCGCACCACTCCTGATAAAAGACGTGGTCGAAGCAGAAATCCAGCCCACCCCACAGCAGCAGCAGCGGAACCTGCATCCGCCGCAGGACCTCGAGGCCGTTTTCGACCTTCACCAGGGTGCGGTAACTGCGATCTCCCGGATGCAGGGGAATGTCGCGGACGAATTCATGGACGGCGACCCGGTTGCGCCAGGAGTTGTACGGGGCGATATAGGCCCGGGCCACGTCGGCCGGCAGTTTGGTCGCCACCGCCATCGACAGCGCCGCCCCGGCGAAGCCATTCATTCCCCGGACGATCAGCCGGCCGACGACCGGCCAGCGGCAAGCCCGGATGCGCAGTGGAATTCTGGTCGAGCGAAAGGCGGCGGTATTCATCATCACCATGCGCTCGATCCGCTCCGGATGACGGCCGGCGCAGCCCATGCCGATCGCCCCGCCCCAGTCGTGGCCGACGAGGGCAAAGCGATCGATCCGCAGATGTTCCAGCAGCCGCTCCAGGTTGCCGATATGCCGCTCCAGGGTGTAACTGTAGTCCTGCGGTTTGTCCGACAGACCACAGCCCATGTGGTCGGGAGCGATGACCCGGTGGTCCGGCGCCAGCAGGCTGATGACCTTGCGGTAATAATAGGACCAGGTCGGATTGCCATGGACCAGCACGACGACAGGTCCCTCCCCTTCATCGATATAATGGAGGCGATGCCCCGAAATCTGAAAAAACCGGGAAGTAAATGGATAGTCTGGATACACTGCGATTTTCTCGGCGGCGAATGCATGCCGGCTCTTCACCGGCCCCACATGGTCAAATTTTATGGCAACAGGGCCGAATGATACCCGAGTTCTACCGGCTGTCAATCCTTTTGCCCCGCTCCCGGCGATCTTCGGCGGTTGCGATTGGCCGACAGACCGTTTTCAAGCGGTTTTTCCCACTCCACTCGCCTGAATAAATAGGTTGCTTTTCTCCCAATATATGCTAATATTATTCGTTGCTGTCGTGTTTCTCGGGCTGGTGTATGTTTCCAGGAAGTAGAGCCGGCACCCTAGAAGATCGATTTTTCAGGGGTGCTGCTGCAGACACGACGAGCTGAGATCCGGCCGTTCAAGCCGGGAAACATCATACGGTTCCAGTTGGGGACTGAGTTTAAAAGGAGTAGTAGCATGGCTGAAGGTACTGTAAAATGGTTTAATGACGCAAAAGGTTTTGGCTTTATCGAGCAGGATGGCGGACAGGATGTGTTCGTTCATTACTCCGCCATCAAAACTGAAGGCTTCAAGTCCCTCGAAGAGGGTGCTCGGGTAAGCTTCCAGATTGTCGATGGCCCGAAGGGTCCTGCTGCCGATAATGTCGTCAAGATATGATCATTGAGTAATTAGCAGCACAAAAGGGCCCTGCCTCGGCAGGGTCTTTTTTTTGTCCGGCCCCGGTCGCCGCCTTTTCCGGCCGATACATCTTCGTCACCCCCTGCCGACAGCGCCGAACCGCAGCACCGACGCATAATCATCTCCCCGTTGCCACCGATCATGGAAGACTGGCAGAAGCTCCTGCTGGCGAGCGCCACCACCTGTTCCGCCCTGGATGGGCGTTTCCCCGTTGATACGACGGCCCTCGAGCGGGTGACCGCGGTCTACCCGATGCGGATCAACCCCTATTACCTCGGCCTGATCCGCCATCACGACGATCCCCTGGGGAGGCAGGCCATCCCCGATGTCCGGGAACTGACCGACACGGTCTGCATTGCCGATCCGCTCGCCGAGGACCGGCTCAGCCCGGTGCCGCTGATCGTCCACAAGTACCCCGACCGTGTCCTCTTCCTGGTCTCGAACCAGTGCGCCGTGTACTGCCGCTTCTGCACCCGCAAGCGCCTGGTCGGGACGGCGGCGATGCGCATCACCGACGAACTGCTTCACCAGGGGATCGACTACATCCGCCGCCACCCGGCGATCCGCGAGGTCCTGGTCTCCGGCGGCGACCCGCTGCTGCTGCCGGACGACCGGATCGATGACCTGCTCGCGGCGCTGCGGGCGATCCCGACGGTGGAGATCATCCGCATCGGCAGCCGGGTCCCCTGCACCCTGCCGATGCGCATCACCGCCGAACTGACCGCGATCCTGAAAAAATATCATCCCCTCTATATCAACACCCATTTCAACCATCCCGCCGAGGTCACCGCCGCAGCTGCCGCCGCCTGCACCCGGCTCGCCGACGCCGGCATCCCGCTCGGGTCGCAGACCGTGCTGCTGCGCGGGGTGAATGACGATGTCGAAACGATCCGAACCCTGATGCGGGCCCTGCTGCGGATCCGGGTCAAACCCTACTATCTCTTTCAGGCCGACCTCACCCGCGGCACGAACCATTTCCGCACCCCGGTGCGCACCGGGATCGAGATCATGCGCGGACTGTACGGTCATCTGTCGGGCATGGCAGTGCCGACCTTCGCCCTCGACGCCCCCGGCGGCAAGGGCAAAATCCCCCTCACCCCGCAGTATGTCCTCGAGCATGGCGCCAGCCTCGTCTTCGCCAACTATCGCGGCGAGACCTGCACCTATCCCGAGTCCGGCGACCCCTGCTGACAGGTATTCCCGCCGCCCGGCTTTCTTGCTTGCCTGCCGGCCGTGCCGACACACTGCCGAACCCTGTAGTGCCGCCGGACCGCTGCGGCAACGACAGCGAGCCTACATCATGTTTTCGGGATCGACATCGATGATGAGCCGGCAGCTCGCCGGCACCAGTTCCGACCGGTGCTCCTGCAACTGTCGGCAGAGCTGGTGCAGCTGATCGAGATCGGCCGCCTTGAGCAGGATCTGCCAGCGGTAGTTGCGGTTCAGCTTCTCGAGCGGCGCCGGCGCCGGCCCGAGGATCTCCACCCCGGCCTGGAGCCGTTTCTTCTCCTCGCGGCAGAACCCGGCCAGGCGCTGCGCCCCCTGCCGCACCTCCTCCTCCCTCTCCCCCTGGATATGGAGCGCCACCAGGCGGACAAAGGGCGGGAAGGCCGGGTTGCGCCGCAGTTCCAGCTCCTGCCGGTACAGTTCCTCGTACCGGTGCTGCTGGGCCAGGCGGATCGAATAGTGATCGGGGCGCATGGTCTGGATGATCACCCGGCCCGGCGCCTCGCCCCGGCCGGCCCGGCCGGTGACCTGGGTAATGAGCTGGAAGGTCTTTTCCGCCGCCCGGAAATCGGGCATGTTCAGGCCACCGTCGGCCCACACCACCCCGACCAGGGTGACATGGGGAAAGTGGTGGCCCTTGGCGATCATCTGGGTGCCGACCAGGACATCGATCTCCCGGTCGTGCATCGCCCGCAGCAGCTTCAAAAAGACCTTGCGGTCGGCGGCGGTGTCGGAATCGAGGCGGGCGATCCGGGCCGCCGGCAGCAGCAGCCGCGCCTCCTCCTCGACCCGTTCGGTGCCGAACCCGACCGGGACCATCGCCCCGGTCGACCGGCAGTGACCGCAGATCACCCGCTGGTCGATGCTGTAGCCGCAGTAGTGGCAGACCAGTCGGCCCTGGGCCCTGTGCAGCGTCAGGGCCACATGACAGTGCAGGCATTCGACCGGGGAGCCGCAGTCCTGGCACAGCAGGACAGGGGCAAAGCCACGGCGATTGAGCAACAGCAGGCTCTGCTGTCCCGCCGCCAGGTTGTCCACCAGCGCCTGGCGCAACTCCCGGCGGAACAGGCCTTTTTCCCCGCCGCCGCTCTTGCGGCTGAGGTCGACGACCGTCACCGCCGGCAGGCTCCGGTCCCCCACCCGTTCCGTCATCTGCAGCAGCGTGTACTTGCCGGTGCTGGCATGATAGTAGCTGGTCACCGACGGCGTCGCCGAGCCGAGCAGCACCACCGCGTCGTGGCAGCGACCGCGCAGCACCGCGAGATCGCGGCCGTTGTAGCGGAAGGCGTCGTCCTGCTTGAAGCCGCTGTCATGCTCCTCGTCGACGACGATCAGGCCGGGGTCGGCCAGCGGCGCGAACAGCGCCGAGCGGGCGCCGATGACGACCTTGGCCCGGCCGCTCAGGGCCAGATGCCACTGGTCGAACCGCTCCGCCCCGGTCAGCCCGGAATGGAGCAGCACCACGGTATCGCCGAAGCGGGCCAGGAACTGGGCCTCGATCTGGGTGGCCAGGGCGATCTCCGGCACCAGGACCAGGACGTCCCGCCCGAGGGCCAGGGTTCTCTCCGCCGCCCGCAGGTAGACCTCGGTCTTGCCGCAGCCGGTGATCCCATGGAGCAGGAAGGTCCGATAGGTCCGGGCCGCCAGGGCCGGTTCGATCACCGCCAGGACCTCCTCCTGCCCCGGCGTCAGGTGCTCCGGCTGCGGCGCCGGCGGCAGCGGCTCACCGAAGGGGGTGCGATACACCCGCCGGCTCAGCCGTTCGACCAGTCCTTTCTCCACCAGCAAGAGCACAGCCTTGCGGGCGCCGGCATAGCGCGTAAACAACTCCCGCGCCGGAACCTCGCTCGCCCCGGATTCGTCCATCAGAGCGGTCATGGCGGCCAGGGTCTGGCGTTCGCTGCGTTTGAGATCGCCCGGAAGAACCTGGCTCCAGTCGGCATCATCGAGCCCCGCTTCCGTTCCATGACGTTCAAGATCGGTCCGGAGCTGAGGCGCCAGGGAGAACAGGGTCTCGATCTTTTCCCGGACCGCATCCGCCTCGACCGTTTCCTGCAGTTCGAGCACGCCTTGATCGACCAGCCCCTCGATCCGCAGCCGCGTCGCCTTCACCCCCAGCAACCTGCCGCTGGCCGCCGCCGGCAACCGCCTCCCGCCCAGCAGGTCGCTGACCCAGGGCGGCGATGCCGCGGCGAAGACCTCCCGCAACTCCTGCTCCCGCCCGGGCGCCAGGAGGATCTCGCGCCCCGACTGCGGGGCCATCCCGGCCGGCAGGGCCGCCTTGATCACCTGCCCCAGCGGGTAATGGTAGTAGGATGCCGCCCAGCGGAAAAAGGGCAGCATATTGGAATGGAAGAGGGGACTGCGATCGAGGATCTTTTTCACCCGCCGGACGGTGTAGGCCGTTTCTTCAATCGCCACCACCGCCAGGACGTAGCCGGTGACGCCGCGCCCGCCGAGCGGCACCAGCACCCGCAGGCCGACCGGATCCGGGGCGGTTCCGGGCAGCGCCGGCATCAGCTCGTCATGAAGGTCGTAGACCAGGGGCTGGTCAAGGGGGGCGGCAACGGCTACTTCGACGCGAATCATGATGCTGACGTTTCCTGCTGCGTTGACTTCAATCTTTGAACTATGGTGCCGCCAATCCGTACTTTGGCGGTGGCGGCAGTGATCCGGATATGGTAAGATTGCCGGTTTCGGCCTCAGGAGAAATACCACAGATCCATGCCCACAGCCATCGTTTCCATGCAGATCCACTACCCGGAAAATCTCCCGGTCACCGCCCATCGCCGGGAGATTATCGATCTCCTGGCCGCGCACCAGACCATCATCGTCGAAGGCGACACCGGCAGCGGCAAGACCACCCAGATCCCCAAATTCTGCCTCGAGTTTGCCGGGCCGAAAGGACGGCTCATCGGCTGCACCCAACCGCGGCGCATCGCCGCGATCACCGTCGCCGCCCGGGTGAGCGAGGAACTCGGGGACATGAGCCGCCTCGTCGGCTACAAGATCCGCTTCCATGACGAGACCAGCCGCGACACCCGGATCAAATTCATGACCGACGGCGTCCTGCTCGCCGAGTCGCGGTCGGACCCGCAGCTGCGCCGCTACCAGACGATCATCATCGACGAGGCCCACGAGCGCAGCCTCAACATCGATTTTCTCCTCGGCTACGTCAAACAGCTGCTGCCGTCCCGTCCCGACCTGCGGGTCATCGTCACCTCGGCGACGATCGACACCGCCGCCTTCTCCCGCCATTTCGACGGGGCGCCGATCGTCCGCATCGCCGGCCGGACCTACCCGGTGACCGTGCGCTACCAGCCGCTCGAGGAGGACCCGAGCGAGGACAAGGACGGCTACATCGACCACGCGGTGCGGGCGATTACCGAACTGCACCACGGCGAGGGGCCGGGCGACATCCTCGCCTTCCTGCCGACCGAAAAGGACATCCGCCTGTGCTGCGGCCTCCTCGGCGAGCAGCTCAAGCAGGCGATGGTGCTGCCGATCTTCGGCCGCCTCCAGGCCGCCGACCAGAAGAAGATCTTCCAGAACTTCAAGCAGCGCAAGATCGTCGTCGCCACCAATGTCGCCGAGACCTCGATCACCGTCCCCGGCATCCGCTACGTGGTCGACACCGGCCTGGCCCGGATCGCGACCTACAACGCCCGCGCCAAGACCATCGGCCTGCCGGTCAGCAAGATCTCGAAGGCGGCCTGCGACCAGCGCAAGGGGCGCTGCGGCCGGATCGGGCCCGGCGTCTGTGTCCGCCTCTACGCCGAGGACGATTATCTCGGCCGGCCGGAATATACCCTGCCCGAGATCCAGCGCTCCAACCTCGCCGAGGTCATCCTGCAGATGATCGCCCTGGGGTTGGGCGACCCGGCGGTCTTTCCCTTCATCGACCCGCCGCACAGAAGCGCCATCCGCGACGGCTACGCCCTGCTGCGGGAACTGGGGGCGATCAGCGACCGCAACCATCTCACCGCCCATGGCAAGATCATGGCCGACCTGCCGATCGATCCCTGCATCTCGCGGATCATCCTCGAGGCCAGGGACAACAACTGCCTCAAGGAGATCAAGATCATCGCCACCGCCCTGGCGATCCAGGACCCGCGCATCCGCCCGGCGGAAAAGGAAAAGGACGCCGATGCGGCGCACAAGCTGTTTGCCCACCCTCACTCCGACTTCCTCGCCCTGCTCAATATCTGGAACCTCTTCCACCAGGTCCAGGACCAGGTCAAATCGTGGTCGCGGCTGAAGAAATTCTGTGCGACCCACTACCTGTCGTTCCAGCGGATGCGGGAGTGGCTCGACCTGCACGAGCAGCTCGGCCGCCTTCTCGACCAGCACGGCGGTTTTGCCGACAACCAGACCGATGCTCCCTATGACAGCATTCACAGATCGCTGGCCACCGGTTTCCTCCGCAATATCGCGATGAAGAAGAAAGAACGGCTCTACCAGGGGGCCGGCAACCGCGAGCTGATGATCTTCCCCGGCTCGCACCAGTTCCTCACCGGCGGCCAGTGGATCGTCGCCGCCTCCTTCCTCGAGACCAGCCGCCTCTACGCCCTGACCGTCGCCACCATCGAACCCCAGTGGCTGGAGGCCATCGCCGGGCCGCTCTGTTCCTATTCCTGGAGCAACCCGCACTGGGAGAAGAAGAGCGGCCGGGTCATGGCCGAGGAGCGGGTGTCGCTGTTCGGACTGCCGATCCTTCCCGGGCGCCGGGTCGACTTCGCCCGCAGGAGCGTAAAGAATCACGCCGAGGCCCAGGCGATCTTCATCGAGGCGGCGCTGTTGACCGGCGAGATCATCGGCGATTACCCCTTTCTCCGCCACAACCTGCAGCTGATCCGGGAATGGCAGGAGGCCGAGCACCGATTGCGCAAGCGGGATCTCCTGTGCGACGACTCCACCCTGCGGCAATTCTACGCCGACCGGCTGCCCGCCGATGTCTTTGACCGCAGTTCGCTCAACCGGTTGTTGAAAACACGCCGGGACCAGGGCTTTCTGATGATGATGACCGAAGACGACATCGTCCACCGCCGCCCCGAGGACCGGGAACTGGCCGATTTTCCCCCGACCCTGACGGTCGGTTCGTACGAGCTGCCGCTGTCCTACCATTTCGAACCGGGGGCCGACACCGACGGCATGACCGTCTCGATTCCGGTCGACCTCGCCGCCAGCCTCCCGGCCCAGGCCTTCGAATGGCTGGTGCCGGGGCTGTTGAAGGAAAAAAGCGCCTTTCTGCTCAAGGGCCTGCCGAAAAACCTGCGCAAGCGCCTGGTGCCGCTCAACAGCGCCATCGACGCCATCCTCGACGAACTGGCCACCAGAAGGGGCGCCTATCTCCCGGCCCTCGAGGCGGCGATCCTCAAGCTCTTCCGGTTCACCGTGCGCCGTTCGGACTGGCCGTCACCGCTGCCCATCCATCTGCAGCCCCGCTTTACGATCGTCGATGCCCAAGGCCGGGAGATCGCCGCCGGCCGCGACCTGGCCCTGCTGGTCGCCCCCGGTGCCGCCGGCGGCGATCGTGCCGTTCCGGCCGCCCTGTCGCCGGCCGATCGGGAGATCATGGCGCAGTGGCGGCAGCAGACCTTCACCACCTGGGATTTTGCTGACCTGCCGGCCGCGCTGACCCTGCAGACGCCCGGCCATGCCGTCGCCGGCCACCTCTATCCGGCCCTCGTGGCTGCCGGCACCGCAGTCGCCATCACCTTCGAGGCCAACCCGGAACGGGTCAGGCAGCTGAACGACGAGGGCATGGTGAACCTCTATCGCCTGCAGTTCGCCGATCACTGCAAATCGCTGAAGAACTTCTGCACCACCTCCCTTTCCGGCCCTTCGGCGCTGTGGCTGCTTGACAGCTATGCCACCCGCAAAGAGGCGGTCGACGGTCTGCTGGCCTTCGTCCTGCGGCAGATCTTCGGCCCCCTGGACGGCACCATCGCCAGTCGGGAACGGTTCGGCGAGGTCGTTGCCCGGGTGAAAAAGGAGGGTCTGTACGCCGGAGGACAGGAACTCTGCACCCGGATCATGGCCCTGCTGCGCCGGCGGCGGGAGGTCCAGGAACAACTGCAGCGCCTGATCGCCCTCGACCGCCGTCGGGCCATCTTCACCCCGCCAAAGCAGGAAGAGCTGGAGGGAATACTGGCTTCGATCATCCCCCCCGCTTTCCTCCGCACGATGGACAGCGCCATGCTGGAGGACTGTGACCGCTACCTGCGCAGCCTGCAGATCCGGCTGGAGCGGCTCCATGCCAACCCGGCCAAGGACGAGGCCAAGGCAACCCGGATCCGGCCGCACCTGCATCACCTGGCCGATCTGGCCCAACGACTGCCGGTCCCGCTGCCGGACGAACTGCGGCCGCTGGTCGAGGAATATCGGACGATGATCGAGGAATACAGGATCTCCCTGTTCTCCCCCGAGATCAAGACGAAGATGGTGGTGTCGGCGAAAAAACTCGAGCAGCAGTGGCAGGCCATCCATCAGCTGTGCTGAGTGAAGGGTGCAGGCGCTCCGTCTCGGATCAGCGGCACCGCTGTTCGTGGCCGGGCCGGGATCGCCCCGACTCCCCGGCGAACACCGCCTCCCGGAAAAAGGAGATGATGTTCTTCCGTCTCTCGACCATCTTCTGCTGCTCGGGGATCAGGTCGGAGCGGCGGATCTTCATGATGCTCATCTTGTACTCGATATGGCTGGCGAGCCGGTTGTCGAGGTACCAGGCGTACATCAGGCCCATGAACAGACCGGGAGGGGTGAACCCCTCCCGGCCGTTGACGAGCCGGGTGAAATGGCGGGGATCGTCGGTGGCCTGCATCCGGGCCAGGGCCAGGTAGCGGCGCAGGTCCTCGGGGCTGAACAGGCAGGTCCGCTCGCCCTCCGGCCTGAGGCGGAGATGGTAGACCTTGCCCAGCCGCAACCCGTCCATGACCACGTCCTCCACCCGCTTGTCCGCGGCGTAATCACCGAGCAGCGATTCACCGAGGGCGATCAGGAAGGCCACTTCCAGCCGTTTCGGATCGGCGAACTGGTCACGCCGGATCATGATGGCCCGACTGGGCGGATCGAAAAACGAATAGACATTGTCCCAGCGCTGATCGCGGCGCCATTCCTCTTCATGGACACAGCGGATCGAGACGAAGAAGCGGAGATGATGAAGGGGGATATCGCAGTGCCGCCAGATGATGTCGCCGATCTCGGACCGGATCTTCAACGGGTCCAGCCGGCAATCGCAGATGCCGTGATGCTGCACTGCGATTTTCTGAAGCTGGTCGTTGATGTTCCGATATTTGACACATGGAATCAGCGGCTCGCGGCCAAATCCGAAATTCTCGGCCAGTTCCTCTTCCCTCGGTCTTTTGTGGCCGTTTTGCCTCTCCCTGACAAAGCTTCCGGCCAGGTGCACGGTCTTGATCGCCTGGGCCAGAATCGCCGGGTCGTGCTGGATGACGCCATGCTCGATCAGGGCCTCCTTCGAAAACAGGCCGCACTCCAGCGGCACGAAGCCCTGGTCCTTGACCACCTGGCGGTCGAGATAGATCGGGACCTTGCCCTCGACCGCATACCGCTGCAGGACCGAGGCCGGGACATCGCGCAGGGACAGGCACAGAACCTCGTGGAACAGGCCGGCGATACCGCCGGGGATGTTGCGCTCATAGGCCCGGATCATGTCCGAGACATGAAACTTCCGCTCGGGATCGGCGATGCTGAAATCGGTCTCGCCGGCCTGGACCCACAGGTTCGAGACCAGGACCTTCAGCGCATGGCGGTTCCGGCGGACGCAGTCGGCCAGGCCGGGGACGCTGAAGATCGGGATGATCGAACTGTAAAGACTGCCGGGGGCCAGGACCAGGATATCGGCCTCACGTATCGCGCGAAGTATTTCCTTATAGGTCCGTGGTTCATCGTGAAAATCAACAAACACCCGGTCAACCGGCACCCCCCTTCTGGCAAGGCCTGATTTATTCTCGCCCCGGATCTGCACGCCGTTGGTATAGATGAGCCGGAGCTGGGCCGGCGTGGAGGTGCAGGGCAGAACAGCCTGATCGGCCGCCCCGAGATGGGATGACAGAGACTGCAGCCCGGCAAGCAGGGCCTCATGCAGCAGTTCCTGGCGGGCACTCAGGTCGATGTTGTCGAAGGACGGATCGATCTCCCGGTAGACGGCCGCGGCGAGCAGCAGATTGCCGAGGCAGTGCGGCCGGCCGAGGACCCGATCGAAGCGGCGGTCAACGAACAGATGATTGATCAACCCATCGACAAAACCCCTGAGCGGCGGCGGCAGACGGAGCAACGCGTCACCACAGCCGCGCAGCAGGTCGGCGGCGTCGGTCGGGCGTCCGGCGAAGCGGTAATTGAAGATCGCGGCGAGGGCCATGGCGGTCTCACAGGCCGCATGGATCGACAGCGCGTACAGTCGCTGCAGCCGCCCGAGCTGGATCGACGAGAGGAGGACGTGGCGCAGGTCGCCGAGGGCAACCAGGGGCAGGTCCTTCATCAGTTCGCCGGTCGAACCGCCGTCATCGGTGACGCAGACCACCGAACGGGTCAGCGGGAAAATCTCCTTCAGGCCGCTGAACGGGCGGCGCTGCCAGGTCTCGCGGCGGCTGTCGCCGCCGATGATATTCGACAGCCCCGTGCCGCCACCGAAAACAACGACCTTCGTTTCATCGACCGAATGATCGGCCAGTGATTTCCGCAACTGGCTGAACAGGGTCGCGGTCTCCCGGTCGCACCCCCGCGGCTGGCCGTTGAGGACAAGATCGACGAGCTTTTCGCGGAGGTCCTCGTGGGGGAGCAGATCAAGGGGGGAAATGCGCCGCGCCGAGAGATCGGTCAGATGCCTGCCGAGGTCCGCTCCTTCGTTTTTCCGTGTGCCGCCGTGCTTTGCCATCGTCGCCTTCAGTCCCGGAGGCCGGGCGTTCACCCGTTCCGCCCGGCGAGAAACGCCTCCACCCGGAGCAGCTCCTCGGGGGTGTCGACCTCGATCGAATCATGCTCGGTCAACACTACCCTGATCCGGTAGCCGAATTCAAGGGCGCGCAGCTGTTCGAGCTTCTCGAACCGCTCCCACTCCCCTTCCGGCAGGGCGACGAAGGTCAGCAGGAACCCCTTGCGGTAGGCGTAGAAACCGAGGTGCTTGTAATAGGTCGGGGTGATGCCCTCCTCGGGGTTGCGCTGGAACGGGATCGGCGAACGGGAGAAATAGAGGGCGTTGTGGTTGCGATCGAAGACCGTCTTGACATGATTGGGGTCGTTGATCTCCTCCGGCCGGACGATCTTGTAGATCAGGGTCGACATCGGCAGCGACGGGTCGTCGAGCAGGGGCCGGGCGACCTGCTCCACCACCTCCGCCGCAAACAGCGGCTGATCGCCCTGGATATTGACGACGACATCGTGCTCGGAGATCCCCAGCCGTTCCGCCGCCTCCGCCAACCGGTCCGAGCCCGACACATGGTCGCTGCGGGTCAGCACATATTCGCCGCCGAAGGATTGAACACAGTCGCAAATTCGATTATCATCGGTGGCAACGATGACCCGGGAGAGCAGTTCGACCTGCTGAGCCCGCTCGACCACGTGCTGGATCATCGGTTTACCGGCGATTGCGGCCAGCGGCTTGCCCCTGAACCGGTTCGACTCGTAGCGTGCCGGGATGATGGCGATGACCTGCGTCTTCTGGTGCTCCATATCTCAGAATTCCCTGGTGGTGGTTCACGTACCCGGCACCCTGCCGGTATATTCTCCCGATAGCCTCAGGCGTCCATGGCAGAAGCACCGACTCTCCCGCTCTCATGTACCGCAAGCTCCGCCGCTTTGCTACAAAAAGCCGCGACGCTGGCAAAAAAGCTGCAGATCCCCTGCCCACCGGGGCCGGCGGCGCCGCCCCAGCTGGTCTACACCGAGCGGGGACTGGAACTGCGCCTGCAGCTCGGCGGACCGGACACGGTCGGAACCAGCGTCCTCCATATCGATTTCATCGGTGGCCGGTCGGGCTACCGCCACGCCCGCAACTGCACCATCAACCAGCCGCTGGCGCGGGCGGTCGGTATCAGGCCGGGGGTGCGGCCGACCGTCTTCGACGCCACGGCCGGGATGGGCGCCGATGCCTTCGTCCTCGCCTGCCTCGGTTGCCGCGTCACCATGAACGAACGGTCGCCGGTGGTCGGCGCCCTGCTGGCCGATGCCATCGACCGGGCGCTGCAGGACCCGGACATCGCGCCGATCTTCCGTGACCGGATCCGCCTCGTCATCGGCGACGCCCAGGCGGCGCTGCGGACGATGAGCGATCCCCCTGATACGATCTATATCGACCCGATGTACCCCCACGGCGGCACCTCCGCCCTCAACAGCAAGGAGATGCGGATCATCCGGGCCATCGTCGGCGACGACGTGGATGGCGGAGAACTGCTGGCCCAGGCCCTGCTGACGGCAGCGCAACGGGTGGTCGTCAAACGCCCCAAGGGGGCGCCGCTCTTGGGCGAGCGGCCGCCCAGCCACCAGGTGCTGATGAAGAACAGCCGCTTCGACGTCTATCTCCGTCGTCACTTGTGATACTTTTCCCCGGCCTTGATGGTGTAGGCGCGGTACAGCTGTTCGAGCAGGAGCAGCCGCACCATGTCGTGGGTGAAGGTCATCCGCGACAGCGACAGCAGCAGATCGGCCCGCCCCAGGACGTCGCCCGAGTGGCCGCAGGGCCCGCCGATCAGGTAGCAGACCTGCTTGATCCCCCGCTGTTCCCAGCCGCTGATCAGGGCGGCGAACTGCTCCGAGGTGTACTGGCCGCCGCCGGCGTCGAGGACGACGACAAAGGCGCCGGGGGGGACGGTCTTGAGCAGCAGCCGGCCTTCGCTCTCCACCAGATCCTCGCTTCGGCCCCGGGTTTTGCCCGGGTCCTTCAACAGCCGCACCGACAGGGTGGTATAGTGGCGCAGCCGCCGGCAATAGTCGTCGATCCCCTCCCCCAGCGCGGCATCCTTGGTCCGGCCGAGCAGCGGCAACTCATGAATCATGCAGTGTTCTCCGAACGGTCTCCCTGGCGTCGACCCCTGCCGGCGACGGTCGCCGGACCGGCCGATATCGGCAGAGATCCGCGTCCCTGCCGGGAAATATCACTTTGGAATTGCACCCGAGTGGTGTATTACTAGTCGCGAATTTGCAGGCCCGCTTCCGGCCCCTGCCGGCCGAACAACTTTAGCATCAAAGTCCCACATGACAAACAAGGAAATTCTGCGCAGGATCTATGCGGTCATCCGGCCCTACCAGTCACGGCTCTTCATCGCCATGGTCGGGATGATCTTCGTCGCCGCCCTGACCGGGGCCCAGGCCTATCTGGTCAAGGATCTGCTCGACAAGATCTTCATGGAAAAGAACGTCTTTTTCCTCAACGTCCTGCCGCTGGTCATCGTCCTGATCTTCCTCCTCAAGAGCCTCTGCTACTATGCCTACTACTTTCTCCTCGAAAAGGTCGGCCAGTCGGTGATCCGCGACCTGCGGGTCCAGGTGTTCGAGCACATCCACCGCCAGCCGCTGTCGTTCTTCCATTACATGCCGACCGGGACCCTGATCTCGCGCATCATCTCCGACATCACCCTGATGCAGCAGGCGGTCTCCAACGCCCTGGTCGGCACCCTGCGCGACTTCTTCCAGGTGATCGTCCTCCTCGGCGTCGTCTTCTACATGAACTGGAAGCTGGCGATGTTCTCCTTCATCATCCTGCCGATCGCCGCCTACCCGATCGTCAAGTTCGGCCGGATCTTCCGCAGTCTGAGCACCAGGACCCAGGAGGAGACCGCCCATGTCACCAACATCCTCTACGAGACCATCACCGGCAACCGCATCGTCAAGGCCTTCGGCCGCGAACAGTACGAGGGCCGGCGCTTCCGCGACCGGATCGGCACCCTGTTCGCCGTCATCATCCAGGACGCCCGCTTCCGCAGCATGCAGCACCCGCTGATGGAGTTCATCGGCGGCGTCGCCATCGCCCTGATCATCTGGTTCGGCGGCAACGAGGTCATCCACGGCGGCGCCACCCCCGGCACCTTTTTCGCCTTCCTCACCGCCCTGATCTCGGCCTACGAGCCGGTCAAGGGGGTCAGTCGGATCAACTCCACCATCCAGCAGGGCATGGCGGCCGCCACCCGGGTCTTCGCCCTGCTCGACATCGAGCCGGCGATCGCCGACCGGCCGGGGGCGACGATCCTGCCGCCGTTCAAAAAGACGATCGAGTTCAACAACGTCACCTTCAGCTACGACAACGAGGGACCGGTCCTCACCGGTATCAACCTGGTCGTTCCGGCCGGCCAGGCCCTGGCCATCGTCGGCCCGAGCGGCGGCGGCAAGACGACCCTGACCAACCTGATCCCCCGCTTCCTCGACCTCAGGCAGGGGGCGATCCTGATCGACGGCGTCGACATCCGCGATGTCACCCTCCAGTCGCTCCGGGGCCAGATCGCGATGGTCACCCAGCAGACGATCCTCTTCAACGACACCGTCCGCAACAACATCGCCTACGGCGATCTTGACTGCAGCGAGGAGGAACTGATCCGGGCGGCGACGGCGGCCCATGCCCTCGACTTCATCACCAACCTGCCGCAGGGGTTCGACACGGTCATCGGCGAGGGCGGCGCCCGCCTCTCCGGCGGCGAACGCCAGCGGGTATCGATCGCCCGGGCGATCCTCAAGAACGCCCCGATCCTGATCCTCGACGAGGCGACCTCGGCCCTCGACACCGAATCGGAACGGGAGGTCCAGAAGGCCCTCGAAAACCTGATGAAGGACAAGACCACCTTCGTCATCGCCCATCGCCTGTCGACCATCATCAATGCCGACCGGATCATCGTCATCAAGGACGGCGCCATCGTCGAGGAGGGCACCCACGACCAGCTGCTGGCCCTCGGCCGGGAATATGAACAACTCTACAACCTGCAGTACCGGTAGGACGGCGCGGAGGAAGGCCGGCAGATGACGCCCAAGCGAATACAGGCCGTATGCCTCAGGTGGGGCGGGTTCGCCGTCATCGCCACCTGCTTCTGGATCCCGCTCTCGACCTCACTGATGGATCTGTGCTCGGCCCTTGTCGTCCTTCTCTGGCTTGGCTCGGGCCGGGCGACGGTCGCGCTGCGCCTGCTGCGCCAGCATCCGGCTGCCGCGCTCGCCGCCCTGCTGTTTCTGTATTTCCTCGTCGCCGTCAGCTATTCCCCGGCCTCTGCGGGCGAGGCCTTCCCGGTCCTGATGAAATACCGGGAACTGCTCCTGCTGCCGCTGGTGCTGTCGCTGGCCTTCGACGACCAGGCGCTCATCCGGCGGGCGGAGAACGGGTTTGTCGCCGGGGCCGTGGTCCTGATGCTGGTCTCCTACGCCATGGGCCTGGCTCTCATCCCGGCCGCCAAGTACGGCAACTCGCTGCTCTTCCACATCACCCACAGCTTCTTCATGGCCCTGCTGGCCTTCTGGGCCCTGCAACGGGCGATCGACCGGCCGCGGCAGCGCCTCCCCTGGGCGGTCGTCTTCCTCCTGGCCACCGCCAACATCATCTTCATCGCCCCGGGCCGCACCGGGATGTTCACCTATGCGGTGCTGATGGGGTTCGCCACGCTGCAGCGTCTCGACCTGAGGAAGAGAATCGCCGGCTGCCTGGTCTTTATCCTGCTGCTCCCGGCTGGTTTCATGATCTCGACCAACATCTCGTCGCGCGTGCAGCAGGCGCTGCAGGACATCATCCATTACGAGCCGGGGACCTCCCGTTCGTCCCTGGGGATGCGGCTGGACTGGTGGGGCAACAGCATCGACCTGATCAGGGAACGACCGGTGTTCGGGCACGGTACCGGCTCGTTCGCCGTCCGGCAGCAGCAGTTGATCGCCGGCGGCGACACCATGCCGAGCGACAACCCCCACAACGAGTACCTGTTCATCGGCGTCCAGCTGGGGTTGACCGGGCTGGCCCTCTTCCTCGCCCTGCTCGCCAGCCAGTGGTTGGCCGCCGCCGGCCTCAACCGCCACAGCCGGTTCCTGCTGCAGGGCATCGTCCTGACGATGGCGACCGGCTGCCTGATGAACTCCTTTCTCTTCGATTCCCACCAGGGCCATTTCTACGCCTTCCTCTCGGCCCTGCTCCTGGCTTCCCCGCCTCAGCACCCGGCTCAGTGATTTCTGTGCTCCAGGATATGGCGGTAATAGGCACAGTATTGCTCGACAATCAACGGTAAGGAGAAATCAGCCCTTCGACGATCGGCAATCACCGCGAAGATGTCCCGGTAGCGATCGTAGTCGGCATGGACCTCGGTGATCCTCGCCGCCAGCCTGTCCTGCTCGACCTGCAGCATCGCCGGCAGGACCTCCGGCACCGCCCCGACCGGGGTGGCGATCAGCATGTCGGCACAGTACAGCGCCTCGATCATGACCTTCGGTCCACCCTCCTGATACGAGGAGATGACCACGAGGTGGGCCCTTTTCATCCACCGGGGGATGTCGTCATGGAACCCCTCGAGGCTCACCTTGCCGTCCAGCCTCCTGGCCTGGATCTGTTGCTCCAGATGCCGCCGCTCCGGCCCTTCGCCGACGATCCGCAGCCGGAATTCGAAGGGCAGACGGGCCACCTGGTCGATCAGGACATCGAATCCCTTGATCCGGTCAAGGCGGCCGACCGCGAGAATGGTGAAGATCGTATCCTTCTCCGTTGAACCGCAGTCCTCGACGGTGACTCCGTTGTGGATGACCCGGACCTCCGCCCCCGGGCGAGGCAGGACCGAGGCCGCAGCCTTCTCCGACACCGCGCTGACCCAGCGGAGATGATTGAAGATCCGCCCCTTTCGGTCGTTGTGCTTGGTGCCGAGGTGGCAATAGCCGAGCAGGCGGTTGACCCGGGCGACCAGGGTCGTTCCCTTGGCGGCATGGGTGTGGATGATGTCGGGGGCGATTGTCTTCAGCCGGGAATACAGTTCGATATGGAGGAAGGGGTTGTTGCTCGTCGGGTGAGAGCGGAGCGTGACCTGCCGCACCCGCGGCGAAAACCGCCCCTGGATGACGGCATCGCGCAGCAGCAGGACGATCACCTCGTGCCGTTCGGCCAGGGCGTTGGAGAGTTCGATCAGCACCTGTTCAGCCCCGCCATATCCCTCCGAGGCCATGAACTGTACGACCCGCATCCGCTTGTCGTCGCCGGCTTCGCCCGACAGGGCCGGCCGGCCGGGGACCTGCCGCCGCCGCTTCATCCCTGCCAGGCCGGCAGCGCCACGACCACCGTCGTCCCCTGGCCGGGGGTGCTGCTGATGTCGATGCGGCCGCCGTGCTCCTCGATGATCTTGACCGACATCGCCAGGCCGAGACCGGTGCCGCCGCTCTTGGTCGTCACATAGGGATCGAAGACCTTCGGCAGCAGTGCCGCCTCGATGCCGCAGCCGCTGTCCTCGATCCGGCAGAGCAGCTGGGCCGGTTCGCGGACGGTGGCGACCCGCAGGGTGCCGCCGCTGTTCATCGCCTGGATGGCGTTGAGCAGCAGATTGAGAAAGACCTGGCTCAGCTTGTCCTGATCGGCATGGACCAGATCCGGCTGCGGACTGTACTCGGTCACGATCGCGATCCCGGCCGCATCGGCATCGACCTTAAGCAGCGATATCGCCTTATCGACGATCTCGTTGAGCGAGACCTTTTCCTTCTCCAGGCGATCGGGCCGGGCATAATCCAGCAGCTCGCCGATGCTGCGGTTGAGCCGTTCCACCTCGCGGACCAGGATATCGGCGACCTCGCGATCGGATGAGCTGTCGGTGAATTTCGATTTCAGCAGCAGCGCCAGGCCCTTGATCGAGCTGAGCGGGTTCCGCAGTTCATGGGCCACCCCGGCGGCCATCTCCCCGAGCGCCGCCAGCCGCTCGTTGCGCTTCAATTCCTCTTCGAGCTGCTTGACCTCGCTGACATCCTGCATCAGCAGCATCGTCCCGGCGTGCCGCTGCTCGCCGTCGATCACCGCCAGGGCGGCAAGGACCAGGGACCTGGACCGCCCCTCCCCTCTCTCCAATAGCAGGTCACGCCGCTGCGGCCGATCCGGCTCCGCCTCCGATTGGCCGATCAGGACTGCCAGCGGCGGCGGCAGGACGTCACCCGGCCGTTTGCCGACCAGCTGTTTCTCGGTCTTTTCGATGAGTTCCTCCGCCGTCCGATTGCAGAGCCGGATCCGGCCCTCGCTATCGGTGGCGACCAGGCCGATCGGCAACGATGAGACCAGGAGATCGTTGAAGGCCCGCATCCGCCGCAGACTCAGCTGGCTCCCCTTGTACCCCTGCAGGGTGAACAGCGACAGCCCGCCGCCGGCGCCGACCAGCAGCAGGACGACGGAAAGTATGACGATCTGCAGTAGTTGCCGTTTGACGGCGGCGTTGTACTGGTCGATCTCCAATTCGACCAGCAGGACGTATCTCGCCGCCTGCACCTGCTCCGCCACCTCCCGCCACCTCCGGAACCCCTGCTGCATCTGCAGCATGTGCTCCCGCATCCCGCCGTTGCCGCGCCCCATCCGCATCATCGGCGGGTGGCCGTCGCCGGCCGGCCCGCGCGGCCCGAGCGGGGCATAGTAGGCGGCTATCTGAAATACTTCGCTGTCCCCCCTGGCCTCGCGACCGATCCGGTAGATGACGTTGCCGATCTCCTCCTGTTGCAGCGTCCCGAAGAAGGAATCGGTCTCCTTTTCGACCCTGCCGCCGATCTTTTCCCGGTCCGAACTGACCAGGATCTCGCCGTCCCGGTTGACCAGCATCGCCAGATGAATGTCCGGCTGCTCGGTGGCATGGTCGAGGGTCTGCTGCACCTGTTCCATCCACTGCAGCTCCATGCCGGCAGGACTGTCGGGAGCGGTGCGGAATCGGGTACGCGGACCGGCGTTGATGAAGCGGATGATGGTGATCCCCTTCTGCAGCAGGATCTCCATCATCAGCTGTTTTTCGCGATGGTAGTTGTTGACGGCGAAGACGGCGATGATGATGGCGAGGAGGGAACAGGCCGCGGCCAGAATCCACGGCGACACGTTGACCAGTCGGAATTTCATCGGCATGAACCTATTCCGGGTAATTGAGGATCTTCTGCAGGATGACCTTGGTGATCATGTAGGTCGGGACGATCCCCTCCTCCCCCATCGGCCCGGAGGCGAGGGTCTGGCCGCTCTGCAGCGGATTGTCGGAGGCATAATAGGCGTACCGGGTCTTCATGTCCATCGGGATATGGCCCTGGATGATGGCGGCGCTGATCGCCCGCTGGTAATGGCCGCCCTCCATCTCGAGCCCGACCGCCTTCCAGCTCGACGAATGAAAGCGTTCGAGGACGTCGCGGTTCTGCAGCGAGGTGCCGAGGACGGTCACCATCGGGCCGCAGTAGACGTTGACGCCGGGGTCGAAATCGTCGACCGTCAGATCGTTGTTGACGATGTAGTTGTGCGGCGTCCCTTCCATCACATGCGCCGTGGCCAGCATGATGTCGCCCTTCTTGCCGGGCAGTATTCCGGCCTTGCCCATGACCGAGATCGATTCGATGCTGAAGGCAATGACCTTGTCCTGGATCTGGCACGGGCACAGCAGCTCGTCCATCAGCTCGAAGGCCTGGGTGCCGAAGGCGTAGTCCATCACCAGCAGCACCGGCTGCTGCTGCTTGATCAGCTCAAGGTTGAAGTGCAGGGATGGATGAAGGGTGGCGGCATCGATTCTGCTCGTGTCGATGATGTTGACGTCGATGTTCGAGCCCGAGGTATCCTTGTGGAAGATGTAGCCGAATTTCTCGGCGTATTCGCTGATCTTGCGGCCCTGGCTGCGGAGCTGCCCGACCATCTCGTAGAGGTCGGCGGGAACCGGCTCGCCCTGCGCCAGCAGCATGCCCGAACCGTAGAGGATGTTGCGGACGGAGTGCATGTTGGCGCTGATGACGTGCACCGGCCGGTCCTGGAAGCCCAGATCGTACAATTTCTCCTTGATCGAACCGGCCCACAGGGAGGCATACTTGTGATGGCCGATCATTTCCTGCAGGGAGGGGGTGAAGTAGATGGTGAGTTCCTCCTTGGCCGAGGTCTGCTCTTCGATCATCCGCCTGCCGAGGGTGTGGATGATGTTGAACAGGCCGCTGTTGGCGTTGTGCAGGCGCCGGTTTGCATCGAGATAGTCGTAGGTGTTGCGGGTCTCCTTGTAGGTCCGGCCGAGGATGATCGACAGGTTCCACAGGGCCTGATCGAGTTCATCGTCCTTGAGCTCCGATTCCCGTTCGATGATCCGTTCGAGCTCGATCCATTCGGTGCTGGTGCCGTCGACCCGGTTGCTGATCTGCTGCAGAATCTTCTGCGATTCGATGGTGAGAAAGGTGATATGGGTCAGGATATCGTAGATCTCGCTCTGCCCATGGGTGATGACGAAGCACATCTCCTTTGCCGAAACGGCATACGACACCCGGCGCCGTTTCAGGGGGATGATCTCCTCGAACGAGGTGTCCTGGAAATCTTCCTGGGCGGTGAGGATGATCCGGTTGCACTTCTCTATCCCCCGGGGCATCCGGTCGATCACATACTCCAGCCCCTTGAGCTCGACGATCCTCGGGTCGGCCATCGAGCCGTAGATCTCGGGGCTGAACATCTTCAGGGCCTCGGCCAGTTTCTCGCCGGCCTTGCCCGACGGCTTGTAGGAGCCTTGCAAGGTGAGGGCGTCGGCCAGGATCTTGAAGGTGCGGATGGCGTTTCTCGCCTTCTGCGATTTCGACAATTCCTGCATGGTCTTTTCTTCCGACTGGACTTGAAAAATGAAGGGGCGGTTGAAATCAGGATCCGGCACCAGATGAATGATTCATGGATTACGGCATGACAACCGGGACAATGGCCGTGGCATCTGCTGCTGCATTGTACCAGTTCACTGGAATTTTACTAAAAAATTATTTCAGGACAGACAGTGATGGCGCAGTGTTGAAGGATATGTTGTCATCTTCCGGAACAGGGGGAGGACCATGTCGTTTTCGACTTCGCCGGTTGTGTTTTTTCAGTATCGATCGAGGGTTTCAATCGCGGCAATAAGATCACCGTCCTGCAAAAGAAGAGAAAATTCACAGGGGATTCGTCGCATTCACCGCGCGCATCTCCCATCATTACGTTTTTAAATACAACGACAAGGCAACCGGCCGGCCTATGGCAGGTTGACGTCTGGAGGGTTGCCCAACCAAGCGGCCGGGATCATGCGATGATCGTCGATCTGCGCCTGCCCGGTATCGACGGCAATGAAACCATCGCGAGGGCGCATGGACTGCGGCCATCGATCCGTTTCTTCATTCACACCGGCTCGATGGACTACCATATCCCGGCTTTGCTTCGCGAGATCGGGATTGATCAGGCTGCCGTCTTCCTCAAGCCCCTGCCCGACCTCAGGCTCCTGACGAACGCCGTCCGCAGCGGCTGCAGTCGACAGCGGCCGCCCGAACAGGTCGGCGAATCCTGAGGCCCGGGTCTATTTCAGGGTTGCAGCAGAACAGCACAGTCCCTTGCGGGACAGGATTTCGACAATTTCCGCCGATGTCAGGCGGGAATCCCTGTTTTTCGCCACATACACCAGACAGTCCCTGCAGATATTGAAAGCGCAGGGGTCATGGGAACCGATGATTTCCCAGCACTCCACCGCCGGGTTGTCGTCCTTCGCAGGGCACCGGATATCCGGATCGCACTGCATTATCTGCCAGCATCGCCACTCTGCAATAAGCGTCATTGTCGCCCTTCACAGTTATCCCCCTTGCACGGGGGACCATTGAAAAACCTTGTTGCGGGACTGTCATCGGATCCTCAACCTTGTTTCTGTCCATCCAGAAAAGCCGCCATTGCCCGTAGCAGCTCTTCCCGCCCTTGCCCGGTCTTGGAGGAAAACAGCACCCTGCTCCCAGCCTGAATATCATGTCCACTGTCGAGCAACCGCGCGTTGTGGACGCGTTCGTTGCCGGACAGCTTGTCCATTTTCGTATACACTGGCAAATACGGTATCCCCTTGAGTTTCAACCAGGAAAGCAGTTGGGTGTCCTGGGTCTTGGGGGCATGCCGGATATCAATGATCACCACGACACATCGCAGCGTTGACCGGGTCTCAAGGTAGGACGTCACGAGGTCCTGCCATCCGTCCTGCATCGACTTGGACACGCGGGCAAAACCATAACCTGGGAGATCGACCAGGTAGAGGTCGTCGCCGGCCAGGAAATAGTTCAACCCCTGCGTCTTGCCGGGTCGGCCACTCACCTTGACGAGGGCCTTTCTTCCAATCAAGCAGTTGATAAGGCTTGATTTTCCTACATTCGAGCGCCCGGCGAAGGCGATCTCCGGCAGACCCGGGTCGGGAAGCTGCTTCAGAGAGTGAGCGCTTAGAATAAACTGTACCTCGGAAAAATTCATCGCCTTTTTCAGTCGGAGCAGAAGAGAGCGGTGGCCGAGGGCCCCGGCAACCGCAGAAAGTGAAGAAAATCAGACCGTAACCATGATCCCGGCCTGTTCAGATAACCTTGTTGAGCGAGTACTCGATGATCCCTTCCGCCCCGCTCTTCCTGAGCTTCGGGATCAGGTCGCGGACGACGTCCTCGGAAATGACGGTCTCGACCGAATACCACTCCTGATTGTACAGGCCGGCGATGGTCGGAGCGTTGAGGCTCGGCAGCAGGTTGACCACCGCATCGAGATTCGCCTTGGCGACATTCATCTTCATCCCGACGATGCGATCGGCCCGCAGGGCGCCCTGGAGCATCATGGCGATGTTTTCGATCTTTTCACGTTTCCAGTGATCATTCCACGATCCCCGATTGGCGATGAACTGGGTGTTCGAGGTCATCAGCTCATGGATGATGCGCAGCCCGTGGGCCCGGATCGTGCTCTCGGTCTCGGTGACCTCGACGATCGCATCGACCAGCCCGGAAACCACCTTGGCCTCGGTCGCCCCCCAGGAAAACTCGATCTCGACATTGATCTTCTGCTCTTCGAAAAAGCGGCGGGTCACATTCACCAACTCCGTCGAGATCTTCTTGCCCTCAAGATCCTTGATCGTCCTGATCTCGGAATTGCCGGCCACCGCGATGATCCAGCGGGTCGGCCGGCGGCTGACCTTGGAATAGATCAGGTCGCAGACGAGGACGGTGTCGGACATGTTCTCCATCGTCCAGTCCTTGCCGGTGATCCCGGCGTCAAGCATGCCGCTCTCAACGTAGCGCGACATCTCCTGCGGGCGGCAGATGGAACAGGCCAGTTCGGGATCGTCGATCTCCGGGAAATAATTGCGGGCGGCCGGCTTGATCAACCATCCCGCCTTCTCGAACAGGGTGATGGTGGCATTTTCGAGACTACCCTTCGGCAGTCCGAGTTTCAATTGTTTCATCGTGTGTTCTCCATCAAATTGCTCTGCACGGCATACCGGCAGCTGTTTTTTTATATTACGACTCTTTCCCGTAGACCTTTACCGGATCGAAGACCTTTTCCCCCTCGATCTGCAGAGCGTCACCGACCAGCCTGCGGTAAAAACAACTCTTATGGCCGGTGTGGCATGCCGCCCCCCCAAGCTGCTCGACCTGGAATATGACGGTATCGTCATCGCAATCGACCAGGATCCGGCGGATGAGCTGGACATGGCCGGAGGATTCCCCCTTGAGCCACAGGGATTGCCTGGATCGGCTCCAGTAATGGGCCTTCCCGGTCTCGAGCGTTTTCTCCCAGGACAGCCTGTTGATATAGGCCAGCATCAGGACCTGGCCCGTCGAATACTCCTGGACAATCGCCGGAATGAGACCATCCGCCGATTTTGCAAAGTTGAGCTGTACCATTTCCTCCAGCCTCATAATTGGCACACCATTCCCGAGAGAAGAAACCGGCAGGTCCGGACAAAGAGTATTCCCCCTGCAATCCGCTCCTCTGCATGTCTATCAATCAAAAAAATATGTATTCTATGCCCGCAACCCCGTTTTGTCAAGAAATGGCGCCTTCCGCCGTGGTTATCACCCCATAAACCTTGCCAATTCGCGCTCAATCGAGGTACAGTTCAACCCGTTGCAGATAGAATGAAACGCATATACCTGCCGGCGCCTGCGCCCAGGATACCCCCGTTCCCGACCTTCACCCAACAAGGAGTCAAGCACCGCATGATCCAGCAGAATGACACAGTTACCCTCTCCTTTACCGGCACTCTCGACAACGGCGAGGTCTTCATGGTTGTCAGCCCGGACGAGCCGCTCACGGTCAGGTTTGGCAACCTCGAGCTGCCGCCGAGCGTTGAACAGGCCCTCATCGGCATGAATAGCGGCGAGACCAGAAAGGTCAGGATTTCACCCGATGAAGGTTTCGGCCCCCGGCAGAAAGAACTGGTCCAGGTCATCACCAACAAGGAGATGATCGACAAGCTCAAGCCCAAACCGGGGATGGTCCTTTCCCTCAAAACGGAAAAGGACGGCCGGGAACTCATGGTGCCGGCAACCGTCCTCCGGGTAACCGACTCCGAGGTCGAAGTGGACTACAATCACCCCTTGGCCGGCCACCATCTCACCTACACCGTCACCGTCATCAACATCGAACGCTGATCCCGACCGCCACCGCCGCTCCCTTCCCGTGTTCAGCTGACCTGATCAGATCGTGTACCGGTACTGCGCCCCGAGGACCAGGCCGAGATCGAGCGCCCGTTGGTTCATGGCCAGGAAGTCCGGCGGGATGCGCTCCTTGAGGATCTCGAGCACCGACTCCGGGCGGACGATGCTGGTGATCCCGATCAGGGCCCCCAGCATGGTGATGTTGTAGACGATGGGTTTGCCGATCCGCTCCATGACCGTGTCGTACAGCGGTAGCTCGATATGCTTGGCGTCGGTCTTCTTGGCCGTCTTCACCGAGCGGGAATCGGTCAGCAGCAGGCCGCCGGGACGGATGATGGAGGCATACTGGCTGTAAGCCTCCTGGGTGAGGCAGACGAGGATATTGGGGCTGGTGACCCCGGGAAAGTTGATCTCTTCCTCGGAGATGATGATGTCGGTCCGGGTGGCCCCGCCGCGGGCGGCGGCACCGTAGCTCTGGGACTGGGTGGCGTTCAGCCCTTCAACGATGACGGCCGCCTCGGCCAGGATGATGGCGGCGGTAATCACGCCCTGGCCGCCGGAGCCGGAAAATACAAGTCGCACGCGTTTCATGATGCCTTCCTCTTCATTGCCCGGTCAATTATCTTGTTATACTCCTCGCAATATTCCGGTTTCTCGATGTCGACAAAGATGCCTCTGGGAATGAGATGAGGATTGTCGTCGAGGGCCTTGGAACCGATCCTGGCGGTACTGTCACGCTGGATCTCCAGCATGGCGGCGGCGTCCCCCTCCCTGTTCTTGCGGCCGTAATGGGTCGGACACTGGGAGAGGATTTCGACCACCGAAAAGCCCTTGTGGAGGATGGCCTGCTTGAGGTAGTTGGTGGCCTCCTGGCAGTGATAGGCGGTGGACCTGGCGACAAAGGTCGCGCCGGCGGCCTTCGCCAGTTCGACCACGTCGAACTCGTTGTCGATGGTCAGGTACGGGGCGGTGGTCGCCTTCTTGCCCGGTCCGGACAGGGGCGAGAACTGGCCGCCGGTCATCCCGTAGATCCGGTTGTTCATGACGATGGCGGTGATATCGATGTTCCGCCGCGCCGCATGGATGAAGTGGTTGCCGCCGATCGCCAGGGCATCGCCGTCGCCCATCGGGACGATGACGGTCAGTTCGGGTTTGGACAGCTTGACCCCGGTGGCGAAGGCCAGCGCCCGGCCGTGCAGGGTATGGAGCGAATGGAAATCGACATAACCGGAGATCCTCGCCGAACAGCCGATGCCGGAGGTCATGACGATATTCGATTTGTTCAGGCCCAGCTCTTCAACCGCCCGGAGCAGCGAGTTCAATACTGTCCCATGGCCGCAACCCGGACACCACATGTGGGGGAAGAATCTTTCCCGTAAATAATCCTTGATAGCCATTGTCATACCCCTTTTCCCTGGATGACCCGGAGAAGTCCCTTGATGTCGGATGGTGTGATAAGTTTGCCGTCGATGCGGTTGGCGAGGAACACCCGGTTCGGCTGGTCGACCGCCGCCTTGACCTGGGTCAGCACCTGGCCCATGTTCATCTCGACCACGATCACCGCCTTGGCGTTGGCGCATTTCGCCCGCACCATCTCCGCCGGGAACGGCCAGATCGACTGCAGTTCGAGGACCCCGAGCCGCTCGCCCTTCTGCCGCCGGTTCTTGGCCAGATGGATGGCCGAGCGGGCCGACGAACCGTAGGAGACGAGGATGTACTCGGCATCGTCGAGACAGTGCTCCTTGTAGCGGGTGATGACGTCGACATTGGTGTCGATCTTGTCCACCAGGTGACGGAGCAGGTCCTGCACCACGCTCGGGTTGTTGGAGGGGAAGCCCCACATGTCGTGGAACAGGCCGGTGACGTTGTAGCGGTGATGGCCGCCGAAGTCCGACATCGGCAGACGGCCGTCTTCCCGCGGCAGATAGGGGTGGTAATCGACATCCTTGGGCACCGAGGTGCGCAGCCGGTCGACGATCGGGACCACCCCCGGATCGGGCACGACCAGCCGCTCGCGCATGTGGCCGATGACCTCGTCGAACAGGAGGACGACCGGGGTGCGGTAGGTCTCCGCCAGGTTGAAGGCGTCGACGGTCATCCGGAAGACGTCCTGGTGGTTGGAGGCGGTCAGGGCGATGATGCCGTGATCGCCGTGCGTTCCCCAGCGCGCCTGGTTGATGTCGCCCTGGCTGACGTGGGTCGGGTTGCCGGTCGACGGCCCGCCGCGCTGGACGTTGACGATGACGCAGGGGATCTCCGCCATGCAGGCGTAGCCGATGGCCTCCTGCTTGAGGGAGAATCCCGGGCCGCTGGTCGCCGTCATGACCTTGTGGCCGGTCAGCGAGGCGCCGATGATCGCGCACATCGAGGCGATCTCGTCCTCCATCTGGATGAACTTGCCGCCCTTTTCCGGCAGCCTGGCCGCCAGCAGTTCGGCAATCTCGGTGGAGGGAGTAATCGGGTAGCCGGCGAAAAAATCGACCCCGGCATAGAGCGCCCCCTGGACACAGGCCTCGTTACCTTGGACAAACATCAGTTTTTCACTCATCGTTTTCATCCTCAACAACTATTTCGATTGCCAGATCGGGGCAGCGGAATTCACACAACCGGCAGCAAATGCAATCCTCGGGCCGGACTGCCACCGCCTTTTCCATGTTGTCCAGTTCCAACACGTTCTTGGGGCAGAACCGCACACAGATGCCGCAGCCCTTGCACCATTCACGATTAATCAGGTGTTCCTTGAGTTTTTTTCTCGCCATTATCCTGTCCTTGTTCCCCGAACGGGGGAAAATGTGAGGTTTTCCGTGCCGTAGAGGCACGGCATGTTCGCCATCTCGGCCATGCAGAACCGGAAAGAAACCTTTCCCCGCTGTCGCCGTGGTCCGTGACACCATTGACCGCCGCCCGGATCGGCCTTGGCCGGCAAGACCACCTCGCAGCCCCCACGCCATCGCCTTGCCGAACGGGCGGGCATCGTCTTCGGTGCCGACGATGAAGGCGGATTGCATCGGTATGGCCACCCTGGGCCGGATACGCCTTGCCGCGGTCACCGGTGACGGCAGAACCGTCGTGTCCCGACAGGACGAGAGTATCGCGAGCCGATCGCTCAGCATGGTGTCCATCCGGTGCTGGAATCGGCTCCTCCTCCTCTTACCAAACCTGCCTCATGGTCGGTTTGCGGCCGTCACCGGCGCCCTGATGACGCCCTTTTCCCGCAATTCCTCGATTTCGCCGGCGTTCATGCCTATGGAATGGAGAATCTCCACGGTGTCGTGACCGATGGCCAGGC
Source organism: Desulfoprunum sp. (assembly GCF_053613775.1). Taxonomy (NCBI): domain Bacteria; kingdom Pseudomonadati; phylum Thermodesulfobacteriota; class Desulfobulbia; order Desulfobulbales; family Desulfobulbaceae; genus Desulfoprunum; species Desulfoprunum sp. The sequence continues at coordinate 713,671 of NZ_JBSHXH010000004.1, forward strand.
GGCCGGGGTGACGGATGCGACCCGGTGTCCGCGAAAACCGCGGCGGGATATTGGCCATCCGAATCCGGCCGAGATCCTCATCCTCGAGTTCGATAATCGATTGGCGGGCCTTGTACTGCGGGTCATCCATGATCTGGCCGATATCGTAGATCGGGGCGATCGGCACCTCGAACTCCTCGAGGGTGGACAGCACCTCGCGCAGCGGACGGTTCCTGATCCAGTCGGCGACGATCGCATCGACCTCGTCACCGTTTTCCAGCCGCTTGGCCGGGGTGTTGTAGCGTGGGTCCTCGACCATGTCGGCGCGACCGATGGCCTTGAACAGGCGGAAGGCCATGTCGCTGGCGGAGGCCGAAATGGCGACCCAGCGGTTGTCGGCGGTCATATAGGCGTTACGCGGCACGCCGCGGGTCGAGCGGTTGCCGGCGCGGCCCTGGATCCTGCCCAGTTGGTCATACTCGATGGCCTGGGGACCGAGTACGGCGAAGATCGACTCGAAAATGCTCAGATCGATGACCTGCCCCGGCCGACCATGCGCGTCGCGGTGGTAGAGGGCCATCATCACCGAATAGGCCCCGACCAGCGAGGTGATGCCGTCGCCGAGGGCGAAACTGGGCAGGGTCGGCGGCCCGTCCTTCTGGCCGGTGATGTGGGCGAAGCCGCTGAATGCCTCGGACAGGGTGCCGAAACCGGGCCGGTCCTTGTAGGGACCGGTCTGCCCCCAGCCGGTGATGCGGACCATGATCAGCCCGGGGTTGTCCTTGGCGAGGGAGTCGTAATCGAGCCCCCACTCCTCCATCTTGCCCGGCCGATAACTCTCGATCAGGATATCGGTGTCGGCGGCGAGTTTGCGGATGATCTTCTGCCCTTCCGGCAGATTGAGGTTGAGCGACAGCAGTCGTTTGCCCCGGCCATGCGCCTTCCACGCCAGAGGCACGCCGTTCTTCTTATGTCCCCAGTTACGGATGTAATCGCCGCTCTTCGGGTGTTCGACCTTGATGACGTCGGCCCCGAAATCGGCCAGGATGGTGGAAATACCGGGGCCGGCGATGAGGTTGGAGAGGTCGAGGACCTTGACACCGCCGAGCATCTGCTCTGTCAGCTGTTCCATGTGCTTCATTCGATACAGTGCGATTGATTTGACCTCATTTCAATGGCCCGGCAGTGAAATCTTCCGTCTTCCCCCATTTGGCCGGGCCGGGAAGCCGCAGCCAGCGATGGAGAGGAACGATCCCCCTTGGCGATGCGGGAGATGATGGGCGGCCCTGGCCGGTCGAACCCGGCTCTTCCCGGCGGAACAACGCCGACCGCCTACGGCTCGGACAGCTCCTCCAGCGTGGCGCGGATGTCCTGGTTGCGGACGTCGCTGACGACCAGGGGCCGGCCGATCGCCCGCAGGAGGACGAGACGCAGCGAGCCGGCGAGCCGCTTCTTGTCCCGGCCCATGATCTTCTGGATAGCGGCAGGGGCAAAGCCCTGGGGGATACGCGTCGGCAGGCCGAGCCTGCCGCACAGCACCTCCACCCGCTGCTGCAGTTCGGCAGGGCAAAAGCCCAATCTCGCCGACAGGTTGAGCGACGCCACCAGGCCGATGGCGACCGCTTCGCCATGACGCATGGCGTGGCCGCTGACATGCTCGATGGCGTGGGCGAAGGTGTGGCCGAGGTTCAGGAGCGATCTTTTGCCGTACTCGAAGGGATCCTCCTGGACGATGGCGATCTTGACCTGGACGGACTGGGCGACGAGCAACCGGATCATCGACGATGAACGGAAAAATTCCGGGCCGAGCGCCCACTCCCCGCTTTCCAACCTTTCGAACAGGTCACTGTCGGCCAGCAACCCGTGCTTGATGATCTCCGCCATTCCCGATGCAAATTCCGGCGCCGGAAGGCTCTGGAGGGTGGCGACATCGGCGATGACCATGGCCGGCTGTTTGAAAATGCCGATGAGATTCTTGCCCTGCGGCACATCGATGCCGATTTTGCCGCCGATACTGGTGTCGGCCATCGCCAGCAGGCTCGTCGGACACTGGACGAAGTTCACTCCCCGCATGTACGTCCCGGCGACAAAACCGGCGACGTCGCCGACTATGCTCCCGCCCAGGGCGACGATCGTCCCGGAGCGGTCGAATTCCAGGTCGATCAGTCGGTCATAGATCGCTTGCACCGTGGCCATGGTTTTCTGCGACCGGCCTTCCGCTATCGTGATCACATGGTCGATGTCGCCGCAGCTCTGACCGTACAGCTGCCCCACCCTGGCATCGGTTATCACCACCATCATGCCGTCGGTCCCCGTCAACTGGCGGACGAACGGCAGGATGCCGTTGCCGACGATACATTCATACGGTTGCGCCGGGTTATCGACGGCGAAATGCTCCGGCGTCCTGGCCATCAAATCCAGCAGGTCCTCGACAACCTGGTCGGGTGACTTGTCGCTGGTCTTGATTTTCAGGAACCGCTGGTATCCTCTCTTTCTTACCTGCAGCAGTTCGACGATCTGCTCACTCGGGTCGGGGACCTCCAGCAACGGGCGGCGATGGCCCTCGTCTCTGGTTATTCTCGTCAGGATCTCCTGCGGGGTGGCTACCAGGCAGAACACCCTGCCGGTGCGGCTCAAGGCCTTGACATTCTCCGGATCGAGCATGAACCGGCCGCCGGTCGAGATGACCAGTCCTTGCCGTTGTCCCAGTTCCTTCGCCAGGTCCGCTTCCATCCGGCGAAAGGCCGACTCCCCCAGTTCGCTGAAAATCTCCGGGATAGTACGCCCCTGGCGCTGTTCGATCAGGGTGTCCGTGTCGATGAACTCGCGCTCCAGTCGGGTCGCCAGCACCTTCCCCACCGTCGTCTTGCCGGTACCCATGAACCCGGTCAAGATGATATTTTTCCTGTTTTTGTGCATAGTATCCATCCGCAACCGGAGTTTGGAAATTCAGGTCGGCCGAGCCCGGAAAACTGGAGATGTACCATTATTCCCGTAACTTAGTTCGAATATAGCATACTTCCCGCCGGGGCTCCAGCGATTCGTCCGGTATCGCCCCGGTCCGGCAGCGGGGATGGTCCTGCTCCGGCCGCCGCCCTTGGCCCTAGCGGTCGCCGAACAGGATCGCCATCCCGGTCCGCAGTTGGGCGATCGGGATCTGGCCCGGCGCCGAGGCTGCTCTGCCGATCGCGAAGGTGATGTCCGAACCGAACAGGCCGCCCGCCAGCCGGCTGATGGCCCCCTGTTCCCCCATGGACATCGTCACCAGCGGGCTGTCGATCGCGCTGTTCCTCGCCTTATTGGTCGCGCCCAACAGGATCAGGACATCGCCGTAATCCTTCGGCATCACCGCCAGTTTCGGGATATCGGCGCCGGCCTGCCAGGCGGCCAGCAGCTTGTTGCAGATGAAGGTTTCGTCCGGCGTTTCCTTGAAGTTGTGATAGGAGATGATCAGGGCGACGCGGTGCGCCTGCGTGTGTTTTCTGACCGCATCGATGAACTCGGGGCCGTTGCACAGCTCGATGTCGACGAGATCGATGGTGCCGGATGTTATCGCCGCCACGATCACCTCCAGCCGTTTTCCCTGCGCTAGGGTCCGCATTCCGCCCTCCTGGTCGATCCGGCAGGTGAAAATGAGCGGTATCTCCCCAATGGTGCGGCGCAGTTCGCCCAGGGCCGACAGGCAGGCGGCGACATCCTCGACCGCGCCGAATCCGTCGGCCCGCCATTCTATCAGATCGGGCTTCAGGGCCGCGAGTCCTGCGGCCTGGTCGATCAGTTCAGCTCCGGATTCAGCCACCAGGGGGAGACAGATCAGCGGCAGAGGTCCTCCGACCACGACGCCTCGTATCCTTATCTGCTTCCTGCTCTGTTGTCTCATAATCTTTTCCCCATTGTTTTGACTCTTTGTTCGACTGGTGCCGCTGCCACCGACGTCAACCGGCGCCCCCTGTCTCGGCGCTGCACGCCCGCTGAAACGCCAGGACCCGTTTCATCCGCCCGGGAAGCGCCCGGCCCAAGGTCGTTTCGAGGAATTCGACGGCCGGCATCAGCGCCGGCAGACTGATTCCTGTGGCAATACCCATCGAATCGAACATGTTGACCGCATCCTCGGTCGGAACATTGCCGGCGGCCCCCTTGACGAAGGGACAACCACCGAGGCCCCCGGCGCAGACGTCGAAGGTCCGCACCCCCGCCTCGTACCCGGCCAGCATGTTGGCCAACCCCAGCCCCCGCGTGTCGTGGAGGTGCAACGAGATCCGCACCCCGGGCAGGGCGGCGGCGACCAGGGCGATCAGGGACCGGATCGACGCCGGGGTCGCCATCCCCGAGGTGTCGGCGAGATTGATCTCGTTGGCACCGGCGCCAACCATCTGTTCCGCCGCCGCCAGCACAGCGCTCTCCTTGATCCCGCCTTCGTAAACACAGCCGAAGGCGCTCTGCAGACCTGCCCGCACTTCGAGACCCGCGTCCCGGGCCCTGCCGATCAGGCCGACCAGCTCCACCAATGCCTCCGACGCCGGTCGTTTGGCGTTTTTCCGGCTATGGCTGTCACTGATCGAGACGGACATCGACACATGCTCGACCCCACAGGCCAATGCCCGCTCGAGACCTCTGTCATTCAGGATCAGGACCGAGACCACCGTTCCCGGCTGTTTGCCGAGGGTCCGGATCAAGGCGTCGGTATCCGCCATCTGCGGCACGATCCGGGGATGGACGAAGGAGCCGACCTGGATCCGTTTCAGGCCGGCATCGCGAAGATAATCGAACAGTTCGATCTTCTCGCCAATGGTGAAAATTCTGGACTCGATCTGCAGTCCATCCCGCAGCGCCTCGTCCTCGAGCAGCAGATCCGCCACCGCATATGATTGCATAACCTGTCCTCCCTCGCTTGAATTTCCAGTCCCGCCGGCACCAAGCATCGCCGGAGCGGAAAAAACCGTGGCCGCCCCCTAAGGTGTCGACCTCAGACTGAAACGGAAAGTTGTGACATTCAGAGCGGAAGTCCAAAGGTGAAGACCGGAATGCCTTTGGACAACGGTGACGACAGAACGGACGGCGCAACAGAGAAAGGACCGGGAAAATCGGACCGTCAGTGGAGCAGCGGCGATCCGACTCCCTCCTGTACCAACATTCAATCTTTCTTGGTTGCCTCGCTCCGGCCGATCGCATCGGTGAAGACGGCGTCATCGGTCAAGGCCTTGTCCATATCGGCGTCGGTGAGGTCGGCACCGGTCAGATCCGCCCTGTACAGATCGGCGGCCTTCATGCCGGCCTTGTTGAGTTTGGCCCGGCGCAGTTTGGCCCCCTTGAGATTGGCACCGGCGAGATCGGCCCCGGCGAGGTTGCAGTCGGACAGGTCGGCCCCCTCCAGATCCGCCTTGCCGAGGCGCATATCGGAAAGATCGAGCCCCGACAGATCGCAGCCGAAACACCGTTTTGTATTCAGCAGGGTGGCAAGCCGATCCAGTTTTTCCTTGTCCGCCGGTACGGCCGGGGTATCCTCGGCCGCTGCCGGTTGTGCGGCCGTCTCTTCCTGCACGACCGCGGTGTCGGCGGCGGCAACTCCCGTCAGTTCAACCTGAGCTACAGGTTCGACCACCTTTCCCTGCTGTTCTTCGACGATCGCCTCCTCCTGGCGCGGTGCCTCAGTCGAGGCGGGGACCTCTGGTTCCGGCGGCGACGCATCGATCTCAATCGCTCCCATCGATGCGGCGGTCTTCACCGGCGGAGCTTCTCCGCCTGCAGCTTCGGCGGCCGGGAGCGGAACGGCCTGATCGTCGCCCCCGGCCGTTTCCTCGACGACCGGCCTGGCTGCACCGGAGGCCTCCGGCTCCTTGGCGATTGCCTCTTCCCTGACCGGGGCCATCGGTGCGGTCCCGGTCGCTGCCGCTGCGCTGTCGGCAAAGTCCTGGTGGCTCGGCTCCACCGCTTCCCGGGTCACCGGGGCCGGAACAGGCTCGGTTTTCGGAGCTGGGACAGGCTCCGCTTTCGTTTTTACGGCTGCCGGCGGATCGGCAGGAGTTGCCGGTTGACCGGTTTCGACCGCATCCTTCGCAGGGCCGGCGGAAGCCTTGCCGCCCTGTCCCAGGGCCGCGGCGATCGCCGGATCGAAGGCCGCTCCCTCATAGTATGCGCCGTTCAGGGCCGAGACCTCGATGTCCGCCCCCCTGAGATCGGCACCGGCGAGATCGGCCCCGCCGAACCTCGCCCCCCGCAGCCTGGCCTTCTGCAGATTGGCCCCGGCAAGATTGGCCAGGAGAAACCTGGCGTTGGTCAGGTCAGCTCCCTGGAGGTCGGCACCGGCAAGCTCGGCCCTGTTCAGGTTCACCCCGGCGAGATTGCAGGACGGGCAGATTCTGGTCTTGAGCAACTGTTCCCGGTTCCCTTCCACCGTCCCCGCATACGACAATACCGAAGCGCCGAATACGAGCGAGCCCGCCAGGAGGGCACATACAAGATTGTTGTTTTTCATCACTACTCCCTGCGCTGAGTTGTCTCCGAACGACAAAGGAAATATCTCCGATTTTCACGGACTGCCGGCGATGCCGGGAATCGTGAGCAAAGATAATACCGCATCCCCCGCCATTTTTCCATCAATCCGACCGAGATCTTCCGGACCGCTGCCGACCCTTCCATATCCACGGGGCGACAGGCGAATCGTCCCGCCACAGGCCGGTCCGCCTCACCCTCGCGACCTGCTCAAGCTCGTGCCACGTCTCGCAGACCCCTTCATCGCAATAGCGGTCATGGACCCAGGCCGTCCCCTGCCTTACCAGTTCTTCGTTCAGCAGCATCCCGTCAACCCAGACCATGGCGACGACCCGATCGTATTTGTCGAGGTATTTCCGCCGCAGGATGATCTTTTTCCCCTCGACGACCCGCCGACAATGGGATTTGGCCTCACCCGCATACGGCTGACCATGTTCGGGCGCATCGACCCCCCACAGCCTGATCTGAAACGATCTGTTGGGCTGACGAACCTTGAGCGAATCGCCGTCGACGACCCGGGCGACCACCGCATATTCCTCCCCGTAGGCAAAACTTCCGGCCTGGGGCAGAAAGACCACGCAAACGAGCGCGATGACCTGCATCGCCGCCTGTATCCACGAAATCACCATCGACCTCGACCTCGTCCGGACCTTATTTTTTCACCCCTTCAGCCTTCAGCGCCGCCAGGGCGGCAAGGTCGATGCCCTTCATCGCTTCCTTGAGCACCTCGATATCGACGGCCGGGCCGCTGATCTTGACGATGAACCGCTCGCCGGCGACCGTCCCGTACTCGCCGCTGTTGCTCTGGCTGTCCCATTGTTCATGGAAGAAATCCTTGCCCTTGCGATAGGTCCTCTCAAAGCCGGTATCCGTCGATTTCTCCTGCTCGACGCCGAACCAGCCGGCAAAGGCCATCACACCCTTGACGAGGCCCATGTCGGTAATCTCGACATCGAGGGTATCGCCGCTGCCGTTCTCGTAGGAAGCCGTCGCCGTCGAAATCTGGAAACCCATGGCGGCATGGCGTTCGGCCGATATCGACGACCGGGAATAGCCGGACAGCGTTTCCGGCAGGAAGCCCCGGATGCGCTCGGGGGCCAGGGTTTCGACCTGGCCGTCGTTGCCGAGGGCGGTCGCCATCATTTTGCCCATCGCCTCGCTCTGCTGCTGCGCATCGCCTGATTGCCGGGCCTTCTCCATTTCCTTGCCGGCGGACTCCATCTTTCTGGTCCACTCCTCCACCTTGCCGCCGGGGCTGTCCTTGTCGAAGCTGCCCTGGCTGGGCCCGTTCATCTGTCCGTCCGGCATCATCCCCATCCCGCCGAACAGACCGCCGACCACGGCCGAGATGACGAAGCTGACGATCATCGCCGCGATGATCGTAACCGCGGTGTAGCCCATCGCCTTCTGCGGCGGGCATTTCATCAGCACCGGCAGGCCGAGGTAGAGGAGATAGATGCTGTAGATCGACCCGGCCAGGGCGATGAACATGCCGATCCAGGGCAGGACCTGGGCGGCGCCGGCCACCCAGGCGGCGGTATACGAGTAGGCGACGACCTTCAGGGCCTGCATGTCGTCCTTCTCGCCACCGAAGGTCGGGGCCAGAAAATTGACCACCAGGCCGACCAGGTAGATGGCGGCCAGGCTCAGGACATAGCTGAACAGCATATTGCCCAGACCGGCGCCGATGCCCATCCGGTAGGTGCCCATCATCGGCACCCCGACCCCGAAAACGCTCAGCTTCAGGAAGCCGGCGATGGGGCTGATCGCCGCCAGCAGGAGGATATAGCCGACGTAGAGTTCTTTGACCGTCGCCGGCTCGCCGGCGATCACCGGCCATGTCGTCTTCGGATTTTTAAGAATGACCTGCACCCGCGTCATGATTCTGTTGAAATCCATGGTTCTCTCCTTCTCCTTACAAATGTCCCATCTCCGCCTTCATGGCCCAGCCCTGCCTTCATCAACTGCACCCACCGGAGAGGAGAATTATCTAAGCAAACAGAATTGTAATAATTCTCCGCACGCCCGCAATTCTGCCTTTCTTTATCAGGCATTGCCGAAAACTGCAAGGATGTTGCGGCGTCTTCCAGGTATTCGTACCGCCGAAAACGGCAGGATGGATCCGGAACAGCAGTGACCATCACCGCCGATCCTTCGGCGCACGGCTTGCCGCCGGCCGAAGCGTCAGGTTTACCGGGACGTTGAGTCGCCTCGACGCCCCCGCCGCTGGCGAAGATTACTCCGCCCGGCAGCGGTTAGCCATTGCCAAGCGACGAGAACCGGCTATTATCGTGCGATTCGTCCGGCCGACCGGGGAACGCGGTCGGGCCGGTTTCATCCATCGCTTTGTGAATACGAGGAGATCAATGTCCGTATTCGAACATGTAACGGTAGCACGAGAGGCCAATATCTACTTCGACGGCAAGGTCACGAGCCGGACCATCACCTTTGCCGACGGCACGACGAAGACCCTTGGCATCATCCAACCGGGCGAGTATACCTTCACCACCGCAGCGGCCGAACTGATGGAGATTATCAGCGGCGCCCTCGAGATGCGGATCGGCGACGACGGCGATTGGCGCGCGGTGCAGGGCGGCGAGGCCTTCGAGGTCCCTGCCGGCACCTCGTTCACGATGAAGGCGGCGACCCTCGCCGACTATTGCTGCTCATTTCTGCGCTAGCGGCTCGGCGCCGGGCCGGGTTCGGCCCAACCGGGTGCAGCCGGGTTCATTCGGGATTCGGAAGAAGGGCTCGGCGGTCGAAGCGGCGACCGATCCCTTTCAGCCGAGGAGAGGATCAGATCGGCGGCGCGATCGTCACCACCAGCCGCATGTCGCTCGCGGCCCGGACGCCGTGCGGCTCCCTGATCTCGGAGATCAGGATGTCACCGGTCTTGGCGGCGATCTCGGCCCCATCGGCTCCGAGAAAGACCCCGTCCCCCTCGATGACCTGGATCGAGAGTTGGCCGTCGAGATCGTGCGAATGGACAGGAAAGGTCGCGCCGGCGGCGAGATTGAAATTGATGATCTTGAAAAAGGGTGAATCCTCGACGAGGAAGAACCGCTTCATCCCGCCCTCGGTAAACTCACGTGTCTTGTCCAGTTCGATGACCTTCATGCCGTTTCTCCTCTGTTCGGGGACAATCTGCAGGCGCCGGCGACCGCTGCCCGGATCGCTCCAACCGCCACTCATGTTTCCACTATAGGCATTATCGGCGGCAGATTCCTTGACCTCGGTCAAAAGTCAGGGAAATTTTGTCATCGATCCGTCGCCGTGGCCATCGATGCGGCACCGGCGCAGACAACAAATTCTCGCAAAAATGATCGAATTGCCGTAATACAAAAACGGTTCACGAGGATGGCCGACTCGGTTATCCCCGACGAGAGGCGTCTCTGTCAGCCGTGACGAATTGGCCTTCTTCCCCGCGGCAGAGACGCCGGTCCTTCCAGCCATCCACCCCGGTACCCATTCCATGGCAAAAGACGACAGCAACGATACAGTTCCTTCAGGCCCTTCGGTGTCGGAAGAAAATCTGCTCAAGCTCAGCAAGGAGGTCGCGGTCAAGTTCATCGAGGTCGGCCGGATCACCCCGGCTTCCTTCCCGGAGGACTTCAAGCGCATCCACGCCGCCATCAAGGCCAGCATCGACAAGGAAAAACCATGATCGACCCAGAGCTCAACCGCGCGCCGGAACACATCGGCCACATCCATCTGATGGGCATCTGCGGCACGGCGATGGCGGCGCTGGCCGGCATGCTGCTGCAGTCGGGCTATCGCATCAGCGGCAGCGACCGCCAGGTGTACCCGCCGATGTCCGATTTCCTGGCCCGGCTGGGGATCGAGGCCTGCAGCGGCTACCGGCCGGAGAACCTCGTCCCCCGGCCCGATCTGGTCATCGTCGGCAACGTCATCACCCGGGTCAACCCGGAGGCGGTGGCCCTCGCCGAGGCGCGGATCCCCTACCTGTCGCTGCCCCAGGCCCTGGCCCACTTCTTCATCGGCAGCCGGACCTCGCTGGTGGTGGCCGGCACCCACGGCAAGACCACGACCGCGTCGCTGCTGGCCTCGTCGCTGTTTCGGGCCGGGCTCGACCCGACCTTCATGATCGGCGGCATCGTCCGCGAGTTCGAGGGCAATTTCCGCCTCGGCCACGGCCCGTACTTCGTCGCCGAGGGTGACGAGTACGACACCGCCTTCTTCGACAAGGGATCGAAATTCCTCCATTATCAACCAAAGATCGCGATTCTCACCTCGATCGAGTTCGACCATGCCGACATCTTCACCGATCTCGAGGCGATCAAGGCGACCTTCCGCCGCTTCGTCCGCCTGATCCCGGCCGACGGCCTGCTCGTCGCCTGTCTCGACGACCCCAATGTCGCCGCCATCGCCGCCGAGGCCCGCTGTCCGGTCGAGGGCTACGGTCTTCACCGCAGTCTCCCCTGGTCACTGGCCGACGTCCGCGTCGAGGAAGGACTGACCCGCTTTGCCGTCTGGCGCCATGACCGTAAATGGGCCGACCTGACCGTGCGCCTGCCCGGCCGTCACAACTGCCTCAACGGGCTGGCGGTCGCCGCCGTCCTGCACCATCTCGGCCTCGATGCCGGTCGGATCGAGGCCGGACTGTCGACTTTCGGCGGGGTCAAGCGCCGCCAGGAGGTGCGGGGGGTCGAGGCCGGGGTCACCGTCATCGACGATTTCGCCCATCACCCGACAGCGGTGCGCGAGACCCTGGCGGCGTTGAAGGCGGCCTATGCCGGCCGGAGGCTGGTGGCGGTGTTCGAACCGCGGACCAACTCGTCGCGCCGGGCGATCTTCCAGCAGGACTATGTCAGGGCCTTCGACGCCGCCGATGCGGTCCTGCTGCGGGAACCGCTGCCGCTCCCCAACGTCGCGCCCGAAGATTTGTTTTCCTCGGCCCAGCTCGCCGAAGACCTGCGCCGCAACGGCCGGGATGAGGCCAGGGCCTTTGCCGACACCGACACCCTGCTCGCTCACCTGGGGGCCGTGCTTACCGCCGGCGATGTAGTGGCGATCCTGTCAAACGGCGGTTTCGACAATATCCATGTCAGGCTGCTGGATATCCTGCGGGAGAGAAGCCGCCGGGTATGATCGGGGCAGTAGATGTGATGAACAAAGGGAAAAAAGACGGGCTGAGGTCGGTTTAGCCTAGCCGATCAGAGGTGTAATAAGGCGCCGCAGGTTGGCGACGAGAGCCTTGTAATCAGCACTGCGGTCCCCGCCTTTGCCCATTTTTTCGATAGCATAGGCCAGTTCGGCATAATCGGTGAGGCCGAGATTGAGAAGGGCGCCCTTGATCGTGTGACCCGCCTTGCCGATGACCAGCGGATCATCGGCTGCGAGACTCCGTTCCAGATTTTCCATGTGAACGGACAGCGTGGCGATGAAATTCGGCATCATTTCCGCCACCTGGTCGGGCGTAAGCTGAAACTGCTCGCAGAGAAAGAGTCTGATCCGGTCGCTGAGCTGGCGCGCGGACATCGGTTGCCCCTCTGTTTTCTCAGAAGCTGTAGCCATGGGCCGGTTCACCAATCAACTGCATATAACGGAGATGCGACAACAGCTTTTCGCTATCGATCGGCTTGGTCAGATAGGCGTCGCATTGTCCATCGAGGAATGCCTTGATGATATTACAGGAATCATCCAGAGCGGTGGTGATGATGACCCTGGTCGCATCGCGGCCGCCGATACCCCTGCTCGCTTCCATGCGGCGGATTTTTTTCAATACTTCCTGGCCATCGATATCCGGTATCATGATGTCAAGACAGACCAGATCATAGTGGCTGTCCACTGAGTATGCCCGGTCAAGTACATCGACAGCCTCGCAACCGGTGGTTGCAGTATGACAGACTCCGTAAGGTTTGAGAATCTCGACGAGCAAGGTTCTGCTGATGAATTCGTCTTCGACGATGAGCATTTTCACGGGGGGCTCCCTGGCGCGACGGCCTTGATGTTGACGGCTTTCCACTGCATCGGCAGTGTGGTATATCGATCATCAAGAGACCAATATACCGAAAATTTTCAAAAAAAATGAATTTCCCCCCGGAAAAACAACGTGACTGGAAAGATTATATCACAAGTTATCATCAGGAACAAGCTCTTCAAAGCGAAAGACAAAGTTGTTGTCGGCGTCTCCGGCGGACCGGACTCGACGGCCCTTCTCGTCCTCCTGACCGAATCCGGCCTCGACCTCGACTGCATCGCCGCCTATATCGATCATGGCCTGCGTCCCGGCGAAACCGAGGCCGAACAGCAAATGGTCGCCGGGCTGGCACTGAAGACCGGGGCCCGATTCTGCTGCCGTGCCGTCCCGGCCCGCGATTACGCGACAGCCCATGGCCTCTCCCTCGAGGAGGCGGCCCGCATCCTCCGTTACCAGGCCCTCGAGGCCATCCGTCTCGAATATGATGCGGCCCTCATCGCCGTCGCCCACACGGCCGACGACCAGGTCGAGGAATTCCTGCTGCGGGTGGTGCGCGGCTGCGGCAAAAAAGGACTGACCGGCATGCGCTCTCGCCATGGGCGGATCATCCGTCCGCTGCTCGAGCTGCGGAAGCAGACCCTGCTTGATTTTCTTGGTGCACGGGGAATCCCTTTCTGCGTCGATTCGTCGAACCTCGATCGGCGATTTCTCCGCAACCGGGTGCGCCTCGACCTCTTGCCGACGCTGGAACAACAGCTCAATCCATCGGTCAGGCGAACGATCCTGCAGACCATGGAGATCCTGCAGGGGGAAGAGGACCTTCTCACCCGATTGACCGAGGAGGCGCTGCCGTTGATTGAAAACAAGGGCCTCGACCATCTCGCGATCCCGATTGCCCCCCTGCGCGCCATCCACCCGGCGATCAGGCGGCGGATCATCGAACGCTGCTGCTGGACGCTCGACGCCCGACCGACCTTCCGCCAGATCGACCATATCCTGTCGTTGATCGACGGGGAAGGACCCGGTCGCGAGGTCCACCTGGGCGGGGGACTGCGAATGAGGACAACCACAGACAGCCTCGATTTCCGCTATCCCATGGGCAGAAAGGCCTTTCGCGGCAGCGGCATGGCCGCCGTCAAAATCGATACGCTGATTCCGGGCCCCGGGGTCTATCCCATCGCCGAAATCGGAGCCGTACTGGAACTGAGCCTGGAGGAGATCCCATCCGGCCGGGACGACCGGCTCTATGCCGATGCCGACCGGATCTCGTTCCCCCTGCGCCTGCACTCGGTCGTCGCCGGGCAGCGCTTCCGCCCCTCGGGCCGAGGCGGCAGCAGAAAGGTCAACCGCTTTCTCAATGATCGCGGTATATCATCGGAAATGCGCCATTATTATCCAGTGCTGATGATGCAGGAACAGGTCGTCGCCCTGCCGGGAGTGGCCGTCGATGAATCGTTTCGACTGGACCCGGACAGCCGCATCGTTCTGGCGATCGCCTGGCGGCATCCGCAGGCGGGAGACGATCCGGGCGACCGCTAGGACCCGACCGGGGCAGGGCCTCTTCAGGCCTTCTTCCGCAGGATGCGCTTGTCGCCGATCCGGATCGTCAGCTTGATGCGATCGAGGTATTCGAGGATCGGAATGGAGAATTTCCGCGTCAGACCGGTGAGGTTCTTGAATCCGGGGGCATCGATCTCCCCTTCCTTTTTGATGAATTCCTCGACCGAGGCGATCAGCTGCTCGATCGTCCGTTTCGAGTAGTAGAGCGATTCGCTGATCTTCACCAGCTTGCCTTCCCGGAGCTGGAGGTCGATGACCTCCTTGACCTGGCTCTCCGGATAGGCGGCGAAGTGCTCCATGGTCTCCTTGAAGGTCGGGGTGAACAGCCCCTTGTCGTGGTACCACTGGATGATCTCCTGCTGCAGCTTTTCCTCGTCGGCCTTCAGGGCCACCCGATGGGTGGCCAGACGCACCAGCGATTCCTCCTGGACCACGATCTCCTTGCGCAGCAGGTCGCCCAGGCAGAAGCCGAACACCTTCTGGTCGACCTTGCGGCCGAGCCCCGAACGCAACTCTTCCTTCGACAGGCCGAGTTGCAGCGGGTTGTCCCGATGATAGGCGGTGAGGTTGTCGACCAGGGTCTGGCGGATGGCATCGGCGATATCGGCGGCCAGGTAGCGCTGCGTGGTCGAATCGACGACCACGATCCTGCGGGTTGACAGCGGCGGATCGATGATTTTTTTGAGGTGCTTGCCGAACAGGCCGAAACGGATCGCCAGGTCGTCGAAGGTCAGGCCCCTGGCCCCGCTCTCCCGCAGATAGAGGAGGGCCCTATCCTCGGGACTGCCATGGCGGAGGACCTGGAAGACCTCGCGGTTGTACTGCCGGTCCGCCTCACCCAGCCGTTTGCGCTTGCGCGGCGACACGTTGCCGAGGATCGCCCCGCCGCCGATGGTCGTCACCGGCGAATAGCTGCGGATGACATAACGGTCGCCCGGCCACACCGCAATCGGTTGCTCGAGCAGGAGCTGAACCCCGGTTTCCCGGCCCGGCTCGAGTTCGTCGCGGTCGAGCAGCGACACCCGGCCGATGATCTCGGCGGTGCCGACATGGAACCGGATCCGGGTGCGGTGCTTGAGGTTCTTGGCGTTCGAGCCGAGGTAGAGCAGTTCGCAATCGAGCATATAATTGGGCTGCAGCGAACCGGGGGGGGCCAGCACCATCCCCCGCTCGACCTGGGCGGTATCGACCCCCTGCATGTTGATGGCGGTGCGATGACCGGCCTCGACCTCGTCCACCGACTGGGAGTGCACCTGGATGCCCCGCACCTTGGCGACCAGCTCACTGGGATAGAACCGCAGTTCCTCGCCCAGCGAGGTCCGGCCGGAGATGGAGGTGCCGGTGACCACCGCGCCGAAGCCCTTCATCGCGAAGACCCGGTCGACCGGCAGGCGGAAAGGACCGAAGACCTCCTGGAAACGATGCTGGCGGACAAAGCCGTCGATGACCTCGATGACCTTGTCGATGCCCTCACCGGTGATCGATGACACGAAGACCAGCGGCGCCTCCTCGAGAAAGCTGCCGACGAAGAACTGGCGGATCTCGTCCTCCACCATCTCCAGCCAGTCTTCCTCGACCAGGTCCTTCTTGGTGACGATGATCATCCCCTGCTTGACCCCGAGCAGGCGGCAGATCTCGAAATGCTCCTTGGTCTGGGGCATGATCCCCTCGTCGGCGGCGATGACGAAGGCGAGCAGATCCATGCCGGTGACCCCGGCCACCATGTTCTTGACGAAGCGCTCGTGACCGGGGACATCGACGATGCCGATCCGGTGGCCGCAGGGCAGATCGAGAAAGGCGAAACCGAGCTCGATGGTGATCCCCCGTTTCTTCTCCTCTTTCAATCGATCGGTCTCGATGCCCGTCAGGGCCCTGACGAGGCTGGTCTTGCCATGATCGACATGGCCGGCGGTTCCGAGGACGATTTCACGCATAATAAACTGATGGGAAGAGAATCATGGGATCAGAGATAGGGATTGGTCTTCAGTTCTTCGCCGAGGGTCGAGCGACTGCCGCCATAGCCGTGCCCGGGCCAGACGACCGTGTCATCGGGCAACACCATCAGCCGATTCTTGATCGAGTTCATCAGTTCCTGGTGCGAACCGCCGGGAAAATCGGTACGGCCGATCCCGCCGACGAACAGCGTGTCGCCGGTCAGCAGGTCGTGGCCGCAGAGCAGACAGATCCCGCCCGGGGTGTGGCCGGGGGTATGAATCACCTGCAGCCGCTCGTTGCCCAATTCGATGATATCCCCGTCCTCGACCAGTCGATCGGGAGGGGGGGATGGTTCAAGCCCCAGCATCGAAAAATAATGCTGGGTGTCCGGCTGCCAGAAAAAGGCGGCGTCGGCGCGGTGCATGACGATCTCGGCGCCGGTCGCCTCCTTGATCCTGCGGTTGCCGCAGACGTGATCGGGATGGCCATGGGTGGCGATGATCAGCCGGACATCGAGCCCGGCCTTGGCCACCTCCGCCAGAATGAGCTCCTCGCTGCCGCCGGGATCGACGACCGCGGCCAGGCGGGTCTGGGGACAACTGACAATGTAGCAGCACACCGCCATGTTCCCTACCGTCAACTGTTTGATTACCATGCCTGCATAACCCTTTTGTGCTGAAAAGTTAGCCGGGGGACAGGCGCCGCCTCTCCCCCGCAACTATGGCCCGCCGCCGGTCAGGTGGCGGTGGCCGTTATCTGGAACTGCCGCAGCCGCAACCGCAGCCGCTTGTCATGTTCAGGGATACCGGGGCCTTGACCGGCGGCAGCCGGGTCTCGATCGCCTTCAACACCCCGGCAAACGCCCTGGTGGCCGGGCTGTCTTCGCTCGACGACAGGTAGGGCGTGCCGTCATCGCCGGCAACGACGATCCGCGGGTCCATCGGAATGCGGCCGAGGAAAGGCAGCTCGAATTCCCGCGCCACCTCCTCGCCGCCGCCGGTCTTGAAGATATCGACCGTCTCGTTGCAGTGCGGACAGACGAAGCCGGACATGTTCTCGATGACGCCGGTGATCTCGACCTTGACCGTCTTGCAGAAGTTGATCGACTTGCGGACATCGGCCAGGGCCACCTTCTGCGGCGTGGTCACCACGATCGCCTTGACGTTGGGGATGGTCTGGGCGACCGACAGCGGCTCGTCGCCGGTGCCGGGGGGGGCATCGATGATCAGGTAGTCGAGCTCGCCCCAGTCCATATCGGCGACAAACTGCCTGATCGCCTGGATCTTCAGCGGGCCGCGCCAGATGATGGCCTGGTCGCGATCCTTGAGCATGTATTCGAGGGAGACGACCTTCAGATTGTCGTTATAGCGCAGCGGCGGGACCAGGCCGCCCGCTGTCGCCGGCGGTTCGAGGGTTCCCTTCAGGTTCAGCATGCGGATGACATCCGGACCATGTATATCGACATCCATCAGACCGACCATGTGTCCCCTCTGGGCCAGGCCCAGGGCGAGATTGACGGACACCGTCGACTTGCCGACGCCGCCCTTGCCGCTCATGACGAGGATCTTGTTCTTAATCTTTCCCAGTGATCGGGTAATTGCGTTTTCCTGCTGGGCCAGCGCCGCATCCTGCGCCTCCCTGGTGGTGCCGCAGCCGCTTGCCTTGGCGCTTGAGCAGGAACTTCCACAAGAATCTGCCATCGTACTTCCTCCTGTTTCGACAAAAAAACAAAATGCCCTGAAGGGCACAAAGAGAGTGACTGTGCCCGGGCTTCACCATCCCTCCGGGCAACACCAACTACAGTAATGCCGATGTCGGGAAATGCAAACGATTTCCGCCCGGTCAGGCGGCGATCGTCGCGGATCCGCCGAAAAACCACGGCATGCCGCACCGTCTCCATTGTCCTCTTTTTGTTGA
Organism: Desulfoprunum sp.; assembly: GCF_053613775.1. Lineage (NCBI taxonomy): Bacteria > Pseudomonadati > Thermodesulfobacteriota > Desulfobulbia > Desulfobulbales > Desulfobulbaceae > Desulfoprunum > Desulfoprunum sp. The sequence goes on from NZ_JBSHXH010000004.1 coordinate 731,495, forward strand.
TTTCTTCCGATCCAGTTCGTACTATGATGAATTCGCACGACGAGCGATGCTGCTTCGCACCTGCCATCCTCACTCTTCCATTCTGCTTAAAGGTATCCCATGCTGGGCTGGTTCAAGAAAAAATTCTCGAAGAAGGAGGATGCTCCCTCAGCACCACCGGACACTCAGGCCCCCGTCGCGGCGACAGCGGAAACGTCTCCGGATCATCCGCCAGCACCCGCGGAGCCGGAACCGGCGGTCGAAGCGGCGCCTGCGGCGACGGACGCGGTCGCCGAACTCCCCGTCGGTGCCGAACCGGCGGCAGAACCGGTGACGGAGGCGGCAACAGCGATGGAACCTGTCCCCGCCACCGACGAAAAGGATGAACAAGAGGGAGAGGAAGAACCGGCGGCGGAAGAAGCTGGAGCGGCCACAACCAGGCCATCGTTTCTGCAGCGGCTCGCCGAGAGGCTGTCGAAGACCCGGGAGGCCTTCACCTACCAGCTCGACCGCCTGTTCCTCGGCAAAAAGGAAATCGATGCCGAACTCTTCGACGATCTCGAGGAACTGCTCATCACCGCCGACCTCGGCGTCGCCACCACCCGGGAACTGCTCGACCACGCCCGGCGCAAGGTCCACCGCAAGGAACTGTCCGATCCGGAATCGCTCAAGATCGCCCTCAAGGACAAGATCAAGTCGTTCATCACCGATTACCAGCGCGATGCCGAACTGGTGATGCCTCAGAGCGGCCCCTTCGTCATCATGGTGGTCGGCGTCAACGGCGTCGGCAAGACCACCACCATCGGCAAGATCGCCCACAAGTTCGTCAAGGCCGGCCGCTCGGTGATGCTCGTCGCCGGCGACACCTTTCGCGCCGCCGCCGTCTCCCAGCTGCAGATCTGGGGCGAACGCAACGGCGTTTACGTCGTCGCCCGCGCCGATGGCGCCGACCCCTCGTCGGTGGCCTATGACGCCATGGATATCGCCAAGGCGAAGAATTACGATGTCGTCCTGGTCGACACCGCCGGCCGGCTTCACACCCAGACCAACCTGATGGAAGAGCTGAAGAAGATCAAGCGGGTGATGGGCAAGCGCCTCGAGGGGGCGCCGCACGAGGTGATGCTGGTGATCGACGCCACCACCGGCCAGAACGGCATCTCCCAGGCCAAACTGTTCAACGAGGCGGTCGGTATCACCGGCATCACCCTGACCAAGCTCGACGGGACCGCCAAGGGCGGCATCGTCGCCAATATCTGCCGGGAGATGCAGACCCCGATCCGGTTCATCGGCGTCGGCGAGAAGATGGAAGACCTGCGCGATTTCGATCCCGACGAATTCATCGAGGCCCTCTTCGAGAGCCGGCTCCCCGAGCGCTAGCGGACGGATAACCACAACAATCCCATGAATTATCAACGACACGAACAGCCGGGATGCGGCGGATGCCTGCTGATTCTGATGCTCATCATCCTGGTCACCGGCGGCGCTCCAGCCCTGTTCAATTTCCTCGGCGCCCTGATCTTCTCCGGCTTCGCCGGAATCCTGCTGTTCATCGCCCTGTTCTGGGGCTTTTCCTATTGGGTGCAGAAACGGGTCGCCACCTACGAACAGTCGCAGACCGAGAGCCACAACCGCTTTGTCTGGCTGCTGGTGCAGATCCTGATCCGGATCGCCAGGATCGACGGCGAGATCACCCGCGACGAGGTCCAGACCATCCAGCGCTTCTTCCAGTACAATCTGCGGTATTCCCAGACCCAGATGATGTGGATCAAGGAGCTGATCAAGGAGGCGACCTCCTCGCCCCAGACCCTCGACAGCCTGCTGCTGGAGTTCAAGGCGAGCTTCGCCTACGAGCCGCGGTTGATCCTGCTCGAGCTGATCTACCAGATCCTCACCACCAAGGGCCAGATCCCGCCGCCGGAACTTGAAATTGCCCGTAATATTGGTATATTCCTGGAAATCTCGGAGTATGAGCGGCGGACCATCGAGGCCAAGTACACCCGCCGTCGGGAAGCGGGGGCGACCGCGACGCCCCGGGATACGGCGGCCCACCACTACGGCGTCCTCGGTCTCGAGCCCGGTGCCGACATGGAGGCGATCAAGAAGGCCTACCGGACCCTCAGCATGCAGTACCATCCGGACAAGGTCGGCCATCTGGGCGAGGAATTCCGGGCCGTGGCCGAGGAAAAGATGAAGGAAATCAACCAGGCCTACGATTATTTCAAGAAGGCGATGTAGGGCCGCGCCGGCAGGCCCGGCAGGGCCGTCCGGCGGCAAAGCATATCCCGCGAGGGAAAAGGAGTGTATCGATGGCTATTTCCGAGAAGATGCGGCTGTTCGGCCGAAAATCCTCATGGATCCGCAAGATGTTCGAGGAAGGGGCAAGAATGAAGGCCGAGTTCGGGGCGGACCAGGTCTGCGATTTCAGTCTCGGCAACCCCGATCTGCCGCCGCCGCCCCAATTCACCGAGGTGATCCGCCGGATCACCGTCGACGAGCGCCCGGGCGCCCACGGCTACATGCCGAACGGCGGCTATCCGTGGGTGAAGGAGGCCCTGGCGGCGAGGATGTCGGCCGAGCAGGGGGTGACCATCGCCGGCAGCGACATGCTGATGACCTGCGGCGCCGCCGGCGGCCTCAACGTCGTCTTCAAGGCCCTGCTCAACCCCGGCGAGGAGGTCATCCTGCTCGCCCCCTATTTCGTCGAGTACAACTTCTACCTCGACAATCACGGCGGGGTCGGCCGGACCGTCAACACCGACGGCGACTTCAACCTCGACCTGGCGGCGATCGAGGCCGCGATCTCGGCCAGGACCAAGGCGATCGTCATCAACTCGCCCAACAACCCGACCGGCCAGATCTACGACGCCGCCTCGCTGGCTGCCCTCGGCGAGCTGCTGGAGACGGCCGGACGGCGCTTCGGCACGGTCATTTACCTGATCGCCGACGAACCCTACCGCAAGATCGTCTTCGACGGCAGCACCGTACCGGGCGTCATGGCCGCCTACCGCAACAGCATCGTCGTCTCTTCCTACTCCAAGGACCTGTCGCTGCCCGGCGAACGCATCGGCTACCTCGCCGTCCACCCGGAGATCGACGCCAAGGCCGAGCTGGTCGATGCGATGACCCTGGCCAACCGCATCCTCGGCTTCGTCAACGCCCCGGCCCTGATGCAGCGGGTCGTCGCCGAACTGCAGGGGGTGTCCGTCGATACCGCGATCTATGCCCGGCGGCGCGAGAGCTTCTGTTCGATCCTGCGCGAGGCCGGCTACCGGTTCTCCGCTCCCAAGGGCGCCTTCTACATCTTCCCCCAATCGCCGCTGGCCGACGATGTGGCCTTTATCGCCCTGCTCCAGGAACAGCGGATCCTCGCCGTCCCCGGCGTCGGCTTCGGCGCCGCCGGTTATTTCCGCCTCGCCTTCTGCGTTGAGGACGAGGTCATCCGCCGTTCGGCCGAGGGTTTCCGGGAAGCGATGGCCAGGGCCAAACGTTTGAGCGTTTGAACGTTTAATCGTTTGAACGTTTAATCGTTTGAACGTTTAATCGTTTGAACGTTTAATCGTTTGAACGTTTAATCGTTTGAACGTTATTTCTCCCTTTGTTCCGTCTTGTCCCGGAAAAAGATCCGGATCGGGACCTTGTCCAGCCCCAGTCCCTGGCGGAAGCGGTTGACCAGATAACGCTCATAGGAGAAATGGACGCCCTTCGAGCTGTTGGTCATGATGACGAATTTCGGCGGACAGGTGCCGATCTGGGAGGTGTAGTAGAATTTCAGCCGCTTGTTCTTGTAGATCGGCGGATTATGCTCCTCGACCGCCTCCCGGAGCAGGCGATTGAGGGCGGCGGTGGCAAACTTGGCCTTGAACTGGCGGAAGACCGAACCGATCACCGGAAACAGCCGTTTGATGCCGTAACCGGTCAGGGCGGACACGGTCAGCAGCGGGGCGAACCCGAGGAACGGCAGGGCCTGCCCGACCTCGGCCATGATCTCCTCCTGCCGCTTCTTGTCGCCGGCGACCAGGTCCCACTTGTTGACCAGGACGATCATCCCGCGGCCCTGCTCGAGGGCATAGCCGATGATCCTGGTGTCCTGCTCGGTCATGCCCTCGCCGGCATCGATCAGCACCACTGCCACATCACAGCGCTCGAGCGCCGCCAGCGACTTCAATATGCTGAATTTTTCCAGTTTCTCCGTGGTCTTGCCCCTGCGACGGATACCGGCGGTGTCGATCAGCAGATAGCTGTAATTGCCGTGGACCAGCAGGGTGTCGACCGAATCCCGGGTGGTGCCGGAGATCTCCGAGACCACCATCCGCTCCTTGCCGACAATCTGGTTGATCAGCGACGACTTGCCGACATTGGGACGCCCGAGGAAGGCCACCTTGACGGTGTTCTCCGGCAGATCGATGGCGACCTCGCCGGCGGTGCGTTCGGCCAGGATCGCGCCGAGATCCTCCATCAGGGTGCGGAAACCGTAGGTATGCTCGGCCGACAGCGCCCACAGCTGCTCGATCCCCAGTTCGTAGAACGGCGCCAGCAGTTCCTGCTCCTGCTCCGGCCCGTCGATCTTGTTGACCACGTGCAGGATCGGTTTGTCGGTGCGGCGGAGGATATCGACCACCGCGTGATCGGCCGGAGTGAGGCCGGCCCGGCCGTCCATCAGGAAGAGGATGATATCCGCCTCGTCAATCGCCGCCAGGGCCTGCTCGCGGATATGGGAGACGAGGGCGTCATCCGGGTTGTCGTCGATGCCGCCGGTGTCGACCAGGATGAAGGGGTGGTCTTCCCACACCACCCGGTCGTAATGGCGGTCCCTGGTCACCCCCGGGGTGGGATCGACGAGGGCCTTGCGGGAGCGGGTGATGCGGTTGAAGAGCGTCGACTTGCCGACGTTCGGACGGCCGACGAGGGCGACGATGGGGCATGAAGAAGTAGGCATGATTCTATCCTTTGGTGGAGATACAGGCTGTATGTACCCGATCAGGACAGAATGTGCACGGTTTTCAGTGCCGGGACGAGGGAGAGGCCACGGCCGCGGTCATGATCGTTCCCGCCGCTACTCCAAGTCCCTGCAGGCAGGCGGCCGGGCGGCACAGAGTTTTTCCAGCTGCGCCTTGGCCTCGGCATGCCCCTGGTCCGCCGCCTTGTCATACCACTTGGCCGCCTTGTAGAAGTTCTTTTTCAGGCCGCTCCGGCCCCTGGCATACATGGCGCCGACATGGTACTGGGCATCGGCACTGCCGTCATCGGCGGCGGAGAGGAACAGCAGTTTGGCCTTCACCTTGTCCTCTTCCGTGCCCAGACCGGAAAAGGTGTGGCGGGCCAGTTCGTAGCGCGCATCGGCGTGGCCCTTATCGGCCGCCTTGGAAAACAGCACCACCGCCTGGCGGTAGTCCTGCCGGACGCCCTCGCCCTTGCTGTAGGCCATGCCAAGCGTATACTGGGCCTGGACATCGCCTCTCTCGGCCCTGGCCATGAGCTCGGCCAGGCTGGCGGCCGTAGCCGTTGTCCCGCCGGCAAGAGCAACGCACATTACAACCAGCATGCCGACTTTCATCCATTGTAACATCATACACCCTCCTTACCCTATCCGTTCGACTGCCTCATCGGCCATCGCCCGCAGAATCCGTTGTCCTGCAAAGATCGGCTCCTGCAGGCGAGCCCGGAGTTTTTCGACCGCGGGCCGGATATAATCGGCGAAAAACAGCTTGCCGCGGACTCGTGAGAGAAAGGCGAAGGCGCCGATGATCTGCAGGTTGCGCTGCAGCGCCAGCAGGGAGTAGTGGCGGCGGAAATCCCGGGGATCGAAGATCATCCTCTCTCCCAGCCGATCAAGGTAATAATGGAACAGATGGCCGCTGAAATCAAGGGGCAGGTCGGCGTAGGGATCGATCAGCAGCGAGGCCAGATCGTAGCCGAGCGGGCCGAACCGGCCGCCCTGGTAATCGATGATCCGGATGCGCCCATCCTTGATCATGATATTGCGGCTCTGGAAGTCCCGGTGGAGAAAGAAACCGGCGGGGGCCTGGGCCGCCATCCCGGCGATGGCGGCAAATTCATCATCGATGCCGGCAGGAACGGGGAGAGCGAGCAGATCCTGCCAGAAGGCGCGGAGGAAATAGCCGGATTCCCGCTCCAGCATCAGCTGGCGGTCATAGCGGGGGGCGTCCCGGCACCACCCGTCATCCAGGCCGGCGCCGCCGTCGATCTGCATCGCGACGAGACGATCGATCGCCTGCCGGTACATCCCCAGCAAGCGGTTGCGGGGCCCGGGAGCGGCGAAATCGGTGGCCTGGACCAGATCGTGCAGCCGGGTGTCGCCCAGGTCCTCGAACAGGATCAGGCCGCGGCGCTCGTCCCAGCCGTACAGCTCCGGCACCGGCACCCCCTGCCGCTGCAGATGCCGGCCGATCCGCCAGGCGGCGACGGCCTCGGCCAGCATCGAGCCCTCGGCCACCTCGGGAAAGACAGCGAGACAGAGCGGCCGGCCGTGAAGGCTGATCCGGGCAAAGCGCCGGGTCGACCCGTCGGCGGCGAGCATGGTGACCGCCAATCCCGGTTCCTGGCCGCCCTCGATCAGGCCGGCATCCTTCAGGATCGAAACCAGGTCTGCAGGCAGCTGTGCTTCACCGATCATTCGTGGCCTCCCTGCCGCCTCACGCCGACAACAGCACGTCGGCCATTCGGCGGCCGCTCGCAATCCGCACCCCATCCCAGGCAACGACCCGGGCCAGATGGACATCGGTTCCGATCTCGACATCACCGAGACAGCACCAGTCCTCCCACTCCGGCTCGGCCTCCATCCTGGTCCCCGCTCCGGACAGAAACGGCGTTGCCACATTTCCTCCGAGCTCCGGCCAGCGGGGGATGGCGCCGGTCAGCAGGCCGCCGTGGAGAGCAAGATAATCCTCCGCCGTCCCCATGTCGGTCCAGTACCCTTCCACCCTGACGGCGGCGATTTCCTCCCCCAGCGCCAGCATGCGCCGGTAACGGTCGAGGATGCAGGAATAGCGGCCGGGGGCGATGTCCTCGAGGACCTCGGGATCGATGACATGGAGACCGGTGAAGGCCAGGCAGTTCTCGCCGCTCGTGCCGATGTCGGTGACGCCCCGGCCCGCCTCCACCCGCACGGTGTTGAAGCGCGGATAGTCATGGACCGCCAGCGACACCCGGTTGCCCCGCTCCCGATGCCCGGCATAGAGCCGTCTGAAATCGAAATCGTGGTAGATGTCGCCGTTGGTGACCAGCAGCGGCGCGTCGTGAAGGTGGGGCAAGGCACCGCGCAGACCGCCGCCGGTGCCGAGGATGGTCTCCTCGAGCAGCACCGTGACCCCGGCCATGCCGTGAAGCAGGTCGACGATCTGCTCCCCCAGGTGATGGCAGTTGACGACGATACGGTCGAAACCGGAGTTGCGCAGGCGGCTGATGGTCAGCAGCAGCAGCGGCCGGTTGAGGATCGGGAACAGCGGCTTCGGCCGCAGCAGGGTGTGGGGGAGCAGACGGGTGCCGAAACCGGCGGCCAGGATCATCGCCTGCATGCGTTCAAAAGTCCAGGGTGCCGTCTTCCCGCTCGGTGACGCCGATGACCACGATGCCGGCGGCATCGGCCTCCCGGATCATCGCCTCGGGGTCGAAGAGCAGGGACTGGCCGGCCTCGACCGCCAGCACCGCCGCCCCGACACTGCGCAGGGTGGTGATCGTGGCCAGCCCGGTGGCGGGCAGGTCGAAGCGGAAATCCTGGCCCGGCTTGCGCACCTTGACCACCACCGCCTTCTCCTTGGCCAGCAGACCGCCACGGCGGATCGTCGCGTCGGTCCCGTCGATCGCCTCGACCGCCAGCACCGTCCGGTTGCGGACGACCACGCACTGGCCGATGTCGAGGGTGCCGATGGCCCGGGCGTTGCGCCAGCCGAATTCGATGTCCTGCCGCTGTTCCTTCGTCGGTTTACGCCGGGTGAGGACGCCTTGCGGGAACAGCAGGTGGCGGAGATAGAGCGTCGATTCGCGCACGGTGATCCCCTCCTGCTCCAGGGCGCCGGCCACGGCCCGGAGGATGGCGTCGTCCTGCTTGCGGTCGATCTTGTTCCACAGCGTCAGGCCCTTGAGGTCGGGGAGGACATCGCGAAAGATCCGGGTCTTGGTGATCGAGCCGAGAAACACCGCCTCGGACACCCGGTTGGCCTTGAAAAACGAGATGACCTTGCCGAGTTGGCCGAGTTTGACCCAGCACACCGCGTCGGCGGCGGTGGCGACCTCCGGTGCCGTTTCACCCTTGTGGGCGATCACCATGACCGTGCGCCCCGCCCGGCGCGCCGCCTGAAGAAAGAGCAGCGGGAACTGGCCGCCGCCGGCGATGATGCCGATATTGCCCGGGTCGTTCCCCATCACCGGTCAGTCTTCCACCGTCCGCTTGACGACGCCGCGCTTCGATTGCTCGAAGAATTTGATCAGGTACTGGACCTCGGGACAACTGGGGAATTCGCTCCGCGCCTGTTCCAGGGCGTCCTTCATCAGCAGTTCCGGGGTGCGGAAGATGATGCGGAAGGCGTTTTCAAGATTACTGATGGTCTCGCGGTCAAAACCGTTGCGTTTGAGGCCGATCTTGTTGATCCCCGAAATCCGGGTGCGGTTGCGGGTGCCGGCCAGGATCACATAGGGCGGAACGTCGAGACTGATGCCCGAGACCCCCCCGATGTAGCTGAATTTGCCGATGCGGCAGAACTGGTGGACGGCGACCAGACCGCCGATCGAGGCCCGGTCGCCGACCTCGACATGACCGGCCAGGGTCGCGACATTGGCCATGATGACATGATTGCCGATCCGGCAGTCATGGGCGACATGGGTGTAAGCCATCAGCAGGTTATGGTCGCCGATGATCGTCTTGCCCTCGTCATGGGTCGTCCCCCGGTGGATGGAGGCGTACTCGCGGATCTGGTTGTCATCGCCGATGATGAGCTCGGTCGGTTCCCCCTTGTAGCTGAGGTCCTGGGGGGCGCCGCCGACCGTGGCGAACGAGCTGATCAGGTTGCGCCTGCCGATGGTCGTCGGACCGTTGACGACGGCATGGGCCTCGACCCGGCTGTCGGCGTCGATGCGGACCCCCGCCTCGATAACTGCATAGGGGCCGACGGTGACGGAGGAGTCGAGTTCGGCCTTTTTGTCAATAACTGCTGTGGGATGGATAGGCATATCTTCTCAAATTCTCTTCAGGGGATGGGGACAGGCCAGGGGACAAAAAGGCTTTCCTTACCGTCTTCTGACCATCGGTGCAAGGAGTTTTTCATCGGGGCGCAGCTCCCGATCGCCGCTATCAACCGATATCAGGAGAACGAGGCCTTCAACTCGGCCTCGGCCACCAACTGGTCGTCGACGAAGGTCTGGCCGTGCATGATCATGATCGAGCGCTTGTGTTTCACCATTTCCAGTTTCATCCTCAGCTGATCGCCCGGCGTCACCAACCGGCGAAACCGCGCCTTGTCGATACCGGCGAAATAGATCAGTTTCTTGCCGATCGCTTCGGGATAGGCGTAGTAGGCAAGGACCCCGCCGGTCTGGGCCATTCCTTCCAGGATGAGGACGCCGGGGTAGACCGGTCGGCCGGGGAAATGACCCTGGAAGAACGGCTCGTTGATCGTTACGTTCTTGAGCCCGACAACCTCCCTGCCGGGATCGATCGATACGATCCGGTCGACCAGCAAAAAGGGATATCGATGAGGGAGAAACCTCATGATTTCGACTATATCAATGTTTTGTGGCACCACCGTTTCCATCATCTCCCTCCTCCTTCACTATCCTCTTTGTTCCGGCCCAGCAGCTGGGCCAGATCCTTTTTCAGTTCCTTGATCTCGGCGCAGATCTCCGGCAGCTTGACAAAGAGCGCCGCCGACTTGGTCCATTTGCGGATCGGGATCGCCGGATAGCCGCCGATCACCGCCCCCGCCGGCTGGTTGTCATGGACCCCGCTGCCGCCCGCGACCATCACCCGGTCATCGAGGTGGATATGGCCCTTGACTCCGGCCTTGCCGCCCAACACGACATTGCGGCCGAGAGTCGTCGAGCCGGCGATCCCCGCCTGGGCGACGAGGATCGAATTGTCGCCGACCACGACATTATGGCCGATCTGGACCAGGTTGTCGATCTTGACCCCGGACTTGATCCGGGTGACGCCGTAGGCGGCCCGGTCGATGCAGGTATTGGCGCCGATCTCGACATCGTCGTCGATCCGGACGATGCCGACCTGGGGCCGCTTGACATGGCAGCCGCGTTCATCGGTGGCAAAACCGAAACCGTCGGAACCGACCACCGCTCCGGGATGGATGATGACCCTGGAGCCGACCAGCGATCCCGAGGAGATCACGGCATTGGCCTTGATGATGGTCTCCTCGCCGATTTCCACATCATCGCCGATCACGACCCCGGCCTCGATCCTGACCCGGGGGCCGATCCCGACCCGGTCGCCGATCACTGCCAGCGGGGCGATGCTGACCTCGGCATCGATCAGGCAGTCACGGCCGACATGGGCCCGGGGGTGAATGCCGTCGGCCCGGAATGGAGTCGCCAGGAAGGCGCTGTGGATGATCGCCCCGGCCAGGTTCGGGTCCCTGACCCGGATCACGGTGACCCCGGGCAGATCCCCGATATTCATCGGCACCAGGAAGGCCGCGGCCCGGCTCGTCTTCAGGGCATCGATCTTCGCCTTGTTGACCAGAAACGAGATCTCGCCCGGGCCCGCGGCCTCGAGCGGGGCGAAACCGCTGACCATCAATCCGGGATCGCCGGACAGGGTTCCGCCGACCAGCCGCGCCAGTTCTTCTATCTTCATCGCCTGTATGTTCATATTGCCACCGATCGGAAATTGTGCAGGGGACTGACCTCATGCACGCTCAGTGATAGAGAAAATATCGCCGCCGCCGCTCCTCGAACGCCTCGAGTTCCCGGCGCCAACCATCCTCGAGCGCCAGGACCGGCGTCCCGGCCTCGAGCTGCCTCCGGACCTCGCCGTCTCCCAGGATCAGATCGAGCGGCAGGCGTTCGAATTCATACTCATAGGGAGGCTGCTTATAGTGAAATTGATCGGGGTACAGCTGGAGAACGGCCTGCAGCAGGGCCAGACTCGTCCGGTACGGCCTGAAGGCGGCGCCGTCCGTCACATGCAGCTGGAACCCGGCACAGGCCTGCCCCGCCCATTTGCCCGAGGTCGGCTCGAACACCAGGGGGCGGAGGCTGCAGCCGGGCAACGGCGTCGCTTCCAGGGCTTCAACGATCGGGCGGCAGTCCCAGTACGGGGCGCCGACCAGTTCGAAGGGCAGGGTCGTCCCCCGCCCTTCCGAGACGTTGGTCCCCTCCCAGATCACCTGCCCGGGATAGACCAGGGCCGTCTCCGGCGTCGGCATATTGGGCGAGGGGAAGACCCAGGGAAAGCCGGTGTCGCGGAACCGCATCGACCGCTGCCAGCCCTCCATCGGCACGACCTCGAGGTCGCAGCCGAGCCCCGCCTCGCCGTTGATGAAAAGCGCCAGTTCGCCGAAGGTCAGGCCATGGCGCATCGGCAGCGGATACAGGCCGACGAAGGACGCACATTCCGGGCGCAGGATATTGCCTTCGACGGCCTCGCCTCCCGTCGGGTTGGGCCGGTCGAGGACGACCACCCGGATGCCGCGGCGGGCAGCCTCCTCCAGACAGTAGGCCATGGTGTAGAGAAAGGTGTAGACCCGGGTGCCGACATCGACCAGGTCGATCAGCAGGACGTCGATTCTCTCGAACATCTCGGCCGTCGGCCGGCGGCTGTCGCCGTAGAGACTGAAGAGCGGCAGCCCGGTCTCCGCATCGACCGAGTGCCCCGACTCGACCATGTTGTCCTGTTTTTCCGCGAAAAATCCGTGCTGCGGCGAAAAGAGACAGCTCAGTCCCCGGCCGAAGCGCCACTGCAGCAGCAGCCGGGCATGGCGGAGCCGACGGTCGGTCGAGGCCTGGTTGGACAGCAGGCCCAGGCGCCGGCCGGCAAGAGACCGGTCGCCGCCGGCCAGTAAGTGTTCAAGTCCGATACTGATCATGTCCGATGCTTAACGATTGAGGAACACACACATAGTCCACAGGAGACTGCCATAGTAGCTGGCACCGGGGAAAAAGTCAAAAGCCGGATTGAACGGAGGCCGTCGTCCCCTCAGGGATCGGGGGTCAGCGGCGAATCCTGGTTGTCGCTGAAGAGATAGCGGACGGTTTCGGGGATATCCCCTTTCGGGGCCAGCGTCCTGGTTTCGGGCACAACCTCATAGATGCCGAACCATTCCTCCGGGTCCTGGCGTTCATGGCGAGTCGAATCGGCCGGGTCCTCGCCGCTCTTCCACCACTCGTCCTGCAGCTGGAAGAAGACGAGACCGGCGAATTTCTCCCGGCCCCAGGCGGTACGGATATCGTTCCATACGGCACGGAAGGTGTCCGGCACATCCTCGACCCGGTGGCCGCCGAACCCGGGGACCCATGGTTTGGGCTCGAAGGGCGAGGTTGACAGGCCGACCTGGGTGATCAGGATCGGCTTTCCGGCGTTGGCCGCCAGGTCTTCGAGATAGCCCTGGTAGGTGGTGCCGGTGATCGAACCGGGGGGCGAGGTCCGGACGCCGCGGGCGTAGGTGTAGACGTTGAGACACATGAGATCGCCGAGATCCGGGGTGATCATATGCTCGCGGGGGACCTCCAGATCAGGCCGGTCGCCGATCGGGCCGATATGGGTCCAGCTGGTATGGCAGTAGAGATGGCGGCGGCCGTAGCGCTGCAGCTCGTACTCCATCGCCCCGTCGATCAGGCGGGCCAGGGCGATCTCGGTCGGGGTGCGGTTGCGGACGACGATATGGCGGCCGGTGAAGTCCCGCACGTCGGGATGGCGGGCGTCGGTCCGCATCACCGCATCGGCCTGCAACTCGTCGCCGATGGAGAAGAATACCAGGCGGTCGGGACGGCCGACCGCATAGGTGTGATCGATGACATCGTAGATCTGCTTCAGGGTCTTGTTGAGGAACTGCTCGTCGAGGAAATCCTCCTCGTAGGCCCAGACCCAGATATCCTGACCGTAGAGAAGGTCGGTCTTGTCCATCTCCTCGAAAAATTTCGCCGGCATCTTCAGCGGGAAGACATGGATGTAATTCAGCCCGAGATCGCGCATCAACGGCACATGCTCGGCATAGCGGCCGTCGTTGCCGGGACTGGCGCCGTAGATCGGGGTCTCCCCCGGCAGGTAGGGGGAGTAGCCGATCCCCTTGAAGAAGACCGGGGCCTCGCCCCGGGCGAGGTCGATGATGGAAGTGCCCTTGACGATGAAACGTTCCGGGGCCGGGGTGTCCGCCGTCATCGCTGAGGTCTTCACCGTAGAGGAATCGGCGGCGGCCGTGAGCGGCACGATAAGGAACAGGGCGAATATCAGAATCTGGTTCAGATGCATGCGAAAAACCTGTCGGATCCCGGCCACTGTCTGTTCGCAGGTGCCGGATTGGTTATAGGACTCCAGATAGTATCAGGAAATGACGAGGGCGTCCACCACGATGACCGGCAGCCGCCAGGATTCTTCGTCTTTATCGATTTTATTCGATGATTAGATTATCTTGACAGTCTAAACTGAAGTTTGGAGTTTCATAACCAAATCGTTCTCGAAACGGTGGACGACGTATTCTTGGTCATTTTGTTCTTTGATACGACACAATCTGGTGGTTTCGAAAGATTTACATCTTCCAGGCCGTGCTCCGGATGCTGGAATTTTCGCCATTTCGGGTTCCACCATGACCGAATCCGAACATTGCCGAAAATCAACTGCAGCCCGAGCCGAACCAGACCGGCAGTGACTTGGTCTTTTTTGCGCCATGGAGTCAATCCCAGCAGTGGCTGTACTTGCTCACCGCAATAGGTTGCCAGCAATTGCGGCAGGCGTGACTTGCTGAGAAAACCTTCTTCAGACTCGAACTGCATCCAGACTGCCCGAACCTTGCGTCCTTTCAGAAAGCGGGCAAGACATACGGTGCTCCGGTAGCGAACCCATTGCCATTTCCCGTAGAGGAAATCCCGCTGCCGGTGTTCAGGGAGCAGAGCAACCCGTGCTGCTGTATAGCGATCCCCGTATTTCCGTGGCCGCCCCCTACCGCGTTTTGGTGTTGGAGCATCATACAGAGCGGTATCCCGTCGGACCTGGCCGATGGAATGAAATCCGAGCGTCTCTGCCTGATCGAGATACAAACGCTTCATGTACCAGGAATCCACCAGTGTACAGGCTTTGACACTGTTGAAAACCGGGGCGACAATTTTCAGCAGCAGTACGGCGGCATCGAGTTTGGTCCGGGTTGTACCGGGCCGCATCAAGCGTGACAACAGGGGAACCGCCGCATGCGTCATGCCGCAACCGATAGACGGTGCCATACTGACCCAGCATTGTCCCCGGGCATACTTCGGACGATTGGTCTTGGCGCCATGCTGCCTGTAGATCGCACTGCCGGGTGCCTTCTTCGAGGCCCGGTAGACGAGTGTGTCGTCAAAGATCAGGTACCAGACAGGTTGCGGGAAAAATGTCACAACCAATCCGGCCAATTGCACCCCAAGTGCAACCCACGACCATTTCCCCTGCTGAAGCCACTTGTAGTAGGCGGTCCAGCTACGCAGGGGTTTGATCGCCAGCCAGGCTTCGGTAACAAAGCCGGCTGGGGTAATCATCGCTCCGACCAGCAGTTCGATAAAGGTCGGAACGGAACGAATCGGTAGAGCCCTGGCGAGAAATGTGATACTTTCAAGCAGGGTTCTGGGGATAGTCGCGTATTCCTTGTCGCCCATAGCGGCCTCCGGAAGAAGTGGTTGATCTTTTCTTCTAGAGGCCGCGCTTTCTCAGCGAATTCTGCCGAGAAAGCGCGGCTGCCGCCGATCTGTTGTCATGTCAATAGCTTATTTGTGTGTTTATACGTTTTTACCGCGTTTTGATTTTGCGGGGTTTAAAAACGTAGTTTCTGAAACTCTAAACTCCAGTGATTAGAGATAGGATGTCTATGATTGTGGACACTCAAAATCACGGATCCGCGAGATGCACCCATTCATCCTTTTCCGTTCCATTTTATCCTTGAAAACTCCTTTTGTTTTGAGTAACTAAATACTGGCCAGTCGGTATTGGTCGGCAGGCCATGATGGACCTCGGGAGCATGAGGCCAAACCCATGTAGCCATGAAGGAGCGGGATTTCATGACACCAGAGAGAGCGAACGTGATCACCATCACCCGCCAGTTGGGAAGCGGCGGGACCTCCTTGGGCCAGCGCGTCGCCCGGCAATTGGGATATGCTTACGCGGATCGCCAAATCCTTAAGCTGGCCGCGGAGAAATTGGAAGTCGACATCGAGGATTTGACTTACCGGGACGAACAGGTGCAAAGCTATTGGGACCGGCTGTTTCAGATTTTCTCCGTGGGAACCCCCGAATGCCCTTACACGCCGCCACCGCTCCGGGTGGTCTCCGACGAGCAACTGCTGGCTACCGAGCAGCGCATCATCAAGGACCTTGCCGGCCGCGGCTGCTGCGTGATTATCGGGCATGGGGCCTTTCACTTGCTCAAAGGCCAGGCGGGGGTATTGAACGTGTTCGTACATGCCGCGATGGATTTCCGTGTGGCGCGCGTCATGAAACTGTACCGGATGTCCTCGCGTGATGAAGCGCGCCAAGTTATTGAGCGCGCCGATCGCGAACGCGAAAAGTATATCCGCATCACTTCCGGTTGCAACTGGTTCGATGCCCGCAATTACCATTTGACCATGGATTTTGAGCGGATTGGATTTGAGGACGCGGAACGGCTTATTGAGTCGATCGCCATCCCCTCCGGCGCCGGGGCGCCGTTATCCGATCCCGCAGCCCTCCTTGAAGACACGGAACCTTGATCAAACAGGAGCCAGGATATGCAAGTTTTGGACGATCAGAAAAAAGAAACGATATTGGCGGCGGCGGCAAAACTGTTTGCCTCCGAACCTTTTCACAAGGTGCACTTGAGCGACGTCGCTAAAGCGGCAAAAGTCGGCAAAGGAACCCTTTATACCTATTTCAAAAATAAGGAAGACTTGTATCTGGCCGTGATTTCCCAGGGATTCGCGCATTTGTTGACCCGTCTGCGCGAACGGATCGTAAAGGATGCCCAGGACGCCCTGGGGGACCTTGCGATTTTGATTGAGGAATACGTAAATTTTGCCTTTAAGAATCCCTATTTTTCCGAGTTGATGCGTACGGTGCCGGAGATGACCTTCGGCCGCCCCCAAAGCGAGAAAAACGGTCAGGAACTAAGTCGACTGATTGAGTCACTGATCCGGCAGGGTATCGCTACCGGCCAATTCACGGATCCTCATCCGGAACTGACCACGAAATACCTTCAGGGCCTGCTGCGTTCTGTTTTTACGGGCGGCATGAATAAAGTCGAGCGGAAGGTTGTGACGGAACACATCACTCAATTTATCCGCAAGGGATTGAGCCGTAAGGATTCCTGATCCAAAGGAATGCTACGCGGGTCGCTTGCCGTTTTTATCGCCACAATATACCTTTCTTAAAGGAGTAGCTGTTGATCCATGACGCCCACACAAACTGAAACCTCCCCGCCGAGTCGGGAATCATCGGAGTCCTTCCCGGCGGCGCCACCCCACCACGACAAACCGCGCAAATTTCGCCAGATAATGCTGAAAGCGGTCATGGTCCTGATCGTTGTTGCTGGATGCGTGATCGGCATTCATTTTTATCTCCATGCCCGCGGCCATGAGTCCACCGATGACGCTTACATTGCCGGCCATATTATCGCGATCAGTCCCCGCGTCGCCACCCATGTGGCCAAGGTGCATGTGGATGACAATGAATGGGTCAAGGCCGGGGATTTGCTCGTGGAGTTGGCGCCGGAAGATTTTGCGGCTCGCTTGGGAGCCGCGCAGGCCGCTCTCGAGGCCGCACAGGCAACCTTTCAATCCAGCCGAATCGACGTGGATTTGACCACCGTCACGGCCACTTCGGCCAATGACGAAGCGGGGGCCAACGTCGAAACGGCACGAGCGCTGCTGGAAACCGCTCAGGCGCTGGCTGCCGCAAGTGCCAGTCAGCGCGATCAAGCCCGGGCGCAGATTGAATCGGCCACGGCCGCCCTGGCCCAGGCCGAGGCAGAAGTTGACGCAGCCAAGGCGCAGCAGCAGCGGGACGCGCTGGATCTTGGCCGCAATCGGAAACTGGCGGGTTCAGGAGCGGTCAGTCAGCAGGAGTTGGATCATGCCCTGGCCAGCGAACGGATGTCATCGGCGAACTTGGCCGCGGCTGAGAAGAAGGTGCAGACGCAACGGGCCATGGTCCGGCAAGCCGAAGCCAGCCTGAAGGCGGCCGAGGACAACATGCGCCAGGCGGGCGCGCAAGTGTCCGCGCGCAAGGCACAATTGGGCGAATCCCAAGCCCGGCTGAAAGGGGCGCGCACGGCCACGCAACAGGTGGCCAAAAGCCAGTCGCAGACGAAGGTTACCCAGGCGGAGATCGACAAGGCGCGGGCCGAGGTGGAGCAGGCCCGGCTGAATCTCTCCTACACACGCATTTATGCCCCCACGGACGGCTTTGTCACCGCCAAAGCGGTGAAACCGGGATCGTATGTCCAGGTGGGCCAGTCGCTGCTGGCGATTGTGCCGCATGAGCTGTGGGTCGTGGCCAACTTCAAGGAGACCCAACTGACGCGCATGCGTCCCGGCCAACCGGTGACCATCACCGTGGATGCTTACCCGGGCGTTCCCTTCTCGGGTCATGTCGATAGCGTCCAGCACGGCACGGGGGCGGCCTTCAGCCTGTTGCCGCCGGAAAACGCCACGGGTAATTTTGTCAAGGTGGTTCAGCGGGTGCCGGTCAAGATCGCCTTTGACCCGTCGGGCCAATCCCAGCGTTATTTGCTGGTGCCGGGCATGTCCGTGGTGCCCGAGGTGAATATCGCCGCCCCAGCCCGGCAAGCGGGGGACCGGTTGAACGCCCAAGTGGTTCCCAACCTGGCGACCCCGGTCCGTGAGCGGGCATGGCCGAGCGTCGGAGCCGGCAAAGCTGTCTCGCGATGAAAGATCCCGCCACTTTGAGTTCATCGTCCATCGGAGACATGAACGGCCCTTCCCACCGCTGGCTCATTACGCTCACGGTCATGACGGGCACGATCATGAGTTCGCTCGATACCAGCATTGTCAACGTGGCGTTGCCTTACATGCAAGGCAACTTTGGCGCTTCGGTGAGCGAAATCGCCTGGGTGGCGACCGCCTACATCCTCGCCAATGTCATCACCATGCCGATCATTGCGATGATCAGCGCGCGTTTCGGCCGCAAGAACTTTTACATGTTCAGCGTGATTCTCTTTGTGACCAGTTCGATGCTCTGCGGTTTGGCCTGGAACCTGCCTTCCATGGTGGTGTTCCGGATTCTGCAAGGCATCGGCGGCGGGACGCTCATTCCAGTTTCGCAGGCGGTCTTGCGCGAAACCTTTCCGCCCAAAGAACAGGGCATGGCCATGGGGATTTACGGTCTGGGCGTGGTTCTGGGGCCAGCCTGCGGCCCGGTGCTGGGCGGCTGGCTGACCGACAATTTTTCTTGGCCCTGGATCTTTTTTATCAATGTTCCCATCGGGATCGTCAATATCCTGATGGTCATGCGTTTCATTCAAGATCCGCCTTACTTAAAACGGGAGAAGGGCGGCCTGGACTGGTCCGGGCTGATCTGTATGGTAGTCGGCCTGGGTGCGCTGCAACTGATGCTGGAGAAAGGCGAGGAGAAGGATTGGTTCGAATCCCGCTTCATCGTCACCTTGGCGGTATCCGCCACAGTCGGCCTGCTCCTTTTCGTCTGGCGCGAATTGACCGCCGACAAGCCGGCGGTGGATCTGCGCATCCTGCGCAACATTCCCTTCGCTTCCGGCACGGCCATCGGCGGAATACTGGGCATGGGCCTCAATAGCAGCTTGTTTCTGATGCCACTCTTCTTACAGCAGCTTTTGGGCTACCCGGCGCTGGACGCCGGCTTGGCGCTCATGCCGCGCAGTCTGGCCATGGCCATCATTTTCCCCGTCGCCGGCCGGTTATATAACCGGCTCGGTCCCCGCCCGCTCATCGGTGGCGGCTTGCTGGTCAGCATCTATTCGTTTCTGGCATTGTCGTGGTTGTCATTGGACGTTAGTTTCTGGGACATTTTCATGCCGCAATTCATGCAAGGGATCGGCTTTGGACTAATCTTCGTGGCCCTGAGCACGGCCGCCCTCTCCTCCATCGAAAGACCCAAACTGACCGCCGCCACTGGTTTGTATAACGTCATTCGCCAAGTTTGCGGCAGCATCGGAATCGCCGTTTTTGCCACGCAACTGACGTCGGGCGCGACGCGCAATCGCGCCATGCTGGTCGGCCATATTTCCAATTTCAACCCGGTCAGCGTCAGCCATTTTGATTTGTTTCATGCCGCCATCGCCACCCGCCACGGGTCCGATCCGGTTGCCGCCCAGCTGGTGGCGATGAAGCTCATGGATCTGCAACTCACGCGGCAGGCCAGCATGCTCTCCTACAATCGAGTCTTTTTCCTCATGGCCGTTTGTTTCGTGTTGATCTTCCCGCTGATCCTGCTGCTGCGTGGCGGGCGCGGCACCCACGGCTCCCCCAAATCGAGGTGATAGAGCCGGGGAAACCGGCACTCCTCGAAACTCAGCTCCGCGACATTCTTCTCGAACAAGCGGCTCTGGCTGCGGCGGAAACGGTCTTCCGTCAGCTTCGGCCCCTGGAGGATGACGCCGGGGGTGCGCTGGACCTCGAACAGGTCATCCGGGAACACCAGCACGGTGTCCGGGTGGATGGCCTGCTTGGCCAGGCGGATCAGGGTTTCTGTGACGGTCTGTATCGTGCTCAAGGGACGTCTCCGTTTTCTGCCTGGTTACTTACCGGAAGCGCTGGCGATGTGTCGGAGGCTCAAAGCGCGGAGCGGATCGCCTCGCGATAGTTCTGGAGGATCTGCTCGCGGTACTTCTCCATCACCGGATGCAGAAAGGGTCTGGCGGGGATGATGATGGTCGCGCCGTTCGGATGTTTGATGGTGGCCCCGTACTCCATGACGGCACCGATGTTCACCATGTCTTCCCCGTCCTTGTTGACGGTGCCGCGCAGCAGGCCGACGAACGCCTTGTCGGCCATGATCTTCTGGGTGATGGGGTGTAGATTATCTCCCTCCAGTCCCTGAAATTCAGCCGAAATTCTCAAGTACCGTTACCTAATACGAGAAAGCCAAGACCAATGAAAATGAGAAGAACACGTATCCAGCCGAGCGGTGTGGGGTGGATAGCAGGAACCGCCCAATGCCTGGGATTCCTCCTCTCCCCCTTCGGGGGGGATAAGAGGGGGGATAGTGGTATAAATAGTATTTTCGCGAATAGTATCAACCACAACCAACCCCTCTTATGATGATCAGCCTATTAGAAATCGACAATTCACGCAAGCAAGAACCGTCAATTCGCTGCCCTCACTGCGCAACGAACTGTATTACCCGTTACGGAAGTTACCCAAGAGCTCATCCCAAGTTATCTTTTTTACAACGAATTCCACGATTTCGCTGTAAATCGCCAACCTGTCCCTGGAAGACCTTCTCGGTCTTGCCGCACCCGTTTTTACCGATTGTTCGTCATTTTTCGGAAACTATCCGGCGCTGTATGTCGGCCATCAGAGAGCAAAGCCAAGCGAGATGTACTCGGATCTTCGGTCTAAGCCGCGGGGTTGTCAAACGTCTGGTCGCTCTGGGAGCCAAGTTTCTGCCATGGTTCGACCATGAAAAGAAGATCGCCGGCCGGGGACCTGATCCTGACGCAATTCTACTCCTCTCATGGCCTGATTTCACCAGGGATTTCTCGCAAAGCTTGTACCCGAAGAGGTGGCTGATGCACGCGCCAACACAATAATTACCTATCTGTTTTCAGTAAGATATGGTGTCATAGCCGGGTTTTTCAACCTTTAACCCGGAGACATCCATGACAACAGAAAAAACAGACCAAGCCGTATGGCGATACGGCATCATCAGCCGTCTTCTTCACCCGAATGAAGAGGATGCAACCCTGCAAAACGAGCTCACCCGACTTGCCTCACGATCCTTTCGCAAACCGGACGGGAGAACTGTAACCTTTTCACCGGAGACCCTTCGGAAATGGCTCTATCGCTACCGACACGGAGGTCTTCCTGCACTGGAGGATTCGCCAAGGAAAAACCTCGGCAGCCACAACTCCGTTCCGAAAAAACTCGAAGACCGCCTTTTCGAGTTACGCGGAGAGCATCCACGATGGACTCTGGCCCGTCTTCTCAGTCAACTGATCAACGAGAAGCTTTGGGATATGGTAAATCCCTCCCGTGCAACCCTCTACCGCTTCGCGGCGACCGCAAATCTGCACCGTGACCCGCATCTCGAAACCGACCCGCCGGCAAGGGCCTTTGCCCATCAGGATTTTGGCCAGCTCTGGACCGCCGATTTCCTCCATGGTCCAAAGATCAGGGTGAATGGTCAGAAACGCAAAACCCACCTCACAATATAATAATTGACATTTTCTGGTCTCGATGGTTAATTGCTGTGTAATTTCAGGTGACTACATATCGAGAATACTATGCGCCCAAAATTCATACCTGCCAATAGAGATCAACAGCTCCTCTTCCCTCCATCGATCCAGGATTGGCTTCCGGAACAGCATCTGGCCAGATTTGTTGTCGATATCGTGTCACAGCTTAATTTGCAGCCTCTTGCGGAAACCTATGAGGGCAAGGGATTCAAGGCATACCATCCCGAAATCCTCTTGTCATTGTTGTTCTATGGCTATGCCACCGGAGTCTTTTCCAGCCGCAAGATTGAACAAGCAACCTATGATTCCGTGGCCTTTCGCTTTATCTCCGCCAACACCCATCCCGATCACGATACCATTGCCACGTTCCGCAAACGGTTTCTCGGACAACTCAAACCGCTTTTCGTCCAGATCCTGCTGCTTGCCCGGGAAATGGGACTGCTGAAAGTGGGGAAAATCAGCCTCGACGGGACCAAGGTAAAAGCCAATGCCTCCAAACATCATGCCTTGAGTTGGGAACATGCCTGCAAAATCGAGCAACAACTGCGGACCGAAGTCGAAGAGCTTATCCGTCTCGGCGAAGAAGCCGATTCCGAAAAAATTCCTGACGGGATGGATATCCCGGAAGAACTGTGCCGGCGTCAAGACCGGTTGCAAGCCATAGCGGCAGCGAAGGCGAAAATTGAGGAGCGGGCAGCCCAAAGATACGCCCAGGAGCAAAAAGAACACGAGGAGAAAATCGCTGCACGTCAGGTAAAGGCTGACAAGACCGGCAAGAAACCTCGCGGCCGGGGGTCCCAGACCGCCACCCCCGGGACCCAGGAAAAATGATCAGGTCAATTTGACTGACGAAGAGTCCCGCATCATGCCCTCTTCGGACAAAGGTTTTGTTCGGGCTTATAACGGCCAGGCAGCGGTTGACGTTGACACGATGTGTATTGTCGAAGCTCATATAAGCCAGGCTACGAACGACAAGCAGGAGATTGCCACAACCCTGGCATCCCTGAACGAGTTGCCGGAAAAAGTCGGCAAGGTTGACACCATGCTGGCTGATGCCGGCTATTACAGTGATGCCAATGTGGCATCCTGCGAGAAATCCGGAATTGAATGAACCGTTTATTCCCCCGAATCGGGACAAGCATAACCAGCCTCTTGCCGGTCGATTTTCTCATCCTGATCCTCTGCCGGAAGATGCGGAGCCGATAGACAAAATGAGGTACAAACTCGCGACCGTTGAGGGACGCAAGGTGTATGCGCAACGCAAGAGCACGGTTGAACCGGTATTCGGAATTATCAAACATGTCTTGGGCTTCCGACAATTCTTCTTGCGAGGCCTGGAGGCAGTCTCCGGCGAATGGACACTCGTGTCCATTGCCTGGAATTTGAAACGGATGTTTGCTCTGAAGAGCTAAAATATGTCAAAGAACAGGGCGACCTGAGAGTATTTCAAGCCAGGTTGGTAACGTATGGCCAGATAAATGACATATATTATCAAGTAGCTGAATTTATCAATCCATCCGGTTAGGATGGAATTGGCAGCGATAAGTCAAATCCGACAGACTCCTAGAGGCCGCGCTTTCTCGGCAGAATTCTGCCGAGAAAGCGCGGCTGCCGCCGATCTGTTGTCATGTCTATAGCTTATTTGTGTGTTTATACGTTTTTATGTTTGTACGTTTATATGTTTTTACCGCGTTTCGATTTTGCTGGGTTTAAAAACGTGATGGTTTCGTAAAAAGCCCATTTTAAGAAAGCAGCACCTAATAAATTCAATATGTTGCGATATCAAAATGGCCATTTTGAGACTTTTTACGAGATCATCATACTTGTACGTCAAGCAGCATTGACGTACTGGAATCAATGGATTCCTGACGACAGGATCGTGTATTTATAATTTAAACCATATAGTTAACTTATAAATCGCTCCGTATTTTTAAGTACGTATTACGTAGAATTTTTGACTGTCGAGAGATTATTCTAGTCGTTTTTTACCCACCAATTGGCTTCATTACGAGGATCGATACGTTGAACAACAAGATTTTCCTTATCATTCCGGCATTACCGAGCTTTCTCCCCTGTATCTGGCGCCTGTTCCGGCATGGATTGAACGAACCGGCCGGACTGCTGTCCGACGCCGCCATCGGTCTCGCCGTCTACCTGCTCGCCATCGCCAGCCCCCGCCTGGCCCGCTTCTTCCTGCTCCTGCTCTGGGCCCTCTTCCAGGCCGGATCACAGGAACTGTATGCGGCGATGCAGCGGCTTCCCTCGTGGCAGGATCTGCAGTACCTCGCCGATCCGGACTTCATCGGCAACAGCGCCGCCGGCATGCACCTGGCCTATCCGTTTTTCACCGCTATGCTGATCGGCGGCGCCATTCTCGCCGGCCTGATCAAGGTCCGCCGACCACGCCGGGCCGCCCTGGTGCTGGGGGCAGTGACCGTCGCCCTGCTGCTGGTCACCCAGGGCTATCTCAGCCGGCAGCTCTACGACAGGAGCATCGCCGCCCGATTCAATCCCCTGCACTGGTTCATCAGCGACACCGCCGCGACCTCTCTTCTCCCGAAGGAGGCGGAGCTGACGGTCGCCGACCTGCCCCCTTCCCTCCGCCAGATCGATCTCTCCGGCACCTTGCTGCTGGCCGGCCGCGGCAAGGCCAGAAACGTCCTGATCATCGCCCTCGAGGGAATTCCCGGCCTGTACCTGCCGGCGATCCGCGAGGCCTTCGACGTCCCGGCCGGACCATACCAGATGGAAGGTCTGGCGGCCGCCACCGCCGACGCCACCCTCGTCCCGGACTTCGTCGCCCACAGCCACCAGACCATCCGCGGCCTCTATTCGATGCTCTGCGGCGATTTCAGCAAATTTTCCTATGACATGTCGAAGGCCTTCGAGCTCCAGTTCAACCCCCAGCGGGCCCGGGAATGCCTACCGGCCCAGATGGCCGCCAACGGCTGGGATACCCACTACCTCCAGGCGGCGGGGCTGGCGTTCATGGGCAAGGACCAGGTCATGCCGAATGTCGGGTTCCAACAGGTCCACGGCAACGAATGGTTCACCGAGCCGGACCCCTACCCCTTCATGTGGGGCAAGACCGACCCGGTCTTCTTCCGCGGCGCCAGGCAGTATATCGCCGACCTGCGGGCCACGGACAAGCCCTGGCTCCTCACCCTGCTGACGGTCGGCACCCACCAGCCCTATGCGGTGCCGGATGACATCGCCGCCAAATACCCCAATCGGATGATCGCCACCGTCGCCATCCTCGACCAGGCGGTGGCCGATTTTCTCAAGGGGATCCGGGCGGACGGGGTCCTCGACGACACACTGGTGATCATCACCTCCGACGAGTCACACGGCGACGATATCGGCGAATGGGCGAGCAGCTGGGGGCTGATGGCGATCCTCGCCCCGGAAGGCCGGGATCTGCCCAGGATCAAGGGGGGCGGCTACGGTCTGGTCGACATCGAGGCCTCGGTCCTCGACTACCTCGGCCTTCATGCTCCGGCCTCGATCATCGGCCGCAGCATGTTCCGCGAGTATCGGCAGCCCCGGGAGATGGCCTCCTACACCAACAACAAGCTGCGCTGGCAGACCAGCGACGGGAGGCGGTTCGAGTGCTACCAGAACGGCAGCTGCGGCGTCGGCACTGCCACCAGCCTCATCGGCCCGCTGCCGCAGGATTTCAGTCGCGACGATCACAAAAACGCCCCGCGGCTGTATGCCCTCGCCACCGTCCTCGACCACAAGCTCGCCAGCCGGGAGAAATCGCAGGTTCTGCGCTTCGCCAACGGCGAGATCCGCCGGTTGCCGGAAAAAATCGTCAATGACTGGACCGACAATCTCGCCGGGGCCCAGTATCTCGATTTCCCGGCGGGATCGAAGGTCCATGTGTCGATCAGGATCAAGGCCCTCAAGGCCTCGGCCGAGGGGATCCGCCTCAAGCTGTTGATGCGTCAGTATGAATACGAGGTCGGCGGCATCGACCATCCCCCCTTTCCCGTGCTCCATGCCGGCGAGGAGGGGAGGATCGAATTCGACTTCGACAACCCCATTGCCAAACAGAAATTCTCCTTCCATCTCGTCGGCGAGGGCAAGGACGCCGAGATCAGGCTCGAGGAATTCGACGTGACGATCAATCGCGGCAAGGGGTGATAGTCGGGCGGGTTCTCCGACCGCTGTTGATGACGGCGATACCGGCCGCGATCAGGGCGATGGCGGCGATGATGTGCGGCGTCAGCGGTTCGTCGAGGAGAACAACGCCGAAGAACACCCCGGAGATCGGCATCACCAAAACGAAGGAGTTGAGGGCGGTGGCGCCGTATCGCCGAACCAGCGTGTTCCAGGCGATGAAACCGAAGGAGGCGGTGACCAGGGCCTGATACAGCAGGGCCAGGACGATCCCGGCATCGATCCGGCGGATCATACCGTCGTCCCACAAGGCCCCGGCGAGCAGGAAGATCGGCACTGCCGGCAGCATCGGATAGAGCGAGATCATCACCGGGTTGACCGTCGAACTGAGCCGTTTGGCATAGACCGCGCTCATCCCCCAGATAATCACCGCGCCGAGGATGAACAGGTCGCCGGCCTGGAGGTCGGCGGACATGCCCTGGCGGTCGAGGACCACCAGCAGGACGCCGATAAAGCCGCAGACGATGCCGGCCAGTTTGCGCCAGGTGATCCGGTCGCCGGGGATGTACCAGTGGGCAAACAGCAGGACCACAAAGGGCATGAGATTGCTGATCAAAACGCAATGGGAGGCGGTTGTCTGCGTCAATCCCAGGTAAAACAGGGCGATCTGGGACATGAAGAGCAGCGCCAGGATGGCGAGCCGTCCAGCCTGCCTTCGGTCGACCCCCAGGGGCTGGCCGGCGACGACGGCCCACAGCGAGATGGCGATGGCGGCGATCAGAAAACGCAGCCCGGCGGTGGTCAAGGCCCCCATCCCCTCGAGGCTGAACTTGATCGCCACGGCATTGCCGCCGAAGAGAATATTGAGGAATACCGAAAATACGGCCGGGACAATCGGCAGTTCCTGGTCGGCGGCCTGCTGGCCGCCGGACATCTCCACCATGCGCAACTCCTTTGAGATCATACAGGCACACGCCACCGCCCTGGTCGGCAGCGGCGACATGGAAACCGAATCGACGGGGCGGTCGTGCAATACCGGTACCATGGCCGGCCCGCCTGTGATACAATGCAGCAGCATGCCGTTCCCCACTCCTTTGCCAAGGACCTACGATGAACATCCTCGCCTTTCTCGCCGAACAGAAGATCCTCCAGGCCATGGAGGAGCGCGATCTCAGCGACTCGAAGTACAAGTACAAGCCGCTGCCGCTGGAGGACGACAGCTTCGTCCCGGCCGAGCTGAAAATCGCCTACAAGATCCTCAAGAACGGCGGCTTCCTGCCGCCGGAGGTGGAGGAACGCAAGGAGATCAAGCGCCTTGAGGACCTGATCACCTCCACCGAGGACGAGCACGAACGCCTGCGTCAGATGAAAAAGCTCGAGGTCCTGATGATGAAGATCGACGCGAAGCGCTCTTTTACCACCTCGATCAACAGCCAGCATGAGTATTATCGCAATATCGTCGAGCGGATCACGGTCAAGAGCAAAACGCCGCAGGACAAGGAATCGACCGGCAACGAGCGGTGAACGGCGCTGGAGATCCATCCTTCCCCTCCTCCCCGTCCCGGCGGACCGGCCGGTTCAATCCCGGGCATAGGCTTGACCCCAGTCGCACATCAATTCCAGGATGGGGTGAATGCTTCTGCCCTTTTCGGTCAAAGAATACTCGACCTTCGGCGGTACCTGGCGGAACACCTCGCGATGGACAAGGCCGTCGGCCTCGAGCTCACGCAGCTGCTGGGTCAGCATCTTGCGGGTGATGTCGGGAAACCGGCGCTGCAACTCGGAGAACCGCATCGTCTGCTGGGCTAGATGCCACAGTATCGAGGCCTTCCATTTGCCGCCGACCACCGCCAGGGTGACATCGATCCCGCACCGGTACTCCTTCTGCCGATACACCATGCGCTCGGCCATCCCCTGATCTGGTTGCATAACCGATCCCGCCTTTCTTAGTTCCAAAAAAGATACTACGTGCTTATTTTGATACTACGTTACAATTAAGTTCGTTCTTGACCTTTCGGCACATATGTTCAATCATAGTGCAAATGCAGGCAAAAGTACAGCCTGTTCACATGATATCAACAGGAGGAAATATGAAGACGGTAGCATTCAACGGCAGTCCCAACAAGAACGGCAATACCTTCCATGCCATCCGGATGGTGGCCGACGAACTGGAGAAGGCCGGGATCGAGACCGAGGTCGTTCACGTCGGCAACAAGGCGATCAGAGGCTGCCTCGCCTGCGGCCAGTGCTTCAAGAACAAAAACGAGCGCTGCATCCAGGACGACGAGGTCAATGACTGGATCCAGAAGATGAAGGGGGCCGACGGCATCATCCTCGGTTCCCCGGTCCATTTCTCGGCCATCGGCGGAACGATGAAATCGTTTCTCGACCGGGCCTTCTACGTCACCGGGGTCAACGGCAGCATGCTGCGCCACAAGGTCGGGGCGGCGGTGGTGGCCGTGCGACGGTCCGGCGGCCTGCCGGCCTTCAACCAGCTGAACAATTTCCTCTGCTACACCGAGATGCTGCTGCCGACCTCCAATTACTGGAACGTCATCCACGGCGCCCGCCCCGGCGAGGTGGCCAAGGACGAGGAAGGGCGCCAGATCATGCAGGTCCTCGGCCGCAACATGGCCTGGCTGCTGAAGCTGGTCGAGCATGGCCGCGATGCGATCCCGGAGCCGGAGATGGAGAACAAGATCTACATGAACTTTATCCGCTGAACCGCACCGCGCCACCGGCACCACATCCTGGCCGGCGATCGGAAGTGGCGAGACCCCCTGCACGATCGGGGATTCTTGCCGCTTCCGATGTCACGGTGCTGCCGCGGGCGATCCGTCTATTTCACGACATCGAACACCGCGGCGAAATCGTCATCCGCCAGCCCCGCCGCGCAGGCGCGTTTGAAGGTCTCGTTGGCGATCGCGCCGCCGGGCAGCGGCTGCTTCAGCTCGTCGCCGAGCAACAGGGCCAGGCGCAGGTCCTTCTGCATGTATTTGAGCGGAAAACTGACCGGGTACCCCTCCTGCAGCAGCATCGGCCCCTTGCCCCGGAACATCGGGTTGGCCATCGCCCCCTCGTCGAGGACCTCGAGGATCTGCTGACCGTCGAGACCGGCCTTGCGGCCCAGGGCCATCCCCTCACAGAAGGCCGTCATCATCCCGCCCATGATCATGTTGACGACCAGCTTCATCCGCGCCCCCTGGCCGACCGCCCCGAGATAGTGGCTCTTCTTGCCCATGACCTCGAGGGCCGGGAGGGCCTCCTCGAACAGATCCTCATCGCCGCCGGCAAGGAAGATCAGGGTCCCGTCCTCGGCCGGTTTTTTGGTCCCCGACACCGGGGCCTCGAGAAACCGGCCGCCACGCTCGGCCACCGCCGCGGCGATCCGGCGGGCGGTATGGTCGTCGACGGTCGAGACATCTACATAGCCGCGACCGCCGCCGATCCCTTCCACCACCCCGCCCGAGCCGAAGCAGACCTCGATCGAGGCGGCCGGATCGGAGAGCATGGCGAAGGTGATATCGCAGGCGGCGGCGACCGCCGCCGGGCTCTTCCCCTGCCTGGCCCCCAGCGCCACCAGGGGGGCGCACCGCTCGGGGTTGCGGTTCCAGACCGTCACCTCGAACCCCGCCCGTACCAGATTGGCCGCCATGGCCCCGCCCATGATGCCGAGGCCGAGAAAACCGTATTTTGCCATAGTGAAACCCTCCTCTGTCATTGCAGTAATGGTTGATGAACCCGTCCGCTTCACCGGTAACCGGAGATGCCCCGCGAACGGTTTCGCACCGGGTCTGTCGCCGCAACCCTCCGCTCAGGGCAACAGGATCGTGCTGCCGGTGGTCTTTCGCGCCTCGAGATCGCGATGGGCCCGGGCCGCATCCTGCAGCCGGTATTCCTGGCCGATACGGATTTTGACCGCCCCGGCGACGACCACCTCGAACAGGTCGCGGGCATGGGCCAGCAGGTCCTCCCGCCGGGCGGTGTAGTGCATCAGGCTCGGCCGGGTGAGAAACAGCGAGCCACGGGCCGCCAGCACCCCGAGGTCGAGCGGCGGCACCGGTCCCGACGACTGGCCGAACGAGACCATCGTCCCCAGCGGCCGCAGGCAGTCGAGCGACTGCATGAAAGTGGCCTGGCCGACCGAGTCGTAGACCACGTCCACCCCCTGGCCGCCGGTGATCTCCCGTACCGCCCCGACGAAATCGGTGTCGCGGTAGAGGATGGGATGGGTGCAGCCGCAGTTCCTGGCCTCTTCCGCCTTTTCCCGGCTGCCGACCGTGCCGATGATCGTCGCCCCGATATGCTTGGCCCACTGGCAGACGATCGATCCGACCCCGCCGGCCGCGGCATGGATCAGGATGGTATCGCCGGCCTTGACGGTGAAGCAGCCCTT
The DNA here is from genome assembly GCF_053613775.1 of Desulfoprunum sp. NCBI lineage: Bacteria > Pseudomonadati > Thermodesulfobacteriota > Desulfobulbia > Desulfobulbales > Desulfobulbaceae > Desulfoprunum > Desulfoprunum sp. The sequence goes on from NZ_JBSHXH010000004.1 coordinate 761,561, forward strand.
GAGCAGATAGCGGGCGGTCATCCCCCGGAGCATCATCGCCGCCGCCTGGCGGCAGGCGATCTCATCCGGCAGCCGCACCAGCCGGTGCGCCGGCATGCACCGCACCTCGGCATAGGCACCGAGGGGAACGCCGGCATAGGCCACCCGGTCGCCGCGGGCGAATTCCGTCACCCCGGCGCCGACCATGTCGACGATCCCCGCCCCCTCGAGCCCGGGGACCACGGGCAGCGCCGGCACCGGATACAGGCCGGTGCGGTGGTAGACATCGATGAAATTGAGGCCGATCGCCTCGTGGACGACCCGCACCTCGCCCGGTCCCGGGTCGCCCGGATCGTACTCCTGCCAACGGAGGACCTCCGGTCCCCCGGTCGTCTCCATCCTGATCGCATGTGCCATGACATTCCTCCACGGTTGACTTTGATCCCGGCCACATCGCCTCCCCCGGCGCCACGCCGACAATATAGTCACGAATCAACCCGGCGCCCGCGACAATCTCGCCCTTTTCCCACTTTCCCCCGCCGCCCGGTTCGGCACCCCGATCATTCCAGCCTTGCGCTGATGCTCCGAATTATAGTAGTTTCTCGGGGAAAAACCGATACCGCGGCAACCATCCATCTCAAACTTCCAGCAAAGGCAGAGAACCATGAACGAACGCAACTACCTCGACCAGACCAATGCGCTGTTCGAGCAGATCAAACGCGGGGCCTTTCTCACCGTCAAGGCCGGCGACGCCATCAACACCATGACCATCGGCTGGGCCACCATCGGCTGGATCTGGCAGCGGCCGGTCCTGATGGTCGCAGTCCGCGATTCCCGCCACACCTTCACCCTGCTCGAAAAGACCGACAATTTCACCATCACGGTGCCGATGGGATCCGGATCCGCCAAGGCCCTGACGCTGTGCGGGACCAAATCGGGGCGAGACATGGACAAATTCGCCGAGTCCGGCCTGCAGCCGAAGCCGGCCCGCACCACCGAATCGCCGGTTATCGACGTGCCGGGGGTCCACTACGAGTGCCGCATCGTCTACAAATCGGCGATGGACAGCGCCTTCCTTGATCCGGCGCTCGACAAGCTCTACCCGCAGAAGGATTTCCATACCCTGTACTTCGGCGAAATCCTCAGCTGTTACGAGACAGAATGATCATATCGAGTCGATGTTTCGTGATATTCAGCCAGCGACAACCGGCCGCCGGCCATTGTCCATCATCGGTGCAACCATGAAACGACTGCTTTTTCTGGTCATGACCCTCCTCGCCGCCATCCCTGTCTCGGCGGCAGAACCGCTGAAACTCGGCCTGCTGCAGATCGAGGATTCGGCCCCCTTCCATGTCGCCGAGCAGGAACGGCTCTACGCCCGCGAGGGGCTGGAGGTCGAGCTGGTTCCCTTTCTGAGCGCCATCGAACGAGACAGCGCCCTGGCCGCCGGGGCGATCGACGGGGCGATCGACGATCCGATCGGCGCCATCCTCTTCGACCAGGGGCGGGGCCGGCTGAAGATCACCGCCCTCTGCCTCGGCGACCGGCCGGCCGAGGGGGTCTTCGCCATCCTCGCCTCGCCGAAATCCGGCCTTGCGACTGCAGCCGACCTGAAAGGGGTCGAGATCGCGGTCTCCAGCTCGACGATCATCGAATACGTCACCGACCGGATGCTGGAACAGCAGGGATTCGCGCCCGGGGAGGTAAAGAAGATCGAGGTGGCGAAGATGCCGATCCGGATGCAGATGCTGCTGTCCGATTCGGTCAAGGCCGCCACCCTGCCCGAGCCGCTGGCCTCGATCGCCGTCGGCAAGGGGGCCAGGGTCCTCGTCACCGATGCCGCCGGCGACGAGAGCCTGTCGCAGACGGTGATCGTCTTCCGGCCCGAGGTCCTCACCACCCGGCGGGCCGAGGTCGCCGCCTTCTTCCGGGCTTATGCCGGGGCGGTGGCCGCCATCAACGCCGCACCGGAGAAATACCGGGCGCTGGTGGTGGAAACGGGCCGGATCCCGTCGGACCTCGCGAAGGCCTACCCGATTCCCCGCTATCCCTCGCCGGCCCCGTTCCGTCCCGCCCTCTACACCCCGATCATGAGCTGGCTGGCCGCCAAGGAGCTGACGGCGCCGATCCCGTATGACAAGATGGTCGCCACCGATTTCATGGAACCGGACAACTGAGCATGATCAGGGTCGACGCGGTCAGCCTCTCCTTCACCCATGAAGGGGAGGTCAGCCAGGTGCTGCAGGGGATCTCGTTTGCGGTCGAGGATCAGGGGAGCTGCGCCATCATCGGCCCCTCCGGCTGCGGCAAGACCTCGCTGCTGTTCCTGCTGGCCGGGCTGCTGCAGCCGGACGCGGGGACGATCACGATCGAGGGCCGCCCCCGCACCGGCACGATCCTGCAGAATTACGGCCTCTTCCCGTGGAAAACGGTGATCGACAACATCGGCCTCGGCCTCGCCCTCAAAGGGGCGCCGAAGGCCCGCATCCGCACCAGGGTCGAGGGCCTGCTGGCGGAGATGGGGCTTGCCGGCTTCGGCCGTCACTACCCGGCCCAGCTTTCCGGCGGGATGCAGCAACGGGTGGCGATGGCCCGGGCCCTGGCGATCGAGCCCCAGATCCTGTTCATGGACGAACCGCTGTCGTCGCTCGATGCCCTGAGCCGGGAGCGGCTGCAGAACCTGATCCTCGAAGTCTGGCGCGACAAGCGGATCACCACGATCCTCGTCACCCACTCGATCGAGGAGGCGGTCTATCTCGGCCGGCGGATCATCGTCCTCAGCCGGCGGCCCGGCCGGATCCTCGAGATCGTCGACAACCCCGGGGCCGGCGATCGGGAATACCGTCAAACCGAGCAATTTTTCCGCCACTGCAACCAGTTGCGCCGGATATTGAAAGAGGAAGATGATGGGCCGCAAGCGTGATATCCTGATCGCCGCCCTGATCCTTCTCGCGCTGTGGCAGGCCGCGGCCCTGCTCCTCGATTCGATGGCCCTGCCCCAACCGTGGATCGTGCTGGTCGACATCGGCAGCAGGATCGCCGACGGCAGCCTCCTCGACGATCTCGCCATCAGCACCTTCCGGGCCCTGTGCGGCATCGGCCTCGCCCTGGCCGCCGCCGTGCCGCTCGGTCTCGCCGTCGGGGCCGAGGCATCGCTGGGCCGGCGGCTGTCGCCCTTCATCTACCTGCTCTACCCGATCCCGCATGTGGTGCTGCTGCCGCTGATCATCATCCTCTTCGGGATCGGCAACTTCTCCAAGATCTTCCTCATCGCCCTGATCGTCTTTTTCCAGATCCTGGTGACGACCCGCGACGCCGCCCGCACCATCCACCGCAACTACTTCCATGCGATGCAGACCCTGGGAGCGACCCGGCTGCAGATCTACCGCCACGTCATCCTCCCCGCCTCGCTGCCGAAGATCCTGACGGCGCTGCGGATCTCGATCGGCACGGCGGTGGCCATCCTCTTCTTCGTCGAATCCTTCGCCACCACCACGGGCCTCGGCTACATCATCATGGACTCCTGGGGCCGGGCCGACTATGTCGCCCTCTACACCGGCATCTCCTGCATGGCCCTGCTCGGCTTCGCCCTCTACCTCCTCCTCGACCGCCTCGAACGCCGGCTCTGCGCCTGGACCCGGAGCAATTGACGTCCAAACAGGAATTTTTCTCTATCAAATTGATCCGGTAGTCATCTCTGTCGCCCAACAAGGTGGTTGCAACGCCAGGGCCTTCTCCTTGCAGAAGGAGCCGAACAGCTCGCTTTCGATCAGCTCGGCCGGCAGGGCGGCGCAGTTGACCCGGATGATCGGCTTGTCTTTCCTCGCCCCCTGATAATGGATGGTCGAGGCGATCAGCTCCTTGCCGGTGCCGGATTCGCCGAGGATAAGGACGGTGGAATCGGTCCGGCTCACCTTGTCGAGAATGGCGAAGACCGCCTGCATCGCCTTGCTCTCGCCGATGATATTCGGGGCCCCGTAGTAGCGGTGCAGCTCCTTCTTGAGGCGGATATTTTCCTCGGTGAGGATCTGGATCTCCAGGGCCTTGTGCACGGTGACCAGCATCTCGTCGAGATCGAACGGTTTGGTGATATAATCGAAGGCGCCGCAGCGCATGGCCTCCACGGCATCCTTGATGGTGGCGTAGGCCGTCATCATGATCACCGGGATGATCGGCAACTCGCTCAGGGATTTCCGCAGCACCTCGGCCCCGCCCGCCCCCGGCAGGCGGATGTCGGTGATGACCAGGGAAAACTCGCCCTGCTCCAGGGCCGCCAGCGCCGCGTCGCCATCGGCCACGGCCAGCACGCTGTACCCTTCGCCCTTCAGCGCATCGGTCAGCGAAATGCGCAGGATCTTTTCGTCTTCGACGATGAGAATGCTCTTGCTCATGTTGCCTCCGGAATGATGAAAGAGACCCTGGTGCCGATCCCCTCCTGGCTGTCCAGTTCGATCTGTCCCCGGTATTTCTTGACCAGTTCATAGGTCATCCACATCCCCAACCCTGTCCCCTCCCCGGCCTTCTTGGTCGAATAGAACAGGTCGAAGACATTGTCCAGCCGGCCCCGGGGAATGCCGGTGCCGGTATCCCCAATCGTGATCCGCACGGCCTTGTCGCCCCGTTCGGCCGTCACCTTCAGCGTTCCCCCCGTTTCCATCGCCTGGATGGCGTTGATCATGGTATTGAGGAACATCTCCTCGAGATCGTGGGGCGCCACCGGGACCACCAGCATCGGATCGACCTCCTGGCGATAGGAAATCTCCTGCCTCTTCATGCGGTAATCGAGATATTTCAACACCCGGGAAAGCACCGTCGCCACTTCGGACCGTTTCTCCTCGCCCTCCCTCCGCCCAGCCGTCCACAGCAGTTGACTGACGGTTTTTTCTATGCTTTCCAGTCCTTCGAGGATGAGTTCGAGATAATTGCGGCGAAAATCAGCATCAGCCCCTGCCGCTGCAGCAGCCGCACACAGTTGAACAAGCCGCCCAGGGGATTGTTGATCCGATGGGCGACACTGGAGGCCAGGACCCCAAGGGTGGCGAGTTTTTCCGACTGCAGCAGCTTCTCGTGGGCCAGCTTCATCTCCTCGTTGGCGGCGCGGATCCGGCGCACCATCTCGTTGTAGCTTTCGGCCAGGCGCGACAACTCGTCACTGCCGGCCACCGGCATGGTCTTCTCGCCCATCTCCACCTCGACCTCTCCCATCGCCTGCGCCAGATCGATGACCGGCTTGATGAAGCGGCGGCTGAGGAAATAGATCGGGATGGAGAGAAAGAACAGCGCCAGCAGCGACAGCGAGACGATCTGCATGGCGATCGATCTGATCGCCTCCTCGACATTGTCGAGGGAGAGGGAAAACAGCAGCAGCCCCCAGTGCTTGCCCTCGATCGACAACGGGGCGGCGAATTCCAGGTCGTGGATCCCCCCCGACTCGCCGGTGGTCTTGCGTATCAGGACCGTCTCGGACCGACAGGCCTCTTCGATGAACGGGTTGCCGTACTGCTTGCCGAACTCGCCGAAATCGCTGTGCGAGATGACATGCAGCGAGTTGTCGAGCACCGCCACGTAGCGCAGGGCGAGATCCCGGCGCTGGTACAGTTCCCGGACATAGTTGTCGATCAGGCCGCCTTCCTCGATCAGGCCGAGCTTTTCATAGATCAGCTCATTGATGATCAGGGCGCTGACCGTCCTGGCCAGCATCAGACCCTGTTTTTCCGAGGCGGCGAGGAGGGCCGAGCGGGTCTTGGCCACGGCCAGGATGGTGATGACGGCGGTGAGCGCCAGGACCGACAGGAAGGCGATGATGATGAATTTCTGTTGCAGTGACAGTTTCATCCGAGGCGTATTCAAAATGAGATTTTGGGATGACACTCTTTGCCGCAGGTCCGGGGCACGTCATTGATCATCGTGCGGATATCGGCATAATCGGCGTCCGAGGCGGCGATGAACCCACCCTGGAGATCGGGATCGAGCTTTTCCAGGACCTGCCGTCCCTCCCGGCTGCCCGCCATGTCCAGCAGGGCCTGTGCTGGGTCATCCGGACCGCCGGGTACGGCGTCTTCGGCGACACGACCACCGGCCCGGTGGGGATCGGGTCGGAAGTGGCGATGACCCCGAGGCCATAGGGCAGATACTGCTCGGCAATCGACTGGCTGATCGCCCCGGCGTCAAATTCGCCGCTGATGATCTTTTTGGCGACGGTGTCCTGATAACCGTAGTTGCGGTACTCCCGCAGGTTGTCGAGGTGGATGCCGGACCAGGAGATAGGCGGGGTACAGCCGCCCGGTATTGGATTTCGGATCGGCAAAGACGAACGTCTTGCCCCGCAGGCCCTCGATGTCGGTGATCGGACTGTCCTTGTGGACGATGATATTGGAGTTGTAAAAAACAGTGCCGTTGACCTGCGGGGCCACCAGCAGTTCGGCACCAAATCTGGCCTTGTCGAGAACATAGGGGGAGGAGCAGATGAAGGCGACATCCAATCGCCCCGCTTCGAGCAGGACATCGATCTCGTCGTAGGTGGTCCGATGGATCATTTCCGCCGGCATGCCGAGCTTGCGCCCCAGATACTCGACCACCTGCTGGTAATATTTGACCGTGCTGACCGGCGTGATCATGCTGGCCACCCCGGCCCGGAGACTTTCCCCGGCTACGGCCGGCCGGCTGAGCGCCACCAGCATCAGCAGCAGCCCGGCCAGGGATCTGAGATATATCATACCGCCCCCATGTCTGATTGATTGCTGTGCCGCTGCAATCTTTGCAAGTATCGATCCATCGAGTGGTTTACCCATTATAGCCGGAGATCGGCTGATCTCCAAAAGGGAGATGTTTCGAAAAAGTAACTTTTGCAGAGAGGCGGCGGGAACTGATACGAGATCAAGGCTGGGTCGATCGGATGGGGCCCCCTGCGCGAGGCAGGACAATGACGGCAGCAGTGAGCATCTTCGGGGCTCACGATGATGAATCGGGATCGGGCATTTCCCTTGCCGAGGTGCTGCAGGAGTGTCTGGCCGCAACAGCCGGCGGTCCTGATCGGCCCGACTGTCTTTTACGCGATCTTCGGCAGGATGTTGCGGGCACGAACTTTGGATGATACTTATGGTAATGGAGAAACTATGAGGAGATTCGCCTGGAGATACCGCGATGTGCCGGATGTACCCGGCCGACCCGAAACCGATCTCTTCCTGGCTGGTCCATCGATGTCGGCGGAACGGACCGGCAAGGTGTTTCGTCTGGCCGGGATCGGTGATCCGGTCAACAGCAGCATCAGGTTGACCGCCGCCGCCGCAATTTTCCAGATCATCGACAAAACAGGGATATTCCTATTATAATCAGGATAAGTACATGAAAAGTCTTTTTGCTGTCAGAACCATCAAGATGCTTATCGTCATCGGCTGCCTGTCGCTGCTCTCGGCGACAGGTGACTTCACCACCGCCAACGAAGGTACACCGGAAATCCCCGTTCCCGGGATGGTGACCCTGGCCGAGTTAGGGTCCACAAGCTGTCTGCCCTGCAAGCTGATGTTGCCGATCATGGAGGAACTGGAGACGGAATACAAGGACCGGGTCGCCATCATCCTCGTCGATGTCATGGAACATCCCGGGGCCGCGCAGAAATTCGACATCATGGCGATCCCCACCCAGATCTTCTTTGACGCCGACGGCAAGAAGGTGCTCCGGCACGTCGGTTTCATGGAAAAGGCGGCCATCGTCGCCGAACTGGAGAAACTCGGGATCAGATAGGTGATGGACCGGATGTGCCTCGCCATCACCTTCTGAATGGGCCAGGTCTCCTGCTCGGGATCCTCGACAGCTTTCTCCGGCCCATGGCCGGGCGATCCGCAATACCGCGAACATCGCGCTCGACCTCGGCGGGACCTCAGAGCGTGGGGAGAGAGGTGGTTATGCGGGGAATACGGACTAGAACAACAATCGATGCCGATACTCCTTCGGGGCGTGCGAGCCGAGCGAGGCAATGAGAAAGGCCAGCAACACCGCTCCCTTGGCCGGCAGCAATCCATGGAAGGCCGCCCCCAGAATCACGAGTTTGACGAAGGTGACCACCCCCGACAATTCGCGATGGACCTGCCGGTGGCGCAACCACTCGCTCGCCAGCAACAGGGCGCCGGTCACCAGGGCGATCACGACGTACCGGGGAGGAGGTTCCGGCCGGATATCAACGAGAAAGCCCGCCAGAAAGACCGCCGCTCCCACTTGATGCAGCGCCCTGATCAGGATGGAGAGCGTAAAAATCCAATAGGGGCGATTGCCGATCCGCCCCATCCTGGCGCCATTCTCACAGTTTTTCCGACTTCTCTCATGCATTGCGCGCCCATTTCTCCTATCACAATGTGTTCATAGCTGCCAGCTCGCACATCTTGCGCCTTGTTCAACCATATCGCAAAGCTGGAATTTTTAAAACCTGACAACTAGGGCCTCTTGCAAAATGGATAGTTGCATGTTCCGTCATTTCGACTGCAGGAGAAATCTCATTGTCTTGAAAACCGAGCTCCATCGCTATCGCTTGAAATGACAACATATATTACTTAAATATCAGCAGGTTGAAGTGTCCGGATGGACACTATCCATCCCCTCCGATGCCTGTGCGTGTCCTGAATTCCCATACCGAGAGTATTGGAGTCAGGGCGTCAACCTCGGGTGTGGGGAGAAAGCAATGCTTCCGCGTCATTGCCGCCGCGACCAGCAGCGTCAGTCTCGGGAAGGGGAGAAACGGAATCGGCGGGGTGTATCTGAATCACCTCATCTGCGTCACCCTCCCTGGCCTGTCTGCGCCACCTGCAACAGATATTTTTGTTGGAAATTAGACAAGTGTCACCTTGTTTTCCTCGATCTCGGCGCTGGTTAAACGATTCTCACTTAAACAATCAGTGACCTGAAACGATCTCGTATGAGTAGTTTACGAGCTTCCAAGAAATCATCGTATCGTTCCATTTGCCAAAGCGAGGGTTCTTGCGGTATGAGATGGAGTTCCAGGTACTCTTTGGGCTTGCCAGAAAACCAATCAGCAGGCAGTGTATCACTTTTACATCCTGCCCCGTTTTCCTCTCTGGTAAGAAGCATGCAATTGGCGAGCTGATTTCTGGCATCTTCACGATATTTCATCACCTGTCGGCCGGTTTCAGGGTTGAGTACCTTAATTTGTTCCAGTCGGCTTCTCGGAAAAATATGATCGATCTGAGGCAAGTTATTGTCATAAGCAGGCACATGTGTGAAAGTCGGATACCAGATGTTGAACAGAAGGTGGATAGTTTTTGAACCATATCCCATTTGCCAGAAACGATCTTCAGTTAGTTCTAGACTACGCCCTTGAGAACGAATCACTGCAAAGGCTTCCGAACTATCGAATCCTTGTAGCTCGCGGTGCTTTTTGACCAAGGCATCAATGAGATTATCTGACTGACCACTGAAAGCCCCTGCCAACAATGATCTCAGCAAATATTGATCGACTTCTTTTGCTTTTTTCCAAGCTTCAACAAAATGGTATCTCACATAAACCAAGGGGATAAGTGCTAAGTATGACGGTAGGGCTTTATCGCATTGAATATATGTTTTACTACGCACAAAATCTGATATATCCCGAATAGCAGCAGAAATGTTCTCCCATTGTGCCTCTATGTTTTCGCGGACCCCTTTTTTACGGAATTTTGATACTTCGTAGCGTGCACCATGATCTAACAAAACTAGGCACGTTTTCAACACAAAATCCCTATCAAAAGCAAAGCCATGTTTGTTAAGGCTATCAAGTAAATCTTCCATTTTTTGATCGGCAACTTCCCAGCTTGCATTGAGTAACGAAAAGAGCAAATCGGATTTCCCAAGCTTAGTCCCTCCAGAATTAGCACGGATGAAAACTTCTACGACATCGTCTTCAGAATATAGATTAGGATTGTCAATACTATCAAGCTCTTGGTATGTGACTGCTTCATCCATTTTGAAGGTTCGATCAACCAGATCAAGATGGTCACCAATTTTGTCTTCCTCGTTTGAAGTTAACTCTCGTCCAGCTTGCAGTTTAATGGTGTCAAGAACTTCACGTTTCTTGCGCGTTGTGAAAATCAAATCCTTAAATCGCACATATGGAAATAAAGCTGTTGACGATTTAAGGAAGCTGAATTTGTACTTGATATCATCGGGTGAAGCAACTTCGCCACTAAGTAAATCGAAATACAGTTCCTTTCCTTCGTAACTGCCACACAAGCCGATAAAAAGGCTTTGTAAGCGCTGTTGACCATCTAAAACAAGATTCTTCTTTCTATTGTCTTCCGGCACATAAAAATCGCTGAGGCGCAATGTATCTTTCCAGTTATCAATAAATTTTCGACGTCGTATAGCACTTGTGGTTTTCCAAACCAACAAGGTGCTTATAGGATATTCACGCAAAATGGAATCGAATAGACGACAGATCTGTTCTTCACTCCAAACGAATGGCCGTTGGATATTGGGAAGCCAGAAACCGCCGTCCTCTTCAACATTATTAAGAAATCCAACCAACTTTCTGATAGTTTGTTTCTGGTTTTTCATCGTTCTCTCACTTCGTATTTATTTTTGCTCAACAAGTAATTCGACAGATCTTCACATCTCGCCATTTGTGATGTTATACAGAAAGCCAGTGTGTTGGGCAACTTGAAAGATACCACGATGGTATAGATCAAGCTTTGATTGAAGATTTGCCCCTGCTAACTTAGTGCTTATCCGTAAATAATGCCTACCTTTCGGAAGGCAATGATCGCCGCGGCCATATGCAGCAAGGCCGTATAGGTGTCCGCTCGCTTCTCGTAGCGGACCAAGATCTTTCGGAAGCGGTTGAACCATGAATGGCTCACCTCAACCACCCACCGCCTGGCTTTCCAAGCGGGATTGTTGCTTTTCTCTTGTATCTCCTCCCCGCGTGCTTTCACGTGAGGGATGTACTCATGGGATACAATTATTTGCTTGGCCGGATTGCCATCGTAGGCTTTATCGGCACACAGGTGCTGCTCAATATCTTTGGGACGCTCGATGACGATCTCCACCAACACAAGTTCCAATTGGGTCACATCATGCCGGTTGGCTCCGGTCACGACGAGCGATAACGGGACACCACGGCCGTCCACTAACAGGTGTCGTTTGGTTCCTTTTTTTTCCCCTGTCGGTCGGGTTCCGACCAACCGCTTCCTGCGCCAGGGGAGCCTTGACCATGGCTCCGTCAATGCTTTGCCAACTCCAGGCGATACCCTCCATTTCATCATATTCGGCAAGTCCGGCTCGCCAGAGTGCGAGAAAAAACCCAGCTTCCATCCATCGCATGAAATGAGCATGGATCGCACTGGGGCTGCCGTAAATCTCTTTGGGCAATGCCTTCCATTGGCAGCCAGTTCGCAACACATACACGATCGCTTCAAAGATACGACGCGGGAGCATCGGCTTTCTGCCCCCGCCCGGCTTGCGCTTGTAGGTCAGGTTCGGATCGCGTTGCGGCTTTGGAATAAGCGGCTCAACTCTTTCCCAAAACGAATCGGATACTTCCCACGACTTGATTTTTGCCATATTGTCTCCGTGATAGGGGTTCGTTATGGCTACCAGCATAGCAAAAATTATGAGGAAAGTATATTTTATTTACGGATAAGCACTTAATGTATTTTGTTGTTTCAGACCTCGAGAATCGAGAAGGCAAGGCAGCCCTGCAGCCCTTTAATCCCGACAATTCGCGGTAGAATTGGACATCTGTCTCGCTTATCTAACAAAAATAAATATTAGACGTCAACATTGTCTAAGACAATACTAATAAATATAAAAATTGATTAATTCGTCGAATTTATATTTAAAAGACACCTTTTCCGGGGTAAAACACACCAGTACCAATACAGAAGAAAAGGGGTTCACATGCAACAGATCGTGCTTTTCAAGGACGAAAAGAAAAATAACAACATTGATCTTGGCTTAGGCTTGACCCTCGAATTTGTAGGTGGACAAGGAAAACAAGCCAAGAAAATCATCCTTTACCGGCAAGGAGTTAACGTTAGCACACTTGATCCGTCGGATAAAGTGGCGAAACGACTTTTTGTGGTGGAAGTGATAGAAATGGGTGCCGGCAAGTCGGATTTAGCCACGGCACTGGCAATTAGTCGCCAAACCATCCACAACTGGATGGAGATCAAAAAGCATTTCGGTCGCGAAGGTTTGATTCAGGGCTATAACGTTGGAATGAGCAGGAGCCGGCGCAAACAACGTGAATTGCATCAAGAGGAGCTGTCTTGCGGCAACAAATCAGAACAGGTTGCGAAAATTCGGGCTCAGGAGCGCCAAGAACGCGAGGCAAAGCAACAGGAGCAAGAAGCGAGGCAGCAGAAGATAGATTTCGGTTTTTCAAAAGTTGGAAGTAATCCTGCTGAGCCAATAGAGCCGGAAGTTCAACCTTTCAGCGAGGAGCATGGCTGGGAGAAGACGCGCTATGCCGGGACGTTTCTTTATCTGATGCCCCTGATACAACAATGGAATTGGCTGGACCTGGTAATCGGCTATTTTGGTTCGGCTTATAAGATTTTCATGGTTTTCGTCTTGATGGCGGCAGGCAATATCCGTTCGATAGAGCAACTGAAGAATATTCGTGTCCGTGAAGCAGGTCTGGTGCTTGGAATAAGGCGCATTGCCTCCAAGCCGATAATTTGGGAATGGTTTTATAGCGCGGCACAGCTCCAGGTCTCGAAGTTGCTGCTAGCGGATTTTTTTCGATATCAGATTCGAACTGGCCTTGCAGGGATCTGGCTGTGGTTTTGCGACGGCCATCTTTTGCCGTACACCGGCAAGCATCAAGTCCGTTCGGCCTACAATACGCAACGACGCATGGCGGTTCCCGGTCGGACCAATATGGTGACCCGTGATAGTAGCGGCCGGGTAGTAGATTTTGAAATACAGGAAGGCAAGGGGGATCTTCGCGCACATATAGTGGCGTTAGGGAAGAAATGGGCTGGCCAGGTGCCGCGCCAGCCAGTCATGGTATTTGACCGAGAGGGCAGTGGAGAGGATTTTTTTGCAAGCCTTGTCAAAGAGGGGATTCCTTTTGTAACCTGGGAAAAACATGCCGATGCCGACAAACTTGCTGCCCTGGAAAAGAGCAAATTTGTCACGGAGTTTATCTTCAATGACAAGCAGTACGGTGCCTTTGAGGGGGAAAAGACTTTCACCGTCGCACCGGAGTCCGGCACGCAGAGGTATAATGTGACTCTGAGGCGTATCTATCTGTGGAACAAGACGAGCAAAAAGAGAGTAAGCGGACTTGCCTGGACTGGCGATATGAATATGAGCACGCAAGAGTGCGCCCAAGCTATCCTGCACCGCTGGGGGGCATCCGAAAATACATTCAAGCATCTTAACGATCGCCACCCGTTCCATTATCATCCTGGCTTCAAGTTGGTCGAAAGTGACCGGCAGGACATTGCCAATCCTGAAATAAAAAGGCAGACGAGCCTTATCTCTGCGATGAAAACCGAACTCAACAAGCTTTACAAAAAGTTGGCCAATGCGAAGGCTGCCACTAAAAAAGACGGCTCTCTCCGCCAGAATAGCGTCAAGGGGCGGCTTGAAAGCACCATCACCGAACAAGAGCTTGCGCTGGCAACTGCCCGGGAAGAGAAGAAACTGCTGCCGGAGCGTGTGAATGTCTCTGACCTTGAGAGTTACAAATCGATCAAGCGGGTTGACGATGAAGGGAAGTATTTGTTTGATTTTGTAACATCTTCTGTTTGGAATGCGCGAAAGCAAATGGTGGACTGGCTTCGACCTCATTTCAATGAGGAGAATGAGCTGGTGGATCTATTTTATGCAATCACAAGCTGCCAAGGCTGGATCAAGTCAACCAAGACAGATGTCACGGTTAGGCTTGAACCCCTGCAACAAACCAGCCGTCGAATTGCCCAAGAGCAACTTTGTCGTAAGCTGACAAATCTCGGGGCGCGTACCCCAACCGGCAAATGGCTTGTAGTTGAGGTCGGTGAAGAACCGATAAAACCGATAAAAAATGTCCAAAAAAATGATTGATTTTCTACCTCCATTTACGAGGTCTGTACTTTGAATATTGGAACAGCAAATTGAGAAAATGATGCACCTTGGTGAACCGCGAGCAGAAAAGCTACCCGCCTGAAAGGCGGGAGATTTTAACCTTTTCCAAGTACAACTAATATGATATTTCATCCAGTTATCTTTCAGATTAAAACTAAGCACCATAAAAATTGAAACCTACTACGATGAAGGAGAACAACGTAATGAATGATATGCCAAAGCAGAGAAGACAACGACTGGCTAGTAACAAAGAGTTTTTAAAAAATTTGGTATCGGTTCTTAGAAAAGAATGTCTCACAAAAGATCAACTTGCCGAAAAATTAGAAATCTCTGATGCAAAAAAACTGACAGACAGCGTGTTTCTCGCTGCCGTCAAATTGGAAGGCAACAGTATTTTCCTGGATAATTTGGTTGAGAAGACTGTTGGCAGGGTGAAAAAGGGCCCACAATATTCGGCCAAAAGAGGGCTGACTGTTCCTTCCTGGATGTTTGAAGGCAAGAATGTGGCTGATGGACAGAAATACACTCTGAAATATGGCATCAGGACAGGCGTCGTCACTCTCACACCCACTACGACTGAAGATATTGATGTCGGAGATGACGAATAGGGACTTATCCATTGTAAATATGGTGATCAATCTTCAGCACTTTTTAACACCTGTCATGTGATGGCGATCACCAAATCGATCTATTATCGTTACATGACAGGTAACCTTAGATAAAATCGATAAAACACGATAATAAGGTCAAAAAAGCCTTACAACCTCAGGTGATCGGTTCATGTCTCTTTTGTGTGAGGATGAAGCGGGAGAAGGTCTGTATGAAAAATTTCAGCGACGTTCCGGAAGACCCGGATACTACCATCTTGGCTCAGGCAGAAGTTGAAATTGGTGACCTTCCGGCCCTTTATCAATCGTGGTCATGGGAAGGAATCCTGGCTGAGTCAGTAATCTTTCACAGTGGCGATGTTGCCGGCGTCAGTGATGAAGCTTTGCTGCAGATGGTTCAAGATAGCTATACCATTCTGGAGGACAAATTCACGATCAAACGGGGTTCAGAGGGCTATGTCTTTGTGAACTTCAATTTTCGCCTTCATGAGGATTTGCTCGATTCCGAGAGCGCTGGTGATCTAAAACAATCATGAGTGGTAGAAATTCGAGGCGATAATCCCTGGCATTTAACAACTGAAGCAGTTTTTCCGTTTGGCCGCTCGAAAACAGTACACGAAGCATCTTTGGCAAAGCATTGGCGTGATTAACAGGTTGCGAATGGCTTGCAATAACCGACCAATTCCACTACGGTAATTGACGGTTTTAGACACCTTCGGCAGGGCGATGGGGGTTGGAAATCCGTTCGATAGGGCTATATCTGCCGAAGATGCCCCGGACTATCTGCAAGTTCTCCATAATGAGGCGTCGCAGACGGGATACCCCCACACATTGGGCGCTGATTGCCTCTCCCACCACCTCCCGGCAAAACCCAACCACGAAGGACTGGAATGAACGTCATCTTCGGGCTTGATCTCGACGGATACACGTCACCCCGGCCGGCCACTGCTGCCGGTCATCTGATGACCGGTCCCAAAGGACTGTTGAACCTGCTCGAAACGAGACTCGGCCTGCGCGGCCGCTATCCTCACGACTCTCTGCGCGTGATCGAATACCTTGATTGTTTACGGCACTGCGATACCGGAACGCGATTCTACAGCCGCTCGCTGGCCGTCGATGAACTAGCGGTGGCCCAGACCCTGCTTGACTGGCGCGACACCTGGATCGAAGCCGGCTGGCGGGGGACTACCGCCGGCTCGGCCAGTCAGCGGCTGTCCGACCTGGCGGTAGTCGAGCAAGAGGCCCGGCAACTTCTTTCACCGGGATTGGCCGATCGCCTCCGAAGCATTGCCAAGCACCTCCGGGAATCCGGCGACATCGGCATCACCCTTACCTTGATTGACGACCCGACGGACCTGTCCTTCGCCTGGCGGGAGATAATCGGCCATCTGCCCACCACGCAGCTTGACGCACCGTTTCTTCCTGATCCGTTGCCCGAATCAAGCGGAGATCTGGCGGCACTGCAAGAGTCGCTATTGCACAATAGCCCCTGCCGTCTGCACGGTGACGGCTCTGTCCAACTCCTGACCGCAGCTAACGAGACCATGCTGGCCGACGGTCTCGTCTCTCTTTTGGCCGATGAGTCCCTGCGGGCCGAAACGACGGTTATTCGCGGCAACCGTTCGCACGTGCTCGATCTTGCTTTTTCCGGCCACAACCTGCCGATCACCGGAAGTGCGGCCCCTTCTCCCTGGCGGCCCCATCTGCAGATCCTGCCGCTCGCTCTGAGTCTCATCTGGCGGCCACTCGACCCCTATCGGCTGCTCGAGTTCCTCGCCAACCCGGTATCACCGTTGCCGTCATTCTGCCGGCAGCGCCTGGCCAAGGTGGTTGCCGAATACCCCGGCATCGGCGGCGACCGGTGGCACAGCGCTATCGAAGAGATCAAGGCACGGGCGGTCGAACGTGCCGACGGCGATACAATGGAGGCGAAACGAATCGAAGAGTTGATCGCCCAATGGCTGACCACCGCTGTCTATGATCCAGACCAGGGGGCGCCGCCAGAAGTGCTGGCTGACACCTGCGCTTTAATCGCCCAATGGGCGGTCGCCCGTGCCATCACCCTGGAAGAGGAAAAACCGGCCGAGGCCATCCTCTACTCCGCGGCCGGCGCCCAGGCCCGGCTTGCCGGGCAACTGCTGAAACAACTGGCAACGAGCCAGCGCGACCGGATCGGCCGGTTACAACTCAACCGCCTGATCGATCAGGTCACCGCCGAGGGGACCCGCCGTACCGACCAGTATCCCGAATGCGGCCATGTCCACATCGTCCATGCACCCGGCGCCTGTCGGGAGCGCAACGGCACCGTCTGCTGGTATCACTTCACCGCACCGAATCTGCCGGCCCGCTGGCCGTGGGACGAGCGGGAATTACGAGTGCTGGCCGAAAACGGGGCCGATCTCCCTGCCGCCGAACGGCTTCTGCAACGGGAGGCGGCGAAGTGGTTGCTGCCGGCCCGGGCGGCGAGCGACCGTCTCATCTTTCTGCAGCCATGCAGCAGCGGTGGCGAACCCACCGTTGCCCACCCGCTCTGGCAGCGCATTGCCGCACTGACCGACGACACCGTGCCGCGGGTCAATCTCGATACAGTGCTGGCAAACAACTGCGACACAGGACGGCTCAACATTGCGGTGGAACCGATCAGGCCCCTGCCGCTGGCCCGTCCGAAACGGTGGTGGCAGCTCGGTTCTCCCGCGCTGCTGACCTGCCGCGAGCAGGAATCGTTCTCCAGCCTCAAGGCCTTTCTGGAAAGTCCCTACCAGTGGGTGCTCCGATACCATGCCCGCATCAGGCCGGGTAGCCTGGCCGAAATCATCGACGGCAATCGCCAGTCCGGCACACTGCTGCATCACCTACTGGAACGCCTCTTCCAACCTGGCGGTTTTGACTGGCAGCAGGCCTCGAATGCTGCCCTGACGGATTGGGTCGAGCAGACCTTCACCGACCTGCTGCACACCGAAGGGGCTAATTTTCTCCTCCCCGGCCGGACTCCGGAGCGTGAGAACCTGCACGATATGGCGCTTCACGCCTGTACCGACCTGATCGGCCAACTCCGTGCCGCCGGCGTCGTATCGGTCTGTATGGAGCAACAGGTACAGGGCAGTTTTCTCGGCGGCCGGGTCGCCGGGTTCATCGACATGCTGGTGACCAACCGGAAGGGCCGGGAGGCCTTGATCGACCTCAAACTCGGCGGCGGCTCCTATCGGGCCGATGAGCTCAAGGAGAACCGCCACCTGCAGCTGGCCATTTATTCGTGGTTGCGCCGTGGTGAAACGGCCATGCTGCCCGAGCCGGCGTATTACATATTCTCGGAAAGACGGCTGCTGGCGCAGAACACCGATTTCTTCCCGGGCGCCGAGGTGTTCGCCCCTGATGACGAGCAAGGCGCTGCAGCCCTCTGGGCCGCCTTCGAGAGCACCTGGCGCTGGCGCCGGCAGCAACTGGATCAGGGACAGATCGAGGTGACCGTTACCGGCACCGAGAGTGACGGGAGATCGCTCGCCCCTGAAGGTGGCCTGGCCATCGACGAACATAACGATCGGTTCAATGAATATGCCACCCTGACCGGGTGGTCGGAGGACGCATGACTCGCTCCATTCGCTTCATCAGCGCCGGTGCCGGGAGCGGCAAGACCTACCGCCTGACCGATTTTCTGAACAACCAGTTGGCCGCCGGCACCGTTCGCCCCCAGGCGGTAATCGCCACCACCTTCACCAAAAAGGCAGCCACCGAATTGCTCGAGCGGGTCCGCCAAGGTCTGGTCAAGGCGGGCCGCGTCGAAGAAAGCATTATCATCGACCAGGCGTTGATCGGGACCGTGAACAGCGTCTGCGGCCGATTGCTGGTGCGCTACGCGTTCGAGGCCGGTTTGTCGCCGAAACTGGAGGTCATTGAACAGGAACGCGCCGCGGCACTGTTCGGCCAGGCGTTTGAACAGGCCGTCCACCTTGACGAAACCTCGCGGATGCTGAACCGTACCGGCCGGCTGTCCCTGTCGGACTGGCGGGAAGCGGTGCGGCATATAGTCGACATGGCCCGGGCCAACGATATCGATGCCGCGGATCTGCCGGCGATGGCAAAGACGAGCTGCGAGGAACTGCTCGCCTTTTTCCCGTCGCCCTACACCTCCGGCGACGAGCTGAACAGTCGCCTCCGCAAGGCGCTGCTCGACTGCCGCCAGGCCATACAAGACAGCGGCGATGCGACGAAGAAGACCGCCGAATACCTGACACTGGTCAACGCTGCGCTGCGTGCTCTGAAGGACAATCGGCTGACCTGGGCGAACTGGGTCAAACTGAGCAAGGCAGAGCCGGGGAAACGCTGCCGCCCCGCCGCTGAAAAGGTCCAGGAGGCGGCACAGGCCTACGATAGCCACCCGCTGCTGCACGAAGACCTGCGCGTCTGTGTCTCCACCGTCTTCGATCTGGCCGCCCGGGCGATGGACACCTATCGAAGCTTCAAGGAGGAGCGCGGCCTGATGGATTTCATCGATCAGGAAAAACAGGTCCTCGACCTGCTCGATCGTGAAGAGGTGACCTCCTCCCTGACCCAGGAGCTGGATCTGTTGCTGGTCGACGAATTTCAGGATACCAGCCCTATTCAGCTGGCGGTGTTTCTCAAGCTGGCCGCCCTGGCGAAGCAGACGGTCTGGGTCGGTGATATCAAGCAGGCCATTTACGGGTTTCGCGGCAGCGATCCGGAACTCATGAACGGAGTGGTCAGGCGGTTGTCCGAGTCCGGCACCGATATTGAGATACTCCCGAAATCATGGCGTTCCCGGCCGCAACTTGTCCAACTGGCCAACCAGCTTTTCACTCCGGCCTTCGCCGGCATTCTGGCAAAAGAACAGGTAGTCCTCGAACCGGCCTACCCGGAACAATCGAGCGCTGCCGCCCTGCAGTGGTGGACGCTGGATGGTAACAACCTGAACCTACAGGCTACCGCCCTTGCCCAGGGAGTAGCGGATCTGCTGGCTGATCCGCCCATGGTCGTCGACAAGGACAGCCGAATCCTCCGGCCGCTGACGGCCGGTGATATTGCCGTCCTCAGCCGAACCCATGACAAAGCTGCCGGTTACGCCGGCGCTCTTGCCACCCGGGGGATCCCCGTGAGCCTGAGCCGCACCGGGCTGCTGGCCACCCCGGAGGCCTGCCTGGCCCTGGCCTGCCTGCGGTATCTGATCGATGCAGACGACACGCTGGCCGCCACCGAAATAGTCGCTCTCAAGGAGGTCACCGAGCCCGAGATCTGGCTTGAGAGTCGCTTGCAGGCCTTGGCCGACGGCCTGCCGGAGAGCCGCTGGGGTCTCGAAGGGACGTTTGTCAGCGAGACGCTGACGGCCCTCGATGGGCAGCGTCGGCAGTTGGCCGTCCTGTCGCCGCTGGAGGCGCTGGAGCTGGCCCTGCACCTGGGAGACGTGGAACGGACGGCGCTGGCCTGGGGGCCGAACGATTCCCGAGCGGCCCAGCGATTGGCCAATATCGAAAAACTCAGAGCTTACGCGACCCAATACGAGGATGAATGCGCCAAGGAGCGCAGCGCCGCCACCGCCGGCGGCCTGCTGCTGTGGTTGCGGAGCCTGGCCGACAGCAAACTGGACAGCCGTGGGATCGATACCGGCGTCGAAGCGGTTCAGGTCTTGACGCACCACGCCGCCAAGGGACTGGAATGGCCGGCGGTGATCTGCACCGATCTCGATACGGACGTACGGTCGGGCTATTGGGGCCAGTCTATCGTCAGCGAAATGGACAAGACGGATATGGAACACCCCCTGGCCAACCGGCGGATCAGGTATTGGGTGAAACCCTTCGGCAAACAAGCGGCCGGTATCGACGTCTACGAGAGGATCTCGGAGAGCCGGATCGGCACGGAGGATCTTCGCCGGCAACAGGCCGAGGCGATCAGGCTGCTGTATGTCAGCTTTACCCGTGCCCGCGACCTGCTCGTGCTCCCTTTACCCGGCAAGAAAAAAGCCTTTCCCTGGCTGGCGCTGCTGGAAGCCGACTGGTTCACACCGACCGATGGGGTCATGCAATTACCGGACGGACGGCAGATTGACGTGCTCCATCGGCTACTGCAGGCAAACGAGTCTCCCCCGGTTCCGGATTCGTCCCTTCCCCGTCTCTGGTTTCCGCCGCGCCGCCCCGCCGAATTCAGGCCGCCGGCGTTGTTGTCGCCCAGTGCTTTTCCGCCGGTTGCCGGCGCCACGGTCGCCTCGACAGCCGCCATCGGTCCGCGGCTCAGCCTGCTCGGAGGTGCCGACATGCAGGCAGTGGGCGATGCCCTGCACGCCATCATCGCCGCCTCTTTTTTTATCATGGATGAAGCCTCTCGTCTCCAGATGATCAAAGAGACGCTGCAACGGTTCCAGGCCGACCGCCATCTGCAACCCGGAGAAGTCGCCATGATGGTGCAGGGATTGCACCAGTGGTTACAAGCCACCCACGGCGCGTACGAGGCCTTTCCCGAATGGCCGATCCATCAAGTCCAGGCAAACGGCCAACTGCTTAGCGGTTGGATCGATCTGGCGGTAAGGACCGAACGGGGCTGGCTCCTGATCGATCACAAATCTTTCCCCGGAGCCCATGACGACATGCTGGAACGGGCGCTCGGGTACAGCGGCCAGCTGGCGGCGTACGCGCACGCCCTGCAAGAGGCCACCGGCGTACCGGTCATGAGCCAATATATTCATTTCGCGGTTGCCGGCACCATGGTCACTGTAGCTGACAACCACCAAAATTAAAAAGTTGGGAAAACGAACAGATTGAAGACAGGCAACCATACACGGTATGTGGTATCTGGTACGAATGGGAAGACGGCTGTCAGTGCCGTCGTTTTGGTGCCTGGAGACCAATCACCCAGAACAGCATAGGCGGAGTAATCGCCGGCTACCTTGGCGGAGGAGGCTACACCTATGAACAGTTTTACGCGGAATTTTCCGGTAAAAAACTGACGTCACTTCGTATGTGGGACCGGGACTACGCCACCGATGAGGAAATTGAATTTGAAGAACTGGACGAATCGATTCAAGATATCTGTTATGAAGCGGTGCAGAAGGAGCTTTGGGAATGGTGCAGCCTCGACCAGTTCGATGAGGATGATTCACTCTGGCTTCGCCCGGACAAAGTGGAGGAATTGCATCGGGTTGGTAAGATAGAAATCGAGACCGAAGAAAATGAAGAAGGAGATATTTCTCAAACAAAAGTCCTCATTCTCGGAGAAGAACATTTAAGGCTTGCTGCTAAAATCAGCAGCTATATCGGAATTTGAGTTAGCAAGAACTTGAGAAGTAGATGGTACAAAACTGGCAAAGAAAATTGACAAAGTATTACAAACGATCAAGAGGATTAAAAAATGAAATCACAATCAAACAGCAGCGATGAAAAAAAGGTCTACAAATGCAATCTTGAAGTGACCAAAGAAGCTATGTACCAACTCCAGTGGCTCAATCAGTAATGTCCGGTTAAGGACTTGCATAGGTTTTTTGGGTTAAAGCGTTGCCTTGGCTTTCCATATCAGAGTCGTGCAATTCAGCGGTCCTCGATTCATTGTGGATTTTGTTTCGCAGCTGCCGAACTCTTTTGATGCTGACTGATTCTCCATGCTCCTCATAACAATAGATGGCGAGCAAAAGATAGGTGATCAGCCCGACAAGCATCTGGATCATCAATCCATGCGGGCTTCTTGAAATAAGATGATACACTTTGAGATGTCGTTTCCACCAGGCAAAGAATGTCTCAATATCCCAACGAAGCTTGTATATGAAGGCAATTTGCTCAGCGGTCAGATCGAAACGATCTGAGGCAACCCAGTATCGTATGCCGTCAATCTCATACCCGACGAGTCGCAATGGTTTTTCAGTCTGACTGATGCCTTGCTGGCCGAGAAGAACCTTTGCGTCATAGAAGACAATAGAATCTTTTAATAAAGGGATCTTTTCCAAGCATGTTTTTGTGGTATTTGCTTTGATACGGCAAACGAAGTGTTTTCCTTCTGACTGGAGAAGGTCGAAATTTTTGTGCTGCTGATATCCTCGATCAAGGATCCCGGTTTCGCCCGGCAGCAGTATTCTGCTGACAAATGGCCGCTCACCGTCGTTGCCGGCGGTAAGGAATATTTTCCGCGGGATGCCACGATTGATGTCAAACCCGATGTGGGTTTTTGCTTTTTTGGCACCACCTCGATAATCGGCCCAGGTCATGGAAAGGACAGAGTCAATCAAGGAGCCATCAATTGCCACCAATTGGCCGAGTTCGGGAAATTTTTGCGGCAAGACTGTACGCGCCTGTTCTTGCAGAGCATTGAAGACATAAAGAAATTGTTCAAGACCTCTGTCATTCATAGCCTCAAAGAATGAACTCTTGGAAATACCTTTTTCCGGGGCAATATGTTCTCTTGCAAAGTCATCCTCCTTCAGATTCTGGATGAGATGCCTACCGGAGGTATGCTCTTCTAGATGAAAGAAGATGAGAGCATTGAGTTGGTCGTTAAAATCCATTTGTAGAGGCCTGTTGCACCTGGATTCAAGCTGTGGGGCTTTTTTCAGGATCTTTTTTAAAGGGCGCTTCAGTTTTTTGAAGGAGACGGTCGAATATTTTGCTTTCGTTGGCAGTAATCGCGGCATTTTCATAACTCATTGAATTAATAGGATAACTATGAAAATAATCGCGACCCGCTTTCATTGATTTGTCAAGTTAAATATTCGTTTTATTTATATTTTTCGTATTTTTTTAACTGCAATTTTCTAACCGGACATTACTGTATATTACTTAAATATCAGCAGGTTGAAGTGTCCGGATGGACACTATCCATCCCCTCCGATGCCTGTGCGTGTCCTGAATTCCCATACCGAGAGTATTGGAGTCAGGGCGTCAACCTCGGGTGTGGGGAGAAAGCAATGCTTCCGCGTCATTGCCGCCGCGACCAGCAGCGTCAGTCTCGGGAAGGGGAGAAACGGAATCGGCGAGGTGTATCTGAATCACCTCATCTGCGTCACCCTCCCTGGCCTGTCTGCGCCACCTGCAACAGATATTTTTGATCCAACAGACCGCACTGTTCAGTGATCGGACAGGCGGTCTGTAGTGGAGTTTTGAAGACTGGGCCGGTTATTTCGGCACATCCACCGCCTTGGAAGCCAGTTTGTACTCGATCCCCTGGTCCGGGGGAGATGCCAGTTTTACCACCTTTATAAATCCATAGCCCATACCGGCATGACAGTCATTGCATGACGCAATGACGGCGTTGTATTCCTTGGTGAAGGTCGCCATGTCCTGTGCCGCGATGGCGTTGTTGACCGGGGCAAACTCTTCCTTATAGAATGCCGCCCAGTCTGGATACTCCTTCGGCTTGGTGATCTTGGCCGGATTCATCGCCTTGTCCATATACTTGGACATATACGAAGCCAGAGCCCAGTTCCCACCCTCGGCGGCATAAAACATGTTCTGGAATCTGTCCCCCACCTCACGCATCGGCACGGCGAATTTCGGCAATGCGCTCATAATGCCATCGATTTGACCCTGCGTCTCCTCTCCAGCCGCGCTCACAGCCAAACTGCTCCCAGTGACGATCAGGCATGTCACCGCCAGTACGTGCACGCTCTTTTTCAACATAGTGATATCTCCTGTTCTGGTTTTGCGATTCATCCACATTCAAGGACCAAATCGCTCAAATACTGCATGCCTTCAGTCAATCTTTAACGAAAAGAAGGAGGCCGGCTGACCTCCTCCATGCGCTGCCTTTTCGCAGCAACGGTCGGCCTGGCATCCATTGACCCACCATAACCGGCAAGCCCGCCGGGGTGTGTTCCTGCGGGTTTGCCGTACTGCACCACCGAGGATGACCTATTTGGTCTCACTCGTTGTCGTCGTGGTGGTCTTCTTTTCGATTGTGGGCGTTTCGGTCGAGGTCGTGGTTCTACGAACCACTACTTTGGTCGCGACCATTCGATCGCCTTCCTGGGTGTAATATACCGTCACCGGCATGCCTGATCTAACCGTCTCCATGGAGACGGGGACACCTGCATCATCAACATAAGTCGTGCTCTTGGTGTAGGTGTAGTTCATCGGCGATGAACCGGTTTCCGACCGGATGATCAGGGTGTCGGGATTGATCTCGCTGATAGTCCCGGCGGATTCGGTGGTGACCGTTCTGACGGACACGTTCTGTTGGGCAAATACTGCGCCCGGTGCTGCCAGGAGTGCTAAGGCAAATACGAACGACATCGTTTTTTTCATGGAAATCCTCTTTTGGGTTAAGTTGAGGCACATCGGGTATGAGGCTTCGTTTCTTCCTGCCGCAATCTGCCGGCAGTTTTTGGCAGGGAAGGACGCCTCACCTGGCTGAACAAGCCCTCCGTCCTCTCGGCGGCATTCCTCTCTTTGGGGTTCCCCTTTCGCGGGGAGTGTCAGAGAGTGGCAAAAATGACGCTTGAGCCCACGGCGGCACTTGACTGAAAATCGGCAATCTGGTCGCAACCCGCAGGACTGCTCACCGCAGGCTGTTGAACGTTGAACGGACCGGCACCTATTGACTCTCGGTAGTCGTCGTCGTGGTCCTCCTCTCCTGGCTCATAGGCGTTTGGGTCGTCGTGGTGGTCTTCTGAATCACCTCTTCCGTCGTCTGCTGTCTTGGCTCCGATGCACAGGCTGCCATTGTGGCGACAAAGAGAAAAAGACCGGCATACGAGATAATGACATTTCTTGTTTTCATTGCAATTCATCCTCTCCACAAAATTGTGGCAATAATTTGGACACGGGATCAAACAGAGCGATAGGCTCACCAGCCACGTTGATGGACGTTTCTTGTTCAGCTGTCCAGAGAGTTCCAATTATTGTGCCAGGTTGTCCGTATGTCGTTTATCGATTTTATGTAGCTGTATTATATGAATAAAATATAGCAAATAGCCTCGTCTGGCCATCGTCGTTACCCCTGTGAAATAGGTTGCATTCAACCTCTGACCATATCTGACCCTTTCCGGACCGCTGGCAATCGGGGTGGCATTGCGCGCAACAGCGACAGGTGCGAGGGAGAGCTGGCGAGGGTCATATATCGCCACCGGTGACATGTGACCGTTTTCAGCCTCCTGCTCGTGGCCACGATGGAGTTTTTGCTCGATGCTTTATCCCTTCAAATCGGGATGATGGCAACTTTCTGCCACAGGTTGAAGTGCTGGCACAATGTTTGCAAATTCAAGGTTATCGAGTAATTGCAGATACATTCTCATTAAGTGCCAGTGGAAGTTCATTGTCAGAGGGAGAATGAGGAGGAATCGCGCGTTGTACGTTTTGGCCCCCGGAAAAGATATTCCATCAATGTTGACGAAATGGACCTCGGAGAAAGGAGCACTACGCCATGAGAAAACCAACCCTTCGTCTGGATCTGATAGAATCTGTGGCTGCATTGTTTTCCCTCAATCGCCCTCTGTCTGCACCCAGGCCGCATGACTACATTGAAGCAACTGCCAGAAAATCCTATGTTTTCAAGTCCTTTCTCAAAGGCGATGACATCCATATGCTGTACGAGCATGGTGTCGTCACCTTGACCGGGACGGTTACGGACGAATCCCACAAAGTACTGGCCCGGGAAACAGTTGCCAGCCTGCCGGGCGTCCAACAGGTTGAAATCAGACTGAAAGAACATGGACAGATCCCTGAACAGCATTCCGATGCCCGGCTCGTTTCCCGGGTGAAATCGATACTGTGGTTTCATCAGAACATCGATGCCGATGCGATCGAGATCAGCGCCAGGGATAGCACCGTGACCCTGCGTGGAGCGGCCGCCAGTGCGGCCCAGAAGAAATTGATCTGCAAGTATGCCCGGGACGTTCAAGGTGTCAGAAAGGTGATCAATGAAATTTCGGTGCTCACCACCACCCCCAAGGCAGACCACAAACCTATGGCCTGGACGCCAATGGCCGTTGGAGAGGCCATCGATGATGCCTCCATCACTGCCCTGGTCAAGACGACACTGCTGTATCATCACTCGACGAGCGCACTCGATATCGGCGTCGAAACGAAAGACGGCGTGGTCAAACTGGAAGGCAAGGCCAGGAATTGGCCTGAAAAATACCTGATAACACAACTGGTGATCGACGTTCACGGGGTCAAGATGGTGTTCAACAACATGACCGTCGAAAGAACCGTGTTCCACGACCAATGAAAATAGAAACCTGTTGCCACCTGCGTGGCGGTCCTCCGACAGATCTCGGAAGATCCTCCATTTACCTTACTCAACCTCAACCCAGAAGGAGAATAGGCGATGAAACCAGGAAAGAAGGGCAAAGTAAAAGACAAAGTCCACCAAGTCAAGGGCAATCTCGAAGCGACCATGGCCAAAAAAGTCATGGAGAGCGGTTCAGACATCCAAGCCACGGTCGAAGATGTCAATGTAACCGATGCAGGCAAACATGGTCATGCCGAGGTTGTTGATAAAAAATAGGGTGCTGGATGGGTTGAGGACGATACATTGCACAGTGTATCGTCCGACAAGGCTGGCCTCGGACCGAGAGACAGAGCCCGTCTCTTATGCGCCGAATGGGCTCTGTCTCTTCCGGGTTTTTTTACGTAGTACTCTTTTCTCGCTTAGAACTGGAAGCGCAGGCCCACGCCCAGACGGCTCGCATCGCTGGAAATCAGTTCTTCGGCATAGCAGCGTCCTTCGACAAAGAGCGAGGTCTTCATGCCGGCTGCTGTCTCGTGAATCAGGTATCCCATGTTGAGAATCAGATCGATCTCGCCATCGTTTCCGGACCAGAAACCGAGCCCGCCACCCATGTACAGCTTGTCGTTGAAGTAGTAATTGAGCAGGGCATCGGCAATGAAGGCAGCGTCTTCGCCATCGTCGCCCTCAAAACGGGCAAACCCTCCGACCATTCCCAGCACGGAGAGTTTTTCCGTCAAGGGATACTCATAGCCGACTCGGGCGAAGACATAGTTGGCCGGATCGAACTGATGGGCGTAGCCGATATCGACCACCGGTCCTCCCTTGCGTTCCGCGACCTGCATGGTCTGCCGACAATCGGCCGGCCTTGATTCGGCACCGGTATTGTCGATCACCACAGCGGTGACCGTATACTGGGAAGACTCACAGGGGATGGTAAACTCCTGGACATAGGGGGCTTCCGTGTCGATTTTCTCGCTCACCACCTGGTCGGAGGCATCCAGCAGGCGGAAGACCACCCTGGCGATGGTGCCATCGGCATCGGTAGAACCGCTCGCGTCGACAGTGACCACCTGGCCGCATTTGAACTCGGTGGTGGACAGGTTCATGGTGCAGACCGGGCTCTGGTTGTCAGGCTGCGGAATCGCCTCGACATTGCTCAGGGTGACGTTGCCGCAGACTGCGGGAACGATGAACTGGTACCGCTGGCCATCCTTGTCGATGTAGAACCTGTAGGCATCGAAGGCTGCCTCGCCCTCCCAGGTCACATCCTTGATTGCCGTGACCGGACCGGTGCCGTTTTTCTTGAAGAGCATCCAGTCGAACCGTTCCCCGGGGGCAATCTGGATGGTTTCAATCTTGGCCGTCGGGAACTGACGCTTGAACTCCGGATACAATTCCGGGTTACCGGCCTTGACAAACCCGGACTCCAGATCGGCGCCGTTCTGATCAACCATGGTCCGAAGGTCTGCCTCCGAGGTCATGGTCTGACGATAAAACGGGTGATCCCCCAGTCGTTTCAGCGATACGGCAGCAAAGGCGGACGACGAGCACGCCACGACCAGAAATATCCCCACTGCCAGCAATACGTGTTTCTTCATCTCTCTTTTCTCCTTGTGTGGTGGGTTGGTATCCTGACTTCTCTCTATGCCCGTCATCGGGCACAACCACATGCCTGCCAGCCCCAGACCAGAGCCGTCATGCAATAATGATCAACGTCCTGCACTATACCAGGCCGGCTGAAAACTTCGGACGGGGTGTTTGCGGAAGCCTGGTTTCACCAGTTATTCCGGTTGCCATCGCCGGAGTCGGGATAGCGCTCTCCTCTGTAATCCTGCCGGTCATCCCGGTATCTCTCGTTGTATTGGCGATCTCTGTGCCGCTCCTGTCCGCAGGGCACATTGCTCTGGCAGACCCGGTAGCGGCCGCCGGAGGCATCGTCGCAATAGGTGGCGAAACGCTGGCCGCGCTGACAGGTCGGTTGATTGGTGTTCAGGCCGATGGCGGCGCAGACACCGCCACTTCCGGGTTTATAATTCGGCAGGACCTGCCATGACCCGGAACATTCGGCGGCATAGGCCGCTGGAACCTGGAACAGCAAGGCGCCGGCAACAACGAGAGCGGCGCAGATTGCATTTTTCATAAACATACCCCCTTATCTGAGATCGGCCGGTGCCGGGTCCACGGTGTCATACCCGCGAAAAATTGATGCTGTCTTTTTCAAATTCTGAAATCATCTCAGCACTTAAAGACGGAAGAACCTTTGGTGCGAGGTCAATGAAGGTGGCCGCGGTCACCAGGTAATCATTGCGGCTGGCAAGTTCCTGCTCGAAGGCAGCAAGGGCCACCTGCTGGAAGAGATACTGGATATCGGCAGGAGTGAAGCCGATGGTCAACTCGACCAGGAGATCGAGATCGATCCGGCCGGTATTGAGTGTGGCGAGATAGTGTTCGAGGATGGTTGCCCGCCCCTCCCTGTCCAGGCCCCCGACCGGAATGATGCAGTCGAACCTTCCCGGACGCAGCATGGCGGCATCGAGGTCGCGGATGTAATTGGTGGCGCAGACGAGCAATATCTTGTTCGGCTGGCTCTTGAAGAGAGGAATCTGCTTCAGGAACTCGTTGGTAATCGACTTGTCGATACGGTCGGCCGTGTCACGACTGCCGGCGATCTCATCGAACTCATCGATGAACAGGACGACTTCATCGAGATTCCGTGCCTCTTCCATGACGGCCCGCAGGTTGGCGCCGATCTTCTCCACCCCGTCGGTCATCAGCATGCTGGGGACGATCTCGATGTAGCGCCAGGACAGGACGCCGGCTATCGCCTTGGCGAAATGGGTCTTGCCGGTGCCGGGGGGGCCGAAAAAAACGATGGCCTTGGGGGGCACAACCCCGTGTTTGCTGGCCAGGTTCTGCTCGAGAAGGGGCAGGATGATCCTTCGCTGGATCAGCCGCTTTGGGGGTTGCGAATCGGCGATGGTATCCCACATATCGCGGCCGATGGTCTGGGCTCCCATTTCATCGAGAATAGTCTTCCGCTGATAGCTCAGGTACTCTTCCGGGGCCTGCTCCGTGTTTTCGAGGAAATCGATGCAGGCCGTCCGCAGTCCGACGTCCCTGCCCAGCTTTTCCGAGAGAAGCCACTTGTGCTTCGATATCCTGGCCCACAGGTCAGCGGCGACAGCCGGTTCAACTTCGACTCCGCTGAGCTCGAATATGGTTTTGGTACACTCTTCCGGAGTCAGGAGTGAAGGTGGGTGGGTATCGTTCATGAAATTCCTTGCATATGGGTTTGGCCGTCATCGGGTCCATGCACTGCTGCACGCGAATCCATGGGCTCTATGAGACGCACAAATGGCAGCCGCGACCTACGCGCCAATCACCATCTGCCGACGACGCCGTCACGCCGAAAGTTTGCTTTTCGGCTGCTTGTCGACCTTGTCTTTGTCTTTCTGTTTTTGCTTTTTATCGCTTTGTTTCTGACTTTTATCCTTGCCCTTCTTGCCGCCTTTGTCTCCCATGGTTGATGCTCCTTCTCCATAATTGTCCTTCGATTTTCATGCGGCCGGTTGCGGTTGTGAAACACCCCCGGTGCCTGCTATTCGCTGCATCATGTCGGGATGCCGAAACCACAGAGGCAGGCCCCCCCCGGCCGCAGTGTCCCGATGCTACTTTTCCACTACCTTTTTGATCTCGCCGACCTTCTCCTGGACCTTCCCGTCCAGATTTTCGACCTTGCCTTCGATTTCCAGTTCCTTATTATCGGTCGCTTTGCCGATTGCCTCTTTGATCGCGCCTTTCACCTGATGTACCTTGCCTTCAACTTTGTCCTGTGTGCCTGATTTCATTTGATCCTCCATGTTGGCGTGTTGGTTGCTGCACTGCGCCGGTAACGCTCAACCGCCGGACTGAACGGACTGCGCCGCCGCGTCGGGGACAACAATTCAGGTGTGATCACTCCTTAAACGTAGTGACTGTATTCTGCAGGGTAGACTGCAACTCGCCCCAGATGTTTTCCACGCCGTCCTTGAGCAGATGCCACCCGTCGTCATCTGCCTCAGCCAGTTCCTTGAGTTTGGCCTTGGTCGCGTCGGCCATCTTCTGCAAGGCCTCAATCTGCCTGGCATGTTCGCGTTGTGCATCGGCTGCAAGCTTCCTTTCCCGAGCCTTCAACGCGTCTAATCTGGCCTGTACCAATTCCAGTTCGGCATCAATCTTCTCGGTGAATTCATCTTTCTCGCTCATACGGGGTGTCTCCTGTGCTCATCAATCCGGAAAATTCGGCCTGCCTGCAGAGATAAACGGCACAATGCATTTCAGGAGAGGCAAAACCTCCACCTTCGAATCGGCAACAGCCAGTGTCGACAATGCGAGCCGGGATGAATCGCGGCTAACTCTTCCTGGTGGCAGCGATCAGCAGCCCGCCGCCGATCACTATTGCCCCCGCACTGGCCCAGACCGGCACCTTGACCGTTTGCTTTTCCTGGACGGACAGCTCAATCGGTCCCAGTTTTGCCTCCCGGGTCTGCCTGGTGTAGTCGAAACCGCCATACAGCAAACCGAGGAAGCCGGACACCACCAGTACCATTGCCCCCATCTTGATTGCGTTCATCCCATCTCCTTTGCTGAATCGAACTCCGGGAAGACCTTCATCGACTCAATTCCGGGATTTCCGGCCATCATTGATGGCACGGGAACCCAGGCAATCCTGGCGCTCGAATCCGCCGCCCATAATGTCCTAAACACGTCGGCCTTGAATGACGCGCACCAGGATCACCACGATAGCGATAACCAGGAGAAGATGAATAAGCCCTCCCATGGTGTAGGAGGAAACGAGCCCTAAAACCCAGAGGATAACCAGTATGACTGCAAGTGTTTCAAGCATTGGAGTTCTCCTTTTGCGATAGGTCAGCCGCTCGTCCCTCTCCGCTTATTCGTGGAAGGTATGAGCGACCAGCGACCGGTGGGGATGCGGACCGAAGCAAGATATGGGACTTTTTCATGGCCGTTGTTTCGGCGTCCGATTGCAGCCCTCGCTCCGAGGAGTGCAGGGTCCCGGAGCGAAGCGCCATCACTTGAGTCGCATGTCATTCTTGACCGATTTCACCCCATTGATCCCCCGGGCAAGTTCGGTAGCCTTGTTGATATCGGACTGGGAACTGACGAAGCCGCTTAACTGCACCACCCCCTTGAATGTTTCGACATTGATCTCAGTCACTTTCAGGGAATTGTCACCCATGATTGCAGATTTGACCTTGGCGGTGATGACCGTATCGTCGACATACTCTCCGGTCCCCTCCTGTTTCTGCGTGGCGGCACAGCCCAGGAAAATGGTCAACAGGATGATTGACAGAAAAGCTGAAAAAATCTTTGGTCTGTTCATGACTAACCTCTCATAATAGTGGTGATAATCTGTACTCCACAAGGTTGCTCTCTCATTGGAGTTCCTGTGACGATCGTTGTCACGATAGCACTCTCTTCACCTTCAGAAGTGACAGCGGAATGGTTAGACACCGTTCATCTGATGAACCGGGTCACGTATCAGCACCATCACTGAAGTTCCTTTTCAGCATGGAGAGAATTGAACGCATACGGCGTACGGTGTGGCAGTAACGAAGGGTTGGACAGCAAAGAGAGCATCATCCTTCCCTACGCTGTATAAAGCAATCTCCGTGCCGTGCTGTCATCTCCAGCGCACTACAAGGTATGGCATTGTTGTTATGGGATATATCTGATGCTGGCGAATCCTTTTCCGTCAGGATCGACATGGCATACAGGGTCATATCCGACCAGTGGCCATATATGACCTCTACATCGGATATCCTGGCCGTTATCGGTTCACAGGCAATGAGAGCCTGGTTGTACGAGGTGATGCCGGATGAAGCAGTGGTTTAACGGCTGTGCTATGCTTCTTTTTTGAGTTAGGCAGAGAAGGTTTTTGATATTCAATTACAGAGAGAGTTGCAGTTCTTGTGCCGAACGGTTGTTTATGTTTTCAGGACACCTATGTAGCAGGTACTAAAGGATGTGCGGTAAAGGGAAGTGCGGCAAGAGCAAACCATTCTTCCGGCTTCACTACAAATAGTTGGGATGTGCCTTGGCGAACACAGCGACTTCGACACTGCGCGATCGGAAAGATATTCAAAAAGGAAAGGCCCCCTTCCACCAGTGCCGATATTTTCGACGACGGTTCAGCAGAGAGCCTTCCCTCTTTTTGACCGGGAAGCAGTCCGGCTGTTTCAATTCAGCCGCACGGACAGCGCCGGTCCGTTTCCATCTCGATGATTCACGCGTTCTGATTTTTCAGTGCTTACCGGGTCTTCCCTGTGCCTTATTCCCTTCTTGCTCCAACGCTTTCTGCAGTCTGATTTGTTCTAATTCTTCCTCGGTCAGTTCCCTTTGCTGCTGTTTTTTGCCGGGAGCTTTACCCGTTTGCTGCCCTGCCGGCTGTTTACCCTGCCGTGGTTGTTCCACTGCCTTGCCTGCGGGTTGTCGGTTCTGCCGTGGTTGTTCCACTGCCTTGCCTGCGGGTTGTCGGTTCTGCCGTGGTTGTTCCACTGCCTTGCCTGCGGGTTGTCGGTTCTGCCGTGGTTGCTCCACTGCCTTGCCTGCGGGTTGTCGGTTCTGCCGTGGTTGCTCCACTGCCTGCCGTGGTTGTCTATTCTGCCGTGGTTGTTCCACTGCCTTGCCTGCGGGTTGTCGGTTCTGCCGTGGTTGCTCCACTGCCTTGCCTGCGGGTTGTCGGTTCTGCCGTGGTTGTTCCACTGCCTTGCCTGCGGGTTGGACGTTCTTTGATTTCTCGCCGAGTTCCCTCTTCTGCGGCTGAACCCACGGCTGTTCGACTTCCTGCCGGGGTTGTCGGCCCTGCCGGGGTTGGTCTACAGTGTTTTTGCCGGGTTGCATTTTCCTGGAGGGTGCCGTCGGACCTTTTCCCTGCTGCTGGAGCCTCGGGTTTTCTATCGCGTGCCGCGATGGCGTGCCCTGGTTGGATTCCGCCGGCGCCATGCGCTCAGGTCTGGCGACAGGCTCTTCAGGCTGCGTCGATCGTGCAGGGCGCACCGGTCTCTGCTCTGCCGATTGATCTGACTTTGCTCCGGCCTTGATTTTCCTCTGTTGCAACCTCATTTCCGATGCCGGCCGGTCGACCTCACTCGCCGGCACGATATAGTTCGTGCTGATTGGCGCTTCGATACGGCTGTCGCGGTTGACATGTCCTTCTTTCATATTCCTGACCTGTTTCCGGACCGTGACAGAGTCATCTTTCTTCCCACGCCGTATAACGGTTGCGTTGTTTTCGATCCGCCCGAGCACCGAAACGTGAGGCTTGGCCTTTACCGCTCTGCTGGTCAAGGTGTGCCGCCGGGCGTCCGTCTGATAATTGTTGATCACAGTGTTGTTGACCACCGGTGCCGCGCTGTAGGTGTTGATGATCGTGGTCGAGTTGATATCGCGCACCCGGACACCACTGTAATCATCCACCCGGTAGAAATTGTCGCGAGGGACGATGATGGCCCGGCCGGCATAGGCATAACTATCGATATCGAGATTGATCCGGGCGATGTCGTCGGTATACAGCCTGTCATGGGCGCCTCCCCAGCGGCGGTGACTGTAGTAGGTCTCGCGTGGCCCCAATGGCACCCACCCGACATACCTGTCATGGTGAATCCACGACACTCTTCCGGGAGACCAGAAAAAACCGATGTCCAGCAGGGAAAGCCCCGCCCGTCTGCCTGCCACCGGCGGTGCCCAATACCACGAATCCTCGACATACATCCAGTTGCCGTAATGATGCGTGACGTAACCGAAAGGCTCTGCCGGAATCCACACCTGGTCTCCATGCCAGTCGGTCCAGCGGCCGGCGGTGAAGGGCGACCACCCGGAGGCGACGGTGGTGGGCCGCCAGAACCAGCGCGATGACCCTTCATAGGGGATGCTTTCCCATCTGCCATTCTCCTCAAGGGCATACGACTCGTCCCGGAGACTGGGGGGAAGATATTCGACCGAGCGCCCCGTCAGCCTCGATTTTTCGGTCCAGAAGCCTTCCCGGGTGACGTTCCACTGGTGCCAGACGGCATCGACAACACCGTCGCCGGAAGCGACCTGACTGGCGTCCGCAAGGATCGATGGGGAATCTGTCGTTACGTCGTAGCGGGCATCCGTTGCCGCGTGGACGAAACTGACCGTCCCCTTCACCGCAACCACTTCGACCGAGTTTTCACCGACGTAATAATCGAAGGCCGATCCCGGATAGGCCATGACGTAGCCGAAGGGGCTGGTGGCCTTGATCACCGTTTCGGAGCCCTTGTTATAGAACCGGGCTACCCCCGATGCCACGTCGACTTCGGACAGATCCGGGTCGAGGGCGATGAACTGGACCTGGGTGCTGGAACCGACTCGCAGCCAGGTGCCGTTGGGGACGTACATTTCCGCCCTCCCCTGGTTGCCTGAGAAGAATGTATCCTCCACACCGAAGGGCGCATCGTTGACCATCGCCACCCAATCCTTGTCTGCAGGGACATAGCGGAGCAGGTCCCCTTCGACTGAGTAGACGCGTCCTATCGTCATGACCGGCGGACTCACAGCCGAAGCCTGCGAAACCATTGCCAGCGCCGCCAGAAACAAACCCACCGTACATTTCAGCCATGTCTTCATCGTTTTTCCCTTGTGTCAGGTGAAAAAGGTTTCAGCCAAGATTTTCTGCGGCGAAATCCCAATTGATCAGCTTGTCCAACACCGCATGGACATAGTCAAGGCGGCGGTTCTGGTAATCCAGGTAGTAGGCGTGTTCCCACACGTCGATGGTGACGAGCGGTTTCCGTCCTGCGGTCATCGGCAACTCGGCATTGGCGGTTTTGACCACCTTGAGCGTGCCGCCATCCAGTACCAGCCAGGCCCAGCCGCTGCCGAACTGGGCCATGGCGGCAGCGGCCAATTCCTCCCTGCAGGCGTCCAGGGTGCCGAAGGAGGCCTCGATCTTTTCTTTCAGCCGGGCCGGCGGTTGGCCACCTCCCGCCGCCCGCAGGCTGTTCCAGTAAAACGTGTGATTCCATATCTGTGCGGCATTGTTGAAAATCGTTTCCTTGTCCGCTTTGCCGGCCGTCTCGCTCATGATTTTGAGCAACGGCAGATCCGCAAATGCCGTTCCCGCCACCAGCTTGTTCAGGTTGTCGACATATCCCCGGTGATGCTTGCCGTAGTGGAAACCGAGGGTATTGGCCGAGATGACGGGGGCAAGGGCATTATCCGGGTAGGGCAGTGGCGGCAGGGCATGGGGAGAAACGGCTGCAGTGTTGTCCTTGTTCATTGTAATCCTCCAGTATATGGGGTGCAGAAGAATCCGGCTTTTTGCCGGCGGGTTGATTTCACCCCTGTTCCAGGGGTTTCGGGTCCACCGGCCGTTGCAATGTCAGGCGGATTGGGGGAAACCGCCTCGACAGGGAAAACAGGACAGGGGAAAAAGGACGCTCACTGTCAATAAAGCAATCCGTATGCCAGGCTGGAGACAGGCGCATTCTCGTCACCTATATTGATGATATTGCGTCAAGAATCTGACTGGGGGGAATGCCCGTGGCGGGTCTCAGGGGCATTGTCACTGGGCCATATGCAACCAGAGGTGAGATATGACCCTGCTCTCGGTTGCGGTCGCCCTCGGCTGCACCGGGATACGGTGGCCGTTGCGCCATCCCGGATGCATTTGCAACACGGCTTATTGCAGGAACGACTTGAGGACTTCCCGCTCAAAGGCGTTGACGGCAGGATCGCTGTCGCTGTCGGCCCGCTTTTCGAGCGGCTCATCCGGCTTTTGATAGGTGATGCGGCTATCGGCGTAGGCGCGGGTAAAGAGATTGTAGCCTGGCCGCCACAGGAGGCTGACTTTCGCCGTCGCATTGGCCTCGGCAGTCCAGTCCGCGAGCGACCTCGATTCGCCGGCACCATCGTCCAGCGCCGCCTTCGTCTCGTATCTGCCGAACATCCTGGCGTCCTGAAAAACCAGCCGCCCGTCATTGCTGATCACCTGGGCGTTGCCGCCATGGTCGAGCCGATGCGCCTCCAGCCGGGTCGAGGTAAAGGTGTGGCTCGTGCCGTTTTTCAGACGCGCGACGATCGTCGTCGGCGGCATGTCGCTCCCGGAGTTGACGGAGCGGCGGAAAAAGATCCTGTCGCCGCTGTCCAGTTGCCCGGCGATGATATGCACGGCCTCCAGCCACCTGGCCTGGGTCCACTGATCTTCCAGCATCGGCACCAGCACGATTTTTTCGACCTTGTGGCGTATCCCGTTGAGATGGCGATTGACCTCGCCGGCACGTTTGCCGAGAGTGGCCAGGACAATTTCCCAGTCGTCGTTCATCGCCTCCTCGTCGCGCCAGGAGAGGCAGATCGTTTCGATCTTGCCGACGTTGGGGATGGCGAGCAGGGTATCGACGTTGTTGAACGGATTCCCGGGGTTGAAAAACGGCATGAAGGTAAATTCAAACTGCCGGCAGCCGCTGTCTTTGACGGCCGCGGCCAGGTTGCCGGCACTGGCGCCGGACAGCCGGCTGAGCCCGACTGCGGCAATGCCCTTGCGTTCCGCCGCCTGGACATTGCCGCACAACAGCAGACCGACAAGAGCGCAGGTGCACCAGGCGATGATGTTCATTTCGTCCTCCATGCATTGAGTAGGGTCAGGCCTCAGTGATGCTTCCTCCTTCTGCCGGCAAGGCGTTCTCACCGTTCTATCCGCTCTCCATAACGGTGTAAGGAAATGTGAGAACGTACGCATCGATGGAACCGCCCTTCGCCTGCCCGCATCACCCGTCGTCGGACAGCTTTTCGTGCAGGGCGATTCGTGCCAGTCGGTCAAGATCTGCGTCCGTTACTGTCGGAAGATAGTGCTTTCGATACAGCTCCTTATGGACAATACTGATTATTGTCACCAGTGGCGCCGCGACCAGCACGCCCAGCACCCCGAAGGCGGCCACGCACAGGAGCATGGAAAAGATCACCGCCAGCGGGTGGAGTTTCATCCTGCGGGCCATGATGAAAGGAAGGATCACATTGTTTTCCAGGGCCTGCACGGCGACGTAGGCGATCAGGACCCACAGCGGGGTCATCCCTCCCTTGCCGAGGGCGAGCAGGATCGCCGGGACGGTGCTGAAGATCGGGCCGAGAAAGGGTATCGCTTCCAGCATCGCCGCCGTCATCCCCAGGACCAGCGCATCCATGATACCGAAGATCGGCCACATCAGCAGGAATACCAGCAGGCCGATGGTCACCATTCCCACCACTGTCGCCCCGGCCCAGGCGGGAACGGATTTGCCGATGCGCTGCATGATGACCAGGGCCCGGCCGTGGTGCCGCTCGGGTAACATGGCGAACATCGCGCCAAAGATCGGGCGGGGATTCATCAGCATGAAAACCACGCCAAAGAACACCGTCACCAGAACGACCAGGATTTGCGCCCCGTTGAAGGCCACGGCGGTGAAACTGCCGAGGGCGCCCTTCAGCATGTCCATCAGACCGGAGCGAAGAGATGGCGACGCTTCGGCGGGTCTGGCCGGGACGGTCTGAGGCAGGCGGGGGTGGGCTTCCAACCTGGCCGCCGCCGGATCGTCCAGGGCGATTTCCGTCCTGACTTCCGCCTGCAGCTTTTTCTCGAACAGCACCGCCTGTTGCTCCATTTTGATCAGCGGCTTCTGCAGGCGTTCCCAGTAACCGGGTACCGCTTCCGAAATGCTGATGATCGAGGCCTTCATCGGAACGAACAAGGCCCAACCCATCAGCGCGATGCCGGCGATCAACCCGGCCATGATCAATCCCGTGGGCAATTTTCTGCCGCCGGTCAAGGCCCGTATCCGGGAAATCACCGGATTGACGGCGAGAGAAATCAGCAGCACCAGCA
This sequence comes from Desulfoprunum sp., assembly GCF_053613775.1. Classification (NCBI taxonomy): domain Bacteria; kingdom Pseudomonadati; phylum Thermodesulfobacteriota; class Desulfobulbia; order Desulfobulbales; family Desulfobulbaceae; genus Desulfoprunum; species Desulfoprunum sp. The sequence goes on from NZ_JBSHXH010000004.1 coordinate 800,246, forward strand.
AAAACGACAACAGGATGGGAGAAAGCAGCGAGAACGTCTGGATGAAGGCCAGCAGCGCCGCGCCCAGGATCACATGGAAGGCAATCGAGCGCGGCGTCTTCTCTGGCCCGGAGTTGGCCGGGATACCGTTTCGGTCGTTGTTGTTCACTTGACCATTGCTCCTTGCGCAAGGCAACCGGAGATCAGATTTACCGTTCCGGCATCTTTTCGGGCAGGATTGCGCCCGGAAGATGCCTTGCCTAGATTCTGCCGAGCAGGAACAGGATCACCAGGATCAGTAGGATCAGGTCGATCCCTCCGCTTGGTGCGTACCCCAGGAGCGGCTATGCGGCCAGACAGGGATGGATCCCACCAGTATCAGTATCAGAATGATCGGTAAAATTGTGCCGATTGACATGATGAATCCTCCTGTTTCCAGCGGATTGATTGTTTTCATGGCGTCGCTCAGCCCGCGCCATGCAGGAAACTGTTGTTCACTGCTTCTATTCCACTTCCCGTGCCAGCTTGATATCCTGCCGCGACTTGCCGGCTATCAATTCGAAATAGAAGAATATTTTACAGTGATGGGATTGGCCCGGCGGCCATCGGCGACTGGAGAAAAATGGTCACTCGTTACCGGTGGTCATATGTGACCAGCCCCCCGGCGGCAGGCCAACCGGCGGCAATGAGGAGCAAAAGCGGCAGCCGTGCCGACCGGCAGGGAGAGAGACCGCATGTCCACCGGTATGCCTGACTGGACACGATCTCGGGTGGAAAAAATGGGCGGGATGGCCGAGGCGGGAAAGCCCCGGCGGCAATCTTCGTCAAGGGATTCAGGCGGCAGCGCCGGTGGGCGTGGGCGCGCCAGATGAAACGGGGAGGATATCAGGATTTATGGATATCGAGCTTGATCATGCGGGCGCGCAGGGTGCTGCGGTCAAGCCCCAGGATCTCGGCAGCGCTGTTCTGGCCGCTCACTTTCCAGTTGGTCTGTTCAAGGACCCGGAGGATGTGGTTTCTCTCGACCGCTTCCAGGGTGTCCGTTCCCGTGGAGAGATAGCGGGGCGGTTTCTTCAGTTGATCGGCAAGGTGCAGCTTGGGACCCGACGTGTTGATCACCGCCCGTTCCAGGACGTTTTCCAGTTCCCGGATGTTGCCCGGCCAGCCATACCCTTGCAGCTCCTTCATGACGCTGGTGGAAATATGGGTAATGGTCTTGCCCATCCGTTTGGCAATCTTGCCGACATAAAATTCCACCAGCAGAGGGATGTCATCCAGGCGGTCCCGCAGCGGCGGCATGGTGATGGGGAAGACGTTCAGCCGGTACCACAGATCCTCGCGGAAGCCGCCCTTGCGGACCTCCTCCTCCAGATTGCGATTGGTGGCGGCAATGATCCGGACATCGACCTTGATGGTGTGGGAACCGCCCAGCCGTTCAAATTCTCCGTCCTGGACCACTCGCAGCAGCTTCGCCTGCAGGTCGAACGGCAACTCTCCGATTTCATCGAGAAAAAGGGTGGCTCCATCGGCGATTTCGAAGCGCCCGAGATGCCTGGACTGGGCGCCGGTGAAGGCGCCCTTCTCGTGACCGAACAACTCGCTTTCGATCAGGTTGGCGGGGAGCGCGGCGCAGTTGACCTTGACCAGAGGCCTGCCTTTGCGCAGGCTCAGGTTGTGGATGGCCCGGGCGACCAGCTCCTTGCCGGTACCGGTCTCGCCCAGGACCAGGACGGTGGTGTCGCTGCTGGCGATCTGCTCGATTTTATAGAGGACGTATTTGACGCCGTCACTCTGGCCGATGATCTTCTCGTGGTTGTGCTCCAGTTTGATCTCATCCCGCAGATAGGCCGTTTCCGCTTCCAGCAGGGCCTTCAGCGTCTTGATTTCATCAAGGGCCTTCTCGGCCGCGTCTTTTCTTTTCTCAGCCTCTTCCTTGGCGACGATGAGTTCGGTCGTCCGCCTGGCGACCAGCTCCTCAAGATCCCTTTTCTGATCTTCCCGCTCGGTCACATCTTCGATGGCCAGGAGGATCAGTTCGGGCCGGCCGGATTTCTGATAGATTCGCCTGGCATTCAGGTGCATGATCTTGCGGCCGATGGTCTCGAAGGTATGCTCCACTTCCAGATCGTCGAAGACCGAATTCTGCGGCAGGATCTCTTCCAGCAATTCTCTGAGCTTGGGGATGTTCCATTGCCGGTTGCCAAGATCGAAGATCAACACCCCCTCGGTCTCTTCCGGCTTGACATCGAAGGTCTGGTAAAAGGATCGATTGGCCTTGACCACATGCAGATAAGGATCAAGGAAGACCAGTGGTTCACGGATCGAATCGAGGATGTTGCCGAAGACCTTGAAAACCGTCTGCAATCGTGCCGATCCGCCTTCAATTTTCCTGATGACATTGTCCATTTTTCCAGAGGGCTGATTGCTTTTCATGGGGTAACAGCACGACACGATCCGCAGCGATGTGCAGATATGCCGGAAAAAAGAAGATATCCTACAGTATCACATGATACTGCTGAATTTAAGGGTGCCTTGAAAAAAACCTCATGCCCGCGCCGCCGGGATCAGCACCGCTGGCGATCCTTGCGCCACCGCAGCACCACCCGCAATCCTTCCCGGGCGACCCGCTTGCCCTCGAGTTCGCAGGAGATGGCAAAATTCAAGGCGTTGATCACATCGATACTGAGATTGTTGGTACTGGCAAAAGGTCCGGCCGCAAATATTTCCTGGAAGACAGCCCTGAATTCGGCGAGCCGCTGTTTGCCGAACAGCTGCTTCAGCGACTTGCCCCCTGTTTCTTCGGCCTTCAGTTCGCCGAGACGCTTGTCGATATACATGATCGTTCTCGGCGTCACCTCCACCCCCAGGATCTCCTGCAGATCGGCAGCGATCGCCGGCGTTGCATCGGTCCCGGCGAAATCCTCCGTGGTCATGGAGGGGGAAGCCGGTGAATCGCCACGGCGGGTCGGCTGATTGTCCCCAGGGTCAGGATGCCTGACCCGGTTGAACGCCTCCGCCGAACGGCAGAGGTACTCGGCCTGCAGGGCGGCGACCTGGAGGAAGGCGCTCAGGTTATTGAAACCGGTATGGATATGCTCCGGCAGGTGAACGCCGCTGCGGCTGCGCACGTATCTGTACTTGTGATCGATCTCGCTCCACGCCTCCTCGAGAATCGTCCGCAGTTGCAGCTCGAACTGGAGGTTGAGCAGATCCGGAGGGGCGTTGGCGTTTTCCCCCAACTGCATCCGATAATTGATCGAGGAGTAACCGGTATACCGCAGGTCCGTGCCTTCGGGGATGAACTCGCCGAAGTCGAGAGGGATAACGAAGGTGTTTTTCTGCTCCGGTCCCTTGACGAAACGGATGATTTTTTCCTTGGCCAGCAGATTGAGATACCCCTCAATCTTGCCGACATCGGAAAGGCGCAGGCAGATGATCCGGACTCCCAGCAGATCGGGGATCCCGGCCTGATAATTTTTTTCGGTGATGCTCTCTTTTTCGGACTCGACCCTGCTGTTCAGCTTAGGGGCCGTTACGAAATAACCGTTACATTTTTCACCATTTCGTTACGGCCCCTTATGCCGGAAAGGTATTTCTGTGTAACGGTTATTGTTTGACGACGGCTTATCGATCTTCTCGATCAGCCGTGATTCATCCTTGATCCGATAGATGATGGTATGCAGGCTTTCTCCCGGCGCCGAAGGGTCGTCCCGGATCAGATCGACAATAAACTCGGCCAGGCGCTTATATTTTTCTTTTTCCTTGAGAAAGGAGAGCGGAATCGCCTCTTTCCGGTGCTTCTTCTTCTCTTTTTTCTCCTCGGGATGCCTCGGGCGCGGGGCGCTATCCCCTCCGGTTCAAACGGTCTTCGGGACCGCACCACTCATAACCCGGCAGATGACAGCCCGCAGCACCTCCATCGAATAGGGCTTGTGTAGAAAGGCGTGCGGCTGCTCGACATATTCGCCGTCCATCGCCTGGGCTTCGTCGTAGCCGCTCGACAGGATCGCCGGCAGGTCGGGCCGGATCCGACGGAGGGCGGCAAGGGTGTCCCAACCGTCCATGCCCGGCATACACAGATCGGTAAGGACACAGTCGATACTGCCCGGATTTTTCTCGAGCAAGGTTGCCGCCTCGCCGCCACCGGAAGCCGCCAGAACGGTAAGCCCGAGACGTTGGAGCAGGGCCCCCGTTATGTCGCGGACGATGGCATCGTCGTCGACCAGCAGCACGGTCCAGCCCGCCACCAGGTCGCACGGTCCTGCCGGTACCTCCGGTTGCCGGGGGACCATACCCGTGGCCAGTGGCAGAAACACCTGCAGGGTGCTTCCCTGGCCAACCGTACTGGCGACACCGATCATGCCGTTCCAGGCCTTTGCCAGGCCGGTGACGACTGCCAGGCCCAGTCCTCGGCCGGTTAATTTGGTCGAGAAAAACGGATCGAAGCTTCTGTCCATCTCCTCTTCGGTCATGCCGCAGCCTGAATCCGTCACCTCCAGACAGGCAAAGGTCTCGGCGGAGGTCTGCCAATCGGTGGGCGCGATGTGCACTCTCGGGATGTCCGCCGTCGGGACGGTTCTGGTTGCCACCGAAATCCGGCCGGCATTATCGCCGATGGCCTCCCAGCCGTTGGTGATCAGGTTGGTCAGAACCTGCTGGACCTGGTTGGCGTTGGCAAGCACGATCGGGCCCGGGGAGAGAAAATCCGTCTCGAGGGCAATGGCTGCCGGCAATTCAGCCTGGATTCCCGGGAGATTGTCGCGGCAGAACACCGAGAGATCAAGGGGCTCCAGTCTGGAGGGGCTTTGGCCGAGATAGGTCAGGAGCAGGCCGCTGACCTCTGATGACCGGCGGACTGCCCGCATGGCATTGACGACGTATTGATGGGGCAAGGCATCGCCCTGGGTGTCGGAGATCGTCATCTCGAGGTTGCCCAGTATGACACTCAACTGGTTGTTGAAGAGATGGGCGATCGCACCGGCCATCCGCTGCAGGCTCTCGGCCTTTTCGATCTTCCGGGTCTGTGCTTCAAGTTCGATCTGCCGGGCCTCCGCCTGCTTGCGTTCGGAGATATCGCTCAACACCAGCCTGAACTCGAAATTATGGCGGTCGTCATGAACTGCGGTCACTTTCAGGCTCACCCAGAAGACTGTGCCGTCGGATTTCTTCATCCGCAATTCGGTGACACGCGGTTCGGGGGATTCATTGAGGGGCGGCGGGGCGGCGCCCCGCCGGGGGGCAGCGTCGTTGCCAACAAGCCGATGGATCAGCAGGTAGTAACCGTCCTGGTCCTCTTTGACGATAAACCGGGATATCGGCTGTTTGACCAGCGCGCTCCGGGCCACTCCCAGCAGGGATGCGGCGGTGAGATTGGCCTCCTTGATCAGCCCCTTGGCACTGAGGGCGCAATAGCCGACCGGCGCCAGATCATACAGGTCGAAATAGCGCGCCCGGGACAGGTCAAGTTCCACCTGGGTCCGGTGCAGTTCCTCGTTCTGCATTTCAAGCTCGATCTGGTGCACCTGCAGCTCATGGAAGGCCTTGCGGATTTCCTCCAGGGACAAGGCCTCCAGGGTTTCCGGTTGCATGACCTTCTTTTGCCGCAGGATTTTCTCGGCCTGGCGGCGCAGGTCATCTCCGGAGGCGACCCCGGACGGCCCTGCCGCTGAAACAATGACGTCTTGTGCCGTGTTGCTGTGCTTCGCTTTCCTGGTTATGTCGGTCATGTCCTGCACCTCATGGATGTTGTCGAGCGGTCTCTCTGTCTGCGGATCATCCGGTCGACCGGATACTTTCGCCCTCGGATGCTCTCCCCGGATGTCTCCAGGCGGGGACCCTGGACGGGATGGATCGGTGTGCCGCGGGGCGTGCGCATCCGCCTGAGTCAGCGGTCCGCTCGATGCGCCTGGTGCCGACGGTTATTGCGGTCCCCCAAGGGGTTGGCCGATCTTTGCCCCCTTTGCCCTCTCGGTTGTCGCAATCGCGTACACCTGACCTGCTTCATCGATCAGGGCGGTGGACGTCATCAAGATCTCCATGACCATGCCATTCTTGTTGAGCCGTTGGGTGCGGTACGGTTCGAGAATCTCCGCTCCGCTCAACAGATGGATATGGGTCAGGGTTTCCTCGCGCAGCCGTTCCGGGACCAGGTCGCGGATGTTCATCGCCAGCGCCTCGGCCTCGCTCCAGCCGTACATCCTCACCGCCGCGGGATTCCAGGCGATGATGCGGCCATCCAGGTCGAGGACGGTGATGGCGTCATGGGCATCCCGCACGACAACGGCCAGCCGCAGCTGCTCATTGGCCTGGTGCAGCGCGTCCTTCACCTTCTTGGCCTCGGTGATGTCGACAAAGGTGATCACCGCCCCCTCGATCACGTTATCGAGGGTGCGGTAGGGTTGGATCCGCAGGATGTACCACCTGCCATCGGCGGTCTCCACCTCCACTTCCCGGGCAGCCAGGGTATCCAGCACGGCCTGGACGTCTGCCACCAGACGGTCGTAGCCCACCAGATTGGAGACGATATGGCTCACCGGCCGACCGATATCGCTGGTGATCAGGTTGATGATACCGGTTGCGGCCGGGGTAAAACGCAGGATGTGCAGGCTGTGATCGACAAAGACGGTGGCGATGCCGGTGCCGGCCAGCAGATTGTTCATGTCGTTGTTGGCCCGCGACAGGTCGCTCACCTTGTTCTGCAGTTCGGTGTTGATCGTGGCGAGTTCCTCGTTGATCGATTGCAGCTCTTCCTTGGAGGTCTCCAGTTCCTCATTGGTGGATTGCAGTTCCTCGTTGACCGACTGCATTTCCTCGTTGGTGGATTTGAGTTCCTCGTTGGCGGTCTGGAGATATTCCTCCTTGGCCCGGAGCTCCTGCCTCAGCGCAGCGATACGGGCACTGGCCCGGGTCTCGGACGAGCTGTCGGGATCGGCCGCCCCCTCTTTATCGTCCCCGGCGGCGGCCAGTGGTGCCTGGCCGGGATCGAAGGATGCACCTTCTTCGAGAATGACCAGGTAAAGCGACGTCGACAGTGTGGCCGCAGGGTCAGCCATTCCACCGCCGCTCCGGCTGGAATCGGGCCGGGCGGCCAGGGGGCAGACGGTCAGGTTGGTCGGGGTGAAATCGCCGTTGGTCTTGACCAGCAGCCCGATGCGGCGCACCTGCTCCCTGGTTCCGGCAGCCTTGTGCAGGGCGGTGGTCAGTTCGCCGCGCAGCCCTTCCCGGGCCATCTTCAGGATATTGTTGACTCCGGCCTCACCCGGGGCCGGTTCCAGATACATGCCGGTGCGGCCGTGGAGATAGAGGATATCGCCGTGGCCGTTGACCAGGGCGCCGGTCGGGGCGATCTGCCGCAGCAGGGCCTGCTCGATCAGGTCGCGCAGCGACATTTTCCCCGGGGTGGCGCTGTTGCCGAGGTTTTTCGGCTGGGCCGCACCGACCTCCGCGCTTGAGGGCAGGAACCGGCCGAATGCCACGCGCTGTACCCCGTGGATATCCTCCCGGCGTCGGTACAGTTTCAGCTTGCGGTCGAGGGGCGCGAACAGATCGCCGAAGTCGCCGACGGTCTCCGAGGTGCCGAGAAAGAGAAATCCGCCCGGGTTCAGCGCATAATGGAAGAGCGGGATGAGTTTCTTCTGGAGGTCGGCCCCCATGTAGATGAGAAGGTTGCGGCAACTGAGCAGATCGATCCTGGAGAAGGGCGGGTCCTTGATCACGTTTTGTTCGGAAAAGACCAGCATGTCGCGGATGCTCTTATTGATCCGGTAGGCGCTGCCTTCGGCCTCGGCGGTGAAGAAACCGGCCAGCCGCTCGGCGCTGATATCGGCGGCGATGCTGGCCGGATAGAGCCCGGTGCGGGCCGTGGCTATCGCCTGGCTGTCGATATCGGTGGCAAAGATCTGCACGGTATGGCTCCGATGCTGTTTTTCCAGCTGCTCCTGCAGGAGGATGGCGAGTGAAAAAGGCTCTTCGCCGGTGGCGCAGCCGGCAGACCAGACACGGATCACGCTGCCCGCCGGCCTGTCGGCAAAGAGGGCGGGGATGACCTGTTCCTCGAGCTGGCGGAAGGCCTCCGGGTCACGGAAGAAACCGGACACCCCGATCAGCAGGTCGCGAAACAGCGCCTCGACCTCGGCGGGGTTCTGCTGCAGGTACTGCACGTAGTTGTCGATCGATTCAATCTGGTGGATGGCCAGGCGTCGTTCGATACGGCGATTGATGGTGTTCGGCTTGTACTGGGAAAAATCGTGGCCGGTCTGGGCGCGCAGCAGGACGAATATCTTTTTCATGGCGCTGTCGTTTTTCGAGGCCGGGCCGGGAGCAGTCTGGGCGTTCCTGCCGAAGGCGTGGCCGGCGTAAGCCATGAGCTGTTCCGGCATCTCAGCCGGCAGCAGTTCGTAGTCCACCAGGCCGGTGGCGATGGCGCTGCGCGGCATGCCGTCGTACTCGGTCGAATTCGGTCTCTGGGCCATGACCATGCCGCCCTCGGCCTTGATATCCCTCAGTCCCTGGGTTCCGTCACTGCCGGTGCCGGAGAGCACGATGCAGATGGCCCGTTCGTGCTGGTCCTGGGCCAGTGAACGGAAAAAGAAGTCGATCGGCATCCGCCGGCCGCGAGGGGCGGTGGGTTCGAGCAGTTGGAGGCTGCCGTTGAGAAAGGCCATGTCGCGGTTCGGCGGGATGATGTAGGCGCAGTTGGGCCGCACCGCCATCCCGTCCTCGACTTCGAAAACCTGCATGCTGGTGTAGCGCTTGATGAGATCGGTGAGGATGCTCTTGTGATCCGGGGCCAGATGCTGCACCAGGACAAAGGCCATGCCGGGAGGGCAGTCGGTCGGCATGCCGGAGAAAAAGGCTTCAAAGGCCGCCAGCCCCCCGGCGGAGGCGCCGATGCCGACGATCGGGAAGTCGGTCCGCGGTTCGGCCTGCTCCTGCACCTCGTTTTTCTTCCCGGCGTCCTTTCGGGGTCTGGCTTTTTCGGCAGCCGGCATGGTTTTCGCTGCCGATTCCGGGATTTTCCTGCGTGCTGTCATGATGGTCTCCATTGCCGAACATCGACCCCGATACATCTTTGACGCCGGGAACGTCGCTGCCCTCTTTTCCGCCGTTCCGGCAGGCATGGTACAGATCGCGTGAGGGAGGGGTTGGGCCGGGGAACCGTCGCGGCCCGCGCGGTTCCAGCGACTCGTCACATGGTACCCCCTTTGCAGTCTGTAACATTTACAGGTCGGGATGGTCCACCCTATTCAGCTGCAACCACTCGGGTATGCCCGCAAGATGGTGATGGAGTGTTCACCCGGGTGACAATACCTCGGTCTACTGTTGGAAATACCGGGCGATCCTGGCCGCAATCTGCCCGTCCGTCAGCGTGTCGGCTGGCTCGACAGCGGTGATCCGGCCGCTCAACGGACCCTGCTCGATGCGGTTTTGCAACTCGCCTTTGGCCTCGCCCGGCCCGCAGATGTAAATGGCACAGGCGTTGCGCATGCTCAGGATGACCTGGTCGTAATAGCTGTTCAGCTCACCTGTCAGGGCAGCCTGACGGCTGTCATCGGCCGGAACCTGCTGCGCTTCGTAGCGGCCCGTAAGCGGTGAATCGCCTGTCCGGCGAAGCTGTTTTTCCACCCCCGACAGCACTGTCCGGGTTTCCGGTCCCTGCGCCCCAAGATCAACGATGACAGCCTTGCGATGATCAATCCATACACCCATTTTCGTTTCCATCGTTTCCTCCTTGCAGCTGCTCTCGCATCAATGCCGATATACGGCGATCATCATCCGGCCCCATGAATATGGAGATCACAGATCTTGCGGTAATGGTAGCCGTAGATGGACAGTGTTATGGCCGTCGGCACCAGCCTCGGCCTTCGACTCAGGGTCCACAGCAGCAGCCGCCAGTAGTGGAACCGCTCCTTGCCCAGAAAGCCGAGCCGGAACGCGGAGCGAAAAAAGGACAGGAACCGCTGCAGGTTGAGAGGCTGCCTGATTTCAGGCGCCTTCAGCTCCCCGAGCAGGGTTCGGACCCGCCGGTAGTAGTTTTTCGGCGAATAGATCTGTTGCATGATCGACCGGTACCCGTCCAGCAGCAGGTCCAGGCCCATGCGGGGCACGATATTGGTGGTGCCGTCGGCATTGTCGCCGGAAAAGGTGGCGAGGATCCGGCTTTCCCGCTGCAGCCGGTCGAACAGCCGTGTCCCCGGGGGGGCCTGGAGCATGCCGACCATGGCGATGACGATGCCGCTTTGCTGGATGAAATCGATCTGCCGCTGGAAGATGGAAGGCAAGTCGCTGTCGAAGCCGACGATGAAGCCGCCCATCACCTGCATGCCTGAACGGTGGATGCGTTTGACGCACGCCAGGAGGTCGCGGTTCTTGTTCTGGAATTTATGGCATTCCGTCAGACTGACCTCGTCGGGCGACTCGATGCCGATGAACACCGAATCGAACCCGGCCAGCACCATCAGATCCAGCAGTTCGGGATCGTCGGCGAGATTGATCGAGGCCTCGGTGAAGAACACGCATCCTTTTTTATCCCGGCGCCAGGCAATCAGGGCGGGCAGCAGTTCCGTCTTCAGGTAGTCCTTGTTGCCGATGAAATTGTCGTCGACGAAGAAGATGCTGCCGCGCCATCCCGTGGCATAGATGCAATCCAGTTCGGTGATCACCTGCTGTGGCGTCTTGATCCGCGACCGGTGGCCGAACAGCGTCGTCACGTTGCAGAATTCGCAGTTGAACGGGCAGCCCCGGGAGAACTGGATGTTCAGCGAGGCGTAGCGTTTGGTCTTGACCAGGTCCCACGCCGGAACCGGGGTGTCATGGAGGGCGCAGAAACCCGCCGCCCGGTAGATTTTCTGCGGCCGGCCGCTTGCCAGGTCGGCCAGAAAGGCGGGCAGTGTCAATTCCGCCTCGTCGAGCACCAGGTGATCCACCTCGCCGAATTGTTCCGGCTCGGCGGTGAACAGCGGCCCGCCGGCAACGATCCGCACGTTCGCGGCCCGGCAGCGGGCGATGATCTGTCCGGCCGATTGGCGCTGCACCGCCATCCCGCCGACAAAGACCATGTCCGCCCACAGCAGGTCGGTATCCGTCAGGCTGTCGACATTGACGTCGACCAGGCGTTTGCGCCACCCCCGAGGCAGCAGGGCGGCCACGGTAAGCAGTCCGAGCGGCGGGAAGGCCGATTTCTTGCCGATAAAGCTCAAGGCGTAGGTGAAGGACCAGAAGGTATCGGGAAACTTGGGAGAGACAAGGAGGACATTCATAGCGTCAGGCTCCTTCCCCAGTGAATCTGCCAAGAGGAGTCTCTCTTTTCCGTACCGCGTTGACGGCCTCTTTGCCTTCCATATCTGAAACTGTAAATATTCGAATTTTCAACTGTTCTGACAGCAGGCTCCTGGTCCCGAGCAGGACGCTGAACCTTTCGGACGACATATGACGGTTCAGTTGCCGGCGGCTCTGCCATTCCGAGATCAGGCTGAAAATAGTGTTGTCCTCGATATCGCCGAAGATGTCATAGCTCAGGCAGCCATCCATTCCCGGCAGTTCAATCAATGAGAGCAGTGTCTGCAGTACTTCCTTCTGCTTTTCCGGCAGCACATGCAGACGTGTCCTAAGTATGAGTGTCATGTGATGTTCCGCTATCCCCTACGGTGTTTGTCGGCGCGGTCGCTTCGATACGCTCCTCCGTCGACTCAGTTCTTCTTATGACCCTGGTTGCCCGGCTTGGCTTTTTGCTGGTTGCCCTGGCTGTTCAGGTTTTTCCGGGAGTTCTGTGGCTGCATCTGCCGATCAGGCTGACCTGATTGCGGCCGGATCTGTGGGTGCATCTGCCGATCAGGCTGACCTGATTGCGGCCGGATCTGCAGATCCTGAACGCCCCAGGTGTGCTGCTTCTCCCAGTGTCTGTTTTTTTCCCAGCTGCTCCAGTTCTGTTGAACCTGCTGGTGAGGAATCGGTTGGATATCCCATCGATGCCCTCTCCAGCGATGCTCCCGATAGTCGTTGCGCCAGGTTGAAGGGATCTCCCGGTAGAACGTCGGCACGCCGTTATAGTCGCTCCAGCCTGTATCATAGCTGCGCGATCGGTACCAGCGGCCTTCCCATGGACGCCACCACCAACCGTCGTAGAAAAAAACATCCATCTCCAGGTCGGGAACGACGTAGACATAGGTCTCGGGCAGCACGATCAGCTGCGGCGGTTCGGCATAGACGATGGCTGGCGGCAGGGAGACATGAATGTCTCTATCCGTCCTTGCCGTCGTCGGCAAAGGCGATGCCAGGACCAGAACCAGGGCCAATGCGCCCAAGAGGAATCTTTTTGTCGTGTTGTCGGCTGTATGGATCACGGGGAGTCTCCTTTATTTTTTCCTGGTGCCCACAACCAGTACCACAATGCCACCGATAAGGGCGATGGCGCCGATGATCGGCGGCAACGGCAGGGTTCTGGTGGTATCCGCCGTCACCTGGAGCGGACCGATATCGACGACCTTTTCTCTGGTCGTGTAGGTGATGCCCTGGTAGACGAAGGCCACAACCCCTATGGCAATGAGGAAAATGGCTACAATCAGTGTTGCTTTCATCTCGTTCCTCCCTGGTCTTGTCAGTCCGATTGATCGTATTCTGCCATCCCGATTACGCTTCGTCCCCGGTTCATTCCGATCAGCACGGCGAGGACGGCAATCGCCGGCAGCACTTGATTACACCCACCCCATCCTGTAACTGCCCGTAAAGGCCGGCAGCCACAGGAACACCAGTATCACGGCAGTCATCCGCACCATGCATTTCTCCTTCCGAGGGACAGGGGAGATCCGTCCGCTCCCATCCATTCCCGGTCCCGACTGCTAGCGGCGGCGGGATTTTTCTTCCCGCAGGAAAGCGAGGATCTGCTCGGCGACGGCCAGTCCCAGGTTCAGGGTGGAGAGGGTACGGCGCGTCCCCCGGCGGATTTCCTGGATCTCGATATCGACCAGGCGACGATGCAGATCGCAACAGATCGACACGCGATTCTTGGCTTCCCGGATATTTTTCAGTTCTTGGTCGAGAAACATGTGGCGTCCTTTTTCAGCTCGGCCAGACTCTGGTCAAAGGCCAGCGGTTTTCGCTGCAGATGCCGGAGCAGGGTGAGATAGGCTGACGCTCCTGTCAGCATGCTGACTGCCGCCGCGACGATCATCCCGTACAGGCGCCATTCGGGCGGCAGAACATATATCCCGGCCAGGACCAGCAGCAGCAACCCGAGCAGGGAAAAGACCACGGCCATGCAGACCAGCAGCACCGCCTGGATGAAACGGATCTTGGCCTCTCGCAGTTCCAGGGCCAGGAGTTCCAGGCGATCCTGCAGGATCTCGCTCGCTGCCCCGCCAAGGCGGCCTGCCGCACCAGTGATTCCGGAGATGAACATCGGCAGCCGGTCCATGCTATTTCCTGGACATGAACCAGCCGAGGAACAGGCCGGCAATGAAGGTGCCGCCGATGGCGTAGTATGGTTTGACATGGATGAACTGGTCAGCGCTCTCCACCGTCTCCAGCAGCCGTTCTTCCAGCTCGCCGACCCCGCCCCTGGTCGCCACCAGGCGTTCCTGAAGGGCCGCTCGCGCCGCTTTGATCCGGTCGTCAACTTCTCCTGAGGTGGCGTCCACCAGAGCGCGGGCATGTTCGATGATGGTCTGCATTTCCTGGCTCATTGCCTTGACATTGTCCTGTTTGCTTGCCATGGTGCGATATCTCCTTTGAGGTGGTTGTCAATCCTGTCTTTTTGCCGGCGGTCAATGTGATCCTTCGCCGTCCTTTCCTTGAAACCCCGGCACTGGTCCGGAGAGGTCAGGCGAGAAGAACCGCATGTCACACACTCCTTCCACTCCTCTATAAAGCAAGCGCTGTGCCAATACTGAATGACCTGCGGGAGCCTGTGCCATCGTTCTGATTTTCAGGGATAATAGGGCGGTGAAGGGTTGGGCGGACTGCCATGGTCGGCCGGCCGGACTTGGCCATATTTGACCACTGGTTATATCTGACCCCCTTAGCCGGTGGCCGGACCGGCACGGGGGAATCCGGGCGCAGGCCGTGTCGGCCGGAGAATTGACGGCATGTCCGTCGCCGTCGCCGGGCGGATGCCTGCCGTATCGCCTCCCCGCTGGCCATTCATCTCCGGGCCTTGGCGGGACAGACCGGGCGGTCACACCCTCTCTCGGTATTCCCCGGTTGCAGGCATTGTCACGGCGGCCCGATCGCGTCGTGTATCCGGCCGGGTGTCGGTGCCTGGCTTTGCATGAAAATTGCAACATCATGGCGAGGGAAGCGCTCTTCGACAACCTGCTTCTCCGGTTTTACCATCCATCCCTCAGTCTCCTCCCCTGGAACAGTCTGCACGGTTCCTACCCGGATCCTGCCACCAGATGCACTTACCGATGATGGCCGGAGATCCGGATAACGCAGTTTGATAAAGGATACATGTGGGCTCAGCCGTTCTTATCGGGTATTTCACACAGCAGGAGGAAGGTCGCGAAGCCCTCCGGGAACTGATACGGCAGGGATACAGCCGTACCGCCCTGGTGCATAAGGGCCTGGCCGGCGATATTCATGTCACCGACCCCTTCCGCCGCCGACTTGCCTTCAGGGTTGGCGTGGTTGCCTGCCTGTCCGGGGGGGTGGCGGCGATGGCGCTTCTGGCCCGGTTCGGGCTGTGGTCCCTGCCGGACTGGGGTCTTGCCGTTTCGCTGGCCCTGGTCCTGGCCTGTGCCGCCATGGGGGCCGTGGCGGCGCTGGTCCGGCTGCGGCGCTCCCGGCATGGCGTCGAGTCCGGGATCATCGACGATCACAGCCGCTGGCTGATGCCCGGCGAGTCCGTCCTCATCCTCCAGACGTCCGTTGATTCCCTGCAGCGTCCGATGGCGCTGCTGCGGGAAAGCGGCGAAATTCATCCGGCCCTGTTCGTCATCCATCCCAGGCGCGAGAGGCGAATCAGGGAGCGGGACCGGGCGGTAAACCTGCCCTCGACCCAGATCCAGGAGCATGCCCAGCACCATGCCGGTGAACAGCTGATCGACTCGCGGCCGAATCGTTCCGTCGAACTGCTGCAACGGCTCAGGCGGTCGCGCCTGTGGATACGGCAGGTCTCCGCCGATCTTACCGCTGCCAGCCAACTGGAACAGAAGACCACGCCGGCGGCCGACTGGATCCTCGACAACGAGTACATCCTCGAGGGCAACACCCGCGATGTCCTGGTCAACCTTCCCCGCAGCTATTACCTGCGCCTGCCGGTCCTGGCCTCGGCCAACTACCGGGGGCTGCCGTGCATCTACGGCCTGGCCAAGGATCTTGTCTCCCACACCGACCTGCGTCTCGACCGGGACAATGTCCTGGCTTTTATCGAGGCGTACCAGTCGGTGCGCACGCTGACCATCGGTGAACTATGGGCTATCCCCCAGATGCTGCGCATCGCCCTGATCGAAAACATCCAGAGTTTCGCCGTCACCGCCCTGGAGGACCTGCGTGAACGCCAGCTGGCCGATCTCTGGGCCAACCGGTTGACCGCCGCCAATCGCCGCGGTTCCAACCAGCTCTTCATGATCCTGGCGGAACTGGCCAAGGCCGAGCCGCAGCCCAGCCCTTATTTCGGGGCCCAGCTCGTCAGTCTGCTCTATGACGAGGCCGCGGCCCTGTCGCCGGTCCAGAGCTGGCTCGAGCGAACCTTCAAGGACCCGCTCTACGACCTCATCCTGCGGGAGCAGAACCGGCAGACCAGGGAGCAGCTATCCTGCGGCAACGCCTTTACCAGTTTGCGCCGGCTCGCCCTGCTCGATTGGCGGGAAGTGTTCGAGAACATCAGCCGGGTGGAGCGGATATTGCGCCGCGATCCGTCCGGGGTCTATGCCGGGATGGATTTCGCCACCCGCGACCGCTGCCGGCGGGCGATCGAGGAGCTCGCCCTGGCATCATCCCGCACCGAGGAACAGGTCGCGGAAGAGGTCATCGAGCTGGCGAGCCGGGCCGGCGGCGAGGCCGACGTCGATGACCATCGCAGCCATGTCGGCACCTGGCTGGTCGGCAAGGGCAGGGCCGAACTGGGCCGGCTGCTGGCCTGCCGCGAGGCGCGCCGTTACCGGTTGCTGGCCTGGATCTATGACCACCACACGGTCTTCTATCTGTCAACGGTCGGCGGCTTTTCCCTGCTGCTGGCGGTGCCGATTGCGGCCTTCGCCCTGATCCCCGGGAGCCCTGGCGCCGTATCTCCCGTGCTCCGTGCCTCACTGGTGCTGCTTCTGCTGATCCCGGTCAGCCAGCTGGCGATCGAGGTCGTCAATTACCTGATCTCGCGCCTGCTGCCGCCCCGGACCCTGCCGAAGATGGATTTCGAGGAGAGCGGGATTCCCGACGCCTTCCGCACCCTGGTCGTCGTGCCGATGATGCTGGTGGATACCGCCACGATCCAATCCGAGGTGGAGAAACTGGAAATCCGCTACCTTGCCAACAAGGAGGCGAACCTGTATTTCAGCCTGTTCGCCGATTACATCGACGCCCCGACACCCTCCTGCGAAGAGGACAGCCACCTGCTCGAGACGGCGACTGCACTCATGGCAGAGCTCAACCGCCGCCATGACGGCGAGCGCTTCTTCCTGTTTCACCGGCCCCGCACCTGGAGCGAATCCGAGCAGCAATTCATCGGCTGGGAACGCAAACGGGGCAAGCTGGAGGAGCTGAACCGCCTGATCGACGGGACCCGGCCCGAGACGGCCGCCTCCCTGGTCCTGGTCGGCGACCAGCAGCGGCTGGCCGACGTCCGTTTCGTCATCACCCTCGACAGCGATACCCAGCTGCCGCACGGGACGGCCCGGCGACTGGTCGAGACCCTGGCCCACCCCCTCAACCAGCCGCGTTTCGATGCGGCAGGGCACATCGTCGCCGGCACCTACACCATCATCCAGCCGCGGGTGAGTCCGACCCTGGCCAGCACCAGCGTCTCGATCTTCAGCCGGCTGTTTGCCGATGCCATCGGTGTCGACCCCTATACCGAGGCGGTCTCCGATGTCTACCAGGACCTGAGCGGCGAAGGCTCCTACCAGGGCAAGGGAATCTACGACGTTCATGCCTTCAGCCGGTTGCTGTCGGAGCGATTTCCGGAAGGGTGGGTGCTGAGCCACGATCTGATCGAAGGTGCCCATGTGCGGGTCGGGCTGGCCAGCGATATCGAACTGTTCGATGATTTCCCGCAGGGCTACCAGGGCTACTCCAGCCGGACCCATCGCTGGATCCGCGGCGACTGGCAGATCGCCGCCTGGCTGCTGCCATGGGTGCCGCAGCCGGCCGGCGGTTGGGGAACCAATCCGCTGTCGCTGCTCAATCGCTGGAAAATCCTCGACAACCTGCGCCGCAGTCTGCTGCCCGTTACCAGCCTGGGACTGCTGCTTCTCTCCTGGTTCATCTCACCCAAGGTCGGCGGCATCGCCGGTCTGGTGGTCGGTCTGCAGCTCCTGATTCACCCCCTGGCCCAGCCCCTGACCATGGCCACCAGCCGCGGCGGCCTCAAGTATCTCGAGCTGTCCAAGGTGCTGCACGATCTGTTGCGGGCGACGGCCGATGCCGCGCTGCTGCCGCACCAGGCGGCGGTGGCCGTGGATGCCATTTGCCGCGTCTGGTACCGCTGCCTGATCTCGCGGCGCCTTCTGCTGGAGTGGAAGGCCCAGGCGACACACTGGAGTTCCTCCCGACGGCGGCCTCTGTTCGTCGCCGGTCTGACCCTGGCGACACTCTTCAGTGCCGCGGTCGGCCTGGTACTCTGGCGCGTCATCCCCGCCAGCCTGCCGCAGGCCGCACCGTGGCTGGTTCTGTGGCTGGTGTCGCCGCTGCTCGGCTGGATGCTGAACCTGCCGCCAGGTGAGAGGCGGCGGGTACAGCCGCTGCCGGCAGAGGACCGCCTCCTGCTCCGCCAGGTGGCCCGCCGGACCTGGCGCTATTTTTCGGCCTTTGTCAGCGCCGACACCTGCTGGCTGCCGCCCGACAACTACCAGGTCTCCCACCAGACCCGCCTGGCGATGCGCACCAGTCCCACCAATATCGGGCTGTGGCTGACCAGCGCCCTCGGTGCCAGTGACTGCGGCTACCTGACCGTCAACCAGGTCGTCGACAGGCTGAGTGCCAGCATGGCCAGCATTGCCCGCCTGGAGCGTCACCAGGGGCATCTGCTCAACTGGTATGACATCGGCACCCTGGCCCCGCTCGAACCACGTTACGTCTCCACCGTCGACAGCGGCAATTTCCTGGGTGCCCTGTGGGTTCTCGAACAGGGCCTGGGCGAGCTGCTGCACCAGCCTGTTCTCAGCGGCAGGGCCTTCACCGGCCTGGCCGACACCGGTGAAATCCTCAAACTCGCCCTGATCCAGCCGGGGCCCGGCGACGCCTGCCTGCCGGTCCTCGAGGCCCTGTTGCGCGACTGGCACAGTCCCCCGACAGCCGTCGTCGACCAGCTCGGCCTGCAGCGCCGGATGGCGATCGATCTCAACACCGTTGTGACGACCGCGGGGCCCATTCCCTGGGCTGGAGAGCTGGCGGAGCAGGGATCTGCCTGGCTGGCGATCTCGGAGCGTTATCTCATCTGGATCGAGATCCTGGCCGAGAAAAGCGACGCGGAGCTGGCCCCGCTGGGGGAAGCGGTCCTCGCCGCCATCCGTCAGGACCTGTCCCGGGCCCCCTCGCTCGCCGACCTTGCCCACGGGCGGATAGAGGCGATGACGACTCTCAGGCGGATCCGGGAGCAGTCCCTGCCGGCCCATTCGCTGCTGCAGCCCTGGCTCGACCGGGTCCTGACCGCCTTTGCCACCGCCCAATGGCTGGCCGGTGAAACCCTGGCGCTGGCCGAACAGCTGATCATAGATGTCCATGACCTGTCGGCGGGCATGGACATGGGCTTTCTCTATGAGCCCAAACGCAAGCTGTTCTCCATCGGCTACAACGTCTCGATGAACCGGCTGGACGGCTCCAATTACGACCTGCTGGCCAGCGAGGCCCGGCTCGGCAGTTTTCTCGCCATCGCCCGGGGGGATGTGCCCATGGAGCACTGGTTCTCGATGAGCCGGCCCTACGGCGCCGTCGGCCGGCGCCGGGTACTGCTCAGCTGGACCGGGACCATGTTTGAATACCTGATGCCGCTGCTGTTCCAGCGCTCCTTCGACCATTCGCTCCTCGACAAGGCGGCCGGGGAAGCGGTGGCGGTGCAGATTGAGTACGGCCACAGCCATCGTGTGCCGTGGGGCATTTCCGAATCGGCCTTTGCCGACCTCGACCTGGAGAAGACCTATCAGTACAAGGCCTTCGGCGTGCCGATCCTTGGCCTGAAACGCGGCCTCGAGGAAAAACTGGTGGTCGCTCCCTATGCCACCCTGCTCGCCCTGAACATCGCCCCGGTCGAGGCCGTGCACAACCTCAAGCGACTGGCGGGGCTGGGTATGATGGCCGAATACGGCTATTTCGAGGCGATGGATTTCAGCCGGCAGGCCCAGCGTGATCCTGCCGTCCGGGATCTCAAGCGCGGAGTGATCATCGAGGCCTATATGGCCCATCACCAGGGCATGGCCTTCCTGGCGCTGACCAATTTCCTGCACGACAACCCGTTCCCCCGCCGCTTCCACAGCGACCCGCGGGTGCGGGCGTTCGAGGCCCTGCTGCAGGAGCGGATCCCGACCCTGCCACCGCTGCACCTGATCTCGACCCGGCACAGCGAGCCGGTACTCCTGAGCGGAGATCTGATTGCCCCGATGGCGAGTTCCTGTACCACCCCCCATACGGTCACGCCGATGACGCTCTTGTTGTCCAACGGTCGCTATGATCTGATGATCACCAACAGCGGCGGCGGCTACAGCGGCTGGAAAGGCCGGGAGATCAGCCGCTGGCGGTCGGACCAGACCTGCGATGCCATGGGAACCTTCTGCTATTTCCATGATAAGGAAGGGGATCGTCTCTGGTCAGCCGCCTATCACCCGGTCGGCGGCAGGCCTGAAAGGTATTCGGTGGATTTCACCCTGGATCGGGCCATCTTCCGCCGCAGCGATAACGGTATCGACACCGAAACAGAGGTCAGCGTCTCGCCGGAAGACGATGTGGAGGTGCGCCGGATTACCCTGGTGAACCACTCCAGCCGCGTCCGTCATCTCAGCGTCACCAGCTACATCGAGCTGTCCATGGCCGCTCACAACGCCGATCGCCAGCACCCGGCCTTCAACAAGCTGTTCATCCAGACCGAGGCCCTTGCCGACAGCCAGGTGCTCCTCGCCTCCCGGCGACCGCGGAGTGAAGACGATCCGCCGCTGTATGTCGCCCACCGCCTCACCACCGGCCCCGCCGGCACCGGCTCAGCAGTCGGCGAGGGGTGGCAGTTCGAGACCGACCGGGCCCGATTTATCGGCCGCGGGCGGAATCTGGCCCGGCCGATGGGGGCGGTACAGGGGCTCGGCAACAGCCAGGGGTTCGTCCTTGATCCGATTCTCAGCCTGCGGCAGGATCTGACCCTGGAACCGGGGCAGCGGCTCCAGGTCTCCCTGGTGCTTGCCGCCGGGGCCAGCCGCGACCAGGTCCTCCTACTGATGGACAAGTACAGCGATCCCCACGCCGTCGGGCGGGCCATGGATTTCGCCTGGCACTCGGCCCAGCAGCAGCTGCAGATGCTGCGCATCCAGCCCGACGAGGCCCGTCGTTTCCAGCAACTGGCCAGTCACCTGCTGTTCCCCAACACCCTGTTGCGCGCCTCCGCCAGACGCCTGGAAGACAACCGCAAGGGGCAGGCCGGCCTGTGGCCGTACGGCATCTCGGGCGATCTGCCCCTTGTCCTGATCACCATCGGTGAGACCCGGGAGGTCGCCCTGGTCCGCCAGGTGCTCCAGGCCCGCACCTTCTGGCAGATGCATGGGCTGTCGGTCGATCTGGTGATCCTCAACGAGGAGGCCGGGGGTTATGAACAGCCGCTCCAGGAACGGCTGGAGCAGCTGATCCAGGTCCATTCGCTGACGGCCGCAACCGACCGGGCCGGGGCGGTCTTCCTGAAGAGCGCGAACCAGATTCCGGAAGAGGATCTGAAACTCCTCATGGCTGCCGCCAGCGTCGTCCTGGTCGCGGCCCGCGGGACACTGTCCCAGCAGCTGCGGGTGCCGGTAGAAGCCACCGAGCCGCCGGCCAGAATGGCGACAAAGCCTGCTCCGATGGAACCTTCGGCCCCCCTGCCCTTCATGGAGCTGGCCTATTTCAACAGTCTTGGCGGTTTCACCCCGGACGGACGGGAATATGCGATCTATCTCGGTCCCGATACCAACACCCCGGCGCCATGGGTCAATGTCATCGCCAACCCGAACTTCGGCACCCTGGTCAGTGAAACCGGGGCCGGCTTCACCTGGTACGGCAACAGCCAGCGTAACCGCCTCACCGCCTGGTCCAACGACCCGGTCCTCGACCCGGCCTCGGAAGCCCTCTATATCCGCGACGAGGACAGCGGCATCTTCTGGTCGCCGACCGCGGCGCCGATCCGCGAAGCAACGGCCTATCGGGCCCGGCATGGGGCGGGGTATTCCGTCTTCGAACATAACAGCCATGGCATCGAACAGGAACTGACGGTCTTCGTCCCTGTCGATGACAGCGGCGGACAAGCGGTCAAGCTGCAACGTCTGCGGCTGACCAATGCAACCCAGAGAAGGCGCAGGATCTCGGTTACCTGGTATGTCGAATTGACCCTTGGCGAAAACCGCGAAACCTCCCGGATGCATGTTATCACTCGCCGGGATGAAGAAACCCGGGCCCTTTTCGCACAAAATCGCTACCACCCTGACTATGGCGAGCGGGTGACGTTTGTCGCTCTCACTCCGCCGCCCGAGTCGTATGGTGGTGATCGCACCTCCTTCATCGGCCGCAACCGCTCCCTGGCTCAGCCGATCGCCATGGAACTGCCCCGGTTGTCGCAGCGGATCGGCGCGGGGCTTGATCCCTGCGCGGCGCTCCGGATTGCCGTTGACCTGGCGCCGGGCGAACGTCGTGATATCATCTGCATGCTGGGCCAGGCCGAGTCGGCTGACCAGGCCCGGGACCTGGTACTCGGCTTCCATGACGAGCATGCGGTGGAGGATGCTCTCGGCCGGACCAGGGCCTGGTGGGATGATCTCCTGGGAACAATCGAGGTCCATACCCCCGAACTGGCCGCCGATCTCCTGATCAACCGCTGGCTGCGCTACCAGTCCCTGAGCAGCCGCATCTGGGGTCGATCCGGTTTTTACCAGTCAAGCGGTGCCTATGGTTTTCGCGACCAGCTGCAGGACAGCATGGCGTTCTGCGCCACTAGACCTAACCTGGCCCGAGAACAGATCCTGCTGGCCGCCGGCCGTCAGTTCCAGGAGGGGGATGTCCAGCACTGGTGGCATCCGCCGGGCGGTGCCGGGATCCGTTCCCGCATCTCCGACGACCTGCTGTGGCTGCCGCATGTGGTGGCCCACTACGTCCGGACCACAGGCGATGCGGCCATCCTGGGAACGGAAATTCCCTTCCTTCATGCCCCGGTGCTGGCCGATGACCAGCATGAGCTGTATGCCATACCGGAGGTCTCCTTCGAGCGGGCCACACTGTTCGAGCACTGCCGACGGGCGGTGGCTCGGGGCCGGACGGCCGGGGTCCACGGCCTGCCCCTGATCGGCACCGGCGACTGGAACGACGGGATGAACCTGGTGGGGGCCGGGGGCAAGGGAGAGAGCGTCTGGCTGGCCTGGTTCCTCTGTGATGTGCTGCAGGGAATGGGCGAACTGGCGGACATCCTCGGGCAGCCGGAACTGAGCCGGGGCTACCGGCAGGACAGGGAGACTCTGATCCAGCGGATCGAAGTGGCCGGCTGGGACGGCGAGTGGTATCTGCGGGGGACCTTTGATGATGGCAGCCTGATCGGCTCGGCCTCCTGCTCCGAGGCACGAATCGATTCCCTGCCCCAGTCGTGGGCCTGGTTGACCGGGGCGGCAGAACCGGCCCGGGCCGCCCAGGCCCTGGAATCGGCCTGGCGGCATCTCGTCTGCGAGGATGAGGGGCTGGTGCTGCTCTTCACGCCGCCCTTCGACACCTCCGAGCCCTCACCCGGCTATATCAAGGGGTATCCTCCGGGAGTGCGCGAAAATGGCGGGCAGTACACCCACGCCGCCCTGTGGCTGGCCATGGCCATGGCCCGCAGCGGCGACGGGGGACGGGCGGTGCAGCTGCTGCGGATGCTCAACCCGATCGAACACGCCCGCGATGCGGCAACGGCCTGGCGATACGGCATTGAACCCTACGTGGTGGCGGCCGACGTCTACCGCCTGCCCGGCAGGATCGGCCAGGGGGGATGGTCCTGGTACACCGGCTCGGCGGCGTGGATGTATCGGGCCTGGGTCGAAGAGGTCCTGGGGGTGCAGGTGCGTGGCGACCAGATGCACATCGATCCGGTCATCCCGGCAACCTGGCCTGGTTTCAGCCTCCGCTATCGCCATGGCGAAGCAATCTATGCGATCGAAGTCGAGAACCCGGATGGGTGCGAACACGGGATTGCCTGGCTTGAGATGGATGGCCAGCGTCTTGTCGGTAATCTGGTCCCCCTGGAACGACACCTGGTCATCCATCAGGTGCGGGTGCGAATGGGAATTGCCGAAGAGTAATGCAACGGGCTCTCATTAATGGTCATTTGTGCCCATTGCCAAAGATCATGATTATCGACAAATTCGGCCAACAAGCTTTTTCAGGCGAACATGGGCTGCATCGATTTCGGCGAGACTGGCAAAGGCCTTGACCGCTTCAGCTCGGGCCGGATCAAAACCGCTGTGTAAAGGGTGACGACCGAGCAGCGCGGTGATGAAGGCGCGTTCCAGTCGATCGCCCGGCTCATCCGACTGGTTTGTCTCGGCCAGATCATACCAGGCACGAAACCGGGGCTTCTCCAGGGACTGCCGCGCCTCCTGCTGAAGTCCCAGGGTCGCAGCAAAACCGTGCCGGAACAGATCGGTTATGCTCCAGACTTCCAGCAGATCGGCCGCCTTGGCGGCTGCGCCGTCCGGCGGGCAGTTTTCCTCCCGGACCAGCAGCGCTTCCATCCCCAGGGAAATGGTGTCCCGCACCCGCTCGGCAATATCTGTTATCTGTTGTATATCACGGGCATGCTCTCCATAGGCGATGATCGCGCTGTTGATGGCCCAGACTATTTCCTGCTCCAGGCCTGACAACCGTTCCTTATCGGTAATCTGGGACAGGGCCTGCTGCAACAGGGAGGTTCCGACCAAAGGACCGGCATACACGGACGGCAGCCGGGAGATAGCGCTGTCCGTCGGTTTCCGGGGCCGGGGCAAGGGTTGACGAATGGCCGGGCGGGAGAAGAGGACAGCGGCCTCCTCTGGCGGCGCAAAGCCGATATCCTGCATACGGCCGTTACGGAAGTGCAAGGCCTCTTCTTCGATCTGGGTCGGCAGATCCACCCGGGAAGCGCTCAGCAGTTGATGGGATGCGGCAGGATCGTATTGGTACAGGGCGTCCAGCAACGAAAAAGGATGGGTCTTCAGCGCCACCTCATCCTTTACATCGAGGAGAAAAAAACCGTCCGGGGTCGCGGCACGGGGCGTGTCTTTCTCTTTGTCCTCTTCAGGAACCTGATCGGTATCAGGATCATACACCGTGACGGTCTTGGCCAGATAAAGGAGCTGCACCACATAGTCCAGGGAGAAAAAAGCCATGGCCAGGGCTTCGGGACCGGCCAGCGCAAAGGCCGTCAGCCATTCATCAAGATTGTCGACGGCAAAGTCGTAACGATCCCAGCAATCCAGATCGATGCAGGCCTCCAGTTGTTCCTGACTCAACTCGAGAAGGATGGGCAGGGCCTGGTCCAGACCGATCTCTCTGGCAATATAATAGGCCTCCAAAGGTTCGAGGGCTGCAACTTCCTCGGCCAGGTCGGCGGCAGCCAGAATCCGCTCGCCCCGGCGGGACAGGGAACGGATCAGATCGGCACGGAACGGGGTTAATTCTACACTCTTGTTATCGGTCATGTTTTTCTTGTCAGTCAGAACTGATTGAAGATATTCGCCGCGGGGCACGGGGGAATCAGCGAAAAATACCCAAAGGGGATCAAGCCAGGTGCGACAAATGAATGTCCCCTTGTAAAAGGAAAACATCCCTTTGGCATAGACTATCTCTTCTTAATACTCTACGTTCCATGAAAATGCCAACCATCGAAATGGTGTTGTCTCTGCAACCGTTTAGGGGCCGTTACGAAATAACCATTACATATTCATCCATTTCGTTACGGCCCCTTATGCCGGTAACGACGATCCACTGTTACGGTTATTTTAAACAACGGCTTACCGATACCCCCGGCCAGCAGCCAGGTTTGCTGCTCACCGAGGGGAGGTCGGTTATCATGCTGCCCCCCTTGGTCACCGAAAGAATCAAAGATCGCGAGAAAATCGTCCGATGAAAGTTGTTATTGCCGAAAAGCCGTCCGTGGCCCGCGATATTGCCAAGGTTCTCAATATTACCGCCAGGAAGACAGGGTATATCGAGGGCCGCGGCTGCGCGGTCACCTGGGCCTTCGGGCATCTGGTAACCCTTCAGGAACCGGGCGAATATGATCCGGCGCTCAAGCGCTGGTCGCTCGACACCCTCCCCTTTGTGCCCGACGAATTCAAGCTCACCCTGATCAAAAACCACGGCGTGGCGGAGCAGTTCCAGCTGATCAGGACCTTGTGCGAACAGGCCGAGGAAATCGTCTGCGCCACTGATGCCGGTCGGGAAGGAGAACTGATCTTCCGCTACATTCTGGCGCTGTGCCGCTGCGAAGACAAACCGATTCGCCGGCTCTGGCTCAACTCGCTGACCCCCGAGGCCATTCAGGCGGCGTTCAAGGACCTCAAGGACGGCCACGACTACGACGCGCTCTATGCCGCCGCCCGCTGCCGCAGCGAGTCCGACTGGATTGTCGGCCTCAACGCCACTCGCTACTACACCGTCCGCCACGGCCAGATCGGCGGCAGCGACCGCGTCCTCTGGAGTATCGGCCGGGTGCAGACGCCGGTGCTGGCCATGATCGTCGAACGTGACGATACCATTCTCCAATTCCGTCCCCAGCCATTCTGGGAACTCACTACCCGCTATCGCGAGGTGGTGTTCAAGTACAGCGGCCAGCGCTTCGAACAACCGGAGAAGGCCCGGGCCCTGCTCGACACCATAACCGGCCAGCCCTTTGTTATCAGCGGCAGCGCCGGAAAAGAGCACAAGGAGCAACCGCCGCAGCTCTTCGACCTTACCACCCTGCAGCGCGAGGTCAACAAGCAGCACGGCCTGTCGGCGGCCGACACCCTCGCCGCCGCCCAGAATCTGTATGAGGCCAAACTCGTTACCTATCCGCGTACCGATTCACGTTATCTGAGCAAAGATCTGCAACCGGGCGTTGCCAGGATCATGGAGAAGCTCATGGCCATCCGAGCCGAACAGATCGCGCCGCTCGACCTCGCCAGACTGCCGTTCACCCCTCGGATCATCGACGACACCAAGGTGACCGACCATCACGCCATCATTCCCACCGGCGTCAGACCGCGTAACCTGGGCGACAATGATCAGCTCGTCTATGACGCAATCACCACCCAGTTCATCGCCGCCTTCTATCCTGTCTGCCTCAAACAGGTGACCACGGTTGACGGCGTCAGCCGGCAGGTACCATTTCAGGCCAAAGGAACGCGGATTATCGAGCCAGGCTGGACCATCCTCTTCCCGAAAAAGAAGTTGAGCCAGGACGCTGCCGACGACCAGGCCCTGCCGGCCTTCAGCAAAGGGGAAAGCGGCCCGCATGAGCCGTCCCTGCGCGAAGGCAGGACCAAACCGCCCGGTCACTTCACCGAAAACTCGCTGCTCGGCGCCATGGAGGCCGCCGGCAAGTTTGTCGAAGACGACACCCTGCGTGAGGCGCTCAAGGAGCGCGGCATCGGCACGCCCGCCACCCGCGCCGCCATCATCGAAACCCTGCTCCGCCGCGACTATATCCAGCGCGAGAAAAAACAACTGCGCTGCACCGACATGGGCCGCTGCCTGATCGCCCTCATCCAGGACCCCCTGCTCAAATCGCCGGAGATGACCGGGGAGTGGGAGGAAAACCTGAAAAAAATCGAGCGCGGCCAACTGGCCCCCGATATCTTCATGGCCGGGATCAGCGGCTACATCCGCAGCCTGATCGAACACAGCTCCGCTCGGCGGCTCGACCCCGCCCGCTGGGGCAGCTGCCCTCTCTGCGGCAAGGAGGTTATCAAGGGGAAACGGGCCTACGGCTGCTCCGGCTGGGAAGAAGGTTGTCCTTTTGTGCTTGAAGCGGAGCACAGAGGGGTAACGCTCACGCCCAGGCGGATTCAGGCCCTGCTGCAACTGCGCATCCTGCCGCAGCCGGTCAGGATCGATGACGAACCGCGCATCCTCATCCTCTCCACCCGGGGTCTGATCATGGACCTGCGGCTGCCCTCCGCCGACCGGCAAAAAACCCTCGTCAAAGAAGATCGTCCTGCCAAACCCCTGGTCCGGGATAACGAATAGCTGGCGGCCACCACCTCCCTTCCCGATTTTCCGGCTCCAGACTGTCTAAATGGCATACGGTTCTCTTTTCCTTGCCTTCCTGTATGCTGACATCAAGGCCTCGATTGTCGACATGTTTGCCAAACTTGAGGTTACCACGGCGGTTACCCCGGAAAAGGCGGAGAAGATCTCAGAAGGCCATTGCAAGGCAACGCGTCACGCAACGCGGCGGGCAACGCTGAAAAAGAGGATAGCACAAAAATGGTTAGCTTCTCGGTTAGCCCTACAACGACACATATGACTTATCTGTCGGCATCCGTAACCTCTTTTTCCGATGTGAAAGGTAAGCCCGATGGTTCCGCACCTGAACCCACTGTACCAGAGCGATGGCCATATCGATGTCAAACACACGCAAGGGCAATATTGCCTTGAGTAAAACCCTCAGTTGCGATGGCGTAATAACTGGTACTTTTTTTTCCCAACCGGATCTTGAGATGCCAGAGAAAGTAATGACTCAGCATGCATGTCAGCATATGGTGGTGCCAGCCTGGAAATTTGCGCACCTCATACTGGTCCATGCCAAGTTCGGTTTTGGTTTCTTCGAAGCATTGCTCGATCGCCCAGCGCAGCCCGCTCAGCCATACAAGTTTGGCCAAAGGAACACTGAGCGGTGCATTGGAAATAAAATAGGAATACGTCGGTTCAGGCTCAAGCGTTCTACGAATCAACAGCCAGACTGTTTTCCACGGCATCCCATGCCGAGAGATGGTCACCCGTCGCTTGGTGAACTCATACTCGATCGGTCCCTTGGTGCCCTCGGAGACTTTTCGCCGGTACCAGAAGAAATCGTTGATCCGCGCGGCAAAGGATTTAACGGAAATCGATGCTTTGACCTGGTCGGAAACCAGCTCTTTCGTATGCTGTTGCCCGCCGTATTGATAGGTCTTTCGAATTACGACCGGGTGCTTGA
The DNA here is from genome assembly GCF_053613775.1 of Desulfoprunum sp. Lineage (NCBI taxonomy): Bacteria > Pseudomonadati > Thermodesulfobacteriota > Desulfobulbia > Desulfobulbales > Desulfobulbaceae > Desulfoprunum > Desulfoprunum sp. The sequence continues at coordinate 828,720 of NZ_JBSHXH010000004.1, forward strand.
GCCAGCATAACGTGTCTTCCGGTATTTGCAGGAGATATGTGACCCCGGTCAGAACCTCGATGGCGTCTATGAACTCGCTGCTGTTGGCATAGACGGAATCGGCAAGGACATAACGGAACGGCAGTATGCCTTGGTCGGAGATCTCCGAGAGCATGTCGACAGCAAGCTGTGGCTTGGTGCGAAAGAGTACGTCAGTCGGCAGTTTGCATTTGTCCCGTTTAGCACGATAGGCATCGGAGAACCACTTCTCGGGAACATAGAGCCGTTTATCGATAAGAGTGTAGCCATGCCGCGAAGCATAGGCAGCGAAAACGCCGACCTGGCAATTGTCGACCTTGCCGATGGTACCGCAGTATTGGCGGCCGACGCCGATAGAGTCGTTGCCTTTTTTGACGAAACCGCTCTCGTCGAAAATAATGGCTCCATCGGGATGCCCCAGGTCATCGTTAACAAGACTACGATAGATATCTATGATCCTGGCATCATCCCACGGCGCGTCGGAAACAAAGCGTTGCATCGCTCGGACTTTGCCGCCTTCCGTAGCAATGGCAATCGGCTCGATTGACTTGCGCTCGAGGTGGCTGAATTGACCGGTCATGTACCGATAGAAATTGTCACGGGATTCGCTGCGCTGAAAACACTCTGCGAAGTTCTCGTGGAACCCTTTGAGTTCGTAGGCCATATTTACTATATCATCGCGATCCAACTGAAACTGAGGTATTTGATAGAGATAGTCCGATTGTCGAATATCTGGTAACATGGCTCCACCTCCTTGTAGGTGTTTTTATTTCACCATACCAGAAGGGCCTGACAAACATCAAGATAAAATTGATTAAATTGCGTTGTAGGGCTAACCATTGACTAGGTTTAAGACCTTGCGAATAGCTGAAAAGCAATCTGGACACATTGCGGTTCTTGAGATCGGCAGGCGACAAAGCAATAAGCTTTTTCTGGATGCAGTCATAGCCCTCCAGGATTTTCAAATTTCCTGCCTGAACAAGCACTGCGCGCCGCTGTTCCTCGCTCTGGCTTTGCAGAATTTCCCTGGCAATATCTCGGCAATGTTTGATCGTCTCCTGGTCGTCCTGCCTTTCATAGTTGATGATCAGCTCATGCAGTTTTTTTAGAAGAGCAAGGGCGCTGTCGAGCGTAAGTTTTGCCGTCCCTGCGGCTTCTGGCGCATCAAATTCACCGGCAAGGATCAGCACCGAAGAAACCTCGTTTTGGAGTTGCTGAACCACTGCAGGCACATCCTGCTTGATCGGGTATCTATTCTTTGCGTGAATGAAGGCCACAAACTCTTGCACTTTGCCGCGATATTGCCGAAGCTCGGTGCCAAGACCGCCAAAGGCACGTTTATAGATTTTCTGCAGACAGGCCTGTAACTCTCCCGTATTGAGAAATGGCCTGACAGAATCATCGGCAAGGAAGGCGAGCAGGTAGTCCAGGCATCCCTGGTCGGCAAAAACGCGGTGTGCATCCAGCTGCAGCAGGCTGAGCAGATCTTTTACCTCCCACTGTGGCAGTGACAGAGAGGCATGGAGGTGTGGGGCTCCCTTGAGTAATGGGACGACATTCTGTTTTTCAAAAAAAACCAGTTCAGGAAAAGTCGCCCACGGTCTGTCCGGGATCGAAGCAGGCGGTTCGGGTAAGAGGCGCATGGTCTGATCCGGAGAGATGAGCCCCCATTCCTTGCCTTTCCTGGTGAGTCGGCAAACCCAGGAGTGCTGGGCGCAAATTACTCTGCGGTATTGTCTGAAGGTCTGTGAATCCGACAACCCCTGACTCAGATGCCAACGGTCATCGGCTGATAATCTTGTTCTGCCCACAAACCCTGCCAGTGAAGGAAGAATCAGCGGCAAGGTTCCTTGCCGAGCGAGCCTGCGGTTCCACAAATTTCGCAGCTCTGCCTCATTAGCCGGAGGGGCTGAATGCTCGGGCAATCCACCCTCGTCCTGAAACCCTTCGATATCGGCACGGCCGGCATCAACGAAGAAGTATCCGTGCAGAGTCAAGCGAAACGTCCTGTTACCACCGCATCGTTTGGTTTCGTTTCTCTTCTCGCCGATGGGAAGAAAAACCGCCCAGTTGATGATGAAACGCCCTGCTCCCCTTTCATCCGACGATGAGAAAACAGCAGTGCAATGTCCTTGAGCCTTGTCGGGGGCCTCCTCGCTCTCGCCGGACTCATTTCGAACGAAGGTCTTCGGCCAGAGCGTTGAGTGTTTGAGAGCTAGAAACTCAGGCGTTGCGACCAACCGCTCATGGCCGGTATAGGAAGTGAGACTCTTCTTTACTTCTTCCCGGCGCGAATAAATTGCGGCACCCCACATCTCCCTGCCTGTATGTGCCTGTTCCAAGTCACGACTGATCCGCTTTGAACGTGGATCGAGCATTACCTCAAAAACAGGGTCAGCGGCTCCATCCCAAAACCGTATTTGGGTAATCCGTCGTAGCAGCGGCATTAGCGAGGCTATCCTTTGAGGAAGATCCGGCTCATGGAGAAAATCGAGATGGGTAGGAGTATCGCCTGGGAATTCGTTGATGATGCTGCCAACAGTCTTCCCGTCTTTGGTGTGGAGATGTTCCTTTTTCCGTAATGGTAGCCAAAGGAGAAAAAAGGTGTTGCGCGCCAGGTCCATGGCATCCAGCACAGCGCGCACCTGATTGATGATCAGCTCGCCATCCGTGGAAGAAAAATTGTCCCAATCCACATGGTGGGAGACGAATTCCTCGTTGCTCGACCAGGGATTGAGGATTTCCGCATACTCTTTCTCCCGATTCCGGGCCAGGAAAAAAAGGCCTCGCAGAAGTGAAAGACACTCTTCATGCCGAGGCCGAATTTGCCGATGGAAGACTGCTCAACAGCTTTACGGTTTAAGGCAAATGACCGGATAGCCCGATCGTCGGAATCCTTGAAGTCTCCGCTATTAATGAAATACAGGCCCGGACCTTTCAGGAGTGGGTGCTGCGCCGCGGGGATTCCAGGTGACAACCCAAATTCAAGCTGAATCGACTCGTCAGCAGTGCCGGCATCGTCAGCATTCTGGATAATTTCTTTGAGAACTGGAAATCCGCTTTGGTAGCGGTCGCGCAGGTTGTCCGCAATGAGATTGATAATCTGCAGAGGGTCATGAATATATCCAGCCATTTACCCATCCTCCTCCCCTTTTCTACCAGCGAGAGCTCCCCGCTCATTGGGGTAGAAGAGCTTTCGCATTTGAGGGAGTTGTGTTATAATTTCAACATGAAAAGAACATCTCTCCTTACAACGAACAGCTATCTGAAAGACCACAGCACCCGGGACCGGCTGCTGCGCCGTACCATTCTGTCCTCCAGCGCCGTCGAAGGGGCGGGCAAGCCCGCTGCCAGAGCGCTGGGCTTCGACAACACTCGGACTTCTACTCCCCCCGCCGAAGTGTCCCCGCCAAAACGGCCCTGAAAATATCTTCCATGGGCCGGTAATTGTAGTCCAGCCCCGCCTGCACCGCGGCGAAATACTGCTGCCGGGTTTTTCCCGTGATGACGCTGAAATCAAAGGGTGGGAAATCGGCCTGCAACCCCATCAGAACGGCGAGCATCCTGGCCAGCCGACCGTTCCCTTCCCTGAAAGGATGAATGAGCACAAGTTCGGTGTGGACGACGGCAATGGCGTGGATCGCCTCTTCCTGCACTGGTGACAGACACGGCGTGAATTCTCTGAGTGGCCCCTGCTCGAGTTGCTCCATAAGCGTGGGTACCTGACGAGCCATGGCGAAGGTAAAATTGCTCTTGCTGATATTGACCTGGCGATATTTTCCTGCCCATTCATAAATGTCTCCCAGCCAGGCCTCGTGCATCCGGCAGATGTCCGCTGCGGTAAAACAGTGCTCCCGGTCGTAGATTTCGAGAAATCCATTGAGGGCGCGGAGCTGCTCACGGGCCTCGAGTTCATCCATGGCCCGCTTGCCGGTGATCCCCAGCTTATTCAACAGCACCCGCCCCCGCGATCCCGGCTGGAAGCTGTCTTCGATAAGTCCACTGGTCTTGTACCGGCCGCCTTTTTTCATCCCGCAAACCTCCGCTCAAACTCGGCCCAGACCACTTCATAATCTTTTTCCCGGTCGCAGCGGTCGAAGGGGGCGGTATAGGTGATAGTTCGCTCCACCGGGCCGCCGGGCATGGTGTCGTCGAGAACGATACGGGAGAAGGTTCCTGATGGCTTGTCTTTGATTTCATACCATTCTGGACGAGTGAAACCAACACCGGTCAACCCCTTGGAATTGGTGAAAACAATTCGGCCGTTTTGGTCATACCAGGTGTCAGCTTCATTTTCGCGTAAAATTGGAAAATGTATACGATATACCAAACACAATTCATTTAAATCTAAGCCAAGTGCCATAGCAGCAAGAACATCAATTTCAATTAGCGCCTGTCTCCTGCTGAAAGCCATTCTTAAACCGCAGTTTCTGGTCCACATGGAAGATAATTGAAAACAAGATTTTACGAATTTTCCCGAATGCCTCTTCAACTAATTTATCATCATCCTTCTCAAGATTCTTGTGACCCTTTTGAATCTTAGCAATTTTTTTATCTGATTCAATTTTAACAACAACCAATTGTTCGTCCATACTCTGTTCGTCCATGCTAGTCACCATCTATTTGTTATCATTGATTATTAATTGAATAAACCCATATTAAATCGATTTCAAGGAATACTTGCCTCCTACAAAAAGCATGATACACAGTACCAAACATGAATCTAAAAATCAAAAAATCGCACATTTGCCTATATTGCGATTTTCTTTTATAGAAATAGCATAGAAATCAATATCAAAAACAAAAAAGCACTTATCGAATTAACGATAAGTGCTTGATTTTATTGGAGCCAATATGCGGATTCGAACCGCAGACCTACTGATTACGAATCTCGGAGTCAGCATATTTACCGTCAATGATGAATCATTATACATATTGACAAAACAATCATTTACATATACTCTGACCTTGATGGAGGATGACTAAAAACAGTAAAAATCGACCTAGAAAGTAGCACCGGGGTAGCACCGAAATAGCACCTGAACGACCCACTGACAGAAATCTGCCCCCCGGCCTTGGTGCTACCATGGTGCTACCTTTTTACGAACAGAGGCTCAAGATGACTCAAGAAAAGGTGAATTTCACTAAGGCGGCAATCGAGAGAATGGTATCACCGGAGAGCGGGCGCCTGTACGTTTACGACGAAAAAGAATCCGGCCTATTACTTCAAATCACCCCCAACGGCCGGCGGACCTTCCAGCTATATCGTAAATTTCAAGGCCGTCCTGTACGTGTGACCATTGGCACTTACCCGGAATACACAGTGGAACAGGCACGGAAGAAGGCGCGGGAAATCAAGACCGATATGGGCGCCGGCAAGAACCCGAACGACACCCTTCGTTCTCAGCGGGAAGAGATGACCTTTGGCGGGCTATTTGAGCAGTATATGACCCGCCATGCAAAAGTGAATAAAAGATCCTGGCGAGAAGATCAGCGACAGTATGACCAGTATCTCGGAAAGTTTGCCAACAAACGCCTAAGTGACATCACCAAGAAGGATATTGCTGCACTCCATTCCAAGGTCGGCAAGGAAGCGAAAACGGCAGCAAACCGCCTTCTCTCCCTTCTGTCATCCGTTTTCGGCAGAGGGATTGAGTTTGGACTATGGGAAGGCACGAATCCCTGTATCGGCATCCGGCGATTCACCGAACAATCACGAGACAGGTTTTTAAGCGGTGATGAACTGAGGCGATTCTTTGAAGCATTGGCGCAAGAGCCAAGCGGCACCGCCCGCGATTTTTTCCTTGTGAGTTTGTTCACCGGAGCCCGCCGGGCAAATGTCCTTTCAATGCAATGGTCCGATATCGACCTTGACGCGGCATCCTGGCGTATCGGCAGGACCAAGAATGGCACTCCACAGACTGTCGCCTTGGTGGAACCAGTAATGGAGATCCTTCAGGACCGCCGGAAACGTATTTCCTCGCTCTTCGTTTTTCCGGGCCGGGCTCGGGAAGGGGAAACGTTGAAGAGCGGACACTTTGTCGAACCACGGAAGGCATGGGTGCGTATCTGCAAGGCAGCCGGGATCGAGGGCGCACGAATCCACGACCTGAGGCGGACGATGGGATCATGGCAAGCCATGACCGGGGCCTCTCTTCCTGTCATCGGCAAGAGCCTGAACCACAAGAGCGCTTCCACAACACAAATCTATGCACGTCTCGACCTCGACCCGGTACGGTCTTCGATGGAGAAGGCAGCGTCGGCGATGATGTCGGCAGCGACTGCGCCAGCAAAGGTTGTCAAGTTGCGCCGGGCGGCCAGCGGCAAAGAGTAGCTGAGAAGTTTGTCACCGGGATAGGATGGCCCCCGAAAAGCCGTAAACCCTGACGGCCTGCCCGGTGATTGTTTCCAGGGATTATTTGTGAGGGTGCAAAAATGGCGAAACCAAGGCTAAAATGGTACACGGCTGATCAACTCGCAAAAGAATGGGAGAAGTACTCGATTCGACAAGAAGAAATCAACCATTACCTTGAAAATGGCCAACTGAAGAGGTGGAAGAAGTTTGCTTCAAACACTACCGGTAAAGACGTATTCCTTGAGGCGCCCCCTTTTAGTTGGACAGAGGAGAACGAAGATTTGATGCTGCTAAATGGCCGCCGTGACCTGTGTGTAGTTTTGGATAATCTCAAGCGACCAGACTATATCATGCTGGAAGAGGTTGAGCGTTTCGAAAAAGAGCACGGCCTGCTTGTAGACGGCAATATGGTCTGGTCCGAGACAAAGAAGCAGGTTGACCAACTGATCGGAACAACTTTCCGCACCGGACGAAAAGAAATTATGGAGGCGCTTAAAGTGGCCTCATGGGACACGGTCGTGAGTTATCGGGACGACAGAGGCCTTATCATCGTCACAAATCCAGCCGGTAAGCCAGTAACCACCGACGAGGAAATCGCCCGCTGGCAAACGTCCAAAAAGAAAAAATAACTCCTCCCTTTTTACCCCCCTTTTTACCCCCCTTTTACCCTCTTTTTACCCTCTTTTTACCCCCCTGCCATACTCTTTAACTATATGAAATTGCATTGTTTTTCATAAAAAGAGACGTATAATCATAGGCATCAACAAACCCTAATTGGAGGTGCCTAATGGAAACGATCAAAAACGCAAGAGCTACCGACAAACTTCTAACTCAGGAACAAGCGGCGGAATTGCTTGGAGTCCTTCCCAAGACCTTGCAGGCATGGCGGACGACGCAACGCTATCCGTTGAAATTCGTCAAGGTGGGTCGGTGTGTTCGTTACAGACTCCAGGACCTTGCAGATTTTATCGAGAAGCGAACCTTTACAGGAATGTGAGGGGGCGCCGATGGCAAAAAACAAAACGCCGGTCTCCTGCCCCCAGAAGGTCGGCGTCAAAACCAAACACAATCGACACCCACAATGTAGCACATCTTTCCCCGTATGGCAACGATCCATCCGCCGGTGGATCAATCGGGTGCTGGTTCGCATGGCGGTCCTCGGATTGCTTCCGATCCCCCTGGTCGAGGCGATCCTCGGGAGGTGGCGGAATGACTAAAGCGATGAACTCCGATGCGCTGAAATTCTGTTCCGGATTCGGACAATTTCACACAAACAAGCCCTCGCCTAATCAGCAGGCGTACACTGGTATCAGTCTTCAAGAAATCGAGGCGATGGTTCTGGACCCCCAGAGTGTGCCTAAACCGGAAGCAAGGTGGGCTATTCCCTCGACCGAGAAAACCAGGAACTATGCGGCTCAGCAGGAAAACGGCCAATTCGGTTTTGTATGGGCGGACCTCGACTATGTCCAATGCAATATCGAATGTGTGGCCAAAACATTGCGGGAGATACTGCCGCCGGGAACGAAATTTTTCGTCTATACGTCAAGAAGTGCCACCCCAGAAAATCAGCGATGCCGCGTAATAGTTGAGTATGCCAATCTGTTGGCTTGGCAAGATCACGAATCGGCAGCGCAGATCCTCAACGACCGGCTGGAAAAAGCAGGTATAAAGCCTGACCACAAGAGCGAGTTGTCGGGCCAGTTATGCTACTTGCCGAACCGCGGTGAGTTTTACGACTATCACATTGAACATGGCGAGACTCTTGACCCCATAAGGGCTTTTGGCGACGAATTTACCGCGAAGCGAACCCTTCGTATCGAGGAAGAACAGAGTCGCCGGCGGCAACGAGAGGAAGCCCGACGAAAAGCAGAAGAGCGTCGTGCATCTGGATTCGAAAGCCCGATACAGGCATACAACATGGCCAATCCGCTTGAAGATGTCCTTGAACTCTACGGATACCAGAAAGTCAGGGGCCGTTATCTTTCACCGAACTCTGGGAGCGGATCCCCCGGCGTATCAATCAAAGAAGATGGCCGGTGGGTTTCTTCTCATGAATCCGACGCGGCAACAGTAGGAAAATTCGGCGATACCTTCGACCTGTTCTGTTACTACGAGCATCACGGCAATCGAGACGCAGCGCTGAAGGCGGCGAGAGAAAAGTATTGCCAGCCTGGTTCGTCTTCCTCAAGTGCTGGTGTCGAGTTTGGACCGGATTTTTTCGAGAATTCAGGACAAGCAACTGTAGCAACTGTAGCAAGTGTAGCAGTAGCAAAATGGCCGGAGCCAATTTCTTTGGTTGTGAATCAACGACCTGATCCTTATCCCCTTGAAGCATTACCGGGGGTCATCGGAGAGGCCGTCAAGGAAGTTGTGGGTTTCGTGCAGTGCCCAGTTGCATTGGCGGCTTGTTCCGCCCTGTCTGCGGTCTCCACCGTTGTCCAAGGTTTAGCCGATATTCGACGATCAGAACGGCTGGAAGGACCAACAAGCCTTTACTGTCTGGCGATTGCCGATAGCGGAGAACGGAAATCCACAGTCGATGATTTTTTTTCAAGACCCATTCGGGATTGGGAGACGCAAAAAGCCGATGAAATGAAGGTCGACCTGAAGCGATTCGCGGCAGAAAATCAAACATGGGAGGCAAGGAAGGCCGGAATCTTAACGGCGATCAAGGATACTGCGAAGAATGGAAAAGATACTGAGACCCTCGAAACAAATCTGACAGACCTTGAAGCAAATCAACCCGAGGGACCGACTATACCACGCGTCTTGTTTGGCGATGCCACTCCCGAGGCCTTGGCCTTCAGGCTGGCGCATGGCTGGCCTGTTGGCGGGGTACTGTCATCAGAGGCCGGAATCGTCTTTGGTGGGCACGCTATGGGTAAAGATTCAGCCATGCGGAACATGGCCCTTCTCAATTCACTGTGGGGGGCCGAGAGAGTGACGATAGACCGAAAAACTGGTCCTTCCTTTGTAATTCAGGGTGCAAGGCTAACGATGGGCCTAGCAGTTCAAAGCGAGACAGTGAGGGCCTTCCTTGATTCCTCCAAAGGGTTGGCAAGAGGGATAGGATGGCTTGCTCGGTTTCTAATTGCATGGCCGGAATCCACCCAAGGCACCAGGTTGTTTAGAGATCCGCCCCATCACTGGCCACATCTGGAGAAATTCCATAGGCGGCTCGGATCGCTACTGGATTCTCCCCTGTCGTTTGATGAGTTCGGTAACTTGTCCCCAGATATGCTTGAGCTTTCCCCGGAGGCAAAGGCGGCATGGGTTGCCTTTCACGATGAGGTGGAAGCAGAGCTGAGGCCGGGTAGGGATATGGCTGAAACTCGTGATGTAGCGAGCAAGGCGGCTGACAATGCCGCACGATTGGCGGGGCTGTTCCATGTTTTCGAGAATGGACCTGCCGGGCATGTCGGGATCGATCACATGGAAGCAGCGGCAAGTGTTATCACCTGGCATTTGTACGAGGCCCGGCGGTTCTTGGGTGAAATCGCCCTGCCGGTTGCGATGACAAACGCCCTGAAGCTTGATGAATGGATACTTCGGTACTGTCGAGAGAACGGGGTTTCAAGGATATCTACCAGGAACATTCAGCAATGGGGACCGGGATGCACCAGAGATAGAAAGGCTCTCCAGTCAGCACTGGAGGAACTTGTTGATGCGGCTCGGGTTCGGGTTGTGAAGGATGGTCGGCGGATACTGGTAGAGGTGAACCCGGCATTACTGGAGAAATAACATGTCACTCAGAGACCGAGTAAAAAATCAGTTTGAACGTTTTGCTACTGCTACACTTGCTACTCTTGCTACACATCCACCGACAGAACCTGAAAATGTAGCAACTGTAGCAGAAGTAGCAGTAGCAACCAGTGATGATAGAAATACCAGGGTGAATGTCCCGACCCCATGCCGGGACTGTAAACGGTTGGAGGTGATCGAGATCATGAACGAGCTGGTGCCGGGTTGTCTCTATCAGGCGGAAGGTGAGTTTCCGGAAGGCTGGCGACGTATAGCGGCAGGGCCGGCACGGTGTATCTGGCCCCCTGCCGCGATGGGTCGGCAGACATCGGCAGACATTAACCAAGACTTACCCACTACCCCAGAGGAGACCACACCATGTCGAAACTAAACCCCCTATTAGCGTGACCGACGAAGAATTGAAGAGGATCAGTTGCCGGGCTGTCGTGGCGCTTAAATCCGCAACTTCGGAGCAGTTGCAGGTTGAGATACTCAGGCTTGCCATGACCCTGGTGACCGCAACCGTTGACACCAACGTGAACACCCAACTGGCCATAGCCCTTGAGATCGTCCGACATGACCTGGCGACCGAAAAAGGACGGGAACTCGATCAAAATCTTGTCATACACTGAGAGGCCCACCGATGAAGGACATGAACGAGTTTCGATTTTCCGGCACGGTCGAGAGGTTCGACCGAATACAGACCAAGACCGGCACCCCGATGGTTGCCTTCACGGTGATGTGCTGGCGGGAGCGTATCCGGACCGTTGCTTTCAAGAGCATTGCAGAACAGACCACCCTCAATCCTGGCGACCGGGTCGAGTGCCGCGGCCATATCCAGGCGACCTCATGGACCGACCAGAACGGGCAGCAGCGGACCGGCTGGCAGGTTGTTGCGCATGAGATCCACCGGGCCGACGACACCGACCGGCAGCAGGACCAACCACAACCACCGGCACGGCAGCAGCCGGCACATCAACCGGAACTATTACCGGATCGGCGACCCGACACCGGCGAGCAGTTCAAATACACTGATGGGCCGTTCTGATGACACCAACACAGCGAACACTCCGAGCTTTGCGGGACCGGGGGGCCTGGTTGCAGCTGTCGTTGAAAGTGGAACGCATACGCCGGGCATCATGGTCTTCGGCAGGACCTGTTCGTCATTATCGATGTGCTGGCCCTCGATATGCGTACATCTTCATTGAGGAGGAAGAAAATGACTGAAAATTCAGGGCAGGTACAGGCGGGGCGGTTTAGGCCAGGACAGTCCGGCAACCCGGCGGGGAAGCCAAAAGGCGCAAAAAATAGGGCCACGATATTGGCCCAAGCCCTGTTCGACAACGAAGCCGAGGTGTTGGTTCGGACGATCATCGAACTTGCTAAGGCAGGAGACATGCAGGCCCTGAAGGTATGTATTGACCGCCTCTGTCCTCCGATAAAAGCACAGTCGGCACCAATACAAGTGGAGATACCGGTGACGGATAGCATGAGCGACCTCGCCAATACCTTCATCAAGGCCGCAGCTGATGGAAGATTATCTCCGGATGTGGCGGCGCAGATGGTGTCCGCAGTCGGCACTCTTGCCCGGGTGGTGGAGATCGACGAATTGAAAGAAAGGTTAATAGCACTCGAAGCCGCGGTGATCCGCAAATAGGAGGCATCATGGATATATCGAAGAAAATCTATCAGGACCTGGGAGCAAAAGAGAGAGCCGTGGCCAGCATCGCCGCGATAAACAGAGGAGATCAAGAAGAGATATACCGCCTGGCGGAGAATGCTACCAAAGATCATGAAAACAAAAAAGCCGCTCTCGCTATAAATCAGGCATTGAATATTTACAATCATTTCATGTTCGAGGCGATAAAGGATTTCCTAGGAGGCTGTCCGAGAATGCCCTTGGTGAGATGTTCGGGTTAGCATGACGGTTCGAGCTCAATGGATACAGCTTAAATAAAGTGCCTGTTTTTATGTCATAACATGATGTAATTTCAGTGTAATTGTTTGTTTTTCTCTGTTTTTATGGTAAATTGCCTCTATTCAAATAAGAGAGAGGTTTTCCATGTCGATTCCCTTCAAGAAAAGTCCGATAGAGTTCAATCAGCGACTGCTGTTTCCAAGCAATATTTTTGATCTGCTACCTGATGATCATGAATGCTACCTGTATAAAGACATATTCAAACAGCTTGACACCACCAGTTTGGAAAGTCAGTACAGCCAGAAAGGGCAAAATGCCTATCATCCCCTGTTGATTATCTCGATCCTGGTATATGCCTATAATCACGGCGTTTTTAGCTCAAGACAAATAGAGAGAAGATGTAATGAAGACCTGTCTTTTATGTATATCAGCGAGATGAATTGCCCCAATTTCCGGGTGATAAGCGATTTCAGGAAAAACAACGCCGCTTATTTCAATGAATGCTTTAAGCAAAGTGTTCTGTTGGCAATGGAATTGGGGCTTGCATCTCTTGGCCATGTGAGCTTGGACGGCTCAAAATTCAAGGCCAATTCCTCTAAACATAAAGCTATGAGCTACAATCGTCTCAAAGAAAAAGAGAAGGAATTAATGGCGGAAGTAGACTCCCTTATCGAAAAAGCCAATAGGTGCGATGAGGAAGAAGACAAGGAATATAAAGAACAAACCGGCTATGAAATTCCTGAAGATTTAAAGCATAAAGAAGAGAGACTCAAGCAAATACAAGCAGCCAAGGAAGCTTTGGAGAAACGCGAAGCATCAATCCATCCCGGCCAAGAAATTGAGGGCAAGAAGCAAATCAGTTTTGCAGATAAAGAAGCTCGCATAATGGGCAAAAATGGCAGCTTTGATTATCAGTACAATGGGCAGATCTGTGTAGACGAAGACAACCAGATTATTGTTGCGCAACATCTCAGCCTGAATGCGAACGACAAAAATGAGGTTGAGCCTGCCCTGAGAAATATGCAGGAAACAACCGGCACTCTGCCATCCAAACTGAGTGCTGATAATGGCTATATGTCAGGAGATAATCTTGAGGCCTTAACCGTCCCTGAGCTTGATGCATATGTTGCTACCGACAAAGGAGAGAAGAAGAACAAGGTCTCCTTGGACGACTCGAACCGTAACCTCACAAAAGCAGATTTTATCTATAATGCACAGGATGACTGCTTTACATGTCCCGGTGGGCAAATCCTGGAGCTTAAAAATGAATCTAAAGCCGGCAAAAAGACATACCAGGGTTCCCCAGATGTTTGTGCCGATTGTGACTATAAAAGCAGGTGTTGTAAATCAGCCAAAGGCGAAGCCAGAACCATAAACACGGACGACAAAGAGCCGTTACGTCAACAGATGAATGCCAAAATGGAGGAAAAATCCTCCAAAGAAATTTACAAGAAACGAAAAGTAATTGTGGAGCCGGTGTTCGGCCAGATAAAGAACACCGGCTTCCGAGGATTCAGCGTCAGAGGGCATGGAAAAACAAGTGGTGAATTCTCCCTCGTGTGTACTGTACATAACCTTAAAAAGATAATGAAAGCCATTTTGAGAGGAGTGGTACGTTCGGAATCAGGGAATTTAGTGGCAAATATGGCATAATGAGTTGGAATTGACCGAGATTTAGGCGAAAATCTCTTCCATGAGATTTTGTATGTGCATATTCCTCTTAATCTCTCTTGGCGGCATTCTACGCTACTCTTTTTATGGTTAGGCTGCGCAACGGACTCTGCTTTAAGTCGTTATTCTCGGACAAGCTCCTAGTCACGACGGTGAAATCAAGCGCAGCATGTGCCTTTTGTAAAGGTTGGCTTGCCGCAGGTGGTTCACATGAAAATCTTGATTATCAAAAGAAAAAATCTACAGCGGAAGCATTAACCATGCTGAGCGGAGATATGGTTAGTGAGATTGAGATGATACGGCAGGCGGCAAAAATATGGTGCAAAAAAAATAATATTCCATTGAGCCTTTTCTCAGGCCCACTATGCGTCCAACCCCTCGATGAGAGTGATGAAATAGATAATGAAATCAAGCCGCAAGATAATAGTGAGACCTCTAAAATAATCATGTCGATGTTTGACAATATTGAATTGCCTCGATAGTGGCGACTCGAACATTATCGCCTATCACAAAGTGGTATTCTGTTCACGAAAACTGGAAGAAAACCTCCTTGAGTACAAACAATCCTTGATTTCATTGTTTTTCAGCAGTTAGTTGAAGAATCTACTAATATTACAACTGATCGAGGATTTAGGGGGAAAATGATCCGTCTCGAAGACCTGAAACCCAATGCCGCCGTACGTGGCCTGCTGCCCGACAGCCTGGTCACCGTCGTCAATGTCCAGTGGTTCGGGTCCGAGGCCCTGGAACTGACCTACAAGGCCCCCAACGGCAAGGTCGCCAACGAGTTGCTGTATCGCAGTGATGAGCCTCGACTTGAACTGGTCGAGCAGGGCCGTCCCTGGAGTTTCGATGGGGACGGGGCCATGTTCCGCCTCGTCTCCGAAGCACACCGCATCCATCTCGCCCACCTGTTCGATCCGGTCCTTGCCGTCCATACCTCCTTGGTCGATCCCCTGCCCCATCAGATCACCGCGGTGTATGAATCAATGCTGCCGCGGCAACCGCTCCGCTTCCTACTGGCTGACGATCCTGGTGCCGGCAAGACGATCATGGCCGGCCTGTTTATCAAGGAGCTTATTGCCCGAGGTGACCTCCAGCGCTGCCTGATCGTCTGCCCTGGGAGTCTTGCTGAACAGTGGCAGGATGAGCTCTATCGCCGCTTCTCCCTGCCGTTTGAGATCCTCACCAATGATAAACTCGAAGCCGCCCGGACCGGCAACTGGTTCCTCGAGACGAACCTGATCATCGCCCGCCTGGATAAGCTCTCGCGCAATGAGGAGGTGCAGCACAAACTGCAGGCCCCGGACTGCCGCTGGGACCTGATCGTCTGTGACGAGGCCCATAAGATGTCGGCGACCGTCTTCGGCACCGAGGCCAAATACACCAAACGCTACCGGCTTGGTCAACTCCTCTCGACCCTCACCCGGCACTTCCTGCTCATGACAGCGACGCCGCACAACGGCAAGGAGACTGATTTCCAGCTCTTCATGGCCCTGCTCGATGGAGACCGCTTTGAAGGACGTTTCCGGGATGGCGTCCATTCTGCCGACGTCTCCGACCTGATGCGCCGTATGGTCAAGGAGAACCTGCTCAAGTTTGACGGCACCCCCCTGTTCCCCGAGCGTATCGCCTATACCGTACCGTATAAGCTCTCACTGGACGAAGCCCGTCTGTATAAGGCGGTGACCGACTACGTTCGCGAGGAGTTCAACCGGGCCGAGGCCCTGGAGAATGACAAGCGCGCCGGGACAGTCGGTTTCGCCCTGACCATCCTGCAGAGACGCCTCGCCTCCTCTCCCGAGGCCATCTATCAGTCACTCCGCCGCCGGAGGGAACGGCTGGAGAGTCGCCTGCGGGAACTGGAGGTGCTGCAGCGTGGCGGCCAGTTACCTTTCATCCTTTCCTCTCATTTGCCGATTTTGGATGCTGAAGATGTCGAGGACCTCGAAGATGCACCGGATAATGAGATCGCGACCGCCGAAGGGGAAATCCTTGACCAGGCCACGGCTGCTCGCTCTCTCCAGGAACTGAAGGCCGAGATCGAGACCCTGAAGGGACTTGAGGCTATCGCCCTCAGCGTGCGAAATGCCGGCACCGATACCAAGTGGTGTCAGCTGGCAAGCCTGCTCAACGAGATCTTCACCTCCACCCCTGCAGCCAATTCTGTCGCGGAACCGGTCATTCCCTATGGGGCCGGCAAGATTCCGCCACACAAGCCGTCCGTCCACCAAAAACTGGTAATCTTCACCGAGCACCGCGACACCCTCAACTATCTGGAGAATAGGATAACGACCCTGCTGGGGCGGAAATCGGCTGTGGTGGTTATCCATGGCGCCATTGGCCGTGAGGATCGACTGAAGACCCAGGAGACCTTCAAGCATGACCCTGAGGTCCAGGTCCTGTTGGCCACCGATGCCGCCGGCGAGGGTATCAATCTGCAGCGCGCCCATCTCATGGTCAACTACGATCTGCCCTGGAACCCCAATCGTCTCGAACAGCGTTTCGGCCGGATCCACCGTATCGGTCAGACCGAGGTCTGTCACCTGTGGAACCTCGTAGCCGAAGAGACCCGGGAAGGTGATGTCTACCGCAAACTGCTCGATAAGCTGGAGCAGGCCCGGCAGTCCCTCGGCGGCCAGGTTTTTGATGTCCTCGGCAAGCTCCAGTTTGAGGGCAAAGCACTGCGCGACCTGCTCATCCAGGCCATCCGTTATGGCGAACAGCCCGAGGTCAAGGCCTATCTCACCACCGTCCTTGACCAGGCCCTCGACAGGGACCAGCTACGCGACCTGCTCGAAGACCATGCCCTGGCCCATGATGCGATGGATGCCAGCAGAATTCGCACCATCCGTGAAGACATGGAGCGTGCCGATGCTAAACGACTGCAGCCCCACTATATCGAGTCTTTTTTTCGGGAGGCCTTTCAGAAACTCGGGGGTACTGATAGAAAAAGAGAGCCCAGACGTTATGAGATCACTCATGTGCCTGCTCCCATCAGAAACCGTGACCGGTTGATCGGTATCGGAGAGCCGGTCCTTCCCCGCTACGAGCGTATCACCTTCGAGAAAGACCTCGTCAACCCTCAGGGCCAGCCTCTTGCCGCCTTTGTCTGCCCCGGCCACCCGCTGCTCGACTCGGTGATCGACCTGACCCTGGAGAGGCATCGCGATCTGCTCAAAAGGGGTTCCGTTCTGGTCGATGAGCGCGACCATGGCACCCAGCCCCGGGTGCTCTTTTATCTCGAACATGCCATCCAGGATGCCGGCATCACCAGGACAGGGGAAAGACGCGTCATCTCCAAACGGATGATGTACGTAGAGCTTGATAAGGACGGTACAAGCCGGCATGTACATTACGCCCCGTATCTCGATTACCGACCGTTACACGCTTCCGAACCGCAGATTGAGCAGATTCTCGCCAGACCAGAGTGCAGCTGGATCGGCCGGGAACTGGAACAGCAGGCCCAAGGGTATGCGATTGCCCACGTAGTGCCTGAGCACCTTGCGGAGGTGCGTGACGGTCGCCTTAACCTGATCAGCAAAACCGAGGCCGCTGTCAAAGAGCGCCTCACCAAGGAGATTACCTACTGGGACCATCGCGCCGAGCAACTCAAGCTGCTGGAGCAGGCCGGCAAGGTCAATGCCCGGCTCAACTCCGGCGAGGCCAGAAAACGGGCTGATGGCCTGCAGGCCCGTCTGCAGAAACGACTTGAAGACCTCAAGCTCGAGGCCCAGATATCCCCGCTGCCGCCGGTCGTGATAGGAGGCCTCCTGGTCGTCCCTATCGGACTCATCAATCTCATGGCAGGGAGAACTGAAGGATCGCCGCCCCAGTCACATGACACCCAGGCTGCCGCAGCTGCAGCAAGAGCTGTAATCATGGAGGTCGAACGCAGTCTCGGATATGAGCCGACTGATCGTGAATTAGAAAAACTCGGCTATGACATTGAAAGTCGTATCCCCAATACCGGTCGGTTGAGATTTGTTGAAGTCAAAGGCCGTATCTCCGGCGCCCAAACCCTTACCGTCACCCGCAACGAGATCCTCTACTCCCTGAACAAGCCTGACGATTTCATCCTGGCCATTGTCGAGTTCCTCGGCGATAACGAGCACAAGGTCCATTATCTGCGTAACCCCTTCCGCAGGGAACCTGATTTTGGAGTGACCAGTGTCAACTATGACTTCGCCGAGCTGTTGGCCAGGGCCGGGGAGGCATCATAAATATGCCATCCGAACTATAGCGGAGTAATTAAGCTAAAAATCAGAATATTATGAAAACGTAAAAGGAAGCCCCAGAACAGCAATCAAGCGGATACAAAAACAGATCCAGTGAAAGATCGACAAAATCATGAAAGAGGCCAACTTCGAAATTCCCGCTTATGAAGCGGAGATCGAAATGGAAAATCATCCCGGTAAAAATGATATGGGATTTTGCCACACCTTCTGGACAGTCAGGAAAAGAATCCTCAGAGAGGAGTACAATATTGAATGGCAGTCTCCAGCGGAGAGGAATCTTGGAATTATATATGACTGAGGATATCTGGCAAGGCCAATGCATGTCCCTCTTCATCCTCTCTTGGGTAGAATAAATTGTTAAACCTCTTTGCCCTTACCCATAGGAATTCCATGCACAGCAAAGAACACCTCATTCGGTATTTGGAGTCCCTCATTCATGAACTGAGGGAGAACGAAAGTCGCGAGGATGCCTATAGAGCCATCCGTAGGTTCAGAATTTTCTACCCGTTCTCGGATGAGAAATTCAAGTATCGTTTACGCAGCATCGAACACAAGATTGATAGTCTGCTTGACCGACCAGTTGACTTATGCCGCATGGCCAATTCGGATGGCGACAATATAAGTTTAATGACGGGACGCGGCACCTCGGAAAGAGCAAAAGGAGTCAAGTACCTTTCTGATTGGATGGGTAACCCAAACGAAATCACTATTGCGGACCCGTTTTTCATAAAGAATTCCGGGGTAATTTCCGAGGTCGACTACAAAAACTCACTTCAAAGGCTTCTTCCGCAGTCATTAAAGAAGATTGAGCTATTTATCGGACTTAGAACACAAAAGTATCAAAAGGCCAGCATTGCCAGGTGGTTCAATCAACTTTGCGCAACGCGCGACATCCAACTCGAAGTTTTCCATCAGGAAGAAGTACATGACCGTGTCTGGTTGAAGAATGGAAATGATGCATTAGTAGTGGGCACCTCGTTCAACGGCCTTGGAAACAAGTGCGCATTTTTGCTTAATCTCGACGCAACAGATACTGCCAGCTTCAATGCTGAGTTGCGCCGAATTCGTGTTGCGTACAGATGCAGTGCCCAAGTTTAACCACTCATTCCATCCGACCTGCACTGCAAGCCGCACAGGATAGTGAATTCAAACAGTAGCAAGCAATGAAGAAAAATTCATTGAACCCAGTGACAAACTGAACTGATAATGCTATTGTACCGATACATATCACCGAACAACACCCGCCACGCCTCTGCAGGTGCAAACCTGCATGCGCACCCCGGCGGGTTACTTTTTTGGAGAGTTTGAGTGAAGTACGGCAAACCTCCCCTTTCCATCGATCAACAGATTGTCCTTCTTCTCTCCCGAGGCATGATCGTCGCGGATCGTGCTCGGGCTGCCCGCTATCTCTCCAATATCAGTTATTTCCGATTGCGCGGCTACTGGATCCCCTTCGAAGTCCCGGAACCGGCTGGAGCGGACCACCGCTTTCAACCCGGTACCACCTTTAACGATGTACTCGATCTCTATGTCTTCGACCGAAAGTTCCGGCTTCTTATCTTGGAGGCCATCGAGCGCATCGAGGTTTCTTTTCGCGCCCATTTTGCCAACGAGTTGGGGATCCGTTACGGGAGTCATTTCTATCTGGATGCGGCCCATTTTTTCCGAAACGATATCCACCGGCAGCTTCTGGAGAGCCTGGAGCAGGAGGTCGCCCGCAGCAAGGAGCCCTTCATCGAGCACTACCGGGCTACCTATACCAAGCCAGAACTACCTCCGATCTGGGCGGTCAGTGAAGTGATGTCCTTCGGTCAGCTCTCCCATTGGTACAAGAACCTCAAGAAACGTGGCGACCGCCAAACGCTTGCCCGAGTGTATAACCTCGACGAGGCCATCCTGCAGTCATTCATGCATCATCTCACCCATGTCCGTAACATCACCGCCCATCATGGCCGGTTGTGGAACCGGCGACTGACTATCACTATGTCCCAACCCAGGCAGCCGAAGGAACTGGCTCTGATGTTCAATACCCGGCGTGACCGGTACATCGCCAATACAGTGATCATGCTGGGGTACCTACTGAAATTGATCAGCCCCGGAACCACATGGCCAGAACGATTGCGGCATCTCATCGAAGACGCAACCCGGATCGATCCCGTGGCTATGGGCTTTGCCACCGATTGGCGGGAACTACCGCTGTGGCGCCGATAATCATAAAAAACACCCTGTAACGAAAAAGGATAAAAGAGGATATCGATGGATAAAAGGAAGAAGAAACTCATCGAGGTCGCTTTGCCTCTTGTCGCGATTAATACAGCCGCTGCCCGGGAGAAATCGATCCGCCATGGCCATCCCAGCACCCTGCATCTCTGGTGGGCGCGGCGACCGCTGGCGGCGGCACGTGCGGTCATCTTTGCACAGATGGTGGACGACCCGTCGGCCTACCCGGACCTTTTCCCAACAGAAAAGGCCCAGGAGAAGGAACGTCAGCGGCTCTTCAAGATCATTGAGGATCTGGTGCAGTGGGAGAACACCACCAACGAGGTGGTCATACAGAGGGCGCGAGACGAGATCTGGCAGAGCTGGCGGCGAGCCTGTGCCGAGAACGCCGATCATCCCAGAGCCAAGGAACTCTTTGATCGGCATAAGCTGCCCGCCTTTCATGATCCCTTTGCAGGTGGCGGCGCCCTCCCGCTGGAAGCACAACGCCTAGGGCTGGAAAGCTATGCCTCGGACCTCAATCCGGTGGCTGTGCTGATCAACAAGGCGATGATTGAGATCCCGCCGAAGTTTGCCGGCATACCGCCGGTGAATCCCGACTGGCAGGGTACATCTTCGGCGGAGCAGTCGTTGAGAAAATGGGGTGGGGCGCAGGGCCTAGCCGAAGATGTGCGGTACTATGGGCAGTTGATGCGCGATGAGGCCGAGAAACGCATCGGGCATCTCTACCCCAAGATTGAGGTCACTGCGGCAATTGTACAGGAACGGCCGGACCTGAAGAAATATGTTGGGCAGAAGCTCACTGTTATCGCCTGGATCTGGGCACGGACCGTCAAGAGTCCCAATCCGGCCTTTGCCGATGTGGATGTACCGCTGGCCTCGAACTTTATGCTCTCGACCAAGGCTGGCAAGGAGGCATATGTTGAGCCGGTGATCGAGGACGGCGGCTACCGATTTACTGTAAAGGTAGGCAAGCCCAAAAATGTGGAAGTGGTGAAGAGAGGTAGTAAGTCCGGAGGAAGTCACAGCTGCTTTCTCTGCTTGATGTCGGAAACCCCTATGCCATTTGATTATCTTCGCGCAGAAGGCAGAGCCGGACGCATAGGCAATCGGTTGATGGCCATTGTCGCTGAAGGGGAACGTGGACGTGTCTACCTGCCGCCAACGGAGGATATCGAATCCATAGCAGATTCTGCAAAACCATTGTGGAGGCCGGAGGTCGACATTTGTCACTGGCCAGGCCGTACTAATGTGGTCGAGTACGGGATGACGAAATTTGGCGACCTCTTTACCCCGCGCCAACTTGTGGCACTTGCGACCTTCTCCGACCTGGTGCAGGAAATGCGAGAGCGGGTGAGAAACGACGCCATAAAAGCCGGCCTGCCTGATGATGGCAAAACTCTTTGTGAAGGAGGCACTAATGCCACGGCGTATGCCGATTCGGCAGGGGTGTACTTAGCGTTTCTAGTGAATCAGGTTGCAAACCACTCGTCATCTGTATGCGGATGGAATTCTGCAAATGCCCAAATGCGTGCTGTCTTTGCTCGACAAGCAATTCCAATGGTATGGGATTATGCAGAGAGCAATCCCTTTTGTTATTCCTCTGGAAGTTTCAACAACCTGTCTGAACGACAAGTCAAGGGATTCGAGGCACTAGGTAATGGACTGCCTGGATTCGCGAATCAGGCTGATGCAAACTGCCAGACGATATCCTCTCATAAGGTTGTCTCCACTGATCCTCCCTACTATGACAATATTGGCTACGCAGATCTTTCAGATTTCTTCTATGTCTGGCTACGCCGATCATTGAAGCTCGTTTTCCCAGAACTCTTCGCCACCCTCGCAGTGCCCAAAGCCGAGGAACTGATCGCCTCACCATACCGGCATGGTGGTAAAATGAAGGCAGAAGCCTTCTTCCTCTCCGGCATGACGCAGGCGATGCACCGTCTGGTCGAGCAGACAAATCCGACCTTTCCGGTCACCATCTATTATGCCTTCAAACAGGCAGAGGATGACGGAGTGGACGGTACAACCAATACCGGCTGGGACACCTTCTTGGCCGCCATCATAGAGGCAGGATTTGCTATAAGTGGTACATGGCCTCTGCGAACAGAAAAACAAGGCCGGGTAATAGGCAATGACTCCAATGCGCTCGCTTCTAGCATTGTCATCGTCTGCAACAAACGCACCACCAACATGCTAATTGTTACCCGTCGTGAGTTTCTCACCACACTGAAAACAGAGTTACCAAAAGCCCTGACACATCTACAGCGTGGCAATATTGCGCCAGTGGACTTAGCCCAGGCAGCCATTGGCCCGGGCATGGCAGTCTATACCCGATACACCAAAGTCCTCGACGCCGAGGGTAGGGCCCTCACCGTGCGCGAAGCCCTCTCTCTTATCAACCAGACACTTGACGAGGCCCTGGCCGAGCAGGAAGGCGACTTCGATGCCGACAGCCGCTGGGCGCTCACCTGGTTCGAGCAGGTCGGTTTTGCAGAGGGTGAGTACGGGGTGGCTGAGCAGCTCTCTGTTTCTAGGAATACCGCCGTGGCCGGCCTTGTCGAAGCCGGGATTGTGGTATCTAAAGCCGGCAAGGTACGTTTGTTAAAACCAGCCGAACTACCCGCCGACTGGGATCCCGGAACCGACACCCGCCTCACCGTCTGGGAGATGGTCCACCAGTTGATCCGCGCCCTCGAAGTCGGGGGTGAAGGCGCTGCCGCAGTTCTGGTCGCAAGACTCGGCAGCCAGGCCGAAACCGCCCGTGAACTCTGCTACCGTCTCTACACCCTCTGTGAGCGCAAGAAGCGCACCAGCGAGGCCATGTCTTATAACGGCCTGGTACAGAGCTGGCCAGAGATCACTCGGCTTGCCGGCGAAGAAAAGGCGAATACACCCAAAAAACCTGAACAACCCAATCTGTTTTAACAGGAGCAGACATGGCTATCACCAACCACGAGCGGGTCGGCAAGGCGCTGGAATTTCTCAAGCACGGCCTCGGGCCTTTTGCCGAACGCGAGTACAGGAATATCTACAAGGACAGGGCAGCGGAGGAGATCCGGAAATTTGTCGGCGACGATCGCATTAATGTCGATAAACCAATGGCCGAGTGGGACGTGGCGGTCTTGCTAAAACTGATGTGGGATTCCTGGAATACTGTCTTTCGTCTCACTCTTGGGCATACGGAAAGGAGCCTGGTCAGTGAGCTGCGTGATTATCGCAATAAATGGGCGCACCAGGAATCCTTCACCAGCGACAACACCTATCGGGCCCTGGATTCGGCCTCAAGGCTGCTGGCGGCCGTTTCCGCTCCCCAAGCCGACGAGATCGAGAAGATGAAGATGGAACTGCTGCGCCTGCGGTTTGATGAGCAGGTGCGCAGTGAGAAACGTAAAACCGCCGGCACGGCTATCGAGAGCGCGGCTACGGGGAATCTCAAGCCCTGGCGGGAGGTCGTTACTCCCCATAAGGATGTGGCCAGTGGTAAGTACCAACAGGCCGAGTTTGCCGCTGACCTCTGGCAGGTTCATCTTGGTGAGGGGACCGATGAGTACCGCAACCCGGTGGAGTTCTTCCGTCGCACCTATCTCACCGAGAGTCTCAAAGGGATGCTGGTGGGTGGCGTTCGACGCATCACCGGCCAGGGCGGCGACCCCGTGGTCCAGCTGCAGACGAATTTCGGCGGCGGCAAGACCCATTCGATGCTGGCCCTCTATCACCTCTTTTCCGGCATCAGTCCCAATGAACTGCCCGGGATCGATGCGGTGATGCACGAGGCGGAAGCGACCTCGGTACCGTCGGCCCGTCGGGTAGTCCTGGTCGGCAACAAGATTTCCCCCGGCAATCCCTCGACCAAACCGGACGGCACGGTCGTGCATACCCTCTGGGGTGAAATGGCCTGGCAGCTTGGCGGGAAGAAGGCCTATGCCCGCATCCAGAAGGATGACGAGAAGGCCACCAGCCCAGGCGATGTCCTACGCGAACTGTTCAACGAATACGGCCCCTGCCTGATCCTGATCGACGAGTGGGTCGCCTATGCCCGGCAGCTGCACGACCAGAGTGATCTGCCGGCCGGTGGATTCGAGACCCAGTTCACCTTTGCCCAGGTATTGACCGAATCAGCCAAGCTGGCCGGGAACTGCCTACTAGTGATCAGTCTTCCTGCCTCCGATACCTCTGGTTCACCCCATACACAGGCTGATGATGTCGAGGTTGGGGGTCAGCGAGGTCGGGAGGCCCTTGACCGCCTGCGCAACGTCGTCGGCCGGATCGAATCGTCGTGGCGGCCTGCCAGTGCCGAGGAAGGATTCGAGATTGTCCGGCGCCGGCTGTTTGAGCCGCTGGCTAATCCTGCCCAATTCATTGATCGTGATGTGGTGGCCCGGGGCTTTGCCGAACTCTACCGCACCCAGTCGGCGGAGTTTCCCCCGGAATGCCGGGACTCTGAATATGAAAAACGGATCAAAGCCGCCTACCCGATCCATCCTGAGATTTTTGACCGGCTCTATACCGACTGGTCGACCCTGGTGAAGTTTCAGCGGACCCGAGGGGTACTGCGTCTGATGGCGGCCGTTATTCACAGCCTGTGGGAAAAGGGTGATAAGAACCCGCTGATCATGCCGGCAAATATCTCTATCGATGACCCCAGGGTGCAATTCGAATTGACCCGGTATTTGACTGACAACTGGGTACCGGTCATCGAAAAGGATGTGGATGGCCCAAATTCTCTGCCCCTGCGGGTGGATGGCGAGGTGCCGAATCTCGGCAAGTTTGCGGCCTGCCGGCGGGTTGCCCGGACCATCTATATGGGCTCGGCGCCACTCACCCAGGCCGCACACCGGGGTATTGAAGATAGAAGAGTCAAGCTGGGATGTGTCATTCCAGGCGAATCACCTGCGATTTTTGGCGATGCTCTCCGGCGCCTGGCGGGAGTGGCCACCTACCTCTACCAGGATGGTCCACGCTACTGGTACTCAACCCAGCCCACGGTCACCAAGCTTGCTGATGATCGGGCCGAACAACTCAAGCGCGATACGGATAAGATCGTCCAGGAACTCAACAACCGCCTCCGGGAAAATCTGCGGGAAATGGGCGATTTCAGCCGTATCCATCCCATGCCGCATTCCGGCCAGGAGGTTCCCGATGATACCGATGCCCGGCTGGTGGTGCTCGGGATCGACTATCCGTACAGTAAAGAACAGTCTAGCCCGGCAGAGCTTGCCGCCAAGGCGATATTCGAATCCCGTGGCAATACACCGAGACTCTATCGGAATACGCTGATCTTCCTCGCCGCCGATAAAACCCGATTGCAGGATCTCGATGAAGCAGTCCGGAAGTATCTCGCCTGGGACTCGATCCTGGCCGAGAAGGTCACCCCCCTCAATCTCGACCCGCAGCAGGTGAAACAGGCAGAGACTCAGAAATCCATGGCCGACGGAGCGGTCAAGGCCCGTTTGCCCGAAACCTATCAATGGCTGCTGGTGCCGACTCAGAAGACCCCTGCGGCGGCCGTCGAGTGGCAGGCATTCCGTCTCACCGGCCAGGACGCTCTTGCGGTCAGGGCCAGCAAGAAACTCAAGAACGATGAGCTGATGATCACGAGCTTTGCCCCCACATTACTGCGGATGGAACTGGACCGAATACCTCTATGGCGAGGGAATAATGTCCCCGTCAGGCAGGTTGTCGAGGATTTCGCCCGCTACCCCTATCTACCGCGCTTGAAAAGCCCGGGAGTACTGATTTCGGCGATTCAATCCGGCTTGGTGTTGATGACCTGGGAGAAAGATTCCTTTGCCTATGCTGAGAGCTTTGATGAGGTTGAACAGCGATATCGCGGTTTACGGACGATGCAGTTAATACCGCTGACGAGCAATGATATCCAGGGATTGCTGGTAAAACCTGAGATAGCGTTAAAACAGATAGAGGCAGAGAGGATACCTCCACCACCCCCACCTCCAGAGGACGAAAAAGACAGAGAAAGGCCACCCGGCCCAGGCCCTGACCCGGTTACCCCTCCAAATCCCAAGAAGCCCTCGCCACGACGTTTTTATGGCACAGTCGACCTAGATGCCACCAGGGTCGGTCGTGATGCTGGAAAGGTCGCTGAGGAGGTTATAGCCCACCTCTCCGGCCTGGTCGGGGCCAGAGTCACAGTGACCCTGGAGATATCCGCTGAGATTCCTGCTGGGGTTCCAGACAATGTGGTCCGTATCGTCACCGAAAACAGCCGAACGCTGAAGTTCACCAGTCAGGGATTTGAGAAGGAGTAGGGATGATATAGTGGAAATATGTTGCCTTTAGAAAGACCTCGGCCAAGGTCTCCAATCTTTTGAGGAATCCATGAAAGTATTCGTTAGTCACAGCAGCGCAGACAAGCTCATTGCAGAGGCATTTATAGACCTTTTGCGAGCCTCCCTTCCCCTATCCGCAAAAGATATCCGTTGCACAAGCGTTGACGGCTATAAACTCCCAGCGGGAACGAATTCTGACGAACAACTTAGGCAAGAAGTATTTGAGGCAAAGGCATTTATAGCGCTACTGAGTCCTCAGAGCATCCGATCTATGTATGTGATGTTTGAATTAGGTGCGAGGTGGGGAGCAAAGCGCTATTTTGCGCCGGTGATGGTCTCGGGCTTGACACCAAGCGCAATCAAGGCCCCACTTTCTGCAATTCATGCCGTAACTGGTACCTCCGAGGGTGATGTCCATCAGCTCATTGAAACACTCTCCGAGCGCCTTGAAATCGAGTCTGAGAAGCCAGCAGCTTACGGCAAGGCATTGAAAGCGTTTGTCACGGCATCAAATCCTGACGTTAACATCCGAGACGGAAACGAGGAATCATCATACGAACCTCTCGTACTCAGCAAATTAGTTCACCCTGGCCTGATGACTCCCGCCCACAACAATTGTGTCATCAGAGGACGACTTTTCAACAAGTCCAAACAAAAGGGGGTAATCGACAAATTACAAGCATATGATCGCAATGGCGCACATTTGATTGTCACATGGTCAAATCGAATCGACCAATATGGAAACCCGGAAAATCCATGCGAATTAATCGGTATCGTTGATAGTGAAGATATCTTTGTCAGACAGAATAATGGAGAGGAAATCGAATATTGCAAATTGGAAGTTTACCACTCTCTCTCTGATGGGCCACTCATAGGTGTGTTTGATGAATACGAAGACTGGATCGACCAACAATCAAATTCAGCGGGCCCCAAAAACCGGGATTCTGATTAAACCGTTACACAACTTTGTTGCGCAGAAATAAAGGAATAACACATGGCCAATATGCTTGATTGGAATACCCTGGATCATAAAGTGAAAGCCTATCTTGATCCTGATAATGGAATCGACACTTCTCAAAAGGCATTCCCAATATTGATGGTCTCTTCCATACTAGTATATAGTACAGTTTAAAGTTTCGGATATAACCGTTTCAGTTTGATGCGAGCGTCAACAGTTTTGAAATGCCAGTCCACCTTTGTTTGCCGGTTGTTTCGGTCATTATTCCAGGCCGTCACCTTTGCTCGCATTTTTTCAATACAATCGATTCGAACTGCAAGACACTGTCGCTTTAACACACTGAGTTCAATCTCAGCGATATTGAGCCAGCTTCCATGCTTCGGTGTGTAATGTATTTCCAATCGATTCGCTAAATCCCTGGCCTCTTCAGGAGGAAAAGCGCAGTACAATGAGGATATTGCATGAGTATTGAGATTGTCCATGATGAGGACCACCTTTTCAGCGTCCCGATACCGCTCTTCAAGCATTTCCCTGATGAAGTATGCCCAGTCAACTTGGGTCCGACGCTCGGTAATTTTTACATTTCGCTTCCCTCCGAGCGGTTCAACCTCCATAAATATGTTGGCAACTCCATTGCGAACATATTCGTCGTCCATAAGAACAGGATGACCTGGCGCTGCAGGAATCGGTTGCTGCACTTCCCCGATCAGTTGCATGCTCGATTCGTCCATACACACCACCGGAAATCTGGGATCATACGAGCGCGCATAAACTTCAAGAACATCTTCCATCGCTGCTATAAAGCTTGCGTTTTGGTCCGGCGGGATTTTCCAATACTTGCTTTGGTGAGGTTTAAGTTCATTTTTTTTAAAGTGTTACATACGGTCATCGGAGAAACACTCGGTACAATATTTAGCTCGACCATCTTTTCAGCCAAAAGCCGAACTGTCCACCGACTTCTACCTTCAGGTGCCTGTGAACAGGCCAAGGCCAAAAGTTTTGCTTCAAAATCACCGCCAAATTGGATCTCGCGTGGAGGAGTCTGCCGTTCTTTACGCTCAATGGCAGCAGAAAGACCTTGTTCGACGAACCGTTTTTTTAAATGTTCGAGGCTCCGAGAGGTAATCCCCAGAGCTTCTGCAACCCTTTCGACTAACCACTTGGGACCGTATTCTCCTGCGTCAAGTAACAGTAATGCCCGAGAATATAATACTGTGCGAGCAGCTCTTTTGCCCTTAGTTGATATGGCCTCTAACTCATGCCGCTCTTCTTTGGTCAAGGTTACCCTGTATCGTGGTGCCATGTCGTCCTCCTTGTATGGGATATATGAACGACAATAACACATATTGCATTACATGCGAATGTTTATGATGTACATTGTACTAGGCGTTTCTGATGAAGAAGCGGAGGACGCTATTACCGATGGAGGAATGGATAGAGGGTGTGACGCTGTTTTTGTCGATGATCGTGGAGGTAGAAATTCTATTCATGTCTTTCAGTTTAAATATGTAAACACCTTTGAGAACACAAAGAAAAACTTCCCAGGAGGTGAAATAGACAAGCTTGTATCATTTTTCGATGATGTCCTCGATGAAAATAAGGACCTTGAAAAAACTTGCAATCCTCTTCTTTGGAATAAAGTAAAGGAGATCTGGGCGTCCTTAAATAAGCCAAATCCTAGTATTGAGGTTCATTTCTGTGGAAACACTGAAAATATGGCTCCAGCAGAATTAGAAAGAGCCAACAATGCACTAGGTAAATACAAATATTTTCATGTCAATCATCATAGTCTCGACACACTTGTTGATCTTTTTGTAGATAAAAAAGCAGTTGCTATCGACAACCAGATACAGGTTGTTGATAAGGATTATTTCGATCGAACAGATGGTAGCATCCGTGGTTTGATATGCACCGTTGAGGCTTCTGAAATTGTAAGAATTATTAGCGATCCAGAAGATCCTGATGTTGTCCAGAAAGAAATTTTCAACGACAACGTTAGAGTTTACCTGAGCAGAACAAACAAAATTAATCGTAAAATTATTGAAACAGCATTGTCAGAAAATAATCCTTTATTTTGGTATCTCAACAATGGAATCACTATTACTTGTGATTCATTTTCTTACCCGAAAGGTAAGCGTGCACCTATAATTGAATTAAAAAATATTCAAATAGTTAATGGTGGCCAGACTTCAAACGCTCTTTTCGAAGCCAGCAAGGTCGATCCTGACAAGCTTGCAGATGTTCTTGTTTTAGTTCGGATTATTGAGACTAAATCACAGCCTGTAAGCTTAGCGATTGCTGAATCTACGAACAGCCAGACACCTATAAAATCAAGAGACCTTCGTTCAAATGACGATACACAGAAAAAAATTGAAGAAGCCTTTGAGGGTATGGGACTATTTTACGAAAGAAAAGAAAAACAGTACTCCAATAAATCTAAAGCCCACCGTGTTGATGCTCTTACTGCTGGACAAGCTCATTTAGCTTACGGGTTGGAATTACCAGAGGTTGCAAAAAAAGATAGAGGTAGAATTTTTTCTGACCTATATGATCAAGTATTTAGTGAAGATCTCTTGGTTGATGAACTTCTTGTTTCGCTTCGTTTGCTATCAAAAATTGAGAGTGAAAAACGCAAGATCCAAGAGAGCATTCGAAATCAAGCTGATTTTGATGCATCCAAAATATTCTTAATTGATGGTGCTTACCATGTTTTATTTGCAATTGGGCACATCGCGGACAAAATGAGCATCTCAAGACTTGATTTGGAGGTTGCAATAAATTTGATACCGACTGCAATCGATCTAATATCTGATATGGTAGCTGTTGAGCAAGAAACCGATGCATCATTTTCGTTCAATAGATATTTCAAGGATTCAAAAACAAAGACAAAAATAGCAGCTCGTATTGAGAATCATAATTTTGCTTTGCAACCATGAACGTTTTAGGAACCTGATACAGAATTCCAACAATGAGCAAATAAATGCTCCAGAAAAGCTGGTGATTTTACCGTTACAAAAAGTCAACATAACTCTGATCAACCTGCAGTGGAAATATCTTGACTGGCAATGAAATCTGTCGGAGGAATCGATGAATAGTCTGGCAATTTGGTATAAAGGCTGCGAACCTGAAAAAGAAATAGATGTTCATTTAAATTTATGGAAGTTACCTTCGACTGAAAGAGAAGGTCGCTTCCTCGATATCGGACTAAATTTACATAATTCCACATCGATTGATGAAATATTTATCTATATTCCCTTTGCAGCTAATTCTAAAAATATTTATGACTTGGGCAGGACTATAGGGTCAAGCTCTCCGAGGCTACTAACCGCGATATTTAACGAGGATTACCGTATTACTGCTTCAACTAGCTCTGATTACTTCCCTGTAAAAGACAAGCATGACAATGAAGTATTCAATGTCTATGCAATGGACGAAACAAACTATAAATTAGAAGAAAAACATAATGGTACGATTATAAAAATTACACTTCCGCAGGCAGTAATCCGCCAAAAGAAGACTTATTTACGGTTTAGAATAACTGGCCCAAACTTAACTCACTTTAGTCGAATTGAAAGAGATGTGTCATCAATACTCAGTAATGCTTTTAATAAAAATGAGATATTAGATTTTCGTGTAAATTCTGCCAGACATTTACCAAATAAACTACTTGAAGAGATTGCCCAAGATAAAACTTTTAATATCAAAAAGATTCATTTCTTTTATATTTGTAGTTATTGCGAGGATTACACATTATCACATCAACCATTTCATTCCGTTCGTAAATTAGAAGATGGGGTTTGGGGTGATTACATTCAAGTAACCGAAAATTTGCGCAATTTAAACCCCAAAGAGACATTTATCGCATATCATTGGAAAGACAAGGAAACTGACAGCAAAAAAGTTGATGACTTTAACGTTTTCCTGAAAACTAACTTTAGGGATAAAAATTGGACAACAATCGGAAAGTACATGCTGTATTTGATTTTGTTTGCAGTTTGCACAGGCCTCCTCTCCAACTACATCTTTTCTAAAATTCAAAATTTTAAAGTCCAAACCGAAACTGTTAATAATAAACTTGGTATGTCCAAAAAGAAAAAGAGCGTTCAACTGGAGGAGGTATTGTCTTGGAAAAATTCTGGAGAAGTTGATGCATCTGCTGCGAAACCTGGTGCAAAGGAATAAACGCTTATCTTGGGTCTTAGGTTGTTAAAGTATGCGATTTCTGCTTGATACCAATATCCTCATCCCACTTGAGGATTCACAAAGACCGCTTTCCGAAAGTCTTGCTAATTTTGTTCGGCTAGCCAATGAAAATGGTCATCAGCTTGTTTATCATCCGTCAAGCGAAGATGATATTAATAGGGACACTGATACTGCAAGGAGAAATCAAACTTTAGAAAGGTTGCGACAGTACTCTCGACTGGAGACCTCTGCCCTTTGCCCATGGAATACCCCTGGCACATCTCTTAATGATATTGCTGACAATGAGATTCTTTACGCATTAAATTGTGCCGCAGCTCACGCTTTGGTCACCGAAGATCAAGGGATACATAGAAAGGCTAGGTGGTTGGGGCTTTCAGATAGTGTTTACACCATCCAAACAGCAGAGGATTGGTTGCGGCGGTTGTATGAGCGGACCTCTGTACGTCTACCGAATATTGAGAATGTACATTTATATAACCTTACCCCCTCACTTGGAGATAGTTTCTTTGACAGTCTTCGCATAGGCTACCCCGAGTTTGACGAGTGGTTCCGTAGAAAGGCTCGGGAAAACAATAAAGCCTGGATTGTCCGTCATGGTGCCGATATTGATGCAATATGTATATATACCCAACAGGATAATGAGACCATAACAGAGGAAGGATTAACACTGCCTGGCCCAGCATTAAAACTAAGTACTTTTAAAGTCGGGTCTGCTGTGCGAGGAAGAAAGATTGGTGAGTTATTCCTAAAAGCTGCATTTAGATATTCAACCATTAATCATATTGAAAATATTTTTATACATGGCCACGAGGGAGAGCAGCAATTTTTATTTGAAATGCTGATCGACTTTGGTTTTCAGAGGGTGGGAACACACCCCGGTTCAGGAGGAAGGGATGTTGTTTACTTAAAGAGGCACCCGCTGACCCCCCCGCCAAATGGACTTAACCCATTTGAATATGCACTAAAATATTTTCCACATTTTCGTCACGATGGCTTTACAAAGAAATATATAGTTCCAATTAAACCACGTTATCATAAAATACTATTTCCTGACTATGATTCCCCGGCCGATAGACAGCTTTCCTTATTTTCTTCTGTTTCTCGAAATGACGTAGGGAATGCTATTAAACTTGCCTATCTTTGTCATTCGCAAAGACAAAGGATTAGTCCGGGGGACATTGTGTTGTTTTACCGATCAACGGATGAAAAGGCTTTGACAAGCATTGGTGTGGTAGAAAGCTATGATACGATGCAAGACCCTGATATTATTGCTCGTAGAGTAAAGCGGAGGACAGTATATTCAATGGAGGAAATTCAAGCGATGGCAACTCGACCAACTAGGGTTATGTTATTCCGTTTGGTTGACCATTTCAACCATCCATTATCAATAGATTGGTTGGTGGCAAGAGGTTTTCTTAATAGCCATCCGCAAAGTATTACTCAGATAAATGATAACGCTTTTGAGGTCGTTTTAGCAAATGGAAGATAGAGCGGTATTAATTTCTATAAACCCTGAGTATGCGGAGAAGATTCTCTCTGGAGAAAAGAAGCTAGAATTTAGGCGAAGTTGGGGAGAGAATCAAGTCAAACATATGGTAATCTACGCAACTTCACCACATCAGAAGATTGTAGCTGTCGCTGAAATTAAGGAAGTGCATAGGGGTAGCCGACAACACTTCTGGAAACTGGCAAAAGAAAAGGGGGGAGGGATCAGCAGAAGAAGACTGTTTAACTACCTAAAGGGCTCTAAAAATCCTGTAGCAATTGAACTAACCAATGTCAGAAAATTGGAAAAAGGGTTAGACCCGAAAATTGTATTTGGTGTTAATTTTCGGCCACCCCAATCATTCAACTATCTTAATAAAGAATATATGAACCGTATTAATAATATGCTTTAATGGATAGACAAAGCCTACTGAAACGGGAAGTATACAGATTCGCTTTTTGCATTATCCCATAGTTAAGATATCTCCTATTTATTTATCTTTTAATGATTACTTAGAATTCGGATAATAAACCAACATGAAACACTTTGGTGATGTAGTTTGCGCAATAATTGAACAAGATGACTACTTCTTAATAGTTCAACGCCCGCCTGGACACCCTCTTGAATTAAAATGCGAATTCCCTGAGAGTAAGGTTGCACCAGGCGAGTCTGCAGAGAATGCAATTAAGCGTGAAATTTTCGAAGAGCTTAATGCTGTCATCAAAATTGAAACTTCCCTTAGTCCTTATGAGCACTCATACGAGCACCTCTCTCTAAACCTCATCCCATTTTGCTGTTCTATCTTTGAGGGCTCTCCCGAACCTCTCGAACATCACGCAAATACTCAGATTAGCCAGTTAGAAATTGCCTTGCATTGATATTTTGAGGATATCAATAAAGGTGGGCGGCTGGATATATCCTGAAAACTAGATAATAAATTGTTAAGATATGAATAAAAATATATATAAATATTCTAGTCCTGACATCATAGATAAGATGTTTACTGATGAATTGGTAAATCTCAAATGTACTTTTCCCAAAGATTATAATGACCCATATGAATTATTTTTAAGTATCAATCCTCATGGTATTGATCTCAAATACATAGCCTATTATCAAGAAATTTTATCAGATATACCACAGTTACCTACCACATGCTTTTCCCATAGTCCTATTGTCGTTCCAATGTGGGCACATTACGCAAGAGATCATTCTGGTTTCGTTATTGAGGTAGATGAAGAAAAACTTGCTGCCGCATTTCCTGAATCTACAATTCAAGATATAGCTTATAGTGCGCAGACAGGTACTGTAGATTTGGAGGTTGTTAAGTATGCTTGTATCACAGCTAAACCGCGCCATACTTATCGTGTAATTCACATGGCTTTTAACAATGCATATTTTACAAAAAATGAGTGTTGGGGCTACGAAAAAGAAAGAAGAGTTGTTCTAAATAAAGGAATAGTTCTTGGAGCCGACAATATCATGTTGATGCAAATACCTAGTAACATAATTTCTTCAATCATTCTTGGGCCAAAAGCAAATAGCACACTAATTAACAATGCCAATTCAATATCCAAGAACATTGGCTGCAAATTGTATCGCATGGCAGTCGGAAGAAGTTCATGCATTCCATATTTCTTTAATAAAGAAAATAAATCTTATGTATTTGATGGTGAAAAAATATCACCATCTGAGAGATTTTGCATTGACTGTAAAGAACCAATATATGAGGCAAGCACTATAAATAAATGTCATTGGTGTTCAGTAGATGAAGTTTTGCAATATTATGCATCCTCAAGAAATCCTTTAAGAATGCTACACAATATTGGCATGCTAGAAGATTATATAAATATGGGGAAATAATTGAATTTATAAATCTTAATCGGGTAGCCGGGGGAATCTCTCCCCCAGCCCCCCACACCGCCTGGCATGAGTCCGCACCAGGCGGTTCCCAAGAGCTACCGAGCCGTAGCCGTGTAATGGATGTTTACCCACAGATCTTTGACAGACAGCAAACCTTGACACTTGAGCCATTGATTGGTCATGCCCGACTGGGTGGCCAGCGTATGTGAGAGTCTCCAGGGGCCCTTTCGGCTCATGCCGGCCGATATAGCTGTGCGCAGGAAAGTTCCGAGCTTTGTCAGCTCGAGAACCTTGGTGCGGCAGTAGCGCCATTGCTTCCAATAGCACATGCGTACCCTGCGGCGCAGCCAATGGTCAATTTCTGGGATAGGTGCGTAGTACTCGGATATCCCGAAATAGCCCATCCAGCCGCGCAGATATTCAGCCAGTTTTGTGAAACGGAATTCCATGAAAACGCCCCAACTCCGACCGGTCAGCTCCTTCAGCCGTTGCTTGAACTTGGCAAAGGCCTTGTCCGACCAGCGAATGCTGACTCCATTAAAGGCAAAACCGAGAAAGGTGATCTCATTGGTATGAGCCACCTTGCTCTTTTCCTGATTGAACTTGAGTTTGAGCTTTTGTTCGAGGAACAGAGTGATGCTTGGACTCTTCACCAAAATGACAAAGTCGTCGGCGTAGCGGGCGAAACGATGGTTGCGAGTTGCGGCCCTCCAGCTCCTTGTCAAGATATCATCCAGGAGGATATTACTCAGCAGGGGTGAAAGCGGATCACCGTGAGGAACGCCCCTTCGGCTTTCCTCACGGCGGCCGTTGACCATCACGCCGGTCCGCAGATACTTGCCGATCAGTTTGAGGACGCGCTTATCGCGCACCTTTTTGCTGCCCCGGCACATAAGGAAGTCATGCTTCACGGTGTCGAAGAATTTCGCCAGGTCGGCGTCATCAGCCACACGGTATCCCTTGCGGATATAGTCGCGCACTTGGTAAACGGCATCATGAGCCGAGAGGCCCATCCGGAAACCGAAGCCCGCTTCCGAAAAATCCGATCGAAGATCGGAAACAGTACCTGGGCAATGGCTTGTTGGATCAAGCGGTCAAGCACGGTGGGAATCCCAAGGGGACGCGTGCCTCCAGTTGCTTTAGGGATCTCCACCCTTTTGACCGGCATAGGTTTATAAATGCCTGCAAAGATGGATGAACGGGTCTCTATCCAGTGCTCATGAGCAAAGGCCATGAAGTCGTCAATCGGCATGTTGTCTACGCCCGGCGCCCCACGATTGGCCTTGACCCGTTTCCAAGCCTGACTCAGATTTTAGCAATTTTTTCAAGAGTATTTTTCGAAATTGGTACACAGCCTTAATTTCTTAGGCTAACAAGTCAAAGAGCCTGAGTTTGTGGACATAGGACAACATGCAACACTCCCTGCAAATCGAGGTGATATACAGATCAGCAGAATTCGTTGTTGGAACCAAATACAAGATGATGGAGACCAAATGAAACCCGGATGGACGAAGGAAAGCTGTATCAGTCTGATAAGGCTTATGAAAACCAGATGGACGAAGGAAAGCTGTATAAGTCTGATAACGGTTATGAAAACCGGATGGACGAAGGAAAGCTGCATCAGTCTGATAACGCTTATTGTCTATATAGCTGGTGCAGTGATTGCCGGCATGGCTCTCAATGTCTATATCAATCAGGCAGAAGAACTGAAAAAGCAAAGCAAAATTCAGATAGAGTTATCACTGAGAACCGCAGAAAACGCCGTCTATGAAATGACAGCAAAAGAGGAATACTTGATGGCATTCTTTGCAGATCCTCCCGATAAAGATTTCTCTTTTGCCGACGCCCAAAAATACGTCAATCTCTTTCTGGAAAAGAACAGTTTTGATGGTTGGAATAATGCTGAAGAGCTTCTAAACCGCTTATATGATCCAAACGATAATTTTCATGACCCAAACAAGGTCAGGCTGCGTAAGGCGTTCGATCTAGCCGAACATTTACTTTATCTGCTGCAAGATGCTCATTCTTCCTATCAGGCAAATATTCTCTGTGAAGCACAATATGAGACTTGGATAGCCTATGTAGATGACATGGGGTTTAACCCCCTATTCCTAGCGGCTCTGTATTTTGGCCATTCAAGCGGATACATATCGAAAGACTTTGCCATCCATATTAAAGAACGTTTACTACGAAATGATGTTAATAAACAATCAGCTGGTATCATTTACAAAAAACTGCTGCAAGAAGATTGGATCGATGGACTTGGTAAGAGAGGATATAACGACCATATGAAAATCAGTTCCAAGAATTAGGTACACTATTTCCTTTTTATGAAATTGTCCAACATCTATATGGCCTCCTGTTGTCAAGAATTAACTTCCCAAAAAGATAGGAAAAAGAGAAAACGAACACAATAATTCCATCTCAGAAAACAGATTTCTTGACAAACGATTCGTAGGTTCCGGCTTGCGTCTACAGTCGTGGATTTCAGCGCGTTCCGGTAACGCGTCTGCACCAAACATCTAACGGGATTAACTGATTCGCCAAAAAGGCTCTTTGACAATCAGCGTGCTGCCGTCCGGCTGCATCAGATGTATATCGAACCCTTGTCCCGGCGCAGTCAAAACAAGCGGATTGATTGATTGTGGCGACCATCCAGTTAGGGTGTCACTCGGGCAAGGGGCAGAACACGACCATCACTCCGCAAAATATCTGTATGGTGATTTGGAGTTGGAAGGTGCCGCCAATCAAGACCCCTGAACTTCGGGCATCGTTGTTAATGGCAAAGGAAAAATGTACCAGTTATGGCAATCCAAAAGTGTACCACCCTTGTAAAGGGGAATAGCCCCGAAGGGGCCCACCCTGGCCTCGTAAAAGTTGTACAATTTTACTGAACCGGATTATCCGGTTGATTTTTAATCTGTTCCTTGAAAATTAGTTTAGCCAGCCAATGGCCTCTGAGCCGATAGCTGTGGCCCCTGATATTGACCACCTTGCTGTGATGCAACAGTCGGTCGAGGATAGCGGTGGCTATCACCGGATCACCGAACAGCCCCTGCCAGTCGCCGAAGCTTTTGTTGGAGGTGACGATGGTCGAGTTCCGCTCGTAGGGATGGGAGACGAACTGGAAAAGCAGATACGCCTCCTGGGTGGTTACCGGCAGATAGCCGACCTCGTCAACCACCACCAGGCTGGAACGGAGATAGGCCTTCTGTCTGGTCGCCCCCTCCTTGAGTTTTTTGATCAAGGTGTCCATGGTGGTGAAGTAGACCTTGAAACCATGGTGACAGGCCTTGATGGCCAGGGATATGGCGAGATGGGTCTTGCCGACTCCCGGAGGACCGAGGAACAGCACGTTTTCTTTTCTGGAGATGAAGGTCAGGTCGAACAGTTCCATGACCGCCCCCCGATCCAGATGGGGATTAAAGGAGAAATCGTATTCCTCGATGGTCTTCGCCGCCGGCAAGCCCGCGGTTTTCATCGCGGTCTGGATGCGTCGTCCTTCCTTGACCGCCACTTCTTCCTCGAGCAGATGATCAAGGAAACCGAGGTAGGAGGTCTTGTGGGAAAGAGAGCAAGGAGCAACCGCCGCAGCTCTTCGAGCTTACCACCCTGCAGCGCGAGGTCAACAAGCAGCACGGCCTGTCGGCGGCCGACACCCTCGCCGCCGCCCAGACTCTGTATGAGGCCAAACTCGTTACCTATCCCCGAACCGATTCGCGTTATCTCAGCAAAGATATGAAAACGAGCGTTCCCCGGATCATGGAACAGCTCATGGCCATCCGGGCCGAACAGATCGCGCCGCTCAACCTCGCCAAACTGCCGTTCACCACCCGAATCATCGACGACACCAAGGTCACCGACCATCACGCCATCATCCCCACCGGCGTCAGGCCGCGTAACCTGGGCGTCAATGACCAGCTCGTCTATGACGCAATCACCACCCAGTTCATCGCCGCCTTCTATCCCGTCTGCATCAAACAGGTGACCACGGTTGACGGCGTCAGCCGGCAGGTACAATTTCAGGCCAAAGGAACGCAGATTATTGAGCCAGGCTGGACCATCCTCTTCCCGAAAAAGAAGCTGAGCCAGGAAGCTGCCGACGACCAGGCCCTGCCGGCCTTCAGCAAAGGGGAAAGCGGCCCGCATGAGCCGTCCCTGCGCGAAGGCAGGACCAAACCTCCCGGTCACTTCACCGAAAACTCGCTGCTCGGCGCCATGGAGGCCGCCGGCAGGTTTGTCGAAGACGACACCCTGCGTGAGGCGCTGAAAGAACGCGGCATCGGCACGCCCGCCACCCGTGCCGCCATCATCGAAACCCTGCTCCGCCGCGGCTATATCCAGCGCGAGAAAAAACAACTGCGCTGCACCGACATGGGCCGCTGCCTGATCGCCCTCATCCAGGACCCCCTGCTCAAATCGCCGGAGATGACTGGCGAGTGGGAGGAAAAACTTAAAAAAATCGAGCGCAGCCAACTCGCCCCCGATATCTTCATGGCCGGGATCAGCGGCTACATCCGCAGCCTGATCGAGCACAGCTCCGCCCGGCGGCTTGACCCCGCACGCTGGGGCAGCTGCCCGCTCTGCGGCAAGGAGGTTATCAAGGGGAAACGGGCCTACGGCTGCTCCGGCTGGCAGGAAGGTTGTCCCTTTGTGCTTGCAACGGAGCACAAAGGGGTGACGCTTACGCCCAGGCAGATCCAGACCCTGCTGCAACTGCGCATCCTGCCGCAGCCGGTCAGGATCGATGACGAGCCGCGCATCATCATCCTCTCCACCCAGGGTCTGATCATGGACCTGCGGCTGCCCTCCGCCGACCGGCAAAAAAACCTCGTCAGGGAAGATCGTCCTGCCAAGTCCCAGGTCAGCAAGAACGACTAGCTGACATCCACCACCTCCCTCCCGATTTTCCGGCTCCAGACTGTCTACATGGCGTACGGTTCTCTTTTCTCTGCCTTCCTGCATGCTGACACTAAGGCCTCGATTGTCGGCTTGTTTGCCAAAATTGAGGTTACCACGCTGGTTACCCCGGAAAAGGCGGAGAAGATCTCAGAAGGCCTTTGCAACGTAGCGCGCCACGCAACGCGGCGGGCAACGCTGAAAAGAGGATAGTGCAAAAATTGGTAGCGTCTCGGTTAGCGGCAAAAGAAACATAACCATACAGCTACCCTCTCACCAACACATATCGAGTTTGAGCAGTTCTGAAAAGCAGGTATAGACATCTCAATGAGTAATCGATGCGTTGGGGCCACCGGCAATGAGAAAGGCACCGACCAGGCCATCATCACCCAGGGTGCCGAACAGTGTGATGGCAATGGATCGGACGACAACTTGGTGCGGCGCCGGCGGGCGAACCGTAAAGGAATCCTGAACAGTTGGAAGTAGAAGCTTCTGGTGGTGAGTTGTTAAGGAATCCTTTACAACTGAAACTTGGAGAGTCGTCTAAAATCAACCAACAGTCAATCAATATTAAATAGGAAAAACAGCAATATACGTAAGATCTTCAGCTAAATTCTTCTGCTAAGTCGTCTAAATCAAATGAGGTTAGCAATAAACCAGCTGATCCCTTTGCCGACAATAAAGTCTTCATCACGGCAACCAGGAAGACCGCCACGGGCAGAATTACGACCATTGCACAGTATTCGGAAGCTACAGTAGCGCTGGTTCTCTCCATGCTCTGATCCAGTCGAGGACGGCAAAATACCTTTCAATCCTTTCCCCATCTGGCGGGTTGTACATCTCCACCATTATTGCGATGGCTGCGGGTCTGTCCAGATCCATCACTTCATAAATCGAGTAGTCGCCATAGAGATCATGGACAGCATCGATCAATTCCTCAAGCTCTTCCTTCATATCCTCCCCCTTGGATGGAATCGAGAAGGATACCAGCGATTCTGACAGATCGATTACAGTAGGCCCCTGGCAAGAAGCCGACCATATGATGACCCGATTTTGGGTTGTCCGCCGGCGGAGAGCGAAAAAACTTCATAGGGTATTTTTTTCCAGGGTAGCACCGGGGTAGCACCAAAAAAAAGAGGTCACATCGTGTTGATGTAACCTCTTGATATTTGGAGCCAATATGCGGAATCGAACCGCAGACCTACTGATTACGAATCAGTTGCTCTACCAGCTGAGCTATATTGGCCTATGATAGTGACGCCTATATAGCAGGTAACGATTGAAAATTCAACCTTTATGAAATATAACAAAAGTCTCGGCAGTAGAGGTCTTCGTGTTATTTTTTTTAAACACATCGGAAACTTATTCAATTCATCCAAATCCACTCACCACTTGTCGAACGCCAACCGGATCACCTTGACGCTGTCCCTGATGGGTGTTGCACTCCTGCTGATCAGCAGCGGCGAGGCCTTCTCTGCCTCCGTTAACGCCAAGGGCTGCATTGTCTGCCATGCCGTCAGACTGGACCGCAACCATTCCCTGGCCTGCACCACCTGCCACAGGGGCAACGACAGCACCGGAGAAAAAAGCGAGGCACATGCCAACCTGATCGCCCAGCCGGCCCACCCGGAGGCGATGGCCGCGACCTGCGGTCCATGCCATCCCCGCCAGGTCGATGGAATCGGCGCAGCATCCCATTTTACTCTGAAAAATCTCGTCAACCTCGTTCGCCGTGCCTTTGGCGCCACGACTGATCTGCAGTCGATGGTCGAGATCCCCGAATCCGACTCCCCCAGGGATGCGCTGGCCCTCGCCGACGATCTCCTCCGCCGCCGTTGCCTGCGCTGCCATCTCTACTACAAGGGCGACGATTACCCGGCCGTCACCCACGGCACCGGCTGTGCCGCCTGCCATCTCGAGTTTCAAAACGGCAGGCTGGCGTCACACGCATTTCTGGCCGCGCCGGGCGACAGGCAATGCCTCTCATGCCATTACGGCAACAGGGTCGGCTTCGACTTCCATGGCCGGTTCGAGCACGACCTGAACGTCGAATATCGCACCCCGTACACAACAAAGGATGAACACTTTCGCCCTTTTGGCGTCGAGTATCATGAACTGGCGGCGGATATCCATCAACAGCGCGGTCTCGTCTGTATCGATTGTCACCCCGGCAGTCAATTGATGGCGGCTGGAAAACCCGGCCCTTCCTGTGCCGACTGTCATGACGCCGATCTCCTCGACAAAAACCTGCCCGACCGGGTCCGTAAATCAGGCCCCGGATACATATTTCTTGCCGGCACAGAGAGAAAGCAGCACACCCTGCCGATCATGACCGATCCGGCCCATGCAACGCACGGCGGGAAGATCTCCTGCCAGGTATGCCATGCCCAGTGGAGTTTTGCCGATTCCGGCAAGCATCTCCTGCGTTCGGATTACGACGAGTTTGACCAATGGGACAGGCTGACTACCCAGGGAAGTTCTGAGGTAACAAAACTTCTTGAAAATAATATAGATTTTTCGAAAAATGAAATTATTCCGGCCATGAAGGACAAAATTTACTTCAGAGATCGGCCAGGAGTATGGTATAAGGGATATGGTATGCGGCGTTGGGAGACAATCTTCCTTGAAAAAAATGAGAAAGGTGAGATCTCCGTAGTCCGGCCGCTGCTTGATTATTTTCTTTCCTGGCAGGATGGGAACGGGCTGGTTCATATTGATTCCCATCCATCGGAGGCCGGCAATAACGGTCTCCACCGCTACACCCCGCACACGACAGGAAAAGCCGGGTTGTTTTACCGGCAACGTCTCGAAAACCTCCATTTCGCTGAAGCCGCAAAGGAGAACAAGCAGGGGGACTGAGAAGCAACAGTCCTTATAATCATTCAACATCACATACGACTGCCGCCTATGATCAGTTGCACAACAACGACCACCAGCAGCCGCTCCATGCCCGGAGTTTCTGACGACACCACCTCGAAAGGGGCCGCCACTCTCCACCGTCTCGCGCTCTTTGTTTTTTTCCTGTTTCTTCTGACTGCCCGCCCACCCGGATCGGCTGTCGCCTCATATGACAGGAACTCGCATTCCAAGTCAGCATTCTCCTTGGATCAGAAGGGTCTGCGAACTCATTCTGCGAAGGACGGCTACTCCGAAACCGGTCTCGCCTCCTGGTATGGCAAATCTTTCCAGGGAAAACGCACTTCGAGCGGCGAACGTTTCGATATGCATTCAATGACCGCCGCGCACAAAGAGCTGCCGATGAACACTCTGTTAAAGGTGAAAAACCTGGAAAACGGCAGGGAAACAATCGTGCGCGTCAATGACAGAGGACCGTATTCCGGCAAACGGATCATCGATCTGAGCCATTCCGCCGCCAAGACCTTGAAACTGGCTAGAAAAGGGACAGCCAAGGTCGAGATCACGGTCCTCAATGCGTCCGAACAGAACAAGGCGGATGACCTGCAGATTGAGGGAGATTCCAGCCACCCCTCAAATGCGTTCTATGTCCAGGTAGCCGCCTTCACCAACGAATCGAACGCCAAGCGCATGCTGGAACGATTCACCGAGAGTGGCCAGACTGCCATCATCCGCCAGGTCAACGGCCGAAAATCGACCATCTACAGGGTGCTGATCGCCGCCGGCAACGACC
This sequence comes from Desulfoprunum sp., assembly GCF_053613775.1. Classification (NCBI taxonomy): domain Bacteria; kingdom Pseudomonadati; phylum Thermodesulfobacteriota; class Desulfobulbia; order Desulfobulbales; family Desulfobulbaceae; genus Desulfoprunum; species Desulfoprunum sp. Next base: position 872,232 of record NZ_JBSHXH010000004.1, read on the forward strand.
GTGACAAGGCACTCGTCACGGAACAGAGAATGCGGGACAGGGGATACAGAAAGGCATTGGTCGTCGTACGATAGCCTGTCAGCCGATTCTGGCGAGATCCACTTTCCAGACCGCATCCAGCAGCAATCTCAGTTTGTCGTAGTCCTTCAGACCGGGACGGATCTCCACGCCCGAATTGACATCAATGGCAAAGGGGCGCACTGTGTCGATTGCCTCGGCCACGTTTTCCGGGGTCAGTCCACCGGCGAGGATTATCGGCCGCTGCAACGTCAGGGATTCAATCATATCCCAATTGAAGGTGCTTCCGGTCCCCCCGGCCTGTTCTGCAACATAGGTGTCGAGCAGGAATCCCTGAACCACATCTTGATAGGGTTGGAAATCTTCAGGTGTTGCGCTGTCATTGATCCTGAATGCCTTGATCAACTTACAGGGCGACGCGGCGTACGCCAGCTGGCTGCAGTATTCGGGCGTTTCGCTGCCATGCAGCTGCACGTAGGAAAGACCGCAGTAATCGACAATTTCCTGGACTTCGACGTTATCCCGGTCGATAAATACCCCGACCAGATCAACAAAGGGTGAGATGTTTGCCGCGATCTCCTTGGCCTTTTCCGGCTCGATGTATCGCGGACTTTCTTCCACAAAGATAAATCCAAGGGCGTCGACTCCCGCCCGTATGCCCTCCTCCGCATCTTCCATGTTTGTAATTCCGCACATTTTTATGCGCGTTCGCCGGTGCATCACTCCTCCATTTTCATATTTATCGTATTACCGCAGCCCCCGGAGTACGTCCCCGGGAGATCCGGCCCGCATCAAGGTCTCACCGATGAGGGCGGCAGTCACTCCTGCCTCCGCCAATCGTTTGATATCCTCTTGATCCCGCAGGCCCGACTCGCTGACGACGGGGATATCCGTCGGGATCATCTTTTTCAGGCGGAAGGTGGTATTGATATCCACCGAGAAATCTTTCAGGTTCCGGTTGTTGATGCCGATCAGCCGACTGTCGGCGGCAAGTGCCATCTCGACTTCCCTCTCGTCGTGGACCTCGACCAGGACGTCCATCCCGAGCTCACCGGCGCAGACCTGGTACTCCCTGAGCTGATACGGGGCGAGAATCGCCACGATCAACAGGATGGCATCAGCCCCATGCATTGCGGCCTCCCGGATCTGCAGCTCGTCGATGATGAAATCCTTGCGCAGGACCGGCAGGCTTACCGCTTCGCGAACCTGCATCAGGTAGAGCAGGCTGCCCTGGAAAAATCGACTGTCGGTCAGCACCGAAATCGCCTGCGCCCCGGATTTCTGGTAATTGCCGGCGATCCGCACCGGGTCGAAGTCTTCGCAGATGACCCCCTTGGAGGGGGATGCCTTTTTCACCTCGGCGATGATCGAGACCCCCGGATACTCCACCAGGGCCTTGCGGAACCCGCGCGGCGGGTCGAACTTTTCCCCCAGCCAGGAAGGCGGCAATGCGATCCCGGCATTTTTCAGCCGCGCAATCTCGAGACGTTTCTGTGCTACTATTCTATCTAATATCATTATCCTGATCACGGCTCAAATACTGCAGCCGAAAAAGCCCTGCCGATTTGCCGGGTACCCCGGGTTTGCTACGCCTTCTGCGCATCGAATGCGGCGCAGAATTGAACCAGTTCATCGAGCTTGGCCACCGCCTTGCCGGAATCGATGATCTCGGCCGCCTTGGCGATACCTTCGGCGATGGTGGATGTCATCCCCGCCGCCATGAAGGCCGCGCCGCTGTTGAGCAGGACCATGTCCCGTTTCGGACCCTGCCGCCCGGTGAGGATGGACCGCATGTCGACCGCCGCCAGCTGCGGGGTCGCCGCCCCGGCCAGCTCCTCGAGCCGGGCCCGCTTGAGCCCCAACTCCTCCGGGGCAACGGTATAGGTGTGCACCCTGCCGTCCGCCACTTCCGATATTCTGGTCGTCCCGGTCACCGTCAGTTCATCGAGATTGCCCTCGCCATAGACGACCAGCGACCGTTTCGTTCCCAGCCGCAGCAGAACATTGGCGACGAGTTCGGTCAATCCGGCATCGAAGACGCCGAGCACCTGGACGTTGGCCCCGGCGGGGTTGGTCATCGGTCCGAGGATATTGAAGATCGACCGGATGCCGATCTCCCGGCGCGGGCCGATGGCATACTTCATCGCCTTGTGCAGGGCCGGAGCGAAAAGGAAACCGATACCGACGGTGCGAACGCATTGTCCGATCTGATCGGGGGGCAGATTGAGATTGACCCCGGCGGCCTCGAGGACGTCGGCGCTGCCGCAACGCGACGAAACCGCCCGATTTCCATGCTTGGCGACCGGAATACCGGCCGCGGCAACGACAAAGGACGAAGTCGTCGAGACATTGAAGGTGCCCGAACAGTCGCCTCCGGTGCCGACGATGTCCACCAGGACCTCGCCTTGTGCGGTCGCCACGCCCGTATCGATCGGCGTCGCCTTTTCCCGCATGACCCGGACGGCGCCGGTGATCTCCTCGACCGTCTCCCCTTTCATCCGCAATGCGGTGATGAAGGAGCCGATCTGGGCTGGAGTGGCATCGCCGCTCATGATCACCAGCATCACCTCGTACATGTCCTTTTCCGAGAGATCGTGACCGATCACCAGCTGACCTATCGCTTCCTGTATCTTCATCTGTTCAACCTCTTCTACTGGATTACCGCGAATCAGCCCATTACCAGCCGCTGATAATCGGGGCTCATGAAATTCTGCAGGAGCCGGATCCCGGCCGGGGTCATGATCGATTCCGGGTGGAACTGCACTCCCTCCACCGGCAAGGTCTTGTGGCGGATCGCCATCAATTCCCCCTCGTCGGTCCTCGCCGTGATGGCCAGACAGTCGGGCAGCGTCTCCTCGTCAACGATCAGTGAATGATAGCGCATGCCGGCGAAGGGATTGGGCAGGCCGGCGAAGATCCCCTTGCCGTCATGATGGATCGGGCTGGTCTTGCCATGCATGATCCGCCGCGCCCGGACGGTCCGACCGCCAAAGGCCTCGCCCATCGACTGGTGGCCCAGGCAGACGCCCAGGACCGGCAGCTTGTCGCTGAAGTAGCGGATGGCCGCAATCGATATTCCGGCCTCCTGCGGCGAACAGGGCCCGGGCGAAACCAGCAGCCGGTCCGGCCGCATCGCCTCGATCTCGGCGATGCTGATCCTGTCGTTGCGATAGACCCGGATATCCGCCTCCCTCCCCTCCTTCCGGGCGTTGCCGGCGATGGTCTGAACGATATTGTAGGTGAAGGAATCGTAATTATCGATAATGACCAGCATCGTCTAAAATCCTCTTTCGACGAGTTCCACTGCCCGGCGCAGTCCCATGGATTTATTGATGGTCTCCTCGAATTCCCGCGCCGGGTCGGAATCGGCGACGATCCCGGCGCCGGCCTGAATCCAGAGATTTCTGCCCTGCATGATGAAGGTCCGGATCGTGATGCAGAAATCCATGTTCCCGGAAAAACCGAAGTAGCCGACTGAACCGGCATACGGTCCCCGCCTGTCGGGTTCGAGTTCGTCGATGATCTCCATCGCCCGGATCTTCGGGGCGCCGCTGACGGTGCCGGCCGGAAAACAGGCGGAGATGACGTCGAACTGGTCCAGCCCCGGTCGGATCTCACCGTGCACTCCCGACACGATGTGCATGACATGGCTGTAGCGTTCGATCACCAGCAGGTCCCGGACCTCGACCGACCCGTCCCTGGCGACCCGGCCGACGTCATTGCGGCCGAGATCGACCAGCATCAGGTGCTCGGCACGCTCCTTCGGGTCGGCAAGCAGTTCCTGCTCCAGCCGCTGGTCCTCTTCCATGGTCGCCCCGCGCGGCCGGGTACCGGCGATCGGCCGCAGTTCGATCATCCGGTCTTCCTTGCGGACCAGGATCTCGGGCGAGGAACCGATCTGAACGAGATCGCCGAATTTCAGGAAGAAGAGGTACGGACTGGGGTTGATATGACGCAGGGCCCGATAGAGTACGGTCGGTTCGATCTCGGTTTCGGTGTGGAATCTCTGGGACAGCACGACCTGGATGATATCGCCGGCGACGATATAGTCCTTCGCCCGCTCGACCATCGCCCGGAACCTCTCCGGCTCCATGTTCGAGGTGAAGACATGGGGATTGGGGAAGCCGCGCATGCTGTCATGGGCCGCCGCCGGCACCGGTCCCTTCAGAATGGCGATGATGTCCTCGATCCGCCGCACCGCGTCGTTATACAGAGCGGTTCCGTCAACCCCTTCCTCCGTCCTGACCCAGCAGACCACCGTCACGGTCTGCCGCACGCTGTCATGGACCAGGACGATGCGCGGCACCATGAAGGCCGACTCCGGAAGATCGAGACTGGGCCTCGAGTCGGGAAGTTCCTCCATGAACCGCACCATATCGTAGCCGAGAAAACCGACGGCGCCGCCACAGAATTTGGGCAGGCCATCAATCTCGGCGGCGGCGAGTCGCTTGACCAGGGCCCTGATCGCCTGCAGGGGATTGGTCTGCAACCGCTCCTCTTCCCTCTTCCCGCCGTGAACTTCGGTTATGCGAACCTCGTCCCGCCTGGATTCGAAGGTAACGAGCGGATCGAAGCCGATGAAGGAATATCGTCCCCATTTTTCTCCGCCTTCCATGCTCTCGAACAGAAAGATATGGCTATGGGCGTCGGCTATTTTGGCAAACAGGGTGAGAGGGGTATCGAGATCGGCGATGATCTCGGTGCAGACCGGAATGAGTTTTGAGGTTGCAAGATATCCGGCAAAACTCTGCGGCGGAGGGTAGTAGGCTCGCTGGGACATGGTTTAAAAATATCTTAGAAACTTCAATGCACTACAGAAAGGAATCAATGATAATTCAGGAAGAATACCAGCTATCGATCCCTGTTGTCCAGCATCTTCACCGCCGGACAATGAAAAAAGGACCATGGAATCGAGGGATTCCATGGTCCTTGTGCTGTTCATGCGAGCGCCGCCGACCCGGCTATGGCTCGACGAACGACAGAAACGGCGGATCAGGCTGCCGATCCGACCTTGTTGACACTTACGGTCAGACGGGAAATCTTGCGTGAAGCCGCATTCTTATGAATGGTGCCCTTCGACGCCGTCTTGGCAATGACCGGTATGGCGAGCCGCAGGGCCTCTTTGGCCGCATCCTCGGCCCCGGTTGCCACTGCCTCGTTCACCTTGCGGATTGCGTTCTTCATCTGCGACTTGTTGGTCCTGTTGCGCAGACGACGGGCCTGGGACTGCCGATTCCTTTTTTCAGCCGATTTATGATTTGCCACGAATTAATTCCTCCTGTTGATGACACTCGTATATGGCACCGAATTCTCGGTTGGATAGGTTGTCTGAAACTCAACTCCAGACCTGTATTTCCATCGCAAAAAGAAAGGAATGTTTACTGGATCCGGAAGATAAAGTCAACAAATACCCTTAGCACAGGATGTTTTTCCCCGCAAGGAGAAAAAAATTCCATCAATTGACACAGTCAGTGATGATCGGATAACGTATCCATCATGAACAAACAGTCTCACCCTTCTTTTCCCCACATCTGAAATTTTCAGGACGTCACATGGGCTTTCCAAAAGTGGTCTTCAAAATAATAGAATGCCGGAGTTGTCCGCTCTATGAGTACAACGACAGTTTCCAACTGACGGGAATCGCCATCCCGATCAATAATGACGCCGAGAACACCTTCATCACCACCGCCATCATCAGCTTCCCGATAAATAAAAAGGTATGCAAGATCCTGTACGGTGATCTGAGCAGGATCATCATCCAGTACGAACGGGGCGACAAGATCCCGGTCTGCATGATCGGCTGCAGCGGCTGCACCGGTTCGATCAAACTCGAGCACACCAGGGACGGTGATATGGCGGCCGCCTATGACCCCGACGGCTATTCCAACGAGCTTGCCTCCATGATGCACGTCCTCAGCGGCTTCGCCTTCTTCAAGAACATCGACGATAAACACCTCGACAACGTCATCCAGTTCTTCAAGCTGAGCAAATACGACAAGGGAATCATCATCAGGAAAGGCGATCCGGGCGAGAATTTTTATATCATCGTCTCCGGGGTCGTCAACGTCCTCAATGACGCCGGGATCAAGATCGCGACGCTCGGCAAGGGTGATGTCTTCGGCGAAATGAGCCTGATCTGCAACGAGGTCGTCAGTGCCACCATCCAGGTAGTGGAACCGACGTCGATCCTCTACATCGACCGCCATGATTTCCGGAAGATCCTTGAGCACTATCCGGGCACCCAGCTCTATTTCTCCCGCCTGATGGCCGAACGCCTCAATAAATCGAATAAGATCAGGTCCGAGGACCTTTCATCGGGAATGACCGGCAACCTTTCGGAGATCCCTGCGGAGGCACTGTTCCAGACCCTGAACATGAACAGCAAGACCGGCATCCTCACCATCAGCCAGCTGACCAAGGGGACCGCCAGGTTCTCGTTCCGGCAAGGGAGTCTGATCAAGGCCAAGTATGCCGAGTACGTCGGCGATGTGGCGTTCTACCAGATCCTGAAGGAACAGTCGGGCTGGTTCCGCTTCACCCCGGGGATCCCGTCCGAGGATTTTGAAACGCCGGAAATCGGTTTCTTCATGAAACTGCTGATGGAAGGCATGCGCCGTCTCGATGAGGGGCGCGGCAGGAAGACCAATTAGCGGCCTACTCGAGCCGGCCGAGATAGTTGAAGGTCGGCAGTCTGGTGTGACGGCCGGTTCCGGTCAGCCGTTCCTGCAGCTCCTTGAGCAGCCGGCTGTCCGCCTGCTCGCCGCGGATATCGACGATGGCATGGTCGAGCCCCAGGGCCTTGAGTTCCGCCAGATAGGGCAGCAGCGAAAACGGACGGGGCGAATGGGTCTCGGTGTACCCCTCCTTCTTCCGGATGACCAGGGATTCGCCTTTCGGGCTGAGCAGGGGCCGGTCGTAAGTGAAATGGGGGGCGGCAAGGCGGGCGGTGAACAACGGCGGCGAGCCGTAGACCGTCAACCCCAGCCGCGGGCCGCGTCGCTCCCCTTCCCTGCCTGCCCCCCCCGTCATCTTCCTGCATCCCTGGATCAGTTCGGTAAGGCTCTGCCGATCGGTCTCGATACACAGCTGCACCGATTCCAGTCCCATCGCCGCCATCGCGGCAACCGCCTGGCTGTTCAGCAGGTTGAGGGTATAGTCGCCATGCAGATGCACCCGCTCGCCGGCGAAGAAGTCGATCTGGCCGATATGACTGATCTGGAACGATTTGAAGCCGGATCGCAGCAGGTTGCCGATCTGTTTATGGACCCTCGTCAGATCCAGTTCCTGGATCACCGGGGGCAGTCCCCAGATCACATCCCGGGCGCGGTTGCCCAGCAGTCGCCGGATCTGACCCGCCTGGCTGACCAGCCCCTTGTCGAAGGACAGCAGGAACCGATCCGGTGCAAACGGCAGCCTGGTCTGCAATACCTTGAACGAATCGGTCTGCAGCCACCATTCGAGCGCGGTCCTGCCGGCCGGTCCGCCCTTGCCGCGGCGCGCCGGAACCGGAGCGCCCGGCGTCCGTCGCTCGCCCCTGCCGCGCCGATCATCGGTTTTGGACTCATCATAGTCCCAGACCCGCCGCGCGATATCCCCTATCCTGCGGACCACCTTCGGCCGATAGCCGGCAAGAGCGGTCTTCACCTCGGCGACGGCCAGTCTTGGCATCGCCGCCGCTCCGCCCCCGGCCGTATCGACCTTGTAGAGATCGAGATGCTGCCCCTGCTGAGGAGTGCAGGCCGCCGGCAGGGCAACGCGGACCGTCGTGGCCGCCTCGGCCGCCTCGACCGCCAGGCGGTCGAGGTACAGCTCCTTAACGGTAAAGGCCAGCCTTTCCCCTGAAGGTTCGAGATGGAGCCGGAGCCGGTCGCCCACCGCCAGATCCTCTTTCAAGGTCACCGTGCAGTACCGTCCTTCTCCAATCGCCTTGATCTTTTCCGCCCGCCCCAGATGCAGGCCGATATTGCCGGAATGATGGGGGGTGATGGCCTCCTGCGGCTGGGGCGAGAAAAAATAGCCGGGGGTGACCTTGCGGCTCATCGCCCGCCGCACCCTCGCCCCCGCCTCGATCAGGACGGTTTCGAGCTCCGGGGGCGCTGCGTCGATGACCATGCGGTAGGCCCCGACCACGGTATGGACGTAGTGGGCCGACCGCAGCCGTCCTTCGATCTTCAGCGCGGCGATGCCGATCTCCCGCAGGGCCGGGACGGCCTCCAGGCCGGAGAGATCATTCATTGAAAAAAGGTAGGACCCGCCTTTCCCCCCGCTCCCGCCTTTGCCTTTCCCGGTTGATGTATAGGCCCGCCGGCAGGGCTGGACGCAGCGGCCGCGCAGGCCGCTCTTGCCGCCGAGAAAGGATGAGAACAGACAGAGCCCGGAATAGGAGAAGCACATCGCGCCGTGGATGAAGACCTCGAGCTCGACCTCGGTCCGGGCCCGGATAGCGGCAATCTCCCTGACCGTCAGTTCGCGGGCCAGGACCACCCGTTCACAGCCGAGACCGGCCAGGGCACTGACTGCCGGCGAATTATGGGCCGTCATCAGGGTCGAGGCGTGGAGGCGCAGTTGCGGAAAATAGCGACGGATCAGCCGGATCAGTCCCAGATCCTGGACGATCAGGGCATCCGGCATGAGGAACTCGAGCTGAGCCAGCGTCTCGACGACAAGAGGCAATTCGCGCTCGAGAATAAGGCTGTTGGCGGCGACATAGAGCTTTTTGCCGCGGTCGCGGCAGAAGCGGATCATCGCCCCGATCTCTTCCAGTCGGAGGTCACGGGCGAGGTTTCGGGCATTGAATCCCGGAGCGCCGACATAGACGGCATCGGCGCCGGCCTCGATTGCCGCGTGGAAGGTTTCGATGGTGCCCGCCGGGGCCAGGAGTTCCATAACCGGGATCAGCTCTCGATCACGACTTCATCCCGGCCGCCATGCTCGTCGAGCCGGACCTGGATCCGCTGGTTCGGCAGGACGGTGGTGCACATCCCGGTGAAATCGGGCTGGATCGGCAGCTCCCGGCCGCCGCGGTCGACCAGCACCGCCAGCTGGACGGTATGGGGGCGGCCGAAATCCATGATCGCATCCATCGCCGCCCGGATCGTCCGCCCGGAAAAGATGACATCGTCGACCAGTACCAGGTTGGCATTGTCGACATCGAAGCGGATATCGGTCGTCCGGACCACCGGATTCTGGTTGATCAGGCTCCAGTCGTCGCGATAGAGGTTGATGTCGAGACTGCCGGCCGGGATATCCCGACCGGTCTGCTGGCGCAGGATGGCGCCGATCCGCTCGGCCAGATAGACGCCGCAGGTATGGATGCCGACGATCGCCATATCGACGAGATCGGTATTTTTTTCCAGGATCTGCAGGGCGATCCGCTTCAACGCCAGATCGATCTCCTGGCGGTTCATGATGACACGTGTTTCGCCTTTCACTTTCCCACCCGCCTCCAGAAATAATCCACGCCCCTGGCATCGACCAGGTTGATCGCCTCGGGAAAGGCCTCGCACTCGATGGCAAAGACCCTGGCGGCGATATCGTCGATGCTGTCCCGATCGTCGAGGGCGACGCACTTCTGCAGGATAATCGGCCCCTCGTCGTAGCGTTCGTCGGCAAAATGGACGGTGCAGCCGCTGACCGTGCAGCCCCGGTCCTTGACCGCCTGGTGCACATGGTGGCCGTAGTAGCCGGGGCCGCAGAAGGACGGGATCAGCGAGGGATGGATATTGATCACCGATCGGGCGAGCTGCGGGGGCGGCGCATAGAGCTTGAGGTACCCGGCCAGGCAGACGATATCGACATCATAGCGGGCCAGGATCCGGTTCGTGGTCTCGCTGTCATCGGCATGGAAGGCGGGATAGCCGTAGCGTTCGGCCTTGTCCAGACCGAGGGCGGTGGGAACGTTGGAGACTACCACCTGGATCGCACCGGCCATGCTGCCGTTGCGGCTCCGTTCGTGAAAATTGTCCAGGGTCCGGCCACTGCCGGAGAGCAGGACTGCCATCTTCAGCATCGTTCATTCTCCTGCGAAATAGGCGTTGCGGTCGACGTCGATCCGGTTCAGCCACCTGGAGATGGCGGTATCGTAGCGCGAGGTGAGGTCGAAGACCTTGACCGCGAGGCGAAACCGGGTCTTCAGGGTGGTGTTGCCGGTGGCGGTGATCTCGGCCAGCACCTGGGGGTAATCGGCCGGGTCGACGATGACGGTGACATCCTGAAAATTCTTGGCCGAGGCCCTCAGCAGGGTCGGGCCGCCGATATCGATATTCTCGATGGCATCGGCAAGGCTGCATCGGGGATCGGCGACGGTCTTCTCGAAGGCGTAGAGATTGACGGCGACGAGGTCGATATTCTTCAGGCCGTGTTCGGCACACTGCCGCTGGTGCGCGGCGTTGGCCCGCTGGTTGAGGATGCCGCCATGGACCTTGGGGTGGAGGGTCTTGACCCGGCCGTCGAGCATCTCCGGGAAACCGGTGAACTCCGCCACATCGGTCACCGTGATGCCGGCCGACCGGATCTTATGGGCCGTCCCGCCGGTGGAAAGTATCTCGATCCCCAGTCGGGCCAGTTCCGCCGCGAAGTGTTCGATCCCCGACTTGTCGGTCAGGCTGATCAAGGCTCTCTCTATCCTGCGCATCTGTTTTCAATCCTTTCGTATGAATGATTTGATCTTGCGGCGGTCGCGCTTGTCCGGCCGCCTTGGCGGGGTCATGCCGCCGGCATGGAGGAGCCGTCGCATCTCCCGCTCCTCTTCCCTCCTGCGGACACTCTCCTCTCTCTCCTCGTACAGGAGCCTCGCCTCACTGGCCGGCCTCCGGGTCCCGGAAACGGCCAGCACCGTGACCCGGAATTCCTCGTGACCGGTGTTGATGATCAGCTCGTCGCCGACGGCGACGTTTTTCGCCGCCCTGGTCCGGGCATCGTTGTAACGGACCTTGCCGCCGTTGACGGCGTGGGTGGCCATCGACCGGGTCTTGAAAAACCGGGCGGCCCAGAGCCATTTGTCTAACCGGACAGCGGAGAGGGCGGATTCCATCGAGGCACCTTGGCACCAATTGTTGTCTGTGGAGGAAGAGAGGTAGACTACACTGATTCAACTGGAAGCGCATGGAAAAATACAGGAGTCCAACCATTCGGAAAAGCCCCTTGTCGGCGATCGGCAAAAAGTGTATCTACAGGGGTGTCGTCACCGACGATGCGGCTCATGGACGACGGGGCCCTCGACGACATGGACTGCCGCAAACGCCTGGTGCGCAGGCGCCATTATCAATACGTGCTCTCATGCTTATTCACTCGGTCGGTATCAAAGACATCCAGACCCCGGTCAAGGTCCTCGAAAAAGGAGGCGGACTGCAGGCCACCATCGCCACGATCAGCATCCAGGCGAGCATGCCGACGGCCAATCCCCCCAGCAGCTGCGTCGATGCCTTCACCTCTGCCCTGAACGGTTCCCTCGGAAAAATCAGCGTCACTTCGTTCTCCAAGATCCTCGCCGATGTCCAGGAACGGCTGCAGGCCAGAAGTGCCCGCCTGGAGATGAGTTTTCCCTTCTTCATCGAGAAAAAGGCGCCGGTCACCAGGACCCGCAGCCTGATGGAATACGAATGCACCTTCTCCGGCGGGATCGGCGACGACGAGGACTTCATCCTCAGCGTCCGGGTGCCGGTGACGACGCTCTGCCCCTGCTCGAAGGAGATCAGTGCCGACGGGGCTCACAACCAGCGGGCGGAGGTCGACATGCGGGTCAAGTTCGACAACTTCATCTGGATCGAGGACCTGATCGTCATGGTCGAGCAATCGGCCTCCTGCGAGCTGTATGCCCTGCTCAAGCGGCCGGATGAGAAATTTGTCACCGAGAAGGCCTTCCACAACCCGATGTTCGTCGAGGACGTGGTACGCAAGGTGGCCCTGGCGGCCCTTGCCCATCCCGATATCACCTGGTTCGCCGCCGGCGTCGAAAGCTTCGAATCGATCCACAAGCACAGCGCCTACGCCTACGTCGACAGCGACGAGATCCGCTGACAAGCCGGATCCGCCGGAACCCGCCGTCCGACAGGCATCTCGCCCTCTCCGCCGTTATTTTCTGAACAGCCACAAGATCAGGGTAATGACGATGCTGATCAGGATGCAGGTCGTCAGCGGGAAGAAGAACTGAAACCCCTCCCGTTTGATGAGGATATCCCCCGGCAGGCGGCCGAAGGGCAGTTTCTGCAGCCACGGCCAGGCCAGGCCGATCACCACCAGAACCACCCCCAGCACGACGAGTATCCGTCCCATTTCCTCCTCCTGCGATAATCTGTCGATGGCCGGGCGCGGGGTCAGACCAGATCGCAGGCATCAGGCGGCATCCAATGCCTGTCCTTGCCTTCCCACTTGATATTGCAGCCGATCGGGTTGGTCAGGGAGATGGAGACCGGCCGACCGGAAGTCACCTCCTCGAGGACCCGATCAAGGTCGTTGACGGTCATCCGGCCGACATCGCGGGGATTGTCGACGCCCCGGCCGGAGTAGACCAGTTTCCGTCCGTCATCGAAGACGAAGAAGTGCGGGGTGCGCAGGGCGCCGTAGGCCAGGGCGACCGCCTGGGTCTCGTCGTACAGGTATTTCCAGGGAAACCTCTGCTCCGCCATCCGTGCCACCATGTGAGCGAAATCGTCCTCGATATAGGTATTTTTGCTGTTCGAGTTGATGGCGACAAATCCGACCCCGCGGGCGGCGAATTTTTCCGCGGTCTCGCGGGTGGTTTCGTCGGAGCCGAGGACATAGGGGCAGTGGTTGCAGGTGAAAAAGACCACCAGCACCCTGGCGTCGGCGAAGCTCGCGAGCGAACAGGTGGTGCCGTCGGTGGCGAGAAGGCTGAAATCAGGGGGACTGCTCCCCAGCGGCAGGGTAAACGGCATGTGCTTCCTCCATTTTCAATGGGCGAGGGGCGGCTGCGGCAATCTCTCCGCCTGCTGCGGCACCGTGGTCCTCGACGGGTCGACCATGGGCGCCGACGACAACCGCCGCCACCATCACTTTTTCACCGAGAACAATGAGCGGCCACGGGACAGGCCCGACTCCTTTTCGCCATCGAGCATCTTCCGCAGCATCCGCAGTTCCGCCCTCGCCACGCGCAACTCCTCCTCCAGGGGGGCAGGCTCTCGAGGCAGCGCCGCCGCCAGGGCCTTCTCCAGCTTATCTACCTTCTGCTGCGCCCGGTACAGATCAAGGGCAAGGTGTCGAATGGACATATGGTGCGGACTCCTTCTCATCGCAGTTGACGATCACGGCGGATGACGCATCCACCGTCGATTCATCGAAACTATAGACTCAAACCCGGGGATGGCAAGAGCCGCCAATCACCTGCCGACCACCGGCGGCCTCCTTTTCTCCGCAGCGATGGTCACACCGGGGTGAGGGAACCCACCCGATTGACATGGAGATTGTCGCGCTGGACGGTCCTGTAGTACGTGACCGCCGGCCTGCCGAAGACCATCATGTAGCCGACCTCGTGCGATTCCGGCACCCCGAGCCGGCCCAGGAGTTCCGGCACGACTCTGGTCAGGGCCCATTGCGCCAGCCCCGACCACAGGGTGCCCAGCCCCATGGCCGCCGCCAGCAATTCGAAATAGCTGAGGGCGATATGGCAATCGACTCCCGCTGACGGACAGTCGGCAGGAGCCGACACGATCAGCAGGTGCGGCGCGCCGCGAAAGATGCTGTCCTTGCCGTTTTTGACGGCGTCGGTGATCATCGCGGCAAAAAAATCCATCCCCGGGGGTATTTTTCCTGTCCTGATCATAGTCTCGAGGGTGCTGTAGGTGGTTCGGCGCAGATCTTCCATGACCCGAGGATCATCGATCACGGTGAACAGGACCTGCCGGTTGTTGACCCCGGTCGGGGCATGAGCGACGGTGTCGAGCAGAAAAGCTATCTCTTTGCCGGATACCGGCTCCCCGGTGTAGCGACGGACCGAACGACGCCCCTGCATCAGCGCGGCGAGCCGTTGCGCCTCCGGCAGATTTCCCGCCAGGGGGATGGATCGGCCGGGGTCGAGGCCACGGATGCTCAAGGCCCCTGTGCTGCAGACCGCCAGGCAATGCTGACAACCGATGCACCGCTGCTGCCGGTCTTCGACCATCGACGGTCGCTCATCCTGCATTTCGATGATGCCGTAGGGGCAGTCGGCGGCGCACTCGCCACAGCCGATGCATTTCTCCGCATCCACGGAAAATTGCAGATCCATCACATCCTCCGATACTGTCATTGAGAAATCGCCTTCACGGGACCCACTTTGATGGGATTCAATGCAAAGATATGGTTTCTTCTCCACCCTTATGTTACCAATTGGAAAAAGGTTATGCCAGTACCGGGGAGTGACTCGACCGCCTCATCATCGAACCCGGTGTCGACCTGCCGGCTGGAAACGTGTAGGAGAGCGCTCAGCATTTTTTCTATCTTCGTATCTTCCAACCCGAAATACCATGGTCTCACGGATATCGATTCTCATCCTGCTTTCCTTGCTGCTGTTCGGCTGTACCGCAACCCGGGATATGAAACGGCAGCTCGCCGCAATGACGACCCACAACCAGGAGCTGCAGGAGCAAAACCGGAAATTGACGGACGAACTGGCCGAACAGAAGCAGACGGCCGCCCGGCTGCAGCTGGAAATGGTGGAAAAACAGGTTGAAATCGATAAGGCCTGGGTCGTCCGGAAAAAAATCCGGGACGAGGTCGAATTCCCCCGCACCAGGGTCATGACGGCAGGATCGCGGGCAGAGGCCGCAACCTGCCTGGCCGAGGTGGAAATAGAGGCCAACGCCACCAGCAAGGCCTCCCTGACCGACGAGGGGAAAAAGAAATTTTCCAGGGTGGAGGAGCTGCTCGAACAGAGCCGGGCCGCTCTGGACCAGGAACGATACGACGGGGCCTGCGCGCTCGCCTATCAGGCGCTGGCACTGATTGACGAGATCCAGTTCCAGTCAGCCCCGGTCCGGAAGGCGAAGGCCAGCGCCTATGCCGAGTTTCTGGAACCGCTGCAGCTGCGGACGGTAAAAAAAAGCAATGTCCGTTCACGTCCGAGCATATACAGTGCGATCATGGAAACCCTTGCCGCCGAATCGACGATCACCGCCCATGGGTTCCGGGGCAACTGGGTCAAGGTGACGACCGCTTCAGAGAAAACCGGCTGGATCTATTATCCTCTGCTGGCGGTGCCCTCTTCCGGGGAGGAAAAGGTACATCCCTGAACTCCCATTCTCACCCTTACGTTTCTCCACCCCGGAGCGATCCCTCTCACCCCAGTACCACCCGATTGCGCCCGCCGGTCTTGGCCTCGTACAGCGCCTTGTCGGCACGATCGATCAGATCGGTGCTGCCGTCTTCCGCCCGCATGCCTGTCACCCCGACACTGATTGTCGCCCGCAGCGACAGGTTTTCATGGACAAAGACATGCTGGGCGACACTCAGCCGCAGGCGCTCGGCAACCTGCACGGCCTGATGGCTTTCCGTCTTTCCCAGGATGACAAGGAACTCCTCGCCCCCGTATCGGCCGGCGCAATCCAGAATCCGCAGGGTGTCCCGGAAAATCTGGGCCAGCTGGACCAGGACGGCGTCGCCGGCAAGATGGCCATAACTGTCGTTGACCTGTTTGAAGTAATCGATGTCCATCATCAATATGGAGAAATCGGTACCATAACGACGGTGGTATTCGCGATGGAAGGCGAGATCGGCCATGATCTGCTTGCGATTGGCCAGTCCGGTCAGCGGGTCGGTCGTTGCCAGCTGCTCGAGCTTGGCCTGATTGTCCTTCAGTCTGCCCACCATTTCATTGAACATGCCGCTGACAAGGCCCAACTCGTCTTTTCGGTGTACCGGCACGGCAACATCGAGGTCGCCGTCGGCTACCCGAAGCACACCGTCGGTCAGGGACTCGAGCGGGATAATGATCTGGCCGGCCATGATCATGGCCGTGCCGCCGATGGCAATGGTCAGCAGCACGGTGATGAGGATGATCCGGTTTCGCGCCTGCAACAGGCCGGCGAATACATCATCGGCATTCTCGGCGATTACAAGCTGCCAGGGAAGCTCGCTGAAGCGGCTTACCAGGCCGACCAGCCGCACCTGGTCGCCATTGACGATCCTGCCGAGCCGGCGGGGAGTCTCAGCCAGCTTTGCAACCTGCGACAGGGTGATCGATTGGCCCGCCCCTCCCTCGGGCGAAGCGGCGGCCTGGACCGTCCGTCCATCCATGGTCAGCAGCGCGACAATCCCCTGCACCCCGCTCGTCAGCGGTACTGCGGCACGCAACAACGGCTGCAGGTTTCCCAGTTCCACTTCGACCACCAGAAACCCAAGATGGACGGATTTATCCGGCGCGTACAGCGGGATACCGACAGGCAGCAGGGGGATGGCATCATCGCCGGCAAACACCACCTCGCCAGATACGTAGTGCGACCGGTCAACCTGACCCTGCCAGTCATCCGGCAGCACTATCGAGCGATCCGAATCCTGAGAATCCGAGGCCGCCAGCATCCTCCCATCCCGATCCAGCACGACAAGACGACGATAGGCCGGAAACTGTCCCTTAATCAAGGTCAGGTACGTTACGATATTTTGCAGATGCGGATCTTCCCGCTTCTCGCCTGCGGGATCGGTCTTGCCGCTGTCAACATAATATGCCTGCAGATTGTCGAGGACGATAAAGGAATTGGCGAACACCCGCAGATCGTACCGGCACTCCTTCAGCCAGAGGCTGATCTCGCGCTCAACGATTGCGGCCAAGTCGACGAATTTCTGTTCGATCTTCTCGGTGGTGGCACGGTGGGTCATGTCATACCAGAACCAGCCCATGCCGATCGAGGGAACCAGCGTCACCAGGATCGAAAAAATCAGGATCCGGTTCCGAATAGACCGTAATCCATTAATGTTCCGTCCATTTTCCATAGGCTGCGGCAAGGTGTTCATCTTCCCCGTTGCAAGAATCGACGATCCGAATATTCAGGCAGGAATATCCCGATCGACACAGGACGGTCGCCGGTTGACACCCTGCCAGGATAACGATTCTGCCGATGGTTGCAGATCGTCCGGGCAGGCAACACGGATGGGCAATGGAGTCAGGTCGAACGGTGGGGTTCCCGGTTCCTCAATGCTGACCTCCCGGCAGCAGATTGTAGCAAATAATCTGCACAAGTTCAAGCAGGTAGGATACGACATCGATACAGCCGGGCCGATGCCGGACAACTGTTCCCATTGTTTTTCCATGAAGTGCCTCCTTACATTTGGTTAATGTTGAAACAACGGAAAAATTAACCTCCCTCCTTGCCAAAAGACAAAAATTAAAACGATATCGTTAGCTTGACAAGAACCCATCGTTGAGGAACGTATTCAGGACTGCTGGGATCCAGGGTCTGAAATTGAAATGCCTCATCAAACAGATTTCTTACTTCCAGACCGAGCATTCCATACCGCCTCGGCAGCCGGTATCGAAGCGATGCGTCAACAACCCAAAAATTATCCCCTCCATTTACCGACTGATAGCTCAGCGGATTGGGATCGAACTCCCCTGCCTGATCGACGTAGGTGGCATTCACCGTACATCTCATCGGTCTCGTAGTGCATTCCTCCGACACTGCCGGACACTTTATTCCACAAGCCGGACACCACAACCTCATCACCCCAGGTATCCCTTCCTCCAGCCAGTCCCGATGCCGACAGGGTCATCTGGTTACGATTGAACAGCGGTGTGTATTCGTTGAATGTGGGCCCGGACAAACCGGCGTCACGGAAGATATTCAGGTCGTTCTGAGCCGCCTGGGGATGAAGAGGATTGCCGTTGAGAGGCTGCAGCAGTTGAGATTGCAACAGTTCGCTGACGCGAGCTATTTCATGGCGGGATTGTGAGGCATAGATATCGGATAAAAAGCGATGGGCCGAATAATTGGAAGGGTCGTTAGTGCTTGATTTCGCCCCATCGACCAGGGCCATCTTTTCAAATCCCAGATCGCTGTAGATACTGGACAGGCTGACGCTGCGCACCGCCAGGTCCTTGTCAAGCAGCATTCTTGACCGATAGACGGCGCGGTTGTCGTTGAGCGCAATCGATCTCTGCAGATCGTGCAGGGCCGCCACCAGCCCGGTTGAGGCTCTGCTTGCGCAGGGCGTCGTAGAACCCAGGGGGTGGGGTCGTCCGGGTCGAGGTTTCTGGCGATATCGTACTGCCGCCGGGCCTGGCTGTCCCGCTTCTCCTCGTAGTAGGCCTTGCCGAGGTAGCTGCGGATCAGGGCGTTGCCGGGATCGAGGGCGGCGGCGATCTCGATTTCCGCCCGCCCTGCCTCCAGCTCACCCTCCCGGATCAGCGCCAGTCCCAGTCCGAGACGGGCAAGGGGTTGGGCGGGATCAAGGACAATGTCCAGTGCACGGCATCCCGGGGCCGGACGACGGTGATATACTGCGGCGCCATCCCCCTCTCGGCCACTATCGCCTGACCGCTGGCCACCTCCAGCCGCCCCTGGCCGTTGACGGCACTCACCTTGCCTTCGAAGACGATGATGACCGTCTTCTCCGGTTCGGCCCGCACGAGAAACTCCGTGCCTTCAACCGCCCCGCTTACATAGGGCGTTTCGATTTTCAGCGCGTTCGGACGGTGGCTGAAGATATGCAGAACTCCCTGCATGAGCTTGAGCAGGCTGGATTTTCCGGTGGTTGTTGAACCGATGGAGAGCGTGCCGTTCTGGTCGATCCGGAGGATGGATTCATTGGCCAGGGCCACCGCCGCCCGCCCGCCACCGCCGCCCGCCCGCCGTCGCCGACCCGCAGGCCGTCGCCGGGACAGAGACTGTCGTCAATCCGGACCGCAACCCACGTTTGCTGCCCGCTGCTCTGGACCTGGACCTGGCCCTGAACGGAAACGAGACGGCCGGCCGGCTCCCGGCATTGCCCGTCGGCAGCGGCGATAGAACTGAAGAAATGAAGGCAGATCCAAATCAACAACGGAACCGGTATTGCACGTACGCCAATGCTCATAGCTCTCTCCAGAAACTATGGATTCCTACGGCCTTGCTTTCCTGCTGTCCCTTTGCTGCGGAATGACTGTTCAGGGCGTAAACGCGGAAGCCGGCCACCTGTGCCGAAGTCCTTCGATACTACCCGGCGCTGTTCAATCCCCCCGCCTTGATATATCGTCGATTGGATGTAGCCGATTGCGATCAGCCGACAATATTGAAAACGCTATCGTCTTTGTCAGGCAATAACAATCTGTTTTTAGATTTTTCAGGATGATCTCTCATCTTGAGAGAAAGAGGAAAATGGCAGAATATGAGTGATCGGTTCTGAAGGCCCGGTTCCGGATAGAGAAGACGACATCCGGATCATCCCTCCAATTCATCGAAACCGAAATAGCCTTGCTCGAACCGCTTCCTGCCGGATAGGAGAAATTGTTCGAAGTCCCATGGGACATCGGTCAGCAGATGCCGGAATTCGGGACGGAAGATATAGGTCATGACCGTTCTGGCAGCTCCACCTTCGAGCGTGACCACCACCTCCCGCCGATCGTACATCCCGCCCTCGAAGGCATCGAGACGGCACGTGGCCGCATCGGACAGATCGAGATAGAGAATACCTTCCACCATATTTTCTCCATCCTCGGCAATACCGGGATAGACCTCATGCCGCACCAGCGTCCGCCGATATCCGGCCAGGGCAGCCCGGACCGGGGCCAGCCGGCAACCCGCCACTTTTTCCATGATGTCGGGGGACATCAGCGTCCCGTAGGTAAAAAGATCCATCTTCTCTGGTACTCCGGTGGTAAAAACAGAAGATCGAACATCCTTTCCAGCGCCGAACGTCATCCGCGCTACACCGGACAGGAACTTCAACAACGCGCCGGTCCTTCCGGGTGCGGAGTTTTTTCTGTGATCGCCGCAACATCGGCTTGAATTTATCCCACTGCTCTTCTATGATCAACAGCATAAGCGATCGAATCTTTCCCATCTCATCATCAACGGAGGTTGAAATGGCCCGGAAGAACATCCTGATGCTGGTCGGCGATTTCGTCGAGGATTATGAAGCGATGGTACCACTGCAGATGCTGCTGATGGTCGGGCACGCAGTCGACACGGTCTGCCCGGGCAAAAAGGCGGGAGAGACGGTGAAGACCGCGATCCACGATTTCGAGGGCGACCAGACTTATTCCGAAAAACCGGGCCATAAATTCATGATCACCGCCGATTTCGATGCGGTTGCGGCGACACAGTACGACGCCCTGGTCATCCCCGGCGGACGGGCCCCGGAATACCTGCGTCTCAATCCCAGGGTCCTGGACCTGACCCGCGCCTTCAATGACGCCGGCAAACCGATCGCCGCCATCTGCCATGGTCCGCAGATCCTCGTGGCCGCCGGGGTGCTGCGGGGCCGATCCTGCTCCGCCTACCCGGCCTGCGGCCCGGATGTCGAGGTGGCGGGCGGCACGTGGGTTGCCAACAACGACACCTTCTCCAACGCCCATATCGATGGCAACCTGGTCACTGCCCCGGCCTGGCCGGCCCATCCCGAATGGATCCGCAAATTCCTCTCGGTGCTGGGAACGATCATTGATCCGTGAAAACGACCACGTCGGCAGCTGCCGGCGAGTGCCGGCTGCCGCTGCACCTTCACCGCCACCGGCCATGATCCGGATCCTTCTCCCCTTCATCCTCACCCTGCTGCTCGCCTCGTGCGGCCAGAAAGAAGTGGCCTACCGCGATGCGGGCGGGGCCGCCCTGGCCGACAGCGGCCGGGTCAAGCAGGCCTTGCGGACCCATTACCAGAAATGGCAGGGAACACCCTACCGCGCCGGGGGGATTTCATCGGCAGGCGTCGATTGTTCAGGGTTTATCCAGCTCACCTACAGCCAGCTTTTCGGCCTCAATCCCGGCCGCTCGACCGAGGACCAGTTGAACCGGGGCCGAACCGTGCCGCGTCGCGACCTCCGCCCGGGAGATCTGGTCTTCTTCCGCACCGGTTGGTTCAAAAAACATGTCGGCATCTATTTCGATGACGGCTGGTTCGTCCATGCCTCGGCGACCAAGGGGGTGACCGTCTCGTCCCTGAAGCTGGCCTACTGGGACAGGGCCTTTTCCACCGCCCGCCGATACTGACACCGTTGCCCCCCCTTGCATTCTACCATCACCTGGCGTAAACCATATATAGTCTCCATCCGGAGAAACGAAATATTTTTCCATGAATCGAGGCGCTCGACGAATGTAACCGCAGGCATATGCTTGATATCTCCGAGTCTCGCATCTCGCTTATCGGAAGATTAAATTCTGAAAGCAACGAAGTGTCAGGGAAAAAGAGCTGTTTCCGGACGGACACTCAATAGCTTCTCCGACAATTTTACCTGTACTGCGCGGCGAACCAACGTCGACTGAGACGTTCATCAGACAGGACGAACATGTGCCCGCCCCATGTGTCGGGAACAAAATCTTGAGGGACCAACGCCGATGCCAGATCAGGCCCCGATCACTCCAACCGCCACCGGCGCGGATCCCGGTGTGACTCCGGCGGCCGCGCCGACCATGCCCATCGGTGTGGTCGACGCCGTGCACGGACCGGTGATCAACATCAGCACCCAATACCTGCCCCCCATCAACCAGGCCCTGGTCGTTGCCGATCACGACGGCCCCGTTCTGCTCGAGGTCTACCAGCACCTGAACCCCCAGCGTATCAGCGCCATCGCCCTGCACGGCACGGCGGGGATATGGCGAGGCATGCCGGTCTATGATTCCGGCGCCCCGCTGCATGTCCCCGTCGCCCCCGACTGCCTTGGCCGGATGCTCAATATGTTCGGCGAGCCACTCGACCTGCTCGAACCCTTTAGCCCCAAGGGGTACCGCAACATTCTCGCCCAACCACCCGCCCTGAGCGACACCGTGCCGGCGAGCACGGTGCTGGCCACCGGCATCAAGGTCATCGACCTCCTCTGCCCGTTCGTCCGCGGCGGCAAGACCGGGCTGTTCGGCGGTGCCGGTGTCGGCAAGACGGTGCTGATGATGGAATTCATGCATGCGGTCAGTTCCCTGTACCAGGGCGTGTCGGTGTTTGCCGGTGTTGGCGAGCGTATGCGCGAGGGCCATGAACTGTGGCACGAGATGCGGGATTCCGACGTGTTACCCCGCGCCCTGCTGGTCTTCGGCCAGATGGACGAGTCGCCGGGAGTGCGGTTCCATGTCGGTTTTTCCGCCCTGACATATGCCGAATACCTGCGCGACACCATGAAGACCGAGGTGCTGTTCCTGATGGACAACATGTTCCGTTTTGTCCAGGCGGGAAGCGAGATCTCCGGCCTGCTCGGCCGAATGCCGGCCACCGTCGGCTACCAGCCGACCCTGGCCACCGAGGTCGCCGCGCTGGAAGAGCGGATTCTCTCGACCAGGACCGGTTCGATCACCTCGGTACAGGCGGTCTACGTCCCGGCCGACGACATGTCCGATCCGGCGGTCTCGGCGATCATGAACCATCTCGACACCAAGGTGATCCTGTCGCGCCAGCAGGCGGCGAAAGGCATTTATCCCTCCGTCGACCCCCTCCAGTCAGCCAGCCGGATGATGGACCGTCACATCCTCGGCGACCGCCATTACGCCGTCGCCATGGCGGTGCGGGAACATCTCGCCCGCTTCCGCGAACTGGAGGATATCATCACCATCCTCGGCATCGAGGAACTGTCGAACGCGGACCGGAAGGTCGTCGAACGCGCCCGCCGGCTGCAGCGCTACCTGACCCAACCGTTTGCCGTCGTCGCCGACCATACCGGGATCGCCGGGGTCAGTGTCCCTCTCGACGACCTGCTGGCCGATTGCGAGGGGTTTCTCGACGGCCGCTTCGACATCCTGAGCGAATCGGACTGCTACATGCGGGGGAGCATGCCGCGATGACACCGTTTACCATCATCCTGCAGGACATGAGCCACGAATGGCACAGCGACACCGCCCTTAGCTTCATCGGCCGCGATATGAGCGGCAGCTTCGGCCTCCAGGCCAACCACGAGACGCTCGTTACCGCCCTGGTGCCCGGTCTGGCACGGTTCCGCTGCCGGGAGGACCAGCGCTGGCTGTTCATCGCCCAGCCCGGCTCCGTCGTCCAGTTTTTCGGCAACACGCTGCGGCTGGCCACCACCCAGTTCCTCCTCGGCGACAACCATGACCTCCTGCTCCGCCAGATGGATGCCGCCTGGCAGGCGGCCGAACAGACACTGCGTTCCACCAGGCGCAGCTACGTCCAGGTCGAACAGGCCTTGGCCCGCAAGATCTGGGAAATAAGCCGTCAAGGAGGACATTTTGACGCGGCAGGATGACTTCAGGAAATCGGTGCAGCGCGACAGCGAGCGGCACCGGAAAGGGGAAGAGCACCAGGCCGGCTTCTTCGGCCTGCTGTTCTACGGTGGAACCCTGGGGTTGCTGTTGGTTCTGCCGATCGTCGGTGGCGCCTACCTCGGCCGCTGGCTGGATTCGCTGATCCCGGGCTACGCCACTCGCTGGACCGTCAGCTGCATCGTCCTCGGGATCGCGGCGGGGGTGTGGAACGTCATCTGGTATCTGCGAGGCCGACCATGAACGAAACGCCCCTGTTCCTCGGTCATTTCTCCCTCAGCCAGTCCCTCGTCACCACCTGGGCGATGATGGCGGTGCTGCTGGCAGCAAGCTGGCTGCTCGCCCGGCAGCTTGGGAAGCCGTCGAGTCTCGGGCGGGTGGCGGCGGAAACAGTCTACACGATGATGGAAAACGCGGTCCGCGATGTGGTGCCGCACTCGTATGTCGAGGTCACCCCTTTCATCGCCACCCTGTGGATATTCCTGTTTACCGCCAACCTGACGGGACTGATCCCCGGCCTTCATTCCCCGACCGCCGACCTCTCGGTCACGGCAGCGCTGGCGGTGGTGGTGTTTCTCTCCGTCCACTGGTTCGCTATCCGCAGCCTGGGCCTCAGAGCCCATCTGCGCCACTATCTGTCCCCCAGCCCCATTCTCCTGCCGTTCCACCTTATCAGCGAGATCACCCGTACCCTGGCGCTGGCGATAAGGCTGTTCGGCAATATCATGAGCCTGGAGATGGCGGCTCTGCTGGTGCTGCTGGTGGCCGGCTTTCTCGTCCCCGTGCCGCTGCTGATGCTCCACGTCGTCGAGGCACTGATCCAGGCGTACATCTTCGGCGTACTGGCGCTGCTCTATATCGGCAGCGGTCTGGAAAGCCTGGAAAAACAGAAGAGCGATCAACGTAATCCATCCTGAACGACGGCGCATCTTGCCGCTGCGCCGATCGCCGAGCCGCGGGAATATCATCACGGGAGGATCCGCACCATGAACGACCTGCATCTGTTCAGCATCATTTCGACGGTGGTTGCCGCCATCACCATCGCCCTCGGCACCGCTTTGCCGGCACAGGCCATGGGTAAGGCCGTCAGCCAGGCCCTCGATGCCCTGGCGCGACAACCGGAGGCCGAGAAATCCTTGACACGCACCCTGTTCATCGGGCTGGCAATGATCGAATCCCTGGCCATTTACACCCTGGTGATTGTCCTGATCATCCTGTTCCGCAATCCCCTGCTCGAATACATGCTGCGCTGAAGAATACGGCCATGACTATCGATCCCTTGACCTTCATTCTCGAGATCGTCAATTTCCTGGTGCTGCTGTGGCTGCTCAAGCGTTTCCTCTACGCCCCGATCAGAGACGCCATTACCCTGCGGCAGCAGACGCTCAACCATGGCCTCCAGGAGGCGGAGACCCGCGAACTCGAAGCCAGGGACACGATCGAAGCCTACCGCCGCCACCTCGACGACTGGAACGCCGAAAAAGCCGGCCGGCACCACGAACTGAACCAGGAGCTGGCAAAGGAGCGGGACGCGGCACTGGCCAGAACCAGGGAGCTTGCCGAGGCTGAACGCCTGCGCCTGCATTCCCTGCTGCAGCAGGAACTGGACAGTGAGAAGCAGGCCGCCAGGGATCTGTCCGGCCGAACCGCCTTGGCGATGACGCGTCTGATGCTGGAACGCCTGGCCGGCAGCGAACTCGATCAGGCCCTGCTGCGGATGCTGATCGACGACCTGGGGCAGCTGGCGGAACCGGAACTCGCAGCTCTGCAGACCGCAGCGGTCAACCACCAGGGGCGATGCCTGGTCGCCAGCGCCCGGCCACTCGGTGACGCCCGGCTGTACGACCTGCAATCGGCCCTTTCCCGGCTCGTAGGGATGGAGGTCAGCTGCACGCCAACGGTCGAGCCGCAGCTGCTCAGCGGCGTCCGGCTCACCCTCGGCGACCGGGTACTGCATGCCAATCTCGGCGATGAACTGGCGTTTTTCGAGAGGAGCATGACCGGTGGCAACTGATTCCTTCAATTTCCAGCCCCCGGAAAACTACCGTTTCGGCCTGCGCATCAGCGAACAGGGGACTGTGGCCAGCATCGGCGACGGCATTGTCTGGGTGCAGGGCTTGCCTTCGGCGACCATGGACGAGGTCCTCCATCTTGAGGACGGGAGCACCGCCCTGGTGTTCCTGCTGGAACCGCAGCGGATCGGCGCCATCCTGCTGCACCAGAAGCCCGGGCTCAGTTCCGGCATCCGCGCCTGGCGCAGCGGCCGGAGGCTGGAGATCGGCGTCGACGACAGCCTGCTGGGCCGGATCATCGACCCCTTCGGCAATGCCCTTGACGGCCGCCCTACCCCGGAGAGCCGGAGAAAATGGATGCTCGAGGCCCCTTCGCCGGCCATCATGTCCCGGGATTTCGTCAGCCGTCCCCTTTATACCGGCAACCGTATCATCGACACCATGATTCCCATCGGCAAGGGTCAACGGCAGTTGATCATCGGCGACAGCGGCCTGGGCAAGACATCGCTGGCGATCGACGCCATCCTCCGGCAGCGGGGCGAAGCGGTGTTGTGCGTCTACGTCGCCATCGGTCAGACCCGCAGCAGCGTCGCCACCGTCATCGACACCCTGCAACGCCATGACGCCCTGCCGTATACGGTGCTGGTGGTGGCCGAGGCCAATGAGCTGTCCAGCTGCAGCTACCTGGCCCCGTTCGCCGGCTGTGCCATCGCCGAGGCCTGGATGCAAAGCGGCCGGGACACCCTGATCGTCTACGACGACCTCAGCCAGCACGCCCAGTCATACCGGGAGCTTTCCCTCCTCCTCCACCGGCCGCCCGGCCGCGAGGCCTATCCCGGCGACATCTTCTATCTCCATTCGCGGCTACTGGAACGCTCTACTGTGCTGGCGCCGCGGCTTGGCGGCGGCTCGATGACGGCTCTACCCATCGTCGAGACCAAGCAGGGGGAGATCTCCTCCTATATACCCACCAACCTCATCTCCATCACCGACGGCCAGATCTACCTGGATCAGAAGCTGTTCTCCGCCGGCGTGCTGCCTGCCATCGACATCACCCGGTCGGTCTCCCGCATCGGCGGCAAGGCCCAGCATCCGGCGATCAAGAACGAGGTCGGCAGCATCCGTCTCGAATACCTCCAGTTCCTCGAACTGGAAGCATTCACGCGATTCGGCACCCGGCTGGAGCAGTCCATGGAGGACAAACTGACGCGCGGCAGGATACTGCGGACCCTGCTGGCCCAGGAACGACTCAGCCCGGTCATCTCCGAAGCACAGTTGGCATGGCTGATTGCCTACAACGAGCGCCTGCTGGACGACGTGCCGCCGGACGACCTGCAGCGGGTCCTGCACCGTCTGGAACAGCGGGTCGACGCGAGCGACCTGACCCTGGACAGCCCCCGCGACCGCTGGCGCGAAAAAATACCGCTGTGGAAGAGGTTCCCGTGAGCCGCCAGAGCGAGCTCCGGGCCCACCTGGGACTGCTCGGCGAGTTGAGCAGTATCGTCGGTGCGATGAAGAACATGGCGCAGGTGGAGGTGCATCGCACCGAACGGATCGAGCAGGTCCAAGGCGAGGCCCTCGCTACCGTCACCGGCAGCATGGCCCTGTTCCACCAGGTCAATCCCGGGATGATCGCCGACCGGCTGCCGGGCCAGTCCGTGATGGTGCTGATCGGCTCCGAGCGGGGATTCTGCGGCGGTTTCAACAACCAGGTGGCCCGTTCCTTCACGTCCCAGGCGGAGGGGCACGACACGGTCCTGGTGGTCGGCGGCCGTCTCGCCGGGAAAATGACCATCGACGACAGGACGACCTGCATACCCGGCCCGGCCACCATCGACGAGGTCCCCGTCCGTGGCCAGGAACTGACCGATCACCTGCTGCGCCTGACCCCGCCGGTCAGCCGCCTGACCTTGATCCATCACGGCGCGCACGGCGTTGCCCCCACCGTGGTCTTCCCCTGGCCGGAGGTGGGCGGCATCGACACCGCCTCCTCCCTCTGTTTCAACATGCCACCGCCGTTGCTGCTGCGGGAGTTGCAGTGGCACTGCCTGCAGCAGGGGCTGCTACACGCTGTGCTGTTGTCGCTGGCCGTCGAAAACCGTATGCGGATGCAGCAGATGGAGCGGGCGATGGACCATCTGGACGAACTGACCCGTACCCTCCGGCTGCGCCAGAACACTTTGCGCCAACAGGAGATCATCGAGGAAATCGAGATGATGCTGACCGAGCGGAGCGACTGAACCGGCTATCCGCCTTTTCCCGCCGCCGGTTGGCTGACGCCGGTCTCCAACCGGAAGACAGAGACGCTGCGCGCCGCCACATCGACCACGATAGCGATCTTGCAGCAAAGACCGGCGGACGTCAGTTGTCGTTTCACCCACCGATCGACAGGACGATCTTCGCATCAGGCAGGACGCTTCGCCGGTACCGACGATATCACCCGAAAGCAATGAACCACCCCTCACCGCTGGGAACTCCGCTATGACCGACCCCCTGCAAACGTACTGGAGCAAACGGATCGAACGCTGCCGGGCGGCGTTGGCCAAGAATAATTTCGCGGTCTATGTGGCGGAAAATACCGCCGACGCCGGCCGTCTGATCCTGAGCGAAATCCTGCCGGGAACCGCCGCCCGCAGCGTTTCCTGGGGCGACTCGATGACCCTGCAGGCCACCGGGGTCCTGGATGAACTGGGGAAAGACGATACGCTCCGGATCATCCGGACCTTCGAAACCGGTATACCGCGCCAGGAGATCATCGAGCGGCGGCGCCAGGCCCTGCTGGTCGATGTGTTCTTCACCGGGAGCAACGCCCTGACCGAATCGGGCCAGCTGGTCAATCTCGACATGGTCGGCAATCGGGTCGCCGCCATCGTCTTCGGCCCCCGCCACGTCGTCATCACCGTCGGCCGGAACAAGATCGTCCCCGGGGTCGAGGCGGCGATGCAGCGGATCAAAGACTACGCCGCCCCTCTCAACGCCATCCGCCATGCCGGCTGGAGTACGCCCTGCATCAGGACCGCCCGATGCAGCGATTGCCGCAGCCCCGACCGGATCTGCAATGTCTGGTCGATCACCGAAAAATCGTACCCCAGGGGCAGGATCAAGGTGGTGCTCATCAACCAGGATCTCGGCCTGTAGCGGCAATGGCCGATCGCATCGCGGCATTCACTTGCCGCCAAGTCGGCGAGGCTTGAGAGCGGGGACTGACAGGCGCCCGGAAGCGGCTCAGCGATAGGTCCGGCTATTATGACGGAGCCAGCCCGCCGGGTGACGGCCCTCGGGGTCGTGGTGGGTCCAGTGGAGGACGCCGCCCCGGGGATTCCATTCGTACTCGCCGGCGAAGTCGACCTCATCCCCGCGCCCGAGCGCTTCAAGACGCGGCGCCAGATCGATATTGTGGGCGACCAGCAGGGTCCGGCCCGTGGCCAGCCGCAGGATGAAGCGCTGGTGGCGGCTGCCGTCGCTGTCGTCGGGCAGGATAGTGTCAACCACGCCCCGCCCCTCGACCTGCAGATTGCTCAGTTTGTCGGCGAAGGCCCGGGCGAGGAGGGCATCGGTCTGCTCCTGGCGGTCCGCCGTTGCCGGCGGCGCCTGACTCTGCTGCCGGTACCGGGTGAAGGCGGTGTAGCCGCCCAGGATGAGCACCAGGCTGATGAAGAGGGCCAGCCTTCGGTTCATGCCATCCTCCGGCGGATCTCATCCTGTTCCAGGGCCGCCTTGGCGATCCGGTACAGTTCCCTGTAGTACGTCCGATTGCGGCTGCGCACATACTGGTGGGCGGCGTTGCGTGCCCCCACCTCGTCGAAACCGGGATACTGCCGCCGCGCCGCTTCGATGACCGGACTCGGCCAGCCCGGCTCCCAGTCGCGCTGCTGCTGCCGGCACCGCTCCTGGTCGGCCATCGCCTCGTTGATGATCGCATCGCGCAGGTGTTCCGCCTCGTGCTCCAGCTGGATAATCTTCTGCTGCGAACCCTTGCGCTGCTGAAGAAAGTCATAGACGGCATCGAGCGAATCCTCACGCATGATCTTGGCCAGATGCTTGATCTGCCGTTTGCGGGCCCCGCCCTTGAGATCACGGATGGAGAGAATCTCCCGCTTGATCTCGTCGCTGCCGGGGAAGACCTTGAGGTCGTTGTTGGTGAGGTCGGCCAGTTCGGCGGCGGTATCCTCGATCCGCTTCAGGCGGCGTTTCTGCTCCGACCTGCTGATGGTGTCTGTCATGGGGCCCCCGTTGGGTTGATGGTGAACGGCATGCGTTACGGTTGCAGCCGGACCAGCGACGGATCGTAGATCTCCGGCGCCCGGTAGCCGAGCAGGTTGCAGATGGTGGCGGCGACGTTCGACAGCCCGGGCTCGGCGCAGCCACTGGCGGCAAAGGCGTTGCTGCCGCTGTAATCGACGATGATGCAGGGGACGGGATTGAGGGTGTGGGCGACCATCGGCGTCCGCCGGCCCTTCTTTTCGGTCCACATGCAGTCGGCGTTGCCGTGATCGGCGGTCACCAGGGCGATGCCGCCGGCCTTCTCGACCGCGGCGAGGATCCGCCTGAGGCAGAGATCGACGGTCTCGACGGCGATCCGGACCGCCGGTTCAATCCCGGTATGGCCGACCATGTCGCCGTTGGCGAGGTTGAGACGGATGAATTTGTAGCGGCCGCCGGCGACGGCCCCAATCACCCGGTCGGTGATCTCCGCCGCCTTCATCCACGGGCGGAGGTCGAAGGTGATCCGATCCGAGGGCACCTCGTCGTAGGTCTCCAGTTCCCTGTCGATATAGCCCGACTTGTTGCCGTTCCAGAAGTAGGTGACATGGCCGAATTTCTGGGTCTCGGAGATGGCATAGGAGGTCACCCCGGCGGCACAGAGGTACTCGCCCAGGGTCCGGTCGATGGCCGGCGGCTCGACCAGGTACCGCTTCGGGATCAGGGCATCGCCATCGTACTGCATCATCCCGGCGTAGAGCACGTCGGGCCGGCGGACGCGGTCGAACTCGGTGAAAACGTCCTCCTCGAAGGCCCGGGAGATCTCGATGGCCCGGTCGCCGCGGAAATTGAAGAAGATCACCGCGTCGCCATCCTTGATCGTCCCGACCGGCACCCCGCCCTCGGCAACCACGAAACTGACCATGTACTGGTCGGTCATCGCCGGGTCTTCCGCATAGTAGGCGGCAACGGCCTCGGAGGCGGCGGCGAACCGGCGCCCTTCCCCGAGGACATGGGCCTTCCAGCCGTTCTCCACCACCTGCCAGTTGGCGTTGTAGCGGTCCATCGTAGTCACCATCCGGCCGCCGCCGGAGGCGATCCGGTAATCGAGCCCGCAGCCGGAGATCGCGGCCAACCGCTGCTCCAGCGGCACGATGTACTCGAGGGCGCTCTTCTCGCCGACATCCCGGCCGTCGATCAGGGCATGGACCCGCACCCGTTTGACCTTTTCGGCGGCACAGCGGTCGACGAGGGCGTACAGCTGATCGATGTGGCTGTGGACATTGCCGTCGGAAACCAGCCCGATGAAATGGACCGTGCCGCCCTTCCCCGCCCGTTCCATCACCTCTCTCCAGGTCCGGCCGGCAAAGAGGGTGCCGCCGGCGATGGCCGCGTTGACCAGCTTCGCCCCCTGGGCGAAGACCCGGCCGGCCCCGAGGGCGTTGTGGCCGACCTCGGAATTGCCCATGTCGCCGTCGGAGGGGAGACCGACCGCCTTGCCGTGGGCCTTGAGGCGGAACATCAGCTTGTCCTGGAACAGGTGGTCGAGGGTGGGGGTATAGGCAACATGCACTCCATCGCTCGCATCCTGGGGTCCGAGACCGATTCCGTCCATGATGACGGCCACCACCGGTCCCGGGAAGGCGGAATAGCCGGGAAGCGGCTGCAAGGTCAGTTCTGTCATTCTTCCTCCTTTAACGGTAGTCCTTGGAGACCATTACCGTTTTTTCACATTTATTTCAGGAGCTTTTTATGATATACTTCATCAAATTTCAAAAATCGCAGGAACTCCGCGACCGTATTGCAGGGTACGCCATACCGGATAAACCTGCAACCGGCTTGTTCCTGCCCCAGGTGATTATGAACAGCGTTTCCGACCTTCCCCGCCTCGAGTTGCATGTCGCCCCCGAGAATCTCCCGCTCTACACCACCGTCCTCCAGGGAGGCGTTCTGATCGAGGCCCGGGCCGGCATGTCCCTCGGCTCCTTTCTCGACGCCCTGCCCGGTTTCGACCATGACTATATCGTCAACGAGATCCAGACAATTTTCCTCAACGGCACGGCCATCGACGATCTCGAGACACCGCTCGAGGGCGATCATCCGATCCTCGCCCTGTCGGCGGCGATGCCTGGTCTGGCCGGGGCCATCCTGCGTCGCAACAGCTTCCATGCCGCACTCCGCACCACGGTGACGGAACGGCGGGATCACCATCACCAGGGCAGCATCACCATCACCCTCAAGCTCTTCAACAGCATCGCCCGGGACTGCGGCCCGGCCCTGCTGGCCGAGGGCATCCGCCTCGACAGCGGGGTGCTGCGGGTCTTCCGCACTACCCACCCGACCCTTGCCGCCGGACTCGGGCAGATCGTCCTCGATGGTCGGCCCATCACCGCCGCCACGCTGTCCACCTGGCTCGATCACGACAGGATCATCGTCCTGATCGTCAGAGAGGCGGCCAATGACTGATACCACCCGCGACATGCTGGGCCGATCCGGCCTGATTGCGGTCGATGAGGCCAGGCAATTTCTCCTCGACCGCCTCCGAAACCATACCCCGGACCAGCAGACCATCCCGCTGTCCCAGGCCCTCGACCGCGTCCTGGCGGCGCCGGTCTTCGCCCCCGAGGACCTGCCCGCCCATCCCCGGTCGACGATGGACGGCTTCGCCGTCCGGGCCGCCGACACCTTCGGGGCGAGCGAATCGATGCCCGGCTACCTGCGGATCGCCGGCGAAATAAGCATGGGCGAGGCCGCCGCCGGCACGGTGACGGCCGGGACCTGCCATCGCATTCCGACCGGAGGTCTGCTGCCCGACGGCGCCGATGCCGTCGTCATGTTCGAACATACGGTACCGGTGGACGACACCATGGTCGAGGTGGTCAAGGGAGTCGGACCGGGCGTCAATACCCTCGGCCGCGGTGAGGATATCGCCCGCGGCCAGCTGGCCCTGCCGGCCGGACAGCTGCTGCGGCCGCAAGACCTCGGCCTGCTGGCCGGCCTCGGCATCCATGAGGTGACCGTGACCCGGAGAGTGTCGGTCGGTATCATCTCCACCGGCGACGAGATCGTGCCCTTCACCGAGACCCCGGCTCCGGGGAAGATCCGGGACATCAACAAGATCGCCCTCGGCGGCCAGGTCCGGCGGGCCGGGGCGGCGGTCGTCGACTACGGCATCGTCTCCGACCGCCGGGAGATCTTCCTGCCGGTGCTCCAGCAGGCAGTGGAGGAAAACGATGTCGTCCTCTTTTCCGGCGGCAGTTCCGTCGGCATGCGCGACCTCGGCGAACAGGCCATCGCCGAACTCGGCCCGCCCGGCATCCTGGTCCACGGCGTCGCCCTCAAACCGGGAAAACCGGTGATCATCGGCCTGAGCGGGCACAAACCGGTGTTCGGTCTGCCCGGCCATCCGGTCTCGGCCATGGTCTGCTTCGATCTCTTCGTCCGGCCGGCCATCGACCGGCTTGCCGGGAGGACGACCGACCAACTGCCGGAGGCGGCGATCACCGCCCGGCTCGACCGCAACATCAATTCGGCCGCCGGCCGCCGCGATATCGTCCGGGTCAGGCTGGTGCGCGAGGACAATGGCTGGGCCGCCGAACCGGTGCTGGGCAAATCCGGCGCCATTTCGTCGCTGTCGCGGGCCCACGGCTATTTTATCATCCCCGAGAGCAGCCAGGGGATGTTGCAGGGAACCCTTATCACCGTCCATCTCTATTCATGAAACGTAATATCTACCTCGACAACAAACCCCTGGACGAGGCCAGGGCCATCTGGCACCAGGCCCTTACCGATGCCGGTTTCTTCGACCGCCGGCCGGAGGAGAAGATCGCGGTCGACGACTGTCTCGGCCGGATCCTGGCCCGCCCGGTCTCCGCCCTGCGGTCGTCGCCCTCCTACAACGCCGCGGCGATGGACGGGATCGCCATCCATTTCCTCGATCTCGCCAATGCCAGCGAGAGCAACCCGGTCCGCCTCGGCCGCGCCCGCTTCACCCCGGTCAACACCGGCAACGCCATCCCGGAGGGGTGCAACGCCGTGGTGATGATCGAGGATGTCCATTACGTCAGCGACGACGAGGTCGAGCTGATCCTGCCGGCCACCCCGTGGCAGCATGTCCGCACCATCGGCGAGGACATCGTCGCCACCGAGCTGATCCTGCCGGAAGGGCACCAGGTGCGGCCGATCGACCAGGGGGCGATGCTGGCCACCGGCGTCACGAAGGTCTGGGTCCAGTGCCCGCCGAAGGCGATCGCCATCCCCACCGGCAGCGAACTGATCCAGCCGGGCCAGATCGGCCAGCCGGGCCAGATCATCGAATTCAACTCGCGGATCCTGGCCGGGTACCTCAACGAATGGGGGGCCGTGGCCACACGCGGCACCCCGGTGCCCGACGATCCGGTCAGGCTCAGAGAGGCCATCCTGGCGGCCGTGGCCGGCAACGACATCGTCATCCTCAACGCCGGGGCCTCGGCCGGCACCCGCGACTATACCTCCCAGGTCCTCGCCGAGGTCGGGAAGGTCATCGTCCACGGAGTGGCGATCAAACCCGGGAAACCGGTGATCCTGGCGATGGTCGGGGATGTCCCGGTCATCGGCCTGCCCGGTTATCCGGTCTCGGCGGTGCTGACGATGCGTCTGTTCCTCCGCGACATGATCACCGCCTTCCTCGGCCGGGACAAGACCACGCCGCCGGTCGTCGAGGCCACCCTCTCGCGGCCGTTCCACTCGAACATGGGGGTCGACGAGTTCGTCCGGGTAACCCTCGGCCGGGTCGGCGACACCCTGATGGCCACCCCGGTCGGCAAGGGGGCGGGAGCCGTGATGTCGCTGGTGCGGGCCGACGGCCTGCTGACCATCGCCGCCGGCAAGGAGGGGATCGGCGCCGGCGAGAAGGTCGTCATCGAACTGCTGCGGCCCCAGGCCGAGGTCGACGCCACCCTCGTCTGCATCGGCAGCCACGACAACATCATCGACCTGCTGGCCAACCAGCTCCACACCCAGCGGCCGCTGATCCGGATATCCAGCGCCCATGTCGGCTCGATGGGCGGCATCATGGCGATCAAGCGCGGCGAGGCCCATCTCGCCGGCACCCACCTGCTCGACGAGACCACCGGTGAATACAATGTATCCTTCATCAAGCGCTTTCTGGCCGATGTGCCGCTGCAGTTGATCAATCTCTGCCACCGCGAACAGGGCCTGCTGGTGGCCAGGGGCAACCCCAGGAATATTCAGGGCTTTGCCGACATCGCCGAACACGGCCACCTGTTCATCAATCGCCAGGGCGGCGCCGGCACCCGGTTGCTGACCGACAAATGCCTCGCCGACCTGAAGATCGGCCGGGAAAGGATCCAGGGCTATCAGCGCGAGGAATACACCCATATGGGCGTCGCCGCCGCCATCGCCAGCGGCAGTGCCGACGCCGGCATGGGTATCCGCGCCGCCGCCGTGGCCCTTGATCTCGATTTCGTCCCGGTGGCCGAGGAACGCTACGACCTGATCATCCCGAAAAAATTCCTTCATGATGACAAGATCGCCAGGGTCCTCGACCTGATCCGGACCAACCGGACCTTCCAGCAACGGATCCTCGCCCTCGGCGGCTACGAACTGCGGGATTCCGGCAAGGTCATGTACGACCAGGGCTGACACTATCGTTTCACGATACAACAGAATTTTTTCCAACCCATCCCCTCGCGGGATGGACTTTTCAACCATGATCACCAAGGGGAACACCATGACAGATAAAATTTTTCGCGTCAACATGACCGATCTCACCACCAGCATCGAAGAAGTCCCGGCCGCCTGGGCCGGACACGGCGGCCGCGGCCTGACCTCGACGATCGTCGCCGCCGAGGTCGAACCGACCTGCCACCCGCTCGGGCCCAAGAACAAGCTGGTCTTCGCCCCCGGCCTGCTGTCCGGCACCCTCGCCGCCAACTCCGGCCGCCTCTCGGCCGGGGCCAAGAGCCCGCTGACCGGCACCATCAAGGAGGCCAACGCCGGCGGTTCCGGCGCCCAGTTTCTCGCCCGCTGCGGCTGCAAGGCCCTGATCATCGAGGGCCAGCCCCAGGACGATCGCTGGTACAGCCTGATGATCTCCCCCGAGGGGGTTGTCATCAACGAGGAAAAAGAGCTGATCGGCCTCGGCAACTTCGCCGTGGCCGAGGCCCTGGCCGCCCGGCTGCCGGGCAAGCCGGGCGTCATCACCATCGGCCCGGCCGGCGAGATGCGGATGGCCGCCGCCAATATCTCGGTCAAGGACCCCGACGGCGGCATGCGTTCCTGCGGTCGCGGCGGCCTCGGGGCGGTGATGGGCTCGAAACGGGTCAAATTCATCGCCATCGACCCCAAGAACGGCAAGGTCGACATCGCCGATCAGGCCAGATTCCGGGACGCCAACCGCGCCTTCGCCAAGGCCCTGGTCGATCACCCGGTGTCCAAGGCCCTCGGCCAGTACGGCACCAACGTCCTCGTCAACATCATCAACGAGGCCGGCGCCCTGCCGACCAGGAACTTCACCTCCGGCCAGTTCGAGGGCCATGACAAGATCTCCGGCGAGACGATGCACGACACCATCGTCGCCCGGGGCGGCAAGCCGAAGCACAACTGCCATCCCGGCTGCGTCATCCAGTGCTCGCAGATCTACAACGACGCCGACGGCAAAAAGCTCACCTCCGGCTTCGAGTACGAGTCGATCTGGGCGATGGGCGCCGACTGCTGCGTCGACAATCTCGACCATATCGCCGAGGCCGACCAGATCATGGACGACATCGGTATCGATTCGATCGAGACCGCGGTGGCGATGGCCGTGGCGATGGAGGCCGGGGTGCTGCCCTTCGGCGATGGTGCCGGGATCTGCCGGATCCTGAGAGACGATGTGGCCAAGGGGACTGCCCTCGGCCGGATCATCGGCGGCGGCGCCGGCTCCGTCGGCCGGGCCTTCGGCATCACCCGGGTGCCTGTGGTCAAGAACCAGGCCATCCCGGCCTACGACCCGCGGGCGATCAAGGGCATCGGCATCACCTACGCCACCTCGACCCAGGGCGCCGACCACACCATGGGCTACACCATCGCCACCAACATCCTCGGAGTCGGCGGCAAGATCGATCCGCTGACCAAGGAGGGCCAGGTCGAGCTGTCGCGCAACCTCCAGATCGCCACGGCGGCCATCGATTCGACCGGGATGTGCCTGTTCATCGCCTTTGCCGCCCTCGACGACCAGACCTGCCTGCCGGCCCTGATCGATTTGATCAACGCCCGATTCGGCACCTCGCTGGTCGGTGACGACGTCGTCAACCTCGGCAAGTCGATCCTCAAGACCGAACGGGCCTTCAACATCGCCGCCGGGTTCACCAACGTCGACGACCGGCTGCCGGAGTTCTTCTATACCGAGAAGTTGCCGCCGCACAACGTGGTCTTCGACTTCAGCGGTGAAGAAATCGACACCTTCTGGAACTTCTGATGCAAGTTACGGTCAAACTCTTTGCCTTCTTCCGCGATGGCCGGTTCAAGGAAGAGGGCGGGGAGTATCCGGCAGGGACGGTGGTCGGTGATATCGTCGACGGGCTCGGCATCGGCCGTGACGAGGTCGGGGTAGTGATGATCAACTCGCTGCAGCACAGCCTGCAGTCGCCGATCGCCGATGGCGATATCGTCGCCATCTTTCCGGTGATCGGCGGAGGCTGAGGTTGAACCGGCTGCACGATTTCATCCGCCAGAGAGCAGCCGCTTCCGGCAGCATCTCCCTGGCCGATGCCGGGGAGGCGGCGACGGCGTTTCACCGCTCGCTGATGGAGGTCGAGGAACAGGCCCTGCTCCTCGACATCATGCCGCTGCGCTATCTCCGCAACGGCCTTCGCTGCCGGGAGCAGCTCAGGCTGCTGCAGGCCCGGGTCGCGGTCATCGGCTGCGGCGGGCTCGGCGGCTCGGTCGCTGCGCTGCTGGCCCGGCTCGGCATCGGCCGGCTGCGGCTGGTCGATCCCGACCGCTTCGAGGAACACAACCTCAACCGCCAGCAGTTCGCCACCGTCGACTCCCTCGGTCGACCGAAGACCGAGACCGCCCGGACGGCAATCCGGTCGATCAATCCCGCCATCGAGGTCGAAGCGATCGTACGCCCCTTCGCTGAAGCCGATATCGAGGCCATCGACATCGTCGTCGACGGTCTCGACGATGGCGGCAAGCGTCTCGAGCTTGCGGCATACTGCAACAAACTGGCCCGGCCGCTGGTCCATGGCGCCGTCCGTGAATGGCACGGCCAGGCCGGCATCGCCACCGCCCGGAACAGACTCCTGGCTTCCCTGTATCCCAATGTAGGCCAAGGCTCGGACAGCAAACCGCCCATGAATGTTGTCGCCCCGACCGTGACCCTGATCGCCGCCATCCAGGCGGCGGAGACCTGCAAATTGATCCTCGGCATCGACTCGCCGCTGGCGAGGAGCTGGATGCTCTGCAATCTGCTCGACAACGTCTTCGAACACATCCCCGCCTGACATTTTCGCCCGATACATTCCTGTTGCCCCGATTTTGCTGTTTCTGGTAGAGTTGGTATGATAAGCTTTTGATTTTGTATTCACACTCAGCCAGGGGGGCTTATGGATACATTGCGGGCGGCCATCGTCGACGGCAGAAGCTCAGCCACCGACGACGATCAGTTTATCGAAAGACTGAATCAACTCCAGCACGAGCAGGGACCGATGATCTGTCGCTCCATCTTCCAGACCCTGGCCGGTGTCGATATCCCCCGCGACACCGCCGTCGACTGCTGGCGACAGGTGGTCGAACATCGACGGCAGCTCGGCCGGGTTCTGGGCCGGAATGTCGACCTGATGACCGCGATGTGCGATTTCCTCTGCTCGGAAACCAGGTATCTGGCCCATCCCCGGCTCGTCGAGGTCAACACCTTTGAGCGGATCGTCTACGAATCGATGTATGACAGCCTCACCGGGCTCTTCAACCGACTCTATTTCGACGAGGCATTCGAACATCAGATATCGCTGGCCAAGCGGTACGGCACCGATCTCTCGGTCCTCTTTCTCGATGTCGACGACTTCAAGGAGATCAACGACACCCACGGCCATATCGTCGGCGACGTCGCCCTGAAAAAGATCGGCACCATCATCAAGGACTCGAAGCGCGACAGCGATCTCGCCGCCCGCTACGGCGGCGAGGAGTTCGTTCTGCTGATGCCGCATACCGAAAACATCAACGCCTTCATCCTCGCCGACCGGATCCGACAAGAAGTGGAGAAGGAAGTGTTCACGGCCAATGGCCTCACCTACAGACTGACCATCAGCGGCGGTCTGGCCTCATTCCCCCTCAATGCCACCGAACCGGCCGAACTCCTGCAGATGGCCGACAGCGCCACCTATATGGCCAAAGGATCGGGAAAAAACACCATCTGCCTGTTCAAGAAGGACAAGCGGCGGTACCTCCGGGTCAAGTTGACCCAGCCCGTTCTCATCAAGGAACTGGGATTCAACAATTCCAAGACCTACGAGGGAACGAGCAAGGATATCTGCATCGGCGGCATCCTGTTCGAGAACGACACCCCGCTGCCGATCGGCGCCCATGTCCAGGTGAGCATCACCGTCAAGGATAACGCCCCTCTCCTCCTCATCGGCACGATCGTCAGGATCGAGTCGTTCGGTGAGAAAAGTTACGATATCGGCATGACGTTCTCATTCAAGGAAATGGAGAAGATCGCCAACTTCGAGATCGCCCAGTTCCTCAAAGAGGGCTCCTGAGCCCATACCTGCCTTGCGGGTAGCAGCGGCAATGGCCGCCGGCAGGATTTTTCTGTTTTTCCCGTTCGCAGCCGATTTTTCCTGTTTTTTCCCATTGGCAGCTGATAGCATACTATTGCAGGACAGGCTCGCAGTGCATCGTTTTTCCAACTTCGACAAGGAGGGACAACCATGGCAACAAGCGTCTACAAGATTATCGAACTCGTTGGAACCAGTGACAAATCATGGGATGATGCAGCCCGCAACGCCGTTGAGACCGCCGCCAAGTCGCTGGAGGATCTGCGCATCGCCGAGGTCGGCAAACTCGACATGCAGATCGACAACGGCAAGGTCGTCTCCTATCGAGCCAGGGTCATGGTCTCCTTCAAGTACAAGAAGGACTGAGCGCCGCCCTCTATCCAACCACGGAAAAACGAAGGCCAGTCCGTTTTTGGACTGGCCTTCTCTCGTTCAGATGGTACTCTACGACAATATTCTGGAAGAGAAGTCTGCGGCATTGTTCCTGAAAGAGGATTGAAGGGTATGAAAACCGTACAGGTTCGGATCGAAGGCCGGGTCCAGGGAGTCTACTTCCGCGATTATACCCGGCGCGAGGCCCTGCAACAGGGGGTCGACGGCTGGGTCCGCAACCTGCCCGACGGCAGTGTCGAGGCGGTCATCAGCGGCTCCGACAAGGCGGTCGAGGCAATGCTCGACTGGTTCCAGATCGGTTCCCCCCATGCGGTGGTCCGGGCGGTGAAGGTCAAGGACATTGTCCCGCCCCGGGAATATCCCGGCTTCGATATCCGTTTCTGAGCCCCGATGCTGCTGCAGATCGACAATCTCTCGACCTGGATCGATATCGAGACGGAAGAGGGAATCAGCCGCCGCCGGATCCTGAGCGACGTCTCGCTTTCCCTTGACCGCGGGATGACCTGCGCCCTGGTCGGCGAATCGGGCTCCGGCAAGTCGGTCACCGCCCTGTCGATCCTCCGCCTGCTGGAGGACAGCTGCCGGACCGAAACCAGGGGCCGCGTCCTGTTCGAGGACCGCGACCTGCTCACCCTCGGCCGCGACGAGATCAGGGCCGTGCGCGGCAATCGCATCGCGATGATCTTCCAGGAACCGATGACCTCGCTCAACCCGGTCTACACCGTCGGCAGCCAGCTCCTCGAACCGCTGCTGCTGCATCGGCGGATGAATAGGAAGGAGGCCGAACAGGAGGCGGTGCGGCTGCTGCAGCGCACCGGCATCGACGATCCCGAGGCCCGGATGCGGGTCTATCCCCATCAGCTGTCCGGTGGTCAGCGGCAGCGGGTGATGATCGCCATGGCCCTGGCCTGCCGGCCGGCCCTGCTGATCGCCGACGAACCGACCACCGCCCTCGACGTCACCATCCAGTCCCAGATCCTCGACCTGATCGGCGACATCCAGCAGGAATTCGGCATGGGGCTGCTGCTCATCACCCATGACCTGGCGATGGTGCGCCGGATCGCCGACACCATCTCCATCATGAAGGACGGCCGGATCGTCGAAGACGGCCCGACCGAACGGGTCTTCAACCAGCCGGGTGACAGCTACACCCGCCACCTGATGTCCTCCATCCCCCAGCCGATCCCGGAAACCAAGGAGGAAGGGCCGGTTTTGCTCCAGCTCGAGGGGCTGAACTGCCAGTTCCGGCTGCCGGCCGGCTGGCAGGGATTGCTGCGGCGCCGGACCAAGGTCATCCAGGCGGTTGACGACGTCAGTCTCGAGGTGCGGCAGGGGACGACCTGCGGCATCGTCGGCGAGTCCGGCTCCGGCAAGACCACGCTGGCGATGGCGGTGCTCAAGCTGGTGGCCAGCCGTGGTGTCATCCGCTTCGCCGGCGTCGACCTGCAGCCGCTGTCGACCGGGAGGATGCGGCCGCTGCGCCGCGACATCCAGGTCGTCTTCCAGGACCCCTATTCATCGCTCTCGCCCCGCCTGACCGTGCAGGAAATCATCGAGGAGGGGTTGAAGGTCCACCGCCTCGGCGGCACCCGGGAAGAACGATTCCAGTTGGTCGCCTCGGCCCTGGCCGACGTCGAACTGGAACCGGAGATGGCCCACCGCTACCCCCACGAGTTCTCCGGCGGGCAGCGCCAGCGCATCGCCATCGCCCGGGCCATCGTCCTCCGGCCGCAGCTGCTGATCCTCGACGAACCGACCTCGGCCCTCGACATGACCATCCAGGCCCAGATCATCACCCTGCTCCGCGATCTCCAGCGCAAGTACAAGATGACCTACCTCTTCATCTCCCATGACCTGCGGGTGGTGCGGGCCCTGGCCGACCACGTGGTGGTGATGCAGCACGGCCGGATCGTCGAGGCCGGACCGGCCCGGCAGGTCTTCACCTCGCCGAGCCAGCCCTACACCCGGACCCTGTTCAGGGCTGCACTGCTGCCGTAGCCGGACAGG
This sequence comes from Desulfoprunum sp., assembly GCF_053613775.1. Lineage (NCBI taxonomy): Bacteria > Pseudomonadati > Thermodesulfobacteriota > Desulfobulbia > Desulfobulbales > Desulfobulbaceae > Desulfoprunum > Desulfoprunum sp. The sequence goes on from NZ_JBSHXH010000004.1 coordinate 913,950, forward strand.
CGGCAGCCTTGGGCCGCACCTTGTCGCCGGCGATATCGTCCTTGAACAGGGCGTGGCCCCGCTCCATCGCGCAGAAATCACCGCACATCGTACAGGTGACCTCGTTTTCCGGCATCCGGCTGCGCCGGATCTGCAGGGCCTTCTCGGGGAACATCAACAGGCTGAAATGTTCCTTCCAATCGCTGTCGCGGCGGGCCAGGGCCACCCGCTTCTCGTGGTCGCGCCGGTCCGGGTACTTGGCGATATCGCCGATCCGGGCGGCGAGCCGGGTCGCCCGCACCCCCTCCCGGACATCGTCGACGTTGGGCAGGGCCAGGTGCTCGGCCGGTGTGATGTAGCAGATCAGATCGGCGCCGTGCCGGGCCGAGTTGGCCGCCCCGATCGCCGCGGTGATGTGGTCGTAGCCGGCGCCGGAATCGGCCGGCAGCGGGCCGAGGACATAGTAGGGGGCGCCGCCGCTCATCCGCTTTTCGAGCATGATGTTGCCCTCGATCTCGTCGAGCGGCACATGGCCCGGCCCCTCGACCATCATCTGGCAGCCCATGTCGCGGCCAAGCTCGGCCAGTTCGCAGTTGATGATCATCTCGGCCATCTGGGCCCGGTCGTGGCTGTCGTGGATCGCCCCGGCGCGGATGCCGTTGCCGAGCGACAGCACCGCGTCATACTTCTTCATCAAGGCGCAGACCCGGTCGAACTGCTCGTAGAGCGGGTTCTCGCGGTTGTTGTACTCCATCCACGACACCATGAAGGTCCCGCCCTTGGAGACCAGGCCGCCGTAGCGGAAGCCCTGCTTGCGCAGCCGCTCGATCGAGAAGCGGTTGATGCCGCAGTGGATGGCCATGAACGAGATGCCGTCGCTCAACTGGCGCTCGATGATCTCGAACAGGTATTCGGCATCGAGCAGGTTTGGGTTGCGCTGGCGCCGCGCCGTCTCGGCAAAGGCCTGGTAGAGCGGCACGGTGCCGACCGGCAGGCTGCAGCCGGCGAGGACCTCGCGCCGGACCCGGTCGAGATCGCCGCCGGTGGACAACTCCATCAGCGTGTCCGCCCCCTCCTCTTCCGCCGCCTTGGCCTTGGCCAGTTCCAGGCCGATATCGCTGATGTCGGACGAGGTGCCGATCGAGGCGTTGACCTTGGTGCGCAGGCCGCGGCCGATGCCCACCGCCTTCTGCCGGCGGTTGGGGTTGGAGGGGATGACGATGTGACCGTCGGCCACCGTCTGCCGGATGACCTCGGGTGGAAAATTCTCGGCTGCCGCCACCTGCTGCATCGCTTCGGTGACCACCCCCTGCCGTGCCAATTCGATCTGGGTCTGCATACTGTCTCCTTCTGAAAATTGCTGCGGTCCGGCGGGCAAAAAAAAGTCCGTGCGGCATCACCTCGATGCGGCACGGACTTTTTACGGACGGAAAAGTCGTTATCTTTCTGGCAGGTCTTCTGACTCGCGGCTCATCCTCAGACCGCGCCTTCCCGGGCATTTCCCGAATTCGGGAGGTATCCCCAGTGGCACCTTGCGGCCCTCGTCCCCGCTCACAGCGCTGGCCCAACGTTACGGATTCGCACCGTATTCCCTTTTCACCGCTGCCTTCCCGGAAGGAGGGCAGGCGACACCAGAAGAGATCAGTAAGCGATGACTCTACTCAAAAGAGCCGGTTCTGTAAAGCAGGAGCAGAACCCCCGGGGCGAGATTCATCCATGACCCGGCTCCGTCCCGTTGGATTTTCAACTCTCGAGGTCTTTCTTTATCTGTTCATACTCTTCTTTGCTGATTTCGCCTCCGGCGTAGCGTTTCTTGAGTATATCGATCGCCGATTCCACCTCTCGACCATGCGGATAACGCTTGTCGGCATCTCCCCCCCAGGGCGGTCTGGAGCCTGCCCGTCCGAATATGAGATAGAGTACGATCAATACGACGATCACCATGATGACAGGCATCATCATCGGCAATCCCCACCACCCGCCATGCCAGTAATATTCCGGTCGCATCTGTTGGTCCTCCTGTCGTGAGCAGTTTTGCCAGCCGTTCGAATCAGTCTACCGCAAAAAAACGGTAAACACCAATTGCCGCCGGACCAAAGGCCACACGATGCCGCGGAATGATCCGGCGTTGATATACTTTACCGGAGGTCATGCTTATGTTCTGTATACATACCCTCCCGGCGAACAATGACTCGAGGACGGGAGGGAAAAAATCCGTTGATCGGCGGAGGTTGATCATGGCGGACGCCGCTGCTCCCAGACATCTCAGGCTCGGACGGCTCACCCTGTTGTGCGCTCTTCTCGCGTTGCTGGCGCCGGGCGCCCCGCTCCAGCCAGGGTCCGCCGCCGGTCAAACCCCGCCGCCTGTCGTAGTCCTTGAAATCAAGGGGGTCATCGGTCCCGCCGTCAGCGACTACATCCGGAAGGGCCTGAAGACCGCGGCCAGGGAGCAGGCCCCGGCGGTCGTGCTGCAGATCGATACCCCGGGGGGCCTGGATCATGCGATGCGGGACATCATCCAGGCCATGCTCCGATCCCCCGTCCCGGTCCTGACCTACGTCGCCCCGGCCGGGGCCCGGGCGGCCAGCGCCGGCACCTACATGCTCTATGCCAGCCATATCGCCGCCATGGCACCGACCAGCAACCTCGGGGCGGCCACCCCGATCCAGATCGGCGGCCTCCCGACCTCGCCGGAATCCCCGCAAAAATCGGAAGAAAAATCACAGGAAGAGAAGAAGGAGCCGAGCGGCAGCGCCCTGGAGCGCAAGATGGTCAATGACGCCGCCGCCTATATCCGGTCCCTGGCCGAGCGCCACGGCCGCAACGGCGACTGGGCCGAAAAGGCGGTGCGCGAGGCGGTGAGCCTGACCGCCAGCGAGGCCCTGGCGCTCAAGGTCATCGATATCGTCGCCGCCGACGTGGACGACCTGCTCCGGCAGGCCGACGGCAGGAAGGTGGTCATGGATTCCGGCACCGTGCAGGTGAAAACCGCCGGCCGGGCAACGGTCCACATCCTGCCGACCTGGCAGAACAGGCTACTGGCGGTGATCAGCGACCCCAACGTCACCTACCTCCTGCTGCTGCTGGGGATGTACGGCCTCATCTATGAACTGGCCAACCCGGGGGTGTTCTTCCCCGGCGTGGTCGGTGCCATCGCCCTGCTGCTGGCCCTGTACGGCTTTCAGGTGCTGCCGATCAACTACAGCGGCCTGGCCCTGATCCTGCTCGGCATCGCGCTGGTCGCCGCCGAGGCGTTCATCCCCAGTTTCGGCTCGCTCGGCATCGGCGGCATCGTCGCCTTTGCCATCGGCTCCCTCATCCTGCTGGACGAAGACAGCCTGCGGATCTCCCTGACCCTGATCGCCGGCACCACTCTGGTCTCCGCCGCCTTCGTGCTGTGGTTGATGGGGCGGATGGCCGGCCTTCGCCGCCGGCCCGTCAGGACCGGGATCGAGGCGCTCATCGGGATGACCGGTGAGGTCCGCGAGGATTTCAGCAGTGAAGGCAGGATCTGGCTGATGGGCGAATCCTGGCAGGCAAAGGCTGCGGAAAAGCTGCACAGAGGCGAAAAAGTCACGGTCACGGCCAAGGAGGGACTGGTGCTGACCGTGGAAAAGATCAAGGAGGAACACTGAGATGATTTCACCCAATCTACTGCAGTATCTTGCCCCGCTGGCCCTGATCATCGGCCTGATTGCCGTCTCGTTCAGGATCGTCGCCGAATACGAGCGACTGGTGGTCCTCTTTCTCGGCCGGTTCCAGACTGTCAAACAGCCCGGGCTGCGGATCATCATCCCCGGGGTGCAGCGGGCCTTCAAGGTCGATCTGCGGGTCGTGACGATGGACGTGCCGCCCCAGGATGTCATCTCCCGCGACAATGTCACGGTACGGGTCAACGCCGTCCTCTATTTCCGGGTGGTCGACCCGGAAAAGGCGATCATCCAGGTCGAGGATTTCATGAACGCCATCAACCAGTTGTCCCAGACGACCCTGCGCTCCGTGCTCGGCCAGCACGAACTTGACGAGATGCTGGCGGAGCGGGAGAAACTGAACAACGACATCCAGGAGATCATCGACATGCGGGCCGACGCCTGGGGCATCAAGGTGATCAACGTCGAGATCAAGCATATCGACCTCAACGAGTCGATGATCCGGGCCATCGCCCGGCAGGCCGAGGCGGAACGGGAACGGCGGGCCAAGGTCATCAACGCCGAGGGCGAATTCGAGGCCTCGGAAAAGCTGCTGTCGGCGGCCGAGGTCATCTCCCGCAACCCCCAGGCCCTGCAGCTCCGCTATCTCCAGACCCTGGCCGACATCTCGACGAAGAACACCTCGAACACCATTATCTTCCCCATCCCGATGGAGATGATGACCTCGTTCATGAAGACGGCGGCCGACAGGGACGGCCGGGCGGAATCGTAAACGGCCGGGGAGTCGTGCCGTCTTTTTTTCAATTGACCACGCCATTGCCATCCGGTAGGCTGTGGCCATGTCAAGGATTTCACGGATCATCGCCCCGGGTCCGCCGTCCGGCTTCGCCCGGCGGGGCCCCAGCCGCTCGCCGGCCTGTTCTGCCGAAGCCGAGCGCCGGCCCTGCCGCAACATGCTGACCTTTACCGCCACCCGCCCCCGGTAGGCTATTTTTTCCTGATGTTTCCCGCCGATATTCTCCAGTCCGTGTCTCATGCCCCCGGTGTCTACCTGATGCTGGACGGCAAAGCGACCGTCCTCTACGTCGGCAAGGCCAAGGACCTGTTCAAGCGGCTGTCGTCCTACGCCCATCATGGCGGTGCCGAGCACAACAAAACGACGGTCATGCTGGCCCGGGTGGCCAGCGTCGATACCATCATCACCGCCACCGAGAAGGAGGCCCTGATCCTCGAGGCCTCGCTGATCAAGAAGCATCGTCCCCGCTACAACATCATCCTGCGCGACGACAAGAACTATCCCCTGATCAAGGTCACCACCCAGGAGGAGTGGCCGCGGGTGATGATGACCAGACGCCGCCAGAAGGATAAGGCCCGCTATTTCGGCCCCTATTCCTCGGCGACGGCGATGTGGGCGACGCTGAAGCTGATCACCGGCCTGTTCCCGCTGCGTCGCTGCTCCGGCAGTTCGATCCGGCCGCGCCGGCGGCCCTGCCTCAACCACCAGATGGGACGCTGCCTCGCCCCCTGCGCCGGGCTCGCCGACCGCCGGACCTACGATGAACATGTGCGGCGGATCATCATGGTGCTGGAAGGCCGCAACCGGGAGTTGATCGCCGCGCTGACGTCGCAGATGGAGGCGGCCGCGGCGGCGATGGAATTCGAGCGGGCGGCCCTGCTCCGCGACCAGATCCAGGCCCTGGCCCAGACCCTGGAGAAACAGGTGATTGCGGCCGAACACGGCCAGGATCGGGATGTCTTCGGTTTCGCGAGGCAGGATGCGGCGATCGCCGTCACCGTGCTCTTCGTCCGCGGCGGGCTGATCGGCGGCAGCCGCAGTTTCTTCCTGGCCGATCCCTACGGCGACGACCCGGCCATCCTCGCCCAGGTGCTGCACCAGTTCTACGACCGGCAGACACCGATCCCCCACGAGATCCTGCTGCCCTTCCTGCCCGACGATTCCGACCTGCTGGTCGAGCGCTTCAGCGACCTCGGCGGCCGTGCCGTGTCGATGTCGGTGCCGAGCCGGGGTGACCGGCTGCGCCTGATGACCATGGCCGCGACCAACGCCCGTCAGGTCTTCGCCGAACGGGAGCGGAAGCGGGAATCGTGGCAGACGCTGGCCGAGGCGATGCAGCAGAGACTGCATCTGCTGCGGCCGCCGAACCGGATCGAATGCCTGGATATCTCCAATATCAGCGGCCGACTGGCGGTCGGCTCGCTGGTCTGCTTCAGCGACGGCGACCCGGAGCCAAAGAGCTATCGGCACTACCGGATCCGCACCGTGGAGGGCCCTGATGATTACGCGATGATGGCGGAGGTGCTCGAACGCCGCCTCAGTCGGGCGGTCGCCGAACAGACCCTGCCCGATCTCTTTGTCGTCGACGGCGGCCGGGGCCAGCTGGCGATGGCGATGCGGGTCGCCGACGACCTCGGCATCGCCGCCGACCTCGACTGGATCGGCATCGCCAAGGAGCATGAGGACGAGGGGGAGAAACTGTTCAAACCGGGGCGGAAAAACCCGATCGTCCTGCCGGCCCACAGCCCGGTGCTGCTGTACCTGATGCGGATCCGCGACGAGGCCCACCGCTACGGCATCACGCTGCACCGGCGGCTGCGCAACGCCTCATCCCTCGCCTCCCGGCTCGACCGGATCCCCGGCATCGGCGACGACCGTAAGAAACGACTGCTCAAAGGCCTGGGCAGTCTCCGTCGGGTTGAGGCGGCGACGGTGGAACAGCTGGCGGCGGTCAAGGGCATCGGCCCGGAGCTGGCCAGGACGATCCACGCCTTCTTCCATCCAGCCGCAACCCCGGAGCATCCCGCCGGCGCTGCCGTTGAACAACATGACAGCCGATGAATACCGATACGCCGCATAACCGGCCGACCCTGAAGAAACTGCAGGCATCGAACAGCGACAGCGCCTTCGCCCGGTATCGAGCCCTGGCGGTGGGCCGGCAGGGGACCACCGCCGCCCTGCTCCTGTTCGAGCTGATCACCACCTGCATATTGCCCCTGCCGGGCGGGTTCGGCCGATGGGCGCGCAACCTCCTCCTGCCGCTGGTTGGCGCCGGAATCGGCAGAAATGTACGTATCGGCAGGGACTGTACCATCAGGAATCCCGCCGCCATCGCGATCGGCGACGGTTCAGTCATCGATGACCGGGTCTGCCTCGATGTCAAACCGGATGCCGAGCGGCTGATCATCGGCAGCGATGTATTTATCGGCCAAGGCACCATCTGCAACTGCGCCGGGGCCACCCTCGAGATCGGAGCCGGCAGCCGAATCGCCGCGGCCTGCCGGCTCGGTTCGAAATTGGGACTGCGTATCGGCCGCAACTGCCGCATCGGCGTCGAGGCCTGCTGTTCCGGTGCCGCCCATGCCTACGCCGACCGGAGCATCCCCATCGCCCTCCAGCCCGTGACCTGCAAGGGGCCGACGGTGATCGGCGACAATGTCGTCATCGGCGACCGGGCCTCGATCCTTGACGGGGTAACCATCGGCGATCATGTCCATATCGCGGCCGATTCCCTGGTTAACAGCGATATTCCCGAAAACACGACTGTTGCCGGAGTACCGGGGCGCATCCGGGGCCGAGTGCAATGACTGCCATGCCGACCATGCTCTATCGTTTTCTCCGCTGGTGTCCCGGCATCCTCGGTCTTCTCCTGCGCCAGAGGCTTTACCCCTACCTGTTCGGCCATTGCGGTCGCGGCGTTTTGATCGGTCGCCATGTCGATCTGATCAATCCCGGCGCTATCGCCCTCGGTGATCAGGTGATCGTCAATGACGGCGCCCGCCTCGACGGGGGCGGGTATGCCGGCCCCGAGGCAGCGATCGTGGTGGCGAAGGGGGTGTTCATCGGCGCCGACACCATCCTCGCCGCCGGTCCCGGTCGACTGTCCATCGATGAGGGGAGCAATATCGGCAGCCGGTGCACGATCTCCGCAGTCGGGGATATCGTTCTCGGCCACCATTCGCTGCTGGCCGGGTACTGTACGATCGGAGACCTCTCCGGTGGACCTGCAGCGGCAGGAAGGGCCTCGACCGTCATCAACTCCGGATGCTGGCTCGGTCTGCGCTGCCATGTGGCAGCAGGAGTCACTATCGGCGAAGGAACCATCGTCGGAGCCCATGCCGTCGTCGACGCTCCGCTCCCCGAGTATGTGATCGCCGTCGGCCGCCCCGCCACCATAAACCGCAGGCGGCCATAAACCCGAGAACGCATGAAATCCAGTCACCTGATCGTCATGCCGCTGCTGGCCCTGGTCTTTATCCTCTTCCTCTATTGGCTGGCGGTGCAGAACGCACCGCCGAAATCGATGAGGAAGACCCCGATCGCCATAGCAGCGCTGGAGATTGTCGCCGCCGACGATTCGAAGACGAGGGAACTGGTGCTGGCCGGGCGTTTCGACCGCTCATCCGCGAGCGCCGCAACAACCGGGACGGATGATTCCGTCAGGAAGGTCACCAACCTCGAAACCGCGATGTACAACGCGAAACCCTTTGTCACGGAACAGGACACGTTTCTCCCCTCGGACCGGATCTATATCGTCCTGGAACTCCACGACCTCGACAAGGGGCAGCACCGACTGTCAGCCTCGTGGATCGATCCGGAAGGCAAGACCATCAACACCTCCGAGCATACGATCCTGCTGGATGCCCCCGAATTGACGCACCGGTCCTATTTCTGGCTGGAGCTGATGAAGAACGGCCCCTTCACCGAACTGGTGACCGGCCGGGAATTCAAGGGCAACGTATATGGGCGCTGGCAGGTCCAGATTCACCTGAATGGCCATCCGGTCGACAAGAGGGAATTCAGTATTCAGGACACCTGATCAGGCTATGGTGAGATATGAGTCAAGGTTGTTTGACACCTGCTGTTCGTGACGTATTTACAACGACATAGGTATCTTTCTTGAAGTTTTTGCGCAGACTACCTTCTCCACAGCTGAAAATATGATTTTTTACCATAGCCGGTTGGTTCCGGCATCACGACAGAATACCTTGATTTTGATTACCATCCTCCTGTTTCCACGATCTTTTTCTGGCGCTGATCGACTTCAAAACATGGCTGGAAATCCTGCCGCTGCGCCGTGCTCCCCTGTTCCATTGCGATTGCACCGACAATAACGGCGGCCGGCTGGCGGCCAGGATGCCTCTGCCGAGGTCGGCATCACGCCGCCTACCGACACAACATTTCCCGTATCGCTGAAACCCGCGCATGCAGGGCGACCACGGCGGTATCGACCTTGAGGATTCTTTCCCCCATCGAACAGCAGCAAAATCCCTGCGCCTCGAACCGATCCACCTCGAAGTCAACCCAACCGCCCTCGGGCCCTACGGCAAGAAGGATACGTCCCGGACCGGGACCGAGATATCCTGCCAGGGTGGAAGTCCCATACGGGTGGGCGAGGATCCTGAAGCGGTAATCGTCTTTGATCCGGGGCAGAAAATCCTCGGCAAAGGGCTTGAATCGCTTGAATATCTGGACTTGGGGGAGCCGCGTATCGACCGCCTGTTCCAGTCCATGGCGGAGATGCTCGAGGTACTCGTGCTGCTCCAGGAGACTTGAATCCCAGAAACTCTTTTCCACCCGGTTGGCCTGAATGATGAACAGCGTCCCGATGCCGAGCGCGGCGACCTGCCCGAGGATGCGCCTGAGCATGATCGGCCGCGGCAGGGCCAGGATAATATCGAGCTCCGGCTGATGGGCCGGATGCTCGCTCAGTTCCACCACCAGTTCGACCCGGGTTGGTCGCCCCTTGACGACCGCGGTGAGCACCCCGCTGCCCATCGGACCGTTAACCAGCCCGACCCGGACCCGATCGCCGACCGTAGCCCGCAGGACCTTCTGGATATGGACCGCCCGACGATCATCGAGGACGACCCGTCCCCCATGGATCTCCCGTTCCTCTAACAGGATGATGTTCATTCTCTGCCTCCAGGCTGCATCTCCCCGGTTTTCCCGACCTTCGATCCCGGACTTTCCATCTCCGACCGTCTATGGTAGATTCCTGAAATTCTAAGGAGAAAAATTATCAATGGTACCAATCTACAATCTCTGCCAGTTTCTCATCCTGGTTATTGCCTGGCCAATTCTTGCCCTGCTGGTCCTGCTCCGGCCCAAATACCGGACAACCTTGCTGTCCCGCTTGGGAATCGGCCTGCAACGCCGGCTCCCATCGACGCCGGCAACCGGCAAAACGGTCTGGGTTCACGCCCTGTCGATGGGTGAAGTTTCATCGGCCCGTCCTCTCGTCCTTGGCCTCCGCAAGGAGTTTCCCGATGCCCGCATCGTCTGTTCGACAACGACCGCGACAGGACTCCTTCTCGCGAAAACCCTGCTGAAGGATCAGGTCGACGCCATCTTCCCGTCACCGTTGGATATCGGACCGGTCATCGCCGTGTTTCTTCGCCTGATCCGACCGGATCTCTACATCCTCGTCGAGACTGATTTCTGGCCTAACCTGCTGACCGCCCTCAACAAAAACACTATTCCGGCAATCCTGGTCAACGGCAGGATCTCTGAACGGTCATTCCATCGTTACCAGCGGGCCGGTTTTTTTTTCCGTCCCCTTTTCCGATCGTTCGACCATCTCTGCCTGCAGACCGATACGGACAGGATCAATATGGAACGGCTCGGCGTCGATCCCCTCAAGCTGCACCGTCTCGGCAATCTCAAATTCGACACGCTGATCACCTCGCCTGCCGGGCGTCGGGCCTGTCCCTCAATGCACCTCCCGGACAACTGTCTGATATTTGTCGCCGGTTCCACCCACGAAGGCGAGGAGGATATCATCTTTTCGGTCTATGCTGAACTGAAAAAGCACCATCCCGGCCTCCGCCTCATCCTCGCCCCCCGCAATCCCGACCGCTGCCCGGCGATTGCTCAGATCGCCGGCCGCCACCACCTTGCCGTGACGATGCGCTCACAGGAACCGGAAAAAACGACGGAGGTCCTGCTGGTCGACAGCATTGGAGAGCTGCCATGGCTGTATGCCCTGGCCGACATCGCCTTTGTCGGTGGCAGCATCGTGGCGGAAGGCGGCCACAATCCCATCGAACCGGCCGCCCTTGGGGTTCCGGTCCTCTTCGGCAGGCATATGGAGGACTTCGCCGAAATCAGTCATGATCTGGTTGCCGCCGGCGGGGCCTTGACGGTCACCGACGGAAAGTCGCTCGCCGATACCCTGAAGGCCCTGTTATCCGCCGAAGACCGGCGAAAAACCATCGGCCGTCTCGCCCGCGAATGGATCGAGCGGCAGCAAGGCGTGGTCGCGCGCCATCTGACAATCATCCGTCCCTACCTGTGACCTTCATCGCCCATCTTCTCTCATCATATCTTCTGACCACCGTCATCCTCGGCTTTACCGGCGGGATCGGCTTATCCGCTCTGCTGCCGATCCAATCGTCGCTGCTCGTCGCGCTCATCACCGGAACGATGATCGGCACCCTGGTGCTCTACCTCCGGCACCGGACCTGCGCCGCCCACCTCTCTCTCCTCAACCTCTTTCTGCTTCTCGGCGTCCTGCACGGCATCTCCGCCGACCGGCCGCCCTCATCGCCCGACCATATCTTCAACCTCATTCAGGACAAGCGCGAGGCCATCGTCATTGCCACCCTGACCTCGATGGCAACCTACGATCGCACGACAGGCCAGGCGACAGTCGAGCTTGAATCGGTCCGCTTTGCCGACCAGCCTCAATTTCAGGCGGCCGAGGGCCGGGTGCTGGTCAGAACCATGGAGCCATGGCCCGATTTCACTGTCCCGGGAACGGTACTGGCCCTGCGGCTGACGCTGCAGCGGCCGTCGCGCTTCAACACCCCGGGGACCTTCAACTACCCGGCCCACCTCGCCCGGCAAGGGATCCGGGTCACCGGCTACCTCTCTTCAGCGGCGTATATCAGCCGAATACAGGCGCCTCAGCCGTTCCTCCACCGGCTCCGGTTTATGCCGGAACGGCTGCGCCGGCAAATCGGCACCGCCATTGACGATTCGATCCCGGCGCCGCTGAACGGCATTTATCGCGCCCTGGTCATCGGCGATCAGACCCGGGTCGATGATGCCACCAGGAATCTCTTCCGCGACAGCGGCACGATGCACATCCTCTCTATCTCCGGCCTGCATTTCGCCATCATCGCCACCATGCTCTTCGGGCTGACCTTCTGGCTGCTGCGCCGATCGACCCGGCTGATCCTCCACACCAATGTCCGGAAAACAGCGATGCTGGCCTGTCTGCCGCCTCTTCTCTTCTATGCCTTTCTGGCGGGGATGAACGTCCCGGTCCTGCGCTCCCTGGTCATGAGCTGCATCGCCATTGTCGCCCTGTGCACCGATCGGCGGAAATCGATCTCCACCCTCCTCGCCGCTGCCGCCCTGCTGATCCTGCTCATCCAGCCGCAGGCCCTGTTCACCGCGTCGTTCCAGCTGTCGTTTGCCGCCGTGGCCTCGATTGCGCTGACGGCACCGGCAGTGCGGCGATTGACCGGCGGCAACAAAGACCAGGGATCTGCCGCTCGATCCTATCTCCACCGTTTCCGGCGCTGGCTCGCCGCCGCCCTCCTCGTCTCCGTCGCCGCCACCCTGGGCACCGCCCCGTTGCTGCTCTACCACTTCAACCACCTGTCGTTGATCGCCCCCCTGACCAATCTCCTCGTCGAACCCCTGATCTGTCTCTGGAGCCTCCCCTTGGCCCTGCTCTCCTGCCTGGCGTTGCCCATTGCACCGGACCTGGCGGCAGCCCTGCTCCGCATCGGCGCCCCCGGGCTGACGCTGTCGCTGGAGACCATGAACATATTCACGCTGCTGCCCTGCTCCGGCGCCTGGCTGCCGACTCCCAGCATATGGTTGATCTTCTCGTACTACGCCGTCCTGCTCCTGCTGCTCTGCCACCGGCGGAAAAACAGCACGCTGTTCATCGCCGCCGCGGCGGTTTTCGCCTGCATCCTCGTTCTTTTTATCCTCCCTCCCTATGAGTTGACGAAAAGGTTCAAAAAGGACCTCACGGTCAGTTTTCTCGATGTCGGCCAGGGCAGCGCGACCCTGCTGGAATTTCCCGGCGGCTACCGGGTCCTGATCGATGGCGGCGGCTCGTCGTCATCTTCGCGAACCGTCGGCGAAACCGTCATCGCCCCGTTCCTGTGGCATAAGGGGATCACCCGTCTCGATCATATCGTCGTCACCCACCCCGACTCGGATCACTATAATGGTCTGCCGTTTATCCTCGAGCGTTTTTCTCCGGCCGTTTTCTGGACCAACAGCCTGGCGGCACACGATCGCCCCTACGCTGAACTCCTGGAGCAGGCCCGGCGGCAGCGGCTGCAGGTAAGGATGCCGACCGAAGGGGAACGTTTCGGCATCGGCCGCGGCCGGCTCAGGTGCATCCGCAACCTGTCTGCCGGCTCCGGAGAAAGACCGGGAAAAGGGGAACAAAGAAATGACAGCGGGCTGGTGATCCAGGCCCGCCTGGGCCGCTTCGCGCTGCTGTTTCCCGGGGACATCGGCCGCTCGATCGAGCGAGGACTGACGGATATGAACGAGGACCTGGCGGCGACGATTCTCCTCGCGCCCCATCATGGATCGAAGACGTCCAATTCGCAAACCTTTCTCGCGGCGGTCGCCCCCGAATATCTCATCGTTTCCGCCGGTAGCCGCCAGCCCGGTCATTTCCCGCACCCGGGGCTGGAACGGCAGTGTGAGGAACTGGGGATCACGATGTTGACGACCGGCCGCGACGGCACCATTGTCACGGCGACGGACGGCAGCCGATTCACCGTCTCAACATCGAGAAATATCAGCGACGACAGGCGCGCCGCCGGCCAGAACGGAACCGAGCAGGCGGTGAAGAGCAGGGTGGCGGAATCGCCACCCTGACCAATCCCTTTGGAGAGATCAGACCTCGGTAAAATCGGATGGCGGGTTGCGGAGGAATTTGAGAAATTTCGATTTCTCGACCGCATTCGAGTAAGCGTCGTCCGGACTGATCATCTTTTTCTCCAGATATTCCATAATGGCGTCGTCCAGGGTCTGCATGCCGAATTTTTTCCCCGTCTGCATCGACGACAGGATCTGGTAGGTCTTGGCCTCACGGATCAGGTTGCGCACGGCGGGCGTCGCAATGAGAATCTCGAGCGCGGCACAGCGGCCCTTGACATCGACTCGTTTGAACAGGGTCTGGGAGACAACGGCCTTCAAGGCATCGGCCAGGGTTGAACGGACCTGACCCTGCTGGCTTGCCGGAAAGATCTCGATGACGCGGTCCACGGTCTTCATCGCGTTGATCGTGTGCAGCGTGCCAAAGACCAGATGCCCGGTCATGGCCGCCTCCATCGCCAGGGATATCGTCTCCAGGTCCCGCATCTCACCAACCATGATGATGTCCGGATCCTCACGCAGGGCCCCGCGCAGGGCCGCGGAAAACGACCGGGTGTGGCTCCCCACCTCGCGGTGGTTGATGATGCATTTCTGACTCTTGTGCACGAACTCGATCGGGTCCTCGATGGTCAGGATATGGTCCTTCCGCGTCTTGTTCGCCTCATCGACGATCGCCGCCAGAGTTGTCGACTTGCCGGAGCCGGTCGGTCCGGTCACCAGGACCAGGCCTTTCGGCAGATGCGCCAGGCGGGCGATGACCTTCGGCAGTCCGAGTTGCTCGCAGGTCATGATCTCGCTGGGGATTTCGCGGAATACCGCCCCAATCCCGTATCTCTGCTGAAAGAAATTACAGCGGTAACGGGCCAGACCGGGGATTTCATAGCCGAAATCAATATCACCGGTCTCCTCGAACAGCTTGATCTTTTCCTCAGGGCAGATCTCGTACAGCATGGCCCGCAGTTCTTCATTCCCCATCTTCTTGAACTTGACCCGCTCCACATCCCCCCGGATACGAAGCAATGGCTGTTGCTCCGCGACCATATGAAGATCGGAGGCCCCTTCATCATTCATCAGCTTGAAAAATGCGTCAATCTGCGCCATTCCGTTTCTCTCCTCGATTTCTTATCAGCAGAATTCAACCGGCCTGCCGACTGCTTTCAGCCGGCTGCAGCGATGTTTATGCGATTACACTATCACCGTCTTCCTGATGAAACTGATGACATCCTCCACCTCATCAAGCACCTTGATCAACAGCATGTCTTCCTCGTCGATATTTCCTGCCGTCAGGAGTGTATCCCTGATCCAGTCAACAAGTCCAGCCCAGAAACTGCTGCCGACCAGCACTATCGGAAAAGGCTTGATCCGCTGAGTCTGGATCAGGGTCATCGACTCGAAAAGTTCATCGAGCGAGCCGAACCCGCCCGGCATGCAGACGAAGGCCATCGAATATTTCATGAACATTACTTTTCGTACAAAAAAGTATTTGAAATGCAAAGGGAAATTCGTATACAAATTCGGTGCCTGCTCGTGTGGCAGACTGATGTTGAGTCCGATCGATACCCCGCCAGCCTCCGTGGCCCCCTTGTTGGCGGCCTCCATGATGCCGGGACCGCCTCCGGTAATGATCGCATACCCTGCTTCGGCAAGACCTGCGGCAATCTGCTCGGCCAGTTGGTAATACTTGTGATCTTTCGGAGTCCTGGCTGATCCATAGATCGTCACCCCAGGCAGATCCACGGCCGACATCGCATCGAAGCCATCCACAAATTCAGACATGATCCGGAACATCCGCCAGGAATCGCCGATGACGGTGTTATCCAGGCAATACTTCGGCTCCCTTCTGATTCTTCTCCGCTCCCGGAATTCCATAACGCTCCTTACCCTCAATTTCGCATCAGATCCCGTGCCATACCTGCCAGCTCAGGGGAAAGATCATGTTTCTGCAAGACCTTGGCAAACCATCGATCCGCCCGCCTTTTCCTGCCGAGTTTCAACCACAGCTGTCCAAGGCAGATCTGGAATTCCGGCATATTTCTCTTTTGGCCACGGCATTGCATCAGGTTCCGCCGGGCTTCGACCAGCAGTCCGCAGGCGATCTGCACCTTGGCCAGCCTCAGCCTGGATGCCGCATTGTCGGGATTCAGTTCGACCCCCTTGTCGCATAGAGCCAAGGCGATCTGATGGCCCTCCCCCTCCTCCATATAGACAAGCCCGAGCAGGCTCAATGCCTCGGGATCAAGCTCATTGAACCGCAACGCTTTCTGGAGCCAGACCTTGGCTTCATCCTTCCGCCCCAGACCATAACAGGCCTCACCGAGGTACTTCAAGGCCGGCCCGGACTGCTGCAAGCCGGTCGCCGTGTCGTGCCATTCCATCAGCAGAGGGTAGGCCCGGTCGAACATGCCGAGCCGGCAATACAGCTTTCCCAACTGTAGTTGCAGATCTTTTCTTGTCTCGAGGCCATCATCCTCGCAACAGACCTCCAGCGCCCGTTCGAAGTGCTTCAGACTTCCATGCAGATCACCGCGCCGGACCTCATCCAGCCCAAGGTTGTACAATGCCATGAAATTATCCGATTCCACGGCAAGCACCTTCCTGAAGCTCTCTCTGGCGAAGGAATGTCGGCCCAGCATGGCATAGGTGACGCCCAGACTGTTGAGCAGATTGACGTTGTCCGGATCGCAGACGAGACCGCGTCTGTATTCCGCCAATGCCCGCGACAGATCGCCATCTCCATAAAACATGTCGCCGCTGATATTGAGACTCACGGCATCAAATTCGACGATTGACCCGGGGCCGAAGAACGCTGCATGCAGCAGGGCCTTGCGACAGTTCGCCAGAATCTCGCCCTTGTGAAAGTCGGCGAACGGGAAGGAGCCGATCCCGGCGGAAACCCGGCATTCGCAACCGGTTTCTCGATCGAGCATCCGCAGGAGTCTGGCCACCTGCTGATGGGCATCCCGGCCTGTAGCTCCGTCAAGAAACAGCACGACGGATGCCGCATCAGCAAAGGAGCGATCCGGGGCGAAATGCCTGCCGACCAGCTCGGCGAGTCGATCTCCCGTCCACCCTTCCTTTGCCAGTTCAACCAAACAAAATTTCCCTGATCTCGAATATTGCCTCCTGACCCTGCGGATCAGGCCCTCGCTCAAGGGAAAGAGTGGATGTCGCTCCGGATGGGCAAGGACCCTGTAGTCACAGAAGGTGAATGGTCCACGTCGCTCGGCGGTCTGCAGGGCAGCCCAGGCCTCGGACATGAGACGATCCCGTTCTTCTGTGAGCACCGCTTCCGGCAATGATTCTCCCCTGCCGCTGCTGGATCCGACATGGACCCTATAGAAGCCATCTCTCTTCAGCAGAGCGACGAGCTTTGAGCCATATCGCTCGGAGAATTCATCCTCCTGCAGATCCCGGAGAAAAATGGCGAATATGCACTGCCCAAGATGATGGACAATTCCGCTGTCGCCAACAAAACCCTGCAGGACAATAGCCGCCCTTCGTGCATTCTGAAATGCATCCCGTGATGACCTGGTTCGCGGCTGGAGTTCGATCAGTACCAGATGAACGGGACCAGCCTCAGACGGGGTTTCAAGGAGGGCATACAGGTGGGAAATATTGCACAGACCGCTTGCAGCCTCCACTCTGGTTTGTTTGACGGAGAGAAAATCACGGAATGCCGCCGCCTGCACCTCCGCAAGCCAATCCTTCGCCACTCTCTCGACGACGAGAGGATCAAGGCCGGACAGACAGGCAACCACCACCCGGCCCTTGCCGGTGACAAACGGCAGCAGGATACCGCCCGGCGCGAATATGACAGGCTCGCGGTCAGCCACATCCAGGGCGAAGAGATCTGCCGCCTTCGCCCTGACATGACTGTCCGGCAGAACCGTCTCCAACCGCTTCAAGTCGGTGTAAAAGGTGACAGAGGCCGCCGTCGGTATCCTTTTCCGCAGTATCCCGGAATATTCCTGTGAAAAGCGGATGAAATCATGATTCTCGACAGTCCAATGAACTGCCGGGAGGGGGAATCTTTCCATCACGATACTGGCCCCTTGCCAAAGTAGCCTGAGAGGATGTCGGCAACCATGACGATCTCATCCTCCTGTATCGTTCTCATATCCAATACAAATTTGTCATGTTCTATTCTGCCGACAAGAGGCACCGGCAACTGGCGAAAGTCCGTCTCCAGCGAATTCAGACTGATATCATGTGGCTCGAGAGCAACCGCCCAGGTAGGGAGACTATATTCCGGCATGGCGCCTCCACCGACCCGGGATACGGTCGGCATCAACGACATGACACAACGATCGGCTATATATTTACTGGTGCGCCGAAGCAGCGCCCGGGCACGTTTTTTTATCTTTTCCGAAGAAACGGTCAGCATGGCCAATGTCGGGATATTCTGCAGGGCGGCGTTGGAGTCGAAATATTCGCGCAGGATCATCTCCAGTGAGGACAGGGTGAACTTGTCAATTCTGAGCGCCCGGTTCAAGGGGTTTTTCTTCACCCTTTCGATCACGTCCCGCTTGCCGACAATAATCCCGGCCTGTGGTCCGCCAAGCAGTTTATCGCCGCTGAAGGTGACGATATCGACACCGGCCTTGACGATTTCCTGCACCGTTGGTTCCTTGGGCAGGCCGAACCTGGAAAGATCGACCAGGCAGCCGCTTCCCAGGTCTTCCATCACGAGCAATCCGTGTCGTTGGGCCAGGCAGACCATTTCTTCAGCTGAAATCTCTGAAGTAAAGCCGATGATTCTGAAGTTGGAGGTATGCACCTTGAGCAGCATCGACGTTTCCGGGGTAATCGCCCGTTCGTAGTCGAACAGATGGGTCCGGTTGGTGGCTCCGACTTCAATCAGCCGGGCACCGCTCTTGGCCATGACATCGGGAATACGGAACGATCCGCCGATCTCCACCAGCTGTCCCCGCGACACTATGACCTCGGTCCCCCGGGCAAGCGTTTCAAGAACCAGCAGGACAGCGGCTGCATTATTGTTGACGACCAGGGCTGCTTCGGCCCCGGTCAGATCACAGATGATCTTCTCA